>JBFXKO010000014.1:78870-98956 GCA_050173715.1 Sedimentibacter sp.
AAATAGCAAAGCTTTTAGGCATTTCACGCTCCTATGTATCAAGAATCGAAAAAAAGGCATTAAAGAAGTTATATGATGCACTTGTATCAAATGTTGGCAATTAATACATAACCCAGACAGGGGGACGTTTCATCTGTCTTTAAAAGGCAAAGACAGATGAAACGTCCCCCTGTCTGTCCGTCCCCCTGTCTGCCCCTGTCTGCTTTTTTATTCTTCTACCTTTTTTCTCAAAATAAAATATGGTTGTACTTCCTGCTCTATTTCCATTTTTACAATCATCTGAGCATGAGGTGCTGAATCTATCTTATTTCCTTTTTCATCCTGCATGTTTTTTGCTAAAACCTCAAAGTGTGTTCCTTTCGGTCCAAAACATTCCAGTACATCACCTTCAGAAAATTTGTTTCTTTGTTCAACTACAGCCAATTTTGTTTCTTTGTCGTAGGATCTAATTATGCCTACAACATCGTATGTCCTGATATAGCTGCTTGATGTATAAAGCTGTCCGTCCTTGTATGGATTTCCAAAGAAAAATCCATATGAAAAGTCTCTGTGAGATGATTTTTCTACTTCTTCCTTCCAGTACTGGGTGTTTCTATCGCTTTCAGGCTTTTCTAACTCATCAAGAGCATTTCTGTATGAACGAACTGCTATGGCAGTATAGTATTCGCTTTTGTTTCTTCCTTCAATTTTCAAAGCCTTGATTCCTAAATCCTTAAACTTCTGCATATGTTCAATCATGCACATATCCTTTGAATTCATGATGAATGTTCCTTCTTCATTTTCTTCTATTGGATAATATTCGCCCGGTCTTTTTTCTTCAACTAAATTGTATTTCCATCTGCATGCTTGGGCGCAATCGCCCTTGTTTGAGAATCTTCCTGTCATAAAACTGGATAATAAGCATCTGCCTGAATAAGATATGCACATTGCACCATGCACAAATGTTTCAAATTCCAAATCCTTTGGTGAGTTTTTAACTATTTCTTCTATTTCCTTAAAAGAAAGCTCACGGGCAAGCACTATTCGGTTAACTCCCTGTTTATACCAGAAATTGGCTGTATGATAATTTGTTGTGTTTGCCTGAGTGGATAAATGAATCCTCATGTCAGGAATAGTCTGTTTAACTATTTCAATAACTCCCGGATCAGCAACAATCAATGCATCCGCTCCAATTTTCTGAAGGTATTTTAAATATTCCTCAATGCCCTTCAAATCATCATTGTGAGGCACTATATTGACAGTAATGTTTGACTTTCTTCCATGCTTGTGGCAATAATCAATGCCTTGTTCTAAATCCTTATTTGTAAAATTTTTGCCTCCTGCTCTCATGCCCATTGATTTTCCGGCAAAATAAACCTCATCTGCTCCATATTCAACTGCCATTATCAATTTATCCAGACTTCCTGCAGGTGCTAATAACTTTGGTAACATAATTTCTCCTTTTTATTTGATTAATGTAACTGCCAATCCATCTCCCAATGGAAGAACAGATGTGATGTATCTTTCATCATTTGATATATATTCCAAATAATTTCTAAGATTTCTTACTAATGTTTTCTTTCTTCTGACAACCAACTTATCTGTTGCAATCATTCCCTGGTAAAGGACGTTGTCAGAAAGGATAATGCCTCCTGCTTTCATTTTTGATGCGCATTTATCGAAGAATGTCTTATAGTAGCTTTTTGCTGCATCAATAAATGCAATATCAAAGTTTCCTTTAATTTCATCAAGAATTTCTGTTGCATCACCAAAATGAACCTCTATGTTGTTTCCTAAATTAAAGCATTTTATGTTATTTAATGCTTCTTGGTAGAACTTTTCGCTTCTTTCCATGGTTACAACCTTGCCCTGATTGTTCATGGCGTGGCTCATAAATATGGAAGAATAACCAACATTGGTACCTACCTCTATAATACTTTTTGCATTTAATTGATTTATTACAAGTTTTATATACTGCCCTACTTCCTTGTGAATAATTGGAAGCTCTCTTTTTTCACATTCCATTCTAAAATTTTCAAGCTTTTCATTTTCATCATTAATAAGACTGTTTATATAAATATCAATATATTCTCTGTTTATATTATCCATAATTTTACCTGCTTTAGGGAATTTTAATCTAAATACTCATTTGCTGCGTCTATGTGCTCGTCATAATTTTTCGAAAAATAATGAGAGCCGTCTCCCTTAGCAACAAAATACAAATAATCAACTTGAGCAGGCTCCAATACCGCAATTATAGATACTCTGCCCGGGGAATTGATTGGTGTTGGAGGCAGTCCCTCAACAACATATGTGTTGTATGGAGAATCAATTGCTATATCTTCATATGTTAATCGTTCCTTCCATTCACCATGAGCATAATTTACGGTTGCGCAGGACTGTAGCTTCATGTTTATGTCAAGACGATTTAAAAACACAGCTGCAACCTCATCTCTTTCCTCATCAAGAAGAGCTTCCTTTTCAACAATGCTTGCCAAGTTTATAACTTCTGAAAAGCTCAATTTAGAGTTTTCCATTTTACCTTTAATTTCATTTACATAAAATTCATCAAATTGTGAGAGAAGAATTTTTATTATATCCTCTTCTGATGAATTAATATATACATTGTAGGTATCAGGCATTAAATAACCCTGCAATGTTTCTATTTCAGGATTATCCTTTAAAAATTCAAAGTCATCCTTAAATTTTTGAGCATCATTCATTTCTGCAAGTAATATGTCGTAGCTTAAACCAAGCTGTTCTGAAATTGATTTTGCAGCATCCTCCAAGATAAGACCCTCAATAACAGTTATATTAGCCGTATTTCCTGAATCTCCACCCTTTATTAAGGCTTGAAGCAATTCATCAGCATCCATGTTTTTTGACAAAACAAAGCTTCCTGCCTTGAGTCTTGAGTCACTCTCTGTTTTTTCAGCGTAGTATTTAAAAGCAAGAGTATTTTTAATTAAGTTATTATCAAACAATATTTCTGCAATATCATTAGTTGTGCTTCCTGAAGGTATTTCTACTACAATTTTAGTATCATCGTTTCTGTCCACTGCCTCTAAATTTTCATTGATATAATTATTTGCGAAAACATAGACGGTAAAAGCTAATGCAGATACAACAAGGACAGCAATTAGTTTTTTCATAAAATCCTCCGATAGTTAGATAGTTAGATAGTTAGATAGCTAGATAGTTTATAAAAATCCTTTAAATTATACAACTTATACATAATAATTACAATAAAAAATTCTTTTTTAAACCTATATAAAAATTTTCAAAAAACTACGAATAATATCCGATGTAAAAGCCATAATAATAATGCTTATTACTTACAAGAGAGGGTTGGTTCTATTGGACTTGAAGAGGGTTAAAATCGAACATGAGTAACACTCCTGAGAATAAGATTACTGATAAATTAAGTGAAGTTAAAATGAAGAGAGACGGCCAATTTCAATTTACCAATATAAATGGTCGTATTGAACCGGATTTAAACATTCTTTCCAAAAAAGAGAATGAAAAGATGGTAGAGAAAAAAATTGTAAATAATAAACCATCTCAATTTAGACCTATATTAGGTGTTAACTTTCACATGATTAAAAAATAATTTGAAGTAATAAGCGCATAAGCAGTTGGTGAATTTCACCAGCTGCTTCTTGCTTAAAAAAACTAAAAAGGACTTTCGTCCTTTTTTAAAATTAAAATTCAAAATCACTCATACTCGATAAATCTTCTGGTCTCACCTCAACTATTATAGGCAATATCATTGGATTTCTTCTGATCTTTTCATAAATAAAGCTGCTTAGTGCATCCTTTATCATCATTTTTATGTTGTTCCATTCTCTTACGTTTGTATCTTCGCATTTTGCAAGAGCCTTCCTAATAACTACCTTGGATTCTTCAATTAAATCTATGTTTTCTCTCACATAAATGAATCCTCTTGATACTATCTCAGGTCCTGAAAGAACTTTTCCTGTTCCTTTTTCTGTTGCAAGAACAACAATTATCAATCCATTTTCTGCCAACAACTTTCTGTCTCTTAAAACTATGTTGCCCACATCGCCGACACCAAGCCCATCAACAAGAATATTGCCAGATGTAACCGTGCCGTTTTTTTCAATTGATTTAGATGTGACTTCAATAACATCACCGTTTTTTGCGATAACAGTATTTTCTTCAGGTACACCAAGCTCATGAGCAAGCTTTGAATGCTGCATCAAATGTCTGTATTCGCCGTGAACAGGCATGAAAAACTTTGGCCTTAACAATGTAAGCATAAGCTTTAATTCTTCTTTTCTAGCATGACCTGATACGTGAACCTGAGTCATGGCATCATAAAGAACATTAGCTCCTTTTTCATAAAGCATGTTTATTACTCTAGATACTGTTTTTTCATTTCCCGGTATTGGTGTTGCTGATATAATCACTAAATCTCCGGCTTTTATTTGTATCTTTTTATGGTCGTTATTTGCCATACGTGTAAGTGCTGACATTGGTTCGCCCTGACTGCCGGTTGTCATAATTACAACTTCATTATCTTTTAAGCTCTTCAATTCATTGACATGTATTACTGCTCCCTCAGGATAATGCAGGTACCCAAGATCATGAGCAACCTTTACTGCATTTACCATGCTTTTTCCTGAAACAGCAACCTTGCGGTCGTTTGAGACAGCAGCATTAATAACCTGCTGCAATCTGTGAATATTTGAAGCAAATGAAGCAACAATGATTCTTGATTCACAGTTTTTAAAAATCTCCATGAACTTGTGTCCAATAGTTTTTTCCGATTCAGTGAATCCTGCTCTTTCAACATTGGTACTGTCAGACATAGCTAGAAGAACACCTTTTCTTCCAAGCTCAGCAAACTTCCCTAAATCCATAACCTCTTCGTTAATAGGTGTATAATCAATTTTAAAGTCACCAGTATGAACAACCATTCCCAGAGGTGTATCTATAGCAAAGCTCACTGCATCTGGAATAGAGTGGTTGTTTCTTATAAACGTCACCTTAAAGCAACCTAAATTAATAGTTGAACCAGCTTCAACAACATTAAGCTCTGCATCCTCAATTTTATGCTCTAAAAGTTTATTTTCAACTAAACCTAATGTAAGTCTGGTTCCGTAAATAGGAACTTTAATTTTTTTTAGCACATAAGGAAGTGAACCAATATGATCCTCATGACCGTGTGTAAGACATATGCCTTTTATTTTGTCTTGATTTTTTATTAAATATGATATATCAGGTATTACTATATCAATACCCAGCATTTCATCTTCCGGGAAAGACATTCCGCAGTCAACTACCATTATGTTTGTGCCATATTCAATGACTGTCATGTTCTTTCCGATTTCCCCCAGTCCTCCTAAGGGTATTACTTTTAATTTATGTTTCTTTTCTGTTGCCATCTTCATTCTCCTTATTTCTGCACTGACTGCAGATTCCGGTGAACTTGACTACATGATTTAATATTTCAAAATTGTATTGTTTTTCTACTATTTCTTCCAATGAGTTCATTAAGTCTTCCTTGACCTCAATAATCTTGCCGCATTTTTTGCACAACAAATGATGATGTTGATGAATTTCGGTGCTGTTTGGAGACAATATTTCATATCTTGAGCAGCCGTCATCAAAGTTATGCTTATAAACCAGCCCTATTTCTTCAAACAGTTGAAGAGTTCTATAAATTGTAGCTATTCCCATTTTAGGGTTCTTATCTCTTATAAGCTCGTAAACTTCCTCAGTACTTAAATGCTGATCCTTGTTTTCGGTGAGTATATCATATACTAGACTTCTTTGAGTCGTAGTCTTATATCCTTTTTCACCAAGTGCTTTTATTAAGTAATCTGATTCGTACATTTTTTCACCCCTGAAATTTTGATTTAATTATATTAAATCGTCAGCTATTCCTTCATAGACTTCCATTACTTCCTTAATTTCTTCTTCGTCTTCAACCTTGACTAATATTCCATTGCCGTCTTCAGATTCTTCCACATAATATATCATACCCTCGTCAGAATTAATTTGGTGAAGAACTGCATATAAAGTATCGTCAATATGAAAAGTTGCTTCTACAACAAGTCTTTCGGTTTTTCCATCTTCATTAATCAATTCAATAATGTTATCTTCCATATTACGCTCCTTTTATTTCTTTCGCTGCATATAACCTGACAGAATATGAACCGCGGCTAATTTGTCTATTACTTCTTTTCTTTTTTTTCTTTTAACATCGGCATCTATCAACATTCTTTCTGACATTGATGTGGTAAATCTCTCATCCTCGAACTCAATGGGCAAATCAATATGACTTTTCAGTTTTTCTATAAAGCTAAGAACCTTCTCACCCTGTATGCCTATAGTTCCATCAAGCATTTTAGGAAGTCCAGAAACTATTTTTGTAACCTGATATTCGTCAATTATTTTTTTAAGTTCATTGATATCATTTTTAATATTCGTTCTTTTAATTGTAGTCACTCCTTGTGCTGTAATCATCAACAAATCACTTACAGCAACTCCAATTGTTTTATCTCCCACATCAAGGCCCATCAATCTTTCCATAGATACCTCACACAATTTTGATATAAAAATCTGTACATTCACCTGCACAATAACTGCATAAAACGCATTTGTTCATATCCACAACACACTTGCCATCAATAATAGACAGTGCGTTTTGCTTGCATTTTCTTGCGCATTTTCCGCAACCAATGCACCACTCTTCAACTACGAGAGTTCGCTTTTGATTTCTGATTTTATTTTTTATATTAATATTTAACTCATTGCTTTCCAAGTAACAGATATTTGCATCAATTTCTTCAATTGAGCTCATACCTACAGCTATAGAGTCAACCTCTCCAATATTCAAGACAAATTCAAATGCTTCCTTTGCTTGATTTATCAGGTGTCCTCCTCCATATATTTTCATTGCCATAATAAATTTATTGTTTTCCTTTGCCTTTTTAACGGCTGTAATCATATCCTCAATGGTACCGTCTTGTATCCCTATACCTTTCATGTTAAAAAGAGGAAAAACAAATTCAATTTCCTTAAATTTAATCGAGTCTCTCACTGCTGCCACTTTATGTGTTGATATGCCAAAGTGTCTTATTACTCCTTTAGCTTTATATTCCATAAAGCGCTCAACAGCTTCACAATGTCCTAAAAAGTTGTTTCCATTTTCTTGCTCATGGAGCATAAAAACATCCAAATAATCTGTGTTTAATTCTCTTAAAGCCTTATTGACACTATATTCTGCAGTCTTCCTGTCATATGCATAGCTTTTAGTAGCTATTGTTAGTTTATCCCTGTCTTTGTCTTTTATGAATTCTTTTAATATATTATAGTTGTCATAAAGCTCGGCTGTATCAAAAAAGTTTATTCCCTTTTCATAAGCGTAATTCAGTAATTTTACTTTGTTTTCAGCATTGTCTGAATTCTGTAAGTCACTCAGTGACAATGTTCCATAACACAGTCTCGATACATTTTGTTTTTCAAATAAATTTGTATATATCATTTTTTACCATTCTTCGTAGCATATAAAATAGAGCAGTATATACTCATATACTGCCTCCTTTTACTAAAGGTCAATTACATCTAAATAAACATTTAATAATTCTTCTAACAGTTCGTCTCTTTCAATTTTTCTGATTAAACTTCTTGCATTGTTATGATTTGTAATATAAGTAGGATCTCCGGATAATATATATCCAATGAGCTGGTTGTTAGGATTGTATCCTTTTTCTTTCAGTGACTCATAAACTTGAGATAAAATTTCCCTAGCTTCATTTAGTGAATCCAATTTGTAATCAAACTTTGCAGTATTATTTACATTACTATCCATATAAACCACCTCTTACAAATAACATTGTACTACATTGAGTTTAAAAAATCAACATATTTATACTATTGGAAAACTAAAGCTGACAGTATTGAACAAAGGTTAAATTGTTCAATACTGTTCAACTCCATTTCTTATTGTTTCTTAATCATATTCTTTACAGTTTCAATTGCTTCATCAATTTTTTCAGGATTTTTCCCTCCAGCTTGAGCAAAGTCTGGTCTTCCACCTCCACCGCCTCCGGTTATTACAGCAGCTTCCTTAACTATATTACCTGCATGTATTCCTTTTTGAACTAAATCCTTAGTAACAGCAGATACAAACAATACCTTATCACCTAAATCAGATGCCAAGAGCACTGCACAGCTTTCATTTTTATCCTTTATTTTATCGGCAATTTCTCTTAATGAATTAGCATCCTTACCTTTTAAACTAATGGCAAATAATTTAATACCATTTATTTCTTCAAAATGATTAAGTATATTACCAATATTTTGTTTTAATATTTCATTATTTAACTTTTGAATTTCTTTATCTTTTTCTTTAATTTCTTTCTTTAAAGTATTTACTTTTCCTAAAAGCTCTTCCGCCGAAGTTTTCAAAGACATAGACAATTCACCAGTTATATTTGAAAGCTCTTCCAAATAATTTAAGGCTGCTCTTCCGGTAATAGCTTCTATTCTTCTTACTCCTGATGCAATACTTCCTTCAGAAATAATTTTAAACATACCTATTTTTGCTGTTTCATCAATATGAGTACCACCGCAAAGCTCCTTGCTGAAATCCCCAACACTTACGACTCTTACATTTTCATCATATTTTTCATCAAAGAGAGCCATTGCTCCTGATTTTTTAGCTTCATCTATGTTTAATATTTCTGTAGTTACAGTATAATCCGTAAGAATTGCCTCATTAACTCTTCTTTCAATTTCCTTTAATGTTTCCTGGTCAACTGCTTCAAAATGAGTGTAGTCAAATCTAAGCCTATCCTGTGAAACGTATGAACCTGCTTGATTTACATGGTCTCCAAGCATTTCCCTCAACACCTTATGCAGCAAGTGTGTGCATGTGTGGTTCTTTGCTGTATTTTTTCTTTGATCAGCAAAAACTTGAGCTTCAACCTTATCCCCTACAGATAAACTTCCTTTAACAATATTTGCTTCATGAAGATGAATAATCTTGTTAAACTTCTTAGTATCAGTAACCAAAGCTTCTGATTCATCTGTAATTATTTTTCCTGTATCTCCTGTTTGACCGCCGCTTTCTCCATAAAAAGGAGTTTTATCAAGAACTATTATACCTGACTGACCTTCTGAAATAGTGTTTACCTGTTCTCCATCAACAACTATTGCTAATACTTCACAAGTATCTGCCAATGTGGAATATCCTAAAAATTCTGTCTTAGGAACATCTAAATTGATATTTTCATCCTTCCAGCCTGAGCTCCCTGTTTTAGCTCTTGCTTCTCTTGCCATTTGCCTATGTTCATCCATTATTTGTTTGAAAGCTTGTTTATCAAATTTAATTTCATTTTCAGCTAAGATTTCTTCAGTTAGTTCATATGGAAAACCATATGTATCATAAAGCTTAAATGCTACATTTCCATCCAATACATCTTTCTTTTCTTCTTTTAATACATCAATTTCCTTCATTAAAAGCTCTAATCCCTGGTCGATTGTTATTTTAAATCTTTCTTCTTCCAGCTTTATAACCTTTAATATGTAGCTTTCCTTTTCTCCTAGCTCAGGATATGCTTCCTTCCACTCATCTATTACTACCTTTACAGTCTTTGCTAAAAATTCATTATGTATACCAAGAGATTTTCCCTGTCTTATTGCTCTTCTTATTAATCTTCTTAAAACGTATCCTCTGCCTTCATTAGAAGGTATAACACCATCACCAATCAAAAATGTAGCTGCTCTTGAGTGGTCACAGATTATTTTCATGGAAACATCTTTTTTATTATCAGCACCATAAGGAACATTTGCTATTTCAGAAACCTTTTTAACAACTGATAATAATGGTTCCACATCAAATACTGTAGGTTTATCCTGCAGTACACAAGAAACTCTTTCAAGTCCCATTCCTGTATCTATGTTTGGATTTGGCAGCGGGTGATAAACTCCTTGTTCATCTTTATCGAATTGAGTGAAAACTAAATTCCAGATTTCTAAGAATCTGCTGCAATCACATCCTGGTTTACAATCAGGTGAACCGCAACCTCTGTCAGCTCCTGTGTCATAATATATTTCTGAACAAGGACCACTTGGACCTACTTCCAATTCCCAGAAGTTATCTTCCTTTCCAAGTCTAACAATTCTTTCTTTTGGTATGCCAACTACATTATGCCATATATCAGCAGCTTCATCATCATCTAGGTAGACTGTCACCCAAAGTCTATCCTTGTCAATTTTCAATACATCGGTTAAAAGTTCCCAAGCCCACTCTATTGCTTCTTTCTTGAAATAATCTCCAAATGAGAAGTTTCCAAGCATTTCAAAAAATGTAAGATGTCTTGCAGTTAAACCTACATTGTCAATGTCACCTGTTCTTACACATTTTTGAACTGTAGCCATTCTATTACATGGTGGCGCTTCAGCACCGGTAAAATACTTTTTTAAAGGTGCCATTCCAGCTCCAATTAATAAAAGACTCTTATCATTTTTAGGAATTAATGAAAAACTATTTTTTGTTAAATGTCCCTTGCTCTTAAAAAAGTTCAAATATTCTCTTCTTATGTTATTTATCGAAAATCTATCTAATGTATCCATATATTAAATTTTCCTCCGTTTCATAGTATGCGTTCTTATGTATCTTATTATGAAATTATAATGTATACTTTCCCAAATTGTCAACTATATTTCAACAATATTCACATTTTGGATAATATTCTATAATAAATAATTTATTTTAACTTTTTAAGAAAAAAATAGAATAAATCTAGGTAAATCTAGGGACGGACCTTTAATTTTCAAAAGTCCGTCCCTCCGAGTTTAATATTTATTAATATTAATGACAGTGGATTTCTTCTTCATCCTCTGGCTTATAATTTTCTAAGCCTTTTATTACCTTACCTGTTTTTTGTGCATAATCATAAAGCGCTGATTTGACTGCCTGCTCTGCTAATACTGAGCAGTGAACCTTTACTGGTGGAAGTCCGCCTAATGCTTCAATTACAGCCTTGTTTGTAAATTCAACCGCATCATTGATGCTTTTTCCCTTTATGAGTTCTGTTGCCATGCTTGATGAAGCAATTGCTGAACCGCAGCCAAAGGTTTCAAATTTCACATCTTCAATGATTTCATCATCATTTATTTTTAAGTATATTTTCATAATGTCGCCGCATTTAGGGTTTCCAACTTGACCAACTCCATCAGCATTATCTATTTGACCCACATTTCTTGGATTTCTGAAGTGATCCATTACTGTTTCTGTATACATTTATTTTCCTCCGATTATGTTAATTATTTGTTATATAAATCCTGATCATTTTTAATAGGTGACATAGCTCTTAATCTAGCAATTATATTTTTCATTGTTTCAACTGTAAAATCAATATCTTCTTCCGTTATTTCCTCGCTTAATGTGAAACGAATTGAACCATGAGCAGTTCCATGGTCAAGTCCTGTTGCCAAAAGTACATGAGATGGATCAAGTGAGCCGGATGTACATGCAGAACCGCTTGATGCTGATATTCCCTCCATATCTAATAACAACAGTATTGATTCACCTTCTACATATTTATATGAAAAATTCACATTATTAGGAAGTCTCATAGTTGGATGTCCGTTTAAAACTACATCTGGAATATTATTTTTAATTCCTTCTATTAATTTGTTCCTCAACTCAGTAAGTCTTGTAACATGATGGTCAAAATCTCTGGAAGCAAGCTCTACAGCCTTGCCGAAGCCCACGATGTTTTGAACACCCTCAGTGCCTGCTCTCTTGCCTCTTTCCTGACCACCGCCATGTACGAAGTTGTCTATTTTAACGCCTTTTCTTATAAACATGCCACCAATGCCCTTTGGACCGCCTAATTTGTGAGCTGACATTGACAATAAATCAATATGTTGTTTTTTAACGTCTATTTTAACAGCTCCTAATGCTTGAACGGCATCAACATGGAATGTAATTCCATGTTCCTTTGCAATTTCGCCTATTTGCTCTATTGGTTGAATTGTTCCTATTTCATTGTTAGCAAACATTACGGATATAATCATTGTTTCAGGTCTTATTGCTTCCTTAAGTTCATCTAAATCAATCATTCCATATTTATCAACATTTAAATATGTTGTCTGAATCCCGAATTTTTCTAAGTACTCACATGTGTGTAATATTGCATGATGCTCTATTTTAGTAGTAATTATGTGATTTTTCCCTTTATTTAAATTTGCAAAAGCTGTTCCTTTTAAAGCCCAGTTATCAGATTCTGAACCGCCTGCAGTAAAATAAATTTCCTTTTCATCTGCATTGATAAAATCAGCAACTGTTTTTCTTGCCTTTTCTATGGCCTCTTTTGATTTTCTTCCAAGCTCATATAATTGAGATGAAGGGTTTCCATACATTTCATCAAAATACTTACGCATTTCATCTATTACTTCTTTTCTGACTCTTGTTGTTGCGGCATTGTCAAGATATAGTTTCTTGCTCATTTGTTTTTTCCTCCGTTAATATTTGTTTTTGCTGTTCATGCATATCAGCTAAAGTTATGCTATCTATAACATTATTGATGCTCTTTTCTATTTTTTCAAAGATTACTCTTGTTGCGCAAATAGATTCTCTGGAACATACCTCTTTATTGATGCATTCTGATGTGGTTATATCTCCCTCTAAGGTTCTTAGTATCATTCCAACAGTAATTTCTTCAGGCTTTTTAGCTAGAAAATAGCCCCCTTGGGGACCCCTTACTGTATCAATATAACCACTTTTTTTAAGTTTAGCAAAAAGTTGTTCTAAGTAGCTTTCCGATATATCATACTTTTCAGAAATTCTTTTCAGAGAAACAGGTCCTGAACCGTAATTCAGTGCAAGTTCAAATACTGCTTTTAATCCATATCTGCCCTTCGTTGATAAAATCATGTCTGTTCTCCTCTCATAATTCCTACTGTTTTAGTAGGGTATACTAATTATAATATACCCTACTAATTTTGTCAACATTAAATAGAAAATAATTTAGTACAGTCACCAATGTTTTAAAGCGAACATTGATGACTGTACTAAATGTTATTAGCAACATATAAAGTATTGCATAGCATTACAGCCACGTCACAGGAATGCTTAAATTTTTTTCATTTATATGAACACTTTTATCATACATACACACAATACATCCGGTTCCTATATTTATATTTTTGATTTTCTCAAGCACAGAAAAGTTCTTAATATGCTCTTTGCCCGGATTAGCAGTCTTTTTAATTTCAACGGGATATAAGGTTCCGTTTTCTTCTATCAAGACATCAATTTCTTTAGCATCCTTATCTCTGTAATAATAAATTGACGGCTCCAGAATTCCTGCATTATAATAACTTTTAAGTATTTCGGATATTACAAAGCTTTCAAAAAATGCTCCGGACATAGCCCCAGCTTCTATTACATCAGGAGAATTCCATTTGGTAAGATAAGCCGCAAGACCTGTATCTAAAAAATATAATTTGGGTGTTTTTACTACCCTTTTCATAATGTTGTTATAATATGGCTTTAACAAATACACTATATTAGATGAAATCAGTACAGAAAGCCATCTGTCAGCGGTGGGTACACTTATACCCACCTCATTTGCAACAGCTGTCATATTAAGCATCTGTGAGGTTCTGCTTGCCATTGATGTCATAAACTTGATAAATTTCAGTTCATCTCCCACCTTTGTAAGCTCTCTTACATCACGCTCTATATATGTTTTTACATAGGAGCCATAAAACATCTGCCAGTCAAGCTCATCGGCATACATAGCCGGCATTGAACCCTTGTATATAATCTCCCAAATTTCCTTATAATCTGGTTTCTCGGCTGAAAACCTTCTTCTATCCATATAATCTTCAGTAGGTATAAAAGCTTCATTAAAATTGTCACCTTTAATTTCACGGAGAGACAACCCTAATAAATTGATTATGCCTACTCTGCCTGCAAGACTTTCACTGTCATTTTTCATCATTTTGAATTGCTGTGAGCCGGTAAGATAGAATTGACCCTTCTTTCCGCTTTCATCAGCAATCATTTTAATATAGCTGAATAATTTCGGTGCATACTGTATTTCATCAACCATTACAGGCGGAGGTGCTGTTTTGAAGAAGCTACCTGCTTCTTCATTTGCGTTTTGAAGCATAATAGGATCATCCAATGTCACATACGAAATATCTTTCGTGATATGTTTCAACACTGTTGTTTTTCCAACCTGCCTTGCTCCTGTTAAAAAAACAGCAGGAAACATTTCAGCAGCTTTTATAATAGTGCTTTCTACGTTTCGATTAATATATTTCATCAAATCCCCCGGCTAATTTAATATTTAATATTATTATAACCGAAATAAATAAAACTATCAAGGCTAATTTAAATATTTCAGCTCCGAAAGGTAAATTAATTCCTTCCATGCAAATTGTTTTAATTCTTAATCTGAAATTTCAGTTTTTGAAATTATCAACAGAAGTGTCTGAAAATTTTTAAGTTATCCACATCTGATAGTTATATTTACCCCTTGTTAACTATGTTGTGGATAATTTTAAATTTCTTCTTAAATCTTCTGTTATCACTTCCTTATAAATTAATTTTTATTTTATTCTTTCCTTACTTGAAATTTCTCAAATTGAAAGTCTTCTTCATTTAATTGTTGCTTTTGCAGGCTTTCTAATAGTCCTTCTGAAATCTTCTCAATAGTTCTTTTTATTACCTTTATTCCTTTTACACCATTTTCATATAACTGCAACAATACATCCGCTAATTGAGTGATTAAATAATGATTTTTCATTGCATTATAGTCTAGACTGTTAGCATGTGTAATAATATAGCGGTAGTTTTTTTGTATGTTAAATCCTTCATTCTCTATCAACCAACGCTTTCTGCCTGTTTCTGCAAATTCTTCTGCTGTCCTGTTTTTAACTTCCATACTCGTTATCCATTGAAACTCTTTCCACTTCTTCTGATTCTTTTCAATTTCTAACTCCATGACTGCAACTTTATGACCTTGGTAATCAAGTGCATTAACCCATTTCATCTTATGTGTTATTTTTTCTTTGGGTTTCCTTTTGTATATCTGTTCAATTTCTATTATTTCTTCTTCGTTTTCACCTATTTTGTTAATTTCCTGATATTCTTCTGCCAATGTTGGTATACTTCCATCTTTATAACGTATTAAAAATTCCCACTTATTATCCTTACATATATCAAATACAGGTCCACAGGCATAAAGGCTATCTCCTAATATGCATATTGGTAATCTTGGAAACATATCTTTAAGAGATTTTGACAATCTTTTAAATGAATTTATCTCACAATCTTGTTTTGTCATGTTTTCTGTTTCATTTTCTATGAATTCTGTTGCTATACTAACCACCATTTCGTCGGCTAAAACTATTTTCGCTTCTAATACTTGATGATAATATATTGTGCTTTCTTGCTCTGTTCCTTTATTGAACGTCTTTGTCAAACAATGCTCACAATGCCTTTCTCTAAAGCTGAATAGTTGAGTTGCATCTACTATTACAAGCCAATACTTTCCTAAAAACTTAGAGCCGTCAAAGCTCTTTTTCCTAATTAAATTGTATATCATGTTTTTACGTATCTTCTCAAGTTCTGCGTTATCAAGCTTGCTCAGGCACTCATTTACAGTCACATAATGGGGAAGATAGTCTTTCTCTTCTAATCCTAAAATTTTATATAAATTTTTCACACATCCGTCTTCATTAAATGCATCGTTCATTTCTTGCATTGATTCAATTGAACATATATTTTTTAATATCATCATGTATATTATTACTTCTATTTCATAGGTTATATAGCTTTGGTTTCTTCCATCCATAATACTTTTTATATCTCGTATTAAATTTGGAAAGTAATGTGCTTGGATTTTTAAAAATTCTTTAATTTCATTTTGTATTCTTCTTTTGACTTCTCTTATTTCCGCCCTTGTCATTTTCATTCTCCCTGCGATAAAGTTCTTTAATATATTTTATCATATTTTGTACTTTCTTGCAGATTTGAATGGCTTTTTATATGTTTTATTGCGAAAAATTTTTACCTTTTAATGCTGTAAATATTTATTAACACAAGGCTATCAACAAATGCATCGATTACTCTGACAGGTTTATCTTTACTAATCATTTCTTCATAACTTAATATTTGAATTTGGTCTCAACTTTTTCCTTCAGCATATCTTTGCATTGAATCACCTCTGTTTTTTATTTATTTATGCAACAAGACCATTGAATCTTCAATGGTCTTGTTGTATTTATATTAAGATTTTATCTTGCATTTTTGCGCAGTCTGCCATCCCCTAGTCATTCCCTTCTTTGTTCATTAAACAAGTTAATATTTATCTTTATTAAGTTCAGCGAATATTTCTTTAGATACTTCCTTATAAGTTTTATAGCTATAGAAAAATTTGTTCCAATAATAAAACAGTAATATCAATGTTGGAAATATAAGCAAGGTGTTTAACATTAAATCAGAATAATCCTTTGATATTATTTTAAAAATTAGATGACCATAAGGACTTGAAAATACTAAAGTTGATAAAATAAGATTTAAAGTATTAGGCTTTACTAATCTTTCAATTTCTTTTAACTCACTGTTATTTCTTTCTAAATTATTCATTTTACCTTAACCACCTTTTAGCCAAATATATAACCATTACTTCTTGGATATCCCCACCAAGAATCTATATAATCAAAACCATTTGCAACTAATTGTCCTACACTTGATCCAACAAGTGTAAGTGCTGCATTCACGGCTGCAGTAACTACTGTTGATTTTACACTAGGAAAAAACCTCATAAGTTTACCCCTTGTAGCAGAAATCACCTTAGCCTTATTTTTCTTTAGAAATGCTTTAGCTGCATATTTACCATAGATAGTTTGACCAGCAGCGAAGACAATTATTGCTGCATCGATTACTCTTCCAATATTTATTGTTGAATTCCACCATCCATTGGGAATGTGTCCACTTGGATCAACATACATTACAGGGTTATTATTACAATAAGCATACTGATTCAAGCTTAGAGGCTCATCCTCAAACCCATGGAACGTATCTCTTGATATAAACCTACCTACACCCGGGTCATAATATCTCGCCATGAGATAATATAGCCCTGTAGCTTCATCATATCTATATCCTGCATATCTGAACGGATTTATGGCCGCCATGCTTCCGCTTTGAGATAGGATTTTACCCCATGCATCATAACTATACTGAGCAACTGTATTACCACTTGCATCAGTCATTGCTGTTACATTGCCGTGACCGTCTATATGGTAGTAATAAGTTGCACCATTATAAGTCATGGTAGCAGGATTTCCATATGAATCATAGCTAAATTCAGCTATAATATTATTGCTTCCATTGGTTGTATAAATTACCTTATCACCGCTGTAATGAAATTTAGAAGTTTCACCCCAAGCGGTTAAGCTTATTCTTCTTCCTTGATCATCATAGGCGTATGATGCAATAACATTTCCTAAAGAATCTTTAACCTGAGTAAGTTGATTTACTTCGTTATAAACAAAGGTCTTAGAACCGTTGCTTGTCAAGTTGCCATTAGCATCATAAGTGTATGCTTGACCGTTAACGTTGGTTAACTGATTCCCATTGTCATAGGTGTAGTTTGTTACTGTTGAACCGGCTGTCTTTTTTGTTCTGTTTCCAACTGCATCATATTCATATGAGATTATAGTGCCATCCAGTAGTGTCTCCTGGGTCAAACGGTTAAGTTCATCATACTGATAATTTATTGTACCGCTTGGTGTAATAACACTGATGCGATTACCGTTGGCATCATATGTGTAGGAATATGAATTTAAAACTGATCCTGCTGCATTATAGTTTTTTATTGCAGTCAAACGATTATTGCCGTCATATTCATATGATGTGTAGGTTCCATTGCTAAATCTTTCTGATGTTATGTTTCCTCTTTCATCATATACAAACTTCGCAAGATTCTGGCTGTTTCTTGATAATGATGTCATTTGATTTAAACTGTCATAGCTATAACCAAATACATTTGAAGCTGTCCCTGCTGTTAATGTTAATGACGTTAAACTGCTGTTATCATCATAACCATAATCAAATCTGTTATTAGCACCTTCTGTTACCTGAGTTATACGGTCATTTTTATCATAAGTGTTTGTTGTAGAACTTCCTGCTGCAATATTGTTTATTTTAGTTACATTTCCATTGGCATCATATTCATAGCCCCACTTCTGTACTCCGTTGTAGGATATACCATTCAGACGGTTTAATGCATTATAGGTGCTTGTAATTGTATCACCCTTAGGAAATATAGTTTTGGTATTTTGTCCATTTTTATTATAACCGAACTGAGTTATCTGATTCAATGGGTTTGTAATTTTAGAAACTAAATTAAATTCGTTGTAATCATAAGTTGTTACCTTAGTTCTTGCATCAGTAACTGCTGTTCTGTTTCCGGCATTATCATATCCATAGGTTGTTATACCGTTTTTTGCATCTGTAACCTTGGTTAATAGGTTACGGTTGTCATAGGAATAAGCTGTAGTCTGTTTCTTTGGATCTTCTGCTGTCAATATATTACCAAATGCATCATAGGTAAAACTTGATACATTACCCATAGGGTCATTAACACTTGTTACATAGTTGTTGTAAACATCATAATTGTTAAATGTGTGGGATGAACCAACTTCTAACCTTGCTGCGTCAAACCATGCTGTTCCTGTTTGGTCATAGTAGCTATAATATACTTCAATCCAATCAAATGTGGATGTGGGTTCTATTTTAGCTGCCACGTGCTGCCAGCCATCTTCAACTCTGCTAAAATTATTTCCAAGCCAGTCAGTTGTCCCGTTAGTATAGTGGATGGCAACCTGCATCAAGTAACTGCCTGTTTCATTAGAACCAACTTGCTTTGACCAACCTGAAAGTGTAAGCTTAGTATTTGAATCACCGGAAATATTAATATGCTGTGTAATAAATTTATTTTTTCCGCTTTCTCCTGTTATTTTCATGGAGTTAGCACCAATGTGGCGTTCGCTTGTATCAATTATATCATTTGAAGTAAAATTGCCGCTGGTTGTCCAGTTATCAGGTAGATTGTTAGTTGTGCGTTCGAAGCTTGAATTGTCTATTAGATTATATGAACTTAGTACAGTTCCTTTTTCAAGCTGCATTCCGTCGAAATATACTGTACCTGTTCCGGCATTCATACCTACTGATACTCTTATTTTTGCTGTACCTGCAGGTATATTGTCTGTAACTGCTTGAACTCTTGTCCAGTCATGTGTTCCTTTCAATTCATAGGATGCTTTTTGACCTATCCATACATCTGAGGAATTATAAAAATCAACCTTAATAAGTGAGCTTCCGGTTATATTTGAAGTTTTAACATATCCGCTTACAATAAACTTGTCATTTACTGTAGCAGGTATATAATCAGAGCTTGCTACAGCCCAACCTGTTGGATTAGAAATACTGATAGATTTATTGCCGTATTTTGCTGTACCTGACCAAGCATAAGTGGCGGTTTTTCCTGACTCTGTAATTTTAGTCCAATTGTCAGGCCAGCTATCTGAATTAGAATCAAGTTCCATGCTTGAGTTGGTAATTAAATTATCAGCTGCTGACATTATATTTGTTGAGTACCACAGATTTCCGTTTGACCAATATCTGTTTGCTGATGTCTGAATATTAGCATCGGTTGATTCTAACTGATTACTGTCTGAATCATAACTATAGTTGCTTTTATTACCGTTAAAATCTATATTTTCAATCGGGTTATTCTGGCTGTCATAAGAAACAGAGGCAGATTGATTTTCAGGTAACTGAACCTGAGTAATGTTTCCATTTACATCATAGGAATACACGTATGCATCTGTGCCATCTACTTTGTTTGTATTTGGAGCTATTACTTTTGTTAAATTATTGTAATTATCATAAGCATAAGTCGTAACAGCCATATTTGTAGGATCAAGTGGATTTTCCGTAACCTGCACAACATTGTTGCTTGGATTATAGGTGTATTGGATTTTCTTGTTTTCACCATCAGTAACGGTTGTAGTCAAATTTTGTGTATCGTATGAGTAGTTCGTT
>JBFXKO010000015.1:0-97039 GCA_050173715.1 Sedimentibacter sp.
TTATCCAAGGATAAAGAAGCCACTGCACCTGAAAAATTTCTAGCCATTTTTCGAACTCTTTTTATCTCCTCAATAATAAGCACTATGCCGCTACATCCACCTTCTCCGTTGTTAATACATCGAGATGTAATATTAAATTTAGCCGTACCTCTTTGAGTATTAATATTTATTTCCTTATCAACAATGAAACTCATGTTGTTTATTATTGAAAATATCGTTTCGTTATTTTCGGGAAGCACTTCATAAATGCTTTTATTATTGTAATTAGTTTCTCTGTTTAACCACAGAACACTCTTAGCAACACTGTTTATATGAGTTATTTTTCCACTAATATCTGTTGCAAGTATACCTTGAGATATGGAGTCAAATATAGTTGTTTTATATGAATCAGCTATTTTTATAATTTCTTTAGCATTGTCCATTATCAATGCATTTTGTATAGCATAAGCAGAAGCAACAGCCATTCCGAGAGTATGAGTATTTACATTGTTATCATAACCTGTTAGGTTTATAGCACCTATTATATAACCATCAATATTTTTAATAGGTGCACATGAACAAGAAGAAACCTGAGCAAACATGCAATAATGTTCATAAGAAAAAACTTGTAACGGCTCTTTTATAAACAAAGCTGTTCCAATGGCATTAGTACCTGCACTTATTTCACTCCAATTTGAACCTTCAATAAAACCGCCTTTTTTCAACTTGTCCTTTATTACATCATCACCTATTATTTTTATTATTATTCCTTCAAAATTAATTAATGAGATTATGAAACCTGAGTTTCTTACAAATTCATATAAGTTATACATATATGGCGTGCTGATATCTATAAACTTTCTGCTGTTATGTAAAACTTTATTAAATTCAAACTCATTTAGAGTTTTGCTCACTGTTTTTTGATTTGGATTAATCCCTAAATTTCGGCAACGTTTCCACGAGTCATAGATCACATCTCTTACTTCCGAATTATACCTTTGACCATCTTGGATAAATTGTTGCCAAGCCTTCTTAATATCACTCATCTTAGCCCTCCATTTAATTTATCAATTAGATTGTCCTTTAAGTCTTAAATACTACTATTTAATTATATTACATCTGCATATGTATTATTTGTCTAATAATGTTAACCAAATATATTTTAATAAAAGTTATAAATTATATAATGATTAAGGTGTCAAAAGCAATCAATAAATATGATATTTGATAGTTACTATTCACAGTCTAAAAATAAAAAGAACAGATTCAACATTAAGTAACCTGTAAAATCTGTTCTTTTTTGCACATTAATTTTTTGTATTACAATAAGCGGTGATTATTTACCGCTGTCAGAAGCAAAAATCTCCTTTACTGTATATGGGTTGCCTTCACATAGCCTTACCAGAGCTTTTGTTTGATTGATTCCATTATGGTAGCAGGTTTCGATGTAGCTCTTTATTATTGCATAGTGTTTCGCTGTTTCCGCTGATTGGAATTGTCCAGAGATTTTTAATTTGCTTTTTGCTCCACGTAATGCTCTTTCGCTTAAGTTATTGGAAAATGGAAATGTTCAGAGACCCTCAGGAATTCATTGAATTATACTCAGAGAGATGGACTGAAATAATGGCTGAATAGCAAAAAAATATTAAAAAAGGAGATCCTTCGAACTTCGTCCTCAGGATGACAATATTGTCATTCTGAACGCAGTGAAGAATCTCCTCTTTTAATTATTGCTCATTATTTTCTAAAGCTTCTTTTATATTTAACAAATGAATTGCGGTTGTAATTGTAACTGTAATCAATGCTGCTAATACTAAGAATGACATATGTATTCCTCCCTTTTATTCCCTAATCATATTTTAATATTAAAACCTTATGGTTTTCTTAAATATTATTATAATTATACCCCATTTTAAATTTTTTAAACAGGTGCCCGAAGGCACCCTCATATTAAAGCAGGTTGCAATACCTGCAGCCCTTGCATATTTCAACTTTTCCTTCAAAAATTTTCTTTATAATTTCAATTGTCATTTGAGCTTCTTTATTTTTTTTATCTAAATTAGCCTCATGAAGAATTATTTTTTTAGGTGACACGCTTAATAATATATTTATTACTGATTCATCGTAAATTACCTTGTTGTCCAGTTCAGAAGAAAATTCAGCATTGCCTATATATGTCAATTTCTTCATGTTTTTGTCATAAACCTGAAGCTTGTTGTTGCACAAAATATTGACTACATCATATTCCCCTTCTTCAGTCTCTGAAATTAATTTTATGATGCTTATAAAATCCATGTATTCTTTTTTCATGAGATATGAGTCAATACATCTTTCAACAACCTGTGCAGCATATAGCTTTATAAATTTAAGCCTGAAATTGATAAATCCGTTTAAATTTATTAAATTGCTTCTTTCTAAAATTTCTTTAAACTTATTTTTAATTATAAGCTGTATTTTAACATCATTGTCAATTTCATCCTCAATATCACCAATAATACCGCCAACTTCATCTTCATCGAAATAAAAATAATTTTCCTTCAAGAAATTTATGCTTTCCAGCTTCGTATATTCAACTAGCAGTTTTGTTACCTTAGCTGTTATTTTTTCAATGTACTCTCTTTTGTTTATTTTACTGTCTGTAAAATATCTTATTCGAATGTTTCCTTCGTCTGTGGAGGATATTTCTATATTAATATCACTTTCATCTAAATTTGTGATTATTTTAATATTATTAAACACTTCATGATTTTCATTTTCATTTAACTCTAATGATAAAAGCTCCACTCAGTCACTCCTCTCTTCCAGGGAGGTTAAATTATTGGTATCAGAGATCCCAAATCTATTATTTGCCCTTTTGAAGCTTCATCATAAATATATCCTGCTGACTGGATAAATTTTTTTAATGTGCTTAAAATATTCTTGTCTAGGATTTTTCCCGTTGATAGGAATATTTTTTCATTAATTAAACCTGCACAGCCTCCTATAAATCCATGGTTGTAACCATTAAGGTAGACTACTTCAGGATTTATATACATACAGTCTATATTATATGATTTGAGTTTTTCATGTATAGTCAAGTCCGATGTCAAAGCTTTTGAGTCATTGACTGCTGCAGTTGAACATTTGGTGTAGCCCTGATTTACATGAATGAATTCAATGCCTGCTTCTTCCAAATAATACTTTAAAACCTGGTCTGTATGCTTAGTGTTGTGCACAGCATATCTCCCTATTCTTGCTACATTATATGCGATATCCTCGGGATAGTTTCTACTTAGAGTTTTTCCACCTTTAATTACTTTTATACTTTTGTCCTCTAAAACATTTCTGTAATAGTCATAAACATTTGATGCAACCACAAATGTGTCAAAATCAACAGGATGAATTACCATATCAGGATGTCCGTCAACAGGTTCCTGCAAGTCAACACACTTAATGGTTTTAATTGGCTCTATATTTAAATTTTTAAAATAATTTAATATTTCATCACTGGTTCTGTAATCAATTATCACATAGCGAGGTGTTTTATTTAATATGTACGGATTCATATTTCTCCTTTAGGGCATACAAAAAATGATATAATTTTTTAAATTATATCATTTTAATTTAATCTATACTATATATTTATTTAGCCTCCGGCTAGCAAGTGAATCATTTGAACATCATCGCCGTCATTTATTTCTGTTATTTTATAATTTTCCTTTTCAATATGTTTATCATTAATTTTTACGATGATTCTAGAATAAGTAAACTTTTTCTTATTCATTAAGCTTTCAACTGTCATTCCTTCTTCCCAAGGAAAATCTTTGTTGTTTAACTTGATCATTTTTACCTCCATGTAAAAGTGCAATGAACATTGAACAGTTAATGAAGGAATTGTGCTTATGGCACAATTCCCAAAATAATAACATTATTTATTGAAGGTGTTGAACTACTTCTATCAATTCAGGTAATTCCATGTCTAAATATTTTAAATGCTTTAGAGTTGGAACACCATTTGAGTTCCATCCTCTTCTTTTATAAACAGCATCCGTTAATTTTTCATATTGGTCTTCTCTATACCTTCTCAAGACTGACATTTTTTCTTCAGTTGTCTTGCCTTCTGGGGAAAATTCTATCTTTTCTTTTAGCTGGTTGTCGTATCTTTCTTCTCTTGATAAATATTCTTCCTTTGTAACAGGTCCCATTGAACGATAAGGAGCTTTGTCGTTTGCCCTCAGGCCCTTGCCCATTCTGATGTTAAATATTCTTTGGAAGTTATATACTCTTTCAGATTCCTTTATCATATCAGGAATACTCAATCTCTTGCCTGTTACACCGTACACTATATCAAGATAATTTTGAACGTGCTCCGGAATTTTTGCAGGCTCTGAAGTATATTTATTATCTGCAGGAGCTATATCATTCCATGGAAGCTTGCATAATCCGTAAAGTCCAAACCATGTTCTGAACATTGGGAAGTAATGCAGTGCTTCTGCCTTATCTTCAAATGTTGGTATCTGGTTATTAACCATGTCCATGAATATAAGCCAAGCTTCATCATGCTGAGGTCCCTTGTTTGTTAAACCATAGCCACCTTGCTGAGCTAATGATTCCTTTGGCATGTATTCAGAATATTCCAAACCTTTTTGTTCCATTCCAATATCAAACAAGAAATCTTCATCCGCATCATACTTTTCAGCAAACAGCTTCTTCATTTTATGAATCCCCTGTCCTACAACTATTCCAAATCCTTCTCCTCTTGACATCTGATGAAGAAGTTCAACAGCAGCTTCAAAATTACCGAAGTTCAATTCCATTCCACCGGTAATTTCTTTATTGATTATTCCTCTTTCATAGCATTCCATAGCAAATGCCGTTGCTGTGCCAAAGGAAATTGTATCAATGCCGTATGTGTCACAATAAAAATTAAGTTCCAATATTCCTTCTGGATCAAATATTCCACAGTTTGAACCAAGACCTGCAGCATTTTCATATTCAGGACCATCAACAGTTACCTTGTGTCCCTTGTAAGGACCTGTTTTTAATTCAAATCCATCGGCTGCTTTAGCACATGCTAATGAACAGCCATACCAGCAACCGTCCTGTACGCCTTGAGTCAAATATTTTTCAATAAATACGGTAGATTTAATTTTTTTGGTATCTTTATGTTGTCCATATTGATAATTCATTACTGGCAGCAAATCATATTCATCCATTACTTCAATAATATTTGCAGTGCCTATTTTTCTCATGTTATTTTGCTTAGAATCAAGGTCATGGACTTCCTTATGCATTTTAATTCCAACCTGATTCAATATAGCCTGGTCATATGGATTGTTTAAGTCACCCTTCACATTGCTGAATTTTACAACTAATGCTTTTATTTTTTTGTCCCTGAAAACAGTTCCTATTCCGCCGCGACCTGCTTGTTTCAATCTTGCAACCTTTCTTCTTGGGTCATAAAAGGTGAAGTTTAAAAGTCCAAAATTAGTGTGTTCAGCTCCTGTTCCGGCAGTAACTACAGCAATATTTCTTTTGTCTGCTTCGTTATCTGCATACATTTCTGTAAGCTGCTCTCCCAACACATGACCGTCAACTGCTTCTAGGGGAGCTTCTTCTATTGTTACAACACCATTGTTACCATCAATAAATATAATAACATCATTTTCAGATTTGCCCTGAATTTCTATGGCATCCCATCCGGAAAACTTTAGAAGTGGTCCAAAGTATCCACCAACATTTGAATCTATAGGGATTCCCGTTAGAGGAGATATGCTGCATACCAAGGATTTACCTGAGCCCGGATACTGAGTTATTCCACAAACCGGTCCTCCTGCAATAATTATTTCATTTTCAGGGTCATTCCACTTTGTAGTAGGTGTAACGGCATTCCACAAATACCATAATCCAAAGCCCTTTCCGCCAACAAATTTTTCCTTCATAGTTTCAGAAACTGTTTTCAGTTCAATTTTATTGCTTGATATGTTTACATACAATGTTTTATTGACATAGCCTTTATCTAGTTCACTTTTTTCATATTTATATTCAGCTAAAAGCATGTGTTTTTCTTTTAATGATTTAATATCCATATTGCCCTCCTACCTATCAAACACTTTATCTAAATTTAATTCTAATGCTTCCGAGTCATCTCTTTCTTTAATAACTATGGCTCCCGTTGGACACTCTTTTTCACAAAGATTGCAGGCAATACACTTAAACGGTTCAATGTAATCATCATGTTGTCTCATGGAAAGCTTTGAACAAAATCCAACACACATAAAGCATCCCACGCAAATTTTTTTATTTATTCTTACAACGCCCTGCTTGTCTCTGGTGATAGCCATAACCGGGCAAATATCTATACATTCGCCGCACTGGTCACATACGTTTATATCAGGCTTTCCATCCTTTTCATTGATTTGTATGCATGATTTAGCTTTGTCGTTAACTTTAAAGTAGGCTGTTGAGCAAGTTTCTTCACACCTGCCGCACTGAATACACTTTGAGCTGTCCTTGGATAAATATTTCATAACGTCCCTCCTGATTACTATCAGTTTTATTAAATTACACATTGTCTCCATTATTAATCTTTATTATATTATAATTAAATTATTCTAATATATCAACTTCATAAAGTAATATATTGCCAACGATTTTTTTCTAATAGTTCTATTTTAAGTGATCGGCTAATGTACTAATAAAAAAAAGCACTAATTTTCAGTGCTCAATGTATTTCAATATATTTTTTAATTTGTCGCCTTCAAACATGTATTTTTCATTGCAAAAATGACATACGGTCTCGATTTTACCATCATCCTCTACTAATTGCCTCAAGTCAGTTTTGCCGAGAGTCAACAGTGCCTGTTCCATTCTGTCCCAAGAACAGTCACATATAAATTCCACAGGTATTTTATCTGTTATTTCCAAGTCAAATTCAGCAAAGAGATTTTTTGCTATATCTTCCACATAGTCATCATTATCAAAATAATCAGAAACTGATTTAAGGTTGCTTAATGTTTTTTCAAGCTTGTTTAAATCTTCTTCTTCAATGAATGGCAGCGTTTGAACTATAAAGCCTCCTGAGGATTTAATGCTATAATCTCTGTCCACCAAGACTCCCAATGCCACAGCTGAATTTTGCTGCTCTGAAAGTATGTAGTACATTGCAATATCTTCCCCTATTTCTCCTGAAACAATGTCTGTGCTACCCACATATGGCTCTCTCATTCCTATATCCATCATTACGGTAATTTTGCCGTTAGTGCCCACTGCGCCACCTACATCAAGCTTTCCGTTTGGCTTTAACGGTAAATCCACATTAGGATTTTCAACATAGCCCTTTATGTGGCCTGAGTTGTCTGAAACAGTAAGAATTGTTCCAATAGGTCCGCCTCCGTTTATGTTAATGGTTAGCTTATCTCTTTCATTTTTCATCATGTAGCCCATCATGAGCCCTGCAGTAAGTGTCCTGCCCATTGCAGCTGATGCTGTGGGGGTGGTGTTGTGGCGTTTTCTTGCTTCCTCCACTGTTGCTGTGGATCTCACCATAAACAATCTGAAAGTTTGTTTTTTATCTATTGCTCTAATCATGTAATCCATAATATGCCCCTTTTTTCACACTGTAGTACATCCAAATATTATATAGAACATTTGGATCGCTCCTAATTTTTTATTGCACAAAATACTGCTCTCAATGATTCTTCATTGAATGGTTTTTCGTTATAATCATCAAATGTTTCTATATCCTTAAAACCCGCTTCCTTTAACAATCTTATTATTGTTTGTGCTTCATGTATATATTGTGTCTGAATTTCATTAATCCTAGTATATTTATTTTCAGAATCCTTTATAAAAAAGTTTATTTCCAAATTAACAGATTTGTTTTGTTCATCCATCATATTTTCCCAAACATAAAAAATTTCACCATCATCATAGACATAGGTGTCATTAAATAAACTATCATATTTATACTTTGTGCTCATATCAAAGATAAACCTTGAATTTTCATTTAAATGATTGTAGACATTTTTAAAGAACATTCTAATTTGATTTTCTGTTATGTAATTTATTCCATCGCAGCAGCATATGGCAGCTTCAAATTTATCATCTATTTTAAAGCTTGTCATATCCATGTTTAAAAGCTTCACGCCCGGGCTTCTTCCCAGTTTTTCGTACGCTCTCATAAGCATGTCATGCGAAATGTCAAAGGCAGTAACCTTGTAGTTATTTTCTGCCAATAAGCGGGTTATGCTGCCAGTTCCGCATGCAGCTTCTAAAATTTTTCTGTTGCTGCCTATCTTATTTATTATAAAGGATGTCCATTTTTCGTAATCAATATCATCCATGAGCAAATCATATATTTGTGAAAATTCTTTGTAGCTATTAAGCATTTTATTTTTTCCTTTTCTTTTTCTTAGCAGTCATCAAACCGCCAATCCTGCCTGTTTCCTTGGCAGTAAGCCCTCCCCACCCAAGCTGTTCGACTTTATCCATCAAGCCTAATTCATTAGCTATCTCCAGCTTCATCAAATCATCAGGTGTCAACTCTTTAATCTTTTTTTCTTTCTTTTGTTTCTTTGTTTTCTTTTCAGCCATAATTACCTCCATTTGTTATAGGATTATTATGGTTGAAATAGAATGAATTATTCTTGTTTTTCCTTTTTTGTAAGCAAAATTACCTTTATCTCTCTTAAAGCCATTAAAATTTTATTCAATGTATATTGAATACTTATTAATATTATAAAAAACATTACAACCAGTATTATTTTAATTTCCAAATTCATAAATTAACTCCTGTGTGTTCCGTTTTGTATTGCTTTAAATTCACAACAGATATAACGGCGCTAATAAAAAATACTATTGCGGTTGTTATGAATGGAAGCTTATCACCGTATTCATAAATAAATCCTGAAAATAATGACCCAAAAATCATGCCTACTGCTCTAACCGAATTAAATATGCTTGATATTATGCCGCTGGTTTTTGAATCTTGATTTCTTGTGACTATATCCTGCTGTATTGGCAAATATATTGCATTAAACATGAAAAATATTATGTTTCCAATAAAGAACGGATATAGTGCAGGAATAAATGGTACTGCTAAAGATGAAATACTGCAAAGAAACAATACAATTATAATAGATTTTCTGGCATCCAGATGCTTTTCAATGTATATGTTAACCGTAAAATTAACTATCAATGTTACAATACCAATTATCGCCTTAATTATTCCGTTATATGTAGATGGAAGCCCAAGAGCATCCTTTAAGTAGTAATTAAAGGCATTGTCGTAGGCAGTAGTTGCAATGCTTGTTAGAAATACTGCAGTCAGAAAGGTAATTAATGCTTTAGGCATTTCTCCTATAATGTCATTGTATGCTTTAAATGGATTCAAAGAAATGTTTGGAGTAAACTTCATATTATTGTGACTGTCTTCAACCAATAAATATGTTATAATACCATTCAATACTAATGATGATGTCTGAAGAATAAATACAGCAACAATTGAAACATTTCCAAGTACTCCACCTATGAAATATCCAAATGCAGCTCCCACAGAATTTATAGCAACATAATAGCTCATATGACGACCTCTGTTATTTTTTTCCGTCATATTTACCAGGTATGCAAGGCTGCAAACAAAGACCCCTGCACTGAAAAATCCTGCAATAAATCTTGCCATAATAGTCATTAAGACAGTATCTGTCATGCCAAATACAAACTGTGATAACCCATATACCGGTCCAGTAAATGACATTACTTTAATATGACCGTACCTGTCTCCAACAGTTCCCCATATAAGGGAACCTACAAAGTAGCAAAAAGCCATAGCTGCAAATGACACGCCGAACAAGTAATCACCAAAGCCTTTTTCAATAAACATGGTAGGTGTTACTGGATGAGCCAAATTGCTAAAAACTGAGAACATTCCGAAAAAAACATATAGTCTGATTATTGAAGCTTTTTTCAATTGACCCTCCGGTATTATTTTAATTGTAGTAAAAACTATACAACAAAAATACATTATTTTCAAGCTTATTTTTAAAACACGTTATTATGAAATAGCAGTTTCTTACGAAACTGCCTAGTTTTAAAGAATATTCTTGACTATAAAATCAATTAATTTCGGAATATTTTCAAATAAATCCTTTTTATATACTCTTTCAGTATATTTGTGCAAATCTCTTCCCCATGGACCAACATTTAATACAGGCATGGAAAGCTCTCTTACAATGTCCAAAGGTATATAGTACATGTCTCCCCAAAACATCATGTTATCAGCTATATAGTCAATATTTTCATTATCTCTGGTAAACAAGCCGTAGCTTAAATCAGATATACCTGTAAAATAATTCTGCGTATAAATGCCTAATCCTATCTCATTTTTCGCATAATTACCCATTTCTTCTATTAGCTTATTTATATTCTCTGCATTTTCAAGCATTGAATTATTTGTGCTTGGGTAATATGGGGGAGCCAATGCAATTACAACAAGCGGTGATAAATCACTGTAATACTCCAGCGTTTTTTCTATAAGCTCGTATGCACCATCTATTCTTGTAATTTCATTCTTTCTAATCTTTTCTTCAATATTTCTTTGATAACTTGAAATTTCGTTTTTGAAGCTATCACCTTTTTCTTCTAAAATTTCATTGTATATCTCACCATAGTACTTTACGTTTACCTTCCAATCAAAGCCGCCATAAATCATATTTGATAGGTCTTTGTATTTTTCATAGCTTGCTTTCATATCAGCAATTACATTCTTAAAAGCTTCTTTGCTAATTTCCTTAAGCTGCTGTAATATTTCCTTAGGTGACTTGGTAAGCGTCAATATGGACATATATCCGCCTACTGTAAGAGGAAGTGATACATCATAAACAGTCTTCCTATCTTTGAAGTAAAGCCATGTAGGTGCAGGGGTAACAGTGTTACCAACTTTTTCAATGAAATCAGGATTAAGTTCAGTTTTTCTTACTATTTCAGATAAAAGATTAATTGGATTGAACCCCTTATAAATTTGTCCAACGTGAGCAAGCTTTCCTCTAACCATGAATATTGGCATAATTTTGCCCACAGAGCCGTCATAAACGGTTATATTTTCATCCTTAACCTTTTCATGAGGCTCCACATTAAGCATAAGTACATACTCCAAATCATACTTTTCCTTTAATTCCTTAAGCAAGTAAATTGCTGACCTCATCCCGGCAGATAAATTTTCTTCGTCAGGTACTCCAAGAACCAGAATATTTCCATTGAATTCTTCGTCTTCTGAATATTGTTCCAGCAATGAATAAGTTATACTTCCTCCGCCCTTCATGTCTGAAGCACCTCTGCCAAAAATCCATTTTCCGGAATAAAGATCACTCTTAGCAACCTCTTCCATTTCAACATCATCCTGCTTGTACAGCCTTTCAAGCTCATAAGGATCATATGCATATTTCTTATATTTGCCGAAGTCATCTACATCAACAGTATCAGTATGATGAATCATAATTATGGTCTTCTTACCCTTACCTCTAAGCAGTGCCCATGTTGATTTTCTTTTTAAATGATCATTTTGAATTTCATGGAGTCCATAATATTCGGGATGCTCCTTAAAGTACGGTACGGATTCAACCCAGTTATTAAAAAACTCTTCATTGTTTCTTTCAAGCTCAGTTCCTGTATGTGTTCTTGCCTTCAGATAATCCAGCAAATTTTTCTCTATTCTTTCAGATAATTTCATTGTTTTATCTCCATTTTACTTCTACTATTATGCATTTATAGTATACATTATTATTTATTTTTGTCCATTGTTTTTTATTTTGACAAAAATTCATATAGTTATCTTGAATTTATTATGGCTAATATATTAACTAATAATTGACTTATTTATTTAAATGATATAATATATTATCTATGAATACATTTAATTTTAATCAAAGAACACCTAAAGAAATAAACAAACTAATTGCTACAAGAATTCGAAATTTTATCACCGGCATATGATTTGACATATAGTTATTCAATTGGTGGAGAACATGCTACTTGTATTAATGGAAATGGAAAGAATCCAAGTATGACTGATATACTTGAAGTTGCAAAGAATATTGGAATGAAGGAAAAAAAAGCTAAAACTATAGCAAATGAAATAAAAATGATTGTGGACGAATATGGATTACTTAACCATTAATTTATTGTAAGATACAAACAATCACATTGAAGTGATTGTTTGTTATTAATCTTTCCGCTAACGATTTTTATTCAATAATTTATCGTGTTCCCATATTCCCTCAATTACTGTTCCATCTTTATAATATAAAGTTCCTTGACCTTCTTTCTCTCCATTTTCAAAATTACCTACATATTTGTCTCCATTTGCGTATGTATAGGTTCCCAAGCCTTCCTTTCTTCCATTGATAAACTGACCTTCAAATTTATCACCATTTGAATATGTTGTTATTCCTTTACCATTTATATAATCATCCTTAAATTCACCTTCATAAACATATCTGTTCTGTGCAGTGAATTTACCATAGCCTTGCTGTAAATTTGCTATAAACTCTCCTTCATACACATCTCCATTTAAATATGTATATATTCCATTCCCGTGCATCAGCCCATTTTTTATTTCCCCTTCATATTTATCACCATTTGGAAATACAATTTCGTTTATTTTGCTTTTGTTAATTACTTCTTCTGCTATTTCTAAATCCTCTTCATTAATGTCTAAATAATTATTGCCTTCAGCTATGTTGTCTTCGTAAATATTTTCTACATAATTGTAGTCTTCACCAATGTTTTCTACATAACCACTGCCTTCGTCAATACTACCTACATCAATACTTTCTACATCAATGTTTTCATCGTCAATGTTTTCATCGTCAATGTTTTCTTCATCAATAATTTCTTCAGCAATGTTCTCTTCAGCAATGTTCTCTTCAGCATTATTTGCACCCATATTTTCTTTATTTGCTTTATTAATAGTGCATGAAGAAGCCATAATTAATAAAAACACTATAACAATTATACAAAGCTTTTTCATTTTAATCCTCCATAGTTTTAATTTTCTGCATTAACCTTGTTAATTAAAATTGTTTATCAATAGATTCCTGTTTTGATAACAATACTCACTTGTGTTAGTGTATTCTAAATTTAGTAATTTTACTCACTTAATCTAAAATTGTTTTAAAAAATGCTAAGGCACCCGTGTGCAATAAAAAAGCAGTTCCTAAAACAGAAACCGCTGTAAATAATAATATGAAATACGGATGACAGGACTTGAACCTGCATGGTGTTACCCACACGGACCTGAACCGTGCGCGTCTGCCAATTTCGCCACATCCGCATAATTTATGTCGCTAGAACATATTATCACATTTGAATTAAATTATCAATATTTTTTTAAAAGATTTTGGGCATTTTGGGGCATTTTGGGGACGGACCTTGAAGTTGACAAAATCACTCAACTGCAAGGTCCGTCCCCAAAATTCCTTACGTCCCCAAAATTCCTTATAATACTTCTACTTTATATTTACTGCTTAATTCTGCCTTTGTGTCGGTGTATACTTTTTCTTGTTTTTCCATGAAACAGCTGTCTTTAACTTCTTGGTACACTTCTTCCAAGCTTGCATTTCTTTTTGGGGTGTGGTCTGTTACCTTGATTATATGGTAGCCAAACTGTGTTTTAACTGGAGCGCTTATTTCTCCTGCATTCATAGAGAAAGCAGCATCTTCGAATTCCTGAACCATCTGGCCTCTTCCAAATTGACCTAATGCTCCTCCAGCCTGCTTTGAAGGGCAACTTGAATATTGAGAAGCAGCATCTTCAAAGGACAAACCATCAGTTATGTCTTCTAATATTTCATTTGCCTTTTCTTCAGTATCAACAAGAATATGACTTGCACTTACCATTTCGTCTGTTATGAATGTATCCTTGTGCTTTTCATAGAAATCCTTAATTTCCTCGTCAGAAACTTTTATTTCATTGAACAATTTTCTTAAAGAATATTGCTGTAGCATTGATTTTTTCATATTTTCCATAACTGCTACAAATTCTTCTTCATTTTCTAAGTTTTTTTCAATTGCATCTGAATACATCAATTCATGCATTACTAACTCATCTACAAGCTTTTTCCTGCCATCTTCTCCTTGAAAATACTGAGCATTTTGACCTAAATTTTTCATTAATGAATTTAAGTCTGATTCTTTTACTTCACTTCCATCCACTTTGGCTAATATTTTATTTACATTTTTCTCTCCTATGTGATTTTTTTGTGTGACAGTGGGGACGGTTCTCAACTGTCACATAAAATGTGACAGTTGAGAACCGTCCCCACTGTCACACCAATTCTTATTCTTCTTCTTCCATGAACTCTAACAAATTAGATAATTCTGCAATGCACTTGTCTTCATCTGAACCTTTTGTGATTATTATAAGTTCATCGCCCTTCATTGCGCCTAATGCCATAATGCTTATGATGCTTTTACCGTTAGCTTCCTGAATGCCCTTCTTTATAATGATTTCACTGTCAAAATTTCTTGCTTTTTTAACAAATATAGCAGCCGGTCTCGCATGCAGTCCAATTTTATTTTTTAATACTACTTTTTGTGATCTCACAATCTACACCTCTTTTCTCATGCTCTAATACTTCTTCAGCAATTTCTTCAATTTTTCTTAATCTATGATTCACACCTGATTTTCCAAGGGGTGGATTTAACATTTCACCTAATTCTTTTAAACTTGCATTTGTATGCTTTAATCTCAAATAAGCAAGTTCTCTTAAGTGGTCAGGAAGTTTATCAATAGCTTTGTACTTTTTTAACACCTTAATATTGTTAATCTGTCTCATGGATGTGTCAACAATTTTGTCAAGATTTGCAGTCTCACAGTTTATTACTCTGTTAATTTGATTTCTTGTTTCCTTAATTGCTCTTACGTTTTCAAATTCAAGCACTGCATTGTTAGCACCCATCAATGCAAGCAAATCAGAAATTTGCTCACTTTCCTTGATGTATGTAACATAATAATTTTTACGGAATATGGTTTTTCCATTAATCCCAAAGCCTTCTAATAATTTGCATATGCCTTTTGAGTGCTCCTCTCTGTTGTTTACAAACTCTGCATGATAGGATTTTTCCGGATCGCTTATGGAACCGCATCCCATAAAGGCTCCCTTTATGTAAGCTCTTTTACATGCGTCATTTTTAACCAATTCCCTTGGAACGCCAAAGTCAAATGTCATTATATTGAAGTTATCATTCTCGGTAATTTTTGTTTCCTGTAAAAAGTCCTTTGATAAATGATCATCTATTTTTATGATATAATTATTATGTTTTTTTAACCTGTTAGTTTTTTCAACGCTTACCTCTGTTGAAATATCGAAGGCTGTTTTGAGAAGCTTGAAAATACGTCTTGCAACTGCAGCATTTTCTGTTGAAAATTCAATTTGCATTTTATTAAAGCCTTTTAGAGTAACATATCCCATTGTTCTAACTAAAGCTGCAACCTCTGCCTTTGCACTGAGTATATCACAGATTTCTGTTCTTGACAGCTCATCTTTAATTTTAGAAGAAAAAGTCATTTTACCACCTTATTTTTTAATTGTAGCAATGAAATTTAATGTCCTCAATAGCTTTTTTAATGATTTTCCTTTCATCATCATAACGTGCAATTATCAATGATCTCTCAAATGGAAGAAATTTAGCTTCCACAAATCCTTCGTTTTTTTGAGCAGCACAATTCATATTTCGAGCCATCATTAAATACCAGTGAACCTCTTTGTTAATATGTACTCTGTCCATGTAGCAGGTGCGGTTGAATTCATAATTAATTTTTCCCAGATATTTAATTGTAGTAACCTTTGCTCTTGTTTCCTCGTAAACCTCTCGTAAGGCAGTATCTTTCAAGGTTTCATTTTCTTCAACCCTTCCTTTGGGAAGAACCCAATCTCCGTTAAACTTTTTTAACATCAATATGCTGTTCTTGAAAAAAACAATTCCTCCAGCACTTACTTCTTCAATCATATCTGCCCCAACTTTCAATATTGTAGTTTATATAATAACACAATATTAAAAAAAATCAAACATATATTTACAGTGTACAATAAAAATGATTACATTTCAACTTTTTTATGATAGGAATTTTACAAGCCAAGTTGTTAATCATTATTTTTTACAGGTTTTTCTCCAAAATATTGATAGTAATCTACCTTCACGTCACCATTGAAAAGTTTTCTCTTTCTGTCAGCCTTTCTTCCAAAATCCTTTTCAAATGTTTCTACAGCTGTTATAACATACACCGACCAAGTTTTATCTTTGCCAAAAACCTGACCCAAATGTTTGTGAATTTTTTGAATATCAATTATTTCTCCAATTCTTTCGCCGTAGGGGGGATTTGTTATTAAAATCCCATTTGCACACATGGGTTCTTTTATGTGCATAACATCCTTGTCAAAAAACTCAATGCAATCATCTACACCTGCTTCAGCTGCGTTTTCCTTTGCTATACTTATTGCCTTTTTGCTTATATCTGATGCAAATATTTTTATGGGAGAATCAAGATCAATTCTCTTTCTTGCTTCAGTCTTTGCATCCTTCCAATATTCTTCCTTTACCATTGGCCAATTTTGTGATGCAAAGGTACGCAAAAGACCTGGAGCTATGTTCCTGCCTATCATAGCCGCCTCAATAGCAATTGTACCAGAACCGCACATGGGGTCATAAAGTATTCTGTCCTTATTCCAAAAGCTCAGTTTCACCAAGGCAGCTGCCATTGTTTCCTTCAAAGGAGCTTCAGTTGATTTTTCCCTGTAACCCCTTTTAAAAAGCCCTTCTCTTGCACCGGTGGTATCAATTGAAAGAGTTGCAACATCCTTGTGAATCGACACTTGCACAGTAAATTCAGCTCCAGTTTCAGGCATCCATTCCACATTATATTCTTCGCATAGCTTTTTTGATATTGCTTTTTTAACAATTGCCTGGCAATCAGGAGTTGAATATAGCTTAGATTTCACACTCTTTCCTTTGACTGTAAATTTTCCATCCTTAGTAATCCATTTTTCCCAAGGAAGCTCGAAGGTTTTGTCAAACAGCTCTTCAAAGGAATATACCTCAAACTGTCCCATTACTAACATTACTCTGTCAGCACACCTTAAATTAATGTTTGCTATTGGAATATCCTTTGCTTCAGCATCAAAGTACATCCAGCCGTTGTCTGTCACCACATTTTCATAGCCCAGCTCATTTAATTCTCTTTTTACTATCGCCTCTAGTCCAAAGGCAGATATTGCAGCTAATTTGATTTTTTCCATTGTGATCCTTTCTTGATAAAAGTGTTTCCGTTAATTGCTATATTATTGCTTTAATTCGTTTAATTTGTATTTCTCTATTTTATAATACAAAGTAGCTCTTGGTATTTTCAGCCTTTTTGCTGCTTCAGACTTGTTATAGTCTACCTCCTCCAGAGTTTTTTGTATTATTCTTTTTTCAACCTTTTCCAGGTATTCTTCCAGTCCTGTTTCATATTGCTTTATTTCATTTACATTTATAACATTATTAATTTCGTCAACCTGTATGTCTTGCATGTAAGCAGGAAGAAATTCCTTTTCAATTTTATCTTTACCACTTTGATTAGCATATATTACAGACCTTTGTATTACGTTTCTCAGTTCTCTTATATTTCCTTCCCAATGGTACTCTTGAAAAATGTTTAAAATATCATTTGGCAATTCTATTATGCTGATGCCCTGCTCCATGCAGAATTCCTGTATAAATTTATTGGCTAACAGCACGATGTCTCCCTTTCTTTCTCGTAGAGGAGGTATGTTAACTTGAAACACATCAAGTCGGTAGTATAAATCCTTTCTGAATTTATTTTCTTGAATGAGCGTCCTAATATCCTTGTTTGTTGCTGAAATTATTCGCACATCAATTTTTCTTGGTTTATTGCCACCTATTCTGGTTACTACACCTTCTTCTAAAATTCTTAAAAGCTTGGGCTGAAGCTCTAATGGCATATCTCCTATTTCATCCAAAAACAATGTTCCGCCTTCTGCTTCTTCAAATTTGCCCTTTTTCCCTTCAACCTTTGCTCCAGTGAATGCTCCTGACTCATAACCGAACAACTCACTTTCAAACAGCTCTCTTGGTATGGCACTACAATTTATAGGAATGAAATTTCCCTTTTTGCCGCTTTCATAATGAATTGCCTTAGCGAACATTTCCTTGCCTGTACCGCTTTCACCTTTCAAAAGAATATTTAGAGGAGATTTTGATATATTTTTACAAAGATTTATTATTTGAATAAAACTTGCGTTGTTGCTAATTATTTTAGAAAAGTAAGCCTCTCCTGAGGAAGCAATCTTGGAATATTCCTTTTCCAACTGCAATAAATTTGTCTGTGTCTTGTTTAACAACTCGCTTAATTTTACAATTTCAGTAATATCACGGTCTCTAGCAAGAGCACCTATCATGTTACCGTGCTTGTCACTTAAGGGCACTGCACTGGAAACCACATAGCTGTTTTCCCTTGGGCTGTTGTAAATGTTGTGATAGGATGTTTTGTGCTCAAGCACTCTTGGAAGTATTGCATTTGGAAAAAACTCTCTAATATCCTTATTAATTATTTCACTTCTCAAAACACCGAAATATTCCTCTGCAGTTGAATTAAAGAATACAACCTTTCCATTAATATCAACAATGGTGATTGAATCTGGTATATTGTCCAATATGTATTCAAATATTCCTCTATCGTGCTTATTAAAATTATAATCATCGCTCATGTTGACCCCCAGAACAACGGTGATAATAGTTTTCAATAAATAAGTCATTTAAATTCCAAAATTTTTTGAAATCCTCGTATTCCTTTTCTGCTTTTTGATTATCCTTATTACTTCTAACGGCTCTTATTAATATATTCTTAGGAGTATGCTCCATTGCGATAAATTCCATGAGCTGCACCTTGTAGCCCTTTGTTTCTAAAAACAAGCTTCTCAAAGAATCAGTAACAAGTGAAGAAACTCTTTCCTTTATTAAACCTTGCTTCAACATGGGCTCTAAGCTAGAATTAGTTATTTTATCGTAAAATTCATGCTGACAACATGGAACAGACAATATAATATCTGTATTCCACATAATTGCTTTAACCAATGCAGCATCTGTTGCAGTGTCACAGGCATGAAGAGTTACAATCATATCAACATTTGATTTATACTCAAAGTCACGAATGTCTCCGTAAATAAATTCAAGATTATCATAATTTAACTTTCTAGCAGTTTCATTGCAAAATTCTATCACTTCGTCTTTTAAATCAAGACCTATTATTCTCACTTTAATTTTTCTTATAAAGTAAAAATAATAATACAATGCAAATGTCAAATATGCCTTGCCGCATCCAAAATCTATTATCATAAAATCATCCTTAAGTGTCTTGCCCTTCAAAGAATCATCTACTATTTCCAAAAATTTGTTTATTTGCTTGAACTTATCATATTTTTTTGCATACACAGCCCCTTGGTTGTTCATTACGCCAAGGTAGGTTAAAAAATCGCAGGGTTCATTTTCATTGATAATGTATTGTTTTTTCTTATTGTGTTCATCTATCTTTTGTTGTTTTGTAGGTTCCTTTTCTGTTACCTTTACGCTTCCCTTTTTGCTTACCATTAATTGATAATCTGCATCCTCGGTAAAAAGATTGATGTTTCGGTATTTATTTATAATTAAATTTTCAATTTCTTCAGCTGCCTTCTCATAGGAATAATTATCGTGAAAGGCTTGTTTATCCGTGAACTTTTCAAATTGAATCATATTTTCGTTTTTAATGGAAATTGGTCTGGCGATTATTTTTATATAAGGATTTTCCGATTTGTTTCTTGGAGTTGTAAAAACACCATATATGAATTTGTTTTCAGCTAGACTGATTTTTATTATTTCTTGTATGTTCAAGTTAACACATCCTCTTTAGCAATGAACATTGAACATTGAATAATGAACAATGAACAATGAACAATCATAGTAGGATTTGTGCTTAAGGCACAAATCCCTTCTAATAAATATGGGGACATTCCTCTTCCCCAGAGACTTTCCCTCTACTAGAGGTGTGTCCCCACACCTTGATAGCTGCTCTTTAATTGCACTATTCTGTTAAATACCAGATTATTTTCTGTAGTATCCTGGTCGATTATAAAATATCCATGTCTCAAGAACTGGAATCTATCCCCAACCTTGTGTTCCTTCATGTTTGGTTCAACCTTACAATTTTTCAAAATTATTTTTGAATTTGGATTTAATTTTTCCAAAAAGTTTGTTTTATCATAATCCTGATCCTCCATCATATAATTATATAATCTCACTTCAGCATTTATTGCATGTATTGCAGAAACCCAGTGAATTGTTCCCTTGACCTTTCTTCCTGTAAAACCTGAACCGCTTTTGGTTTCAGGGTCATATGTACAATGAACTTCAGTTATATTACCTTCCTCGTCCTTCACAAAATCTTCGCATTTTACAAAATAGGCATTTCTAAGTCTCACTTCATTGCCGGGGAATAGTCTGTAATATTTTTTTGGAGGATATTCCATGAAATCCTCACGTTCAATATATATTTCTCTGCAGAAAGGAACCATATGAGTACCCATTTCCGGATTGTCAGGATTATTTTCTGATTCCATATATTCAACTTGGGTCTCAGGATAATTTGTTATTACCAACTTTATTGGGTCTAATACAGCCATGGTTCTTGGAGCCTTCAAGCTTAAGTCTTCTCTCACTGCATGCTCTAGCATGGCGATATCAACAACACTTTGTGCCTTTGATACTCCTATTGCTTCACAGAAATTTTGTATTGCTTCCGGTGTGTATCCTCTTCTCCTTAAGGCTGCAACAGTTGGCATACGAGGGTCATCCCACCCGTCAACATATCCTTCTTCAACCATTTTTTTCAAATATCTTTTACCCATCATAGTCTTTGTTAAAAATAATTTAGCAAATTCAATTTGTTTTGTAGGAGCAGCCTTGAAATCTTCAAGGTTAGATAAAAGCCAGTCATAGAATGGTCTATGATCTTCAAATTCCAGTGTGCATACGGAATGAGTAATTCCTTCAATGGCATCTTCAATGGGATGGGCATAGTCATACATTGGATAGATGCACCAGTTATCCCCTGTATTGTGATGAGATTCGTGAAGAATTCTGTAAATTACTGGATCTCTCATGTTGATATTTGGACTAGCCATATCTATTTTAGCTCTAAGAACCTTTTCTCCATTTGGAAATTCGCCGTTTCTCATTTTAGCAAAAAGTTCTAAATTTTCTTCAACACTTCTGTTTCTGTAAGGGCTTTCTTTTCCCGGCTCAGTCAATGTTCCTCTGTAATCTCTTATTTCATCTGCTGATAAATCATCAACATATGCTAAACCCTTTTTTATAAGTTCAACTGCATAGTTGTACATTTGCTCAAAATAATTGGAAGCAAAAAATATTCTTTCTTCCCAGTCGGGGCAAAGCCATTTAACATCTTTTATTATGGATTCAACAAAGGAATCATCTTCCTTAGTTGGATTAGTGTCATCAAATCTTAAATTAAAAATTCCGTTGTTTTTCATTGCCAAGCTATAATTCAAACATATTGACTTAGCATGACCTACATGCAGATACCCGTTCGGCTCCGGAGGAAATCTCGTTTGAACCCTGTTCCCATATGTTCCTTTGGATAGGTCTTCATTAATTATTTTTTGAATAAAATTAACCGATTCCCTGTTTTCAGTATTATTTTCGCTCATTTCTTCCTCCTTGATTAATTTATATAAATAAATATTAATTGAGTTTAATTATATAATTTCACTTTATTATACTTAATGAAAATACTTATTTCAAGCTAAATATTCCAATATATTTATTATATCCCAAATTTCAAAATTAAATTAAAATTCAAACTAAATAAATTACTTTAAATAAACAAAAGAGAACGGCAAGCCGTTCTCTACTTTATTACAAAGTTAACTTTAGTTGTTGTCATTCTGAGGGCTTGCCCGAAGAATCTCATGTTTTCAACAATATGAGATCCTTCACTAACGTTCAGGATGACAATAGCGTTCTCTTAATTTATTATATATTACTAATTATTTGCTGTAGTCGTAGAAGCCTTTGCCGGTTTTTCTTCCTAACAGATTTGCTCTTACCATTTTGCGAAGTAATGGATGAGGTCTGTATTTTGGATCTCCGAACTCATTATATAAAACTTCCATTATTGCCAAGCATACATCAAGACCAACTAAATCTCCCAGCTCTAATGGTCCCATAGGATGGTTTGCACCTAGCTTCATAGCTGTGTCTATTTCTTCCTTGGTTGCTACTCCGTCTGCTAATATTCCAATCCCTTCATTAATTAAAGGAATAAGTATTCTGTTTACCACAAAACCTGGTGCTTCTTCAACACTTACAGGAGTCTTGCCTATTTTTTGTGATAATTCATATATTGCGCTATGTACTTCTTCATCAGTTAATTTACCTTTAATAATTTCAACTAACTTCATAACAGGTACTGGATTGAAAAAATGCATTCCAATAATTTGTCCTGGTCTCTTGGATTTTGATGCTATTTCAGTAATTGACAATGATGATGTGTTAGTTGATAGTATTGCATCTTCCTTTGCAATAGCTTCAATTTCAGCAAATATTGCATGCTTTGTTTCCATGTCTTCAGCTATTGCTTCAATAAATAAATCAGCTTCACTACAATCTGTATATTCGGTTACCTTAGTAATGTTTGATAATGTTGCATCCATAGCTGATTGTTCCATTTTTCCTTTGGCAACTAATTTAGCAAGTCCCTTGCCTATAGTATCTTCCAAAGTGTCGTAGGTTTTTCCTGCTCTACCTTTTACAATTACAGAGAAACCTGCTTGTGCAAATGTTTGTATAATACCTTTAGCCATTGTTCCAGTTCCGACAACGCATATTTTTTTTATTTCCATTTAATCCTCCTATTATTGGACAGTGTCCTTTTTTGCCTATGATAATTATAGCACCCTATAAATGTTTAATCAAGATATTTGGAAAATTTGATAAATATTTAACATTTAAATGCATAATATGTTCATCAGTATTTGCACATAATATAAAAAATAAGGGAATTTTTGTGTATAAGGGTGAGAAATGTTTAAAAAATCATTTGTATTTTTAATAAAGCTTATGGCTAAAATGAAGGACGACAACATCGTCGCTTTAAGTGCTCAATTCTCTTATTATATTATATTGGGTATTTTTCCTTTTTTAATTTTAGCCATTTCCTTGTTATGCAATTTCAGCTATTACATATTTTATTTGCTCGATTCCATTGAAGGCATATTGCCTGCCGATGTCTTTAACATTGTGTCTACTGTTGTGCAAAATTCGGTTAACAGTTGCAGCAAGCCATATTATTCAGCCAGCATACTGGTTATTTTATGGTCCGCAACTGCAGGCAGTGCAACCATAATCAACGGAATTAACAGAGCCTATGGCTTTACAGTGAGAAACAACTACTTATTTATGAGAATTGAAGGAATTATTTTTGCGTTGGCAATAATGTTAATTATGCTGCTAATTTTTGCAGCTATAGTGCTTGGAAATGAAATTGTTTCATTTCTGCAGCATATTGCATTGTTTACGGATTTCACATATATAATTATTGGAATATTCAGATATGCTTTGCCGTTTTTATTGATGTTTTTAATATTTTCTGCAGCATATAAGTTTTTAACCTATGAAAAGGTAAGTTTTTCTTTTGTTATTCCCGGTGCTTTAGCTTCTACTATTGGATTTATAATAGGCTCAATGATATATTCTAATTACATAAGCACAAAGGCAAAATTTTATAATTCCATTTACGGCAATTTGTCAGGCTTAATAATTTTTTTAATTTGGATTTTTATATTATCCATAATTTTCTTAACAGGAGCTGAAATAAATCATTTTATAGGGAAGGGAAGCCAAAAAAAGAAAAATGGTAAGTAAAATATATGACTACATCAAAATCAACCCGCATTCGCAACATGACAGCAAAATATAACCAACAGCATATAATAAACCCGCCTTAATAATTTCTTATTTCAGCGGGTATATTTAAAAAGTTAAAATATCAAAGATGGTATGAAAAGCGGCAGATAAATGTAAATTAAAAATACTATTATTAAACCTATGAGATATGGAACAACCTTTTTGGATATTCTCTCTATAGGCATTCCTGTTATTGATGATGCCACAAAAAGGTCGATGGCAACAGGAGGTGTAATCATTCCAATGGCAATACCAATTGTGAATATCAGGCCAAAGTGAATAAGATCAATATTCAGCATTCTTACAAGCGGAAGAAATACTGGGGTAAGAAGTATTATAGCCGATGATGTTTCCATGAAAACACCGGCAATCAGGATTATAACAGCCATCAGGAAAACTATAATATACTTGTTGCTTGAAATTGCAATCACTCCCTGAGCAATTAACTCAGGTATCTGCCAGTTGGCAAGAGCCCATCCAAATACGCCGCTGCATGCTATTATTGTCATAATAATAGCAGAAGTTTTTCCGCTTCCCAGCATTATCTGACCAAGTTCTTTAAATGTCATGTCCTTATATATAAACATTGAGGCAAACATGGAGTAGACTACGGCGACACCGGCAGCCTCAGATGGAGTGAAGTATCCGGAAAATATTCCACCCAGTATAATAAGAGGCATTATTAATGCCCATATGGCCTTCTTGAAGGTGTCAACCATATATTTGAATTCGAATTTTTTTCCGTCAGGATAATTGAGCTTTTTTGCTTGATAAAGTGAAATTACAATCAATATACCACCCATCATGAACCCCGGGAAAAATCCGTTCTTAAATAACCTTGTTACGCTCTGCTCAGCTATTACAGCATATAGTACCATAGGAACTGACGGTGGTATAACTACTCCGATACATCCTCCTGATGCTATTAGAGCAGCGGCACGATCCACCTCATACCCTCTTTTTTCAAGCTCGGGAAGCATGGATGACCCAACAGCAGCAGTGGTAGCAGCGCCTGAACCTGATATGGCTGCGAAAAACATGGAAGCCAATACAGAAACCGCTGACAGCCCTCCCTTAATTTTACCTAGACACGCTTCAGCAAAAGCAACCAGCGTCTTTGACATTTCTCCTCTGGCAAGCAAATCACCTGCAAGAATAAAGAAAGGTATTGCAACAAGTGAAAAAGAATCCGAAGAAGCAAACAAACGCTGTACCACTATTAAAAGATTCACATCACCTACAATTAGTACGACTATACCGGCAACAGCAATAGAAAATGCAATCGGAACGCCTAGTGCAAGGCATCCCAGAAAAGTTAAAAGAAGTATACCTCCCATTATTCTGCCACCTCCTTTGTAACCAGAATCTCAGCAATTGCATTCACGGCGTGCAGAAGCATTACTGAACATCCGATAGGAATAGCCATATACATCAAGTTCATTTTTATGCCCATGGCAGGCGAACGCTGCCCACCTTGTTTCATCATGTACATTATGCCGAAATAGACTGCAATAACGAAAAATGCTACACATATCAGGTGTACAAGGATTTTTACATACTTCTTTGCCTCACCCTTGATATGATCCTGAATGAAGGACACGTTTATGTGTCCTCCCCTTTTATAAACGCATCCTGCTCCTATGAAAGTCGACCATACAAGCAAATATCTTGTAATCTCTTCGCTCCATGAGAGAGCCTCAAAGAATACTCTGGCTATTATTTGAATGCTTGTAAAAAACACCATACCTGTCATTGTCAATATTACAAGCCAGCAACCTATTTTATCAACAAAGTCGCTTGCCTTCTTAATTGCTTTTGCAATAGACAAAGCAACCACCTCCTACCAATAATTTATTGATATTTATTTTATTGCTTCATTGATTCTTGCCAGGTATTCACTGTACTGTGGATATTTATCATATACTGGCTGTACAGCCTGTTTAAAGCTTTCTAAATCAGGATCTTCGATAACTTCCATGCCATTTGCTTTAAGATCTGCAATCTGAGAAGCTTCATTTTCAGCAACCCATGCTCTTTCATATTCTGCTGCCTCTTGAGCAGATTCAAGGAATATCTTCTGCACATCAGCAGGAAGACTGTTGAATTTTTCTTCGCTGAATGTTATAACAGCGGCAGCATACGCATGTCTTGTCATAGTGACATTTTTCTGTGAATCCCACATTTTATATGCATGTATAACGTTGACCGGATTTTCCTGTCCTTGTATTGTACCCTGCTGTAAAGCTGTAAGTGCTTCCGTCCATGCCATAGGTACAGCATTTACACCCATTGCTTTGAATGCAGATATATAAACTTCATTTTCCATAACACGGATTTTTAAATCCTTTATATCAGCAGCAGTTTTAACCGGACGAACACTGTTTGTTAAATTACGGAACCCTCTTTCTGCAAAGGCAAGTCCTTTTAAATCGTGGTCTTCAAGTTTAGAAAGTATTTCTTTTCCAATTTCACCGTCAAGAACCTTGTAAGCAGAAGCATTATCAGGGAATAAAAATGGAAGGTCCAAAACACCGAATTCAGGTGCAAAGTTAACAAACGGTCCGCTTGTGATGATTCCTGAATCAAGGGTTCCCATCTGCATACTTTCAAGCATTGTTCTTTCATCGCCTAATGCTGAATTCGGGAAAAGCTGGATATCATATGCTCCATTTGTTTTTTCTTTTACAAGTTCAGAAAACTTTTGAGCACATACATAGAAACTGTCTTGTTCATTGATTGTCATACCCAATTTAATAACTGTTGGTGTTGCTGCTGTAGCAGGTGTTTCAGATGTTTCAGCTTTTTGTCCGCATGCTGTCATGCCTAATACCATTACAATTGCCAAAGCTATAGCCATAAAACGATTTAATTTTTTCATTATTCCTCTCCTTATAATTTTATTTATTTTTTTAAAAATTTATTTTTATTGTTTTCAGTTGCTAATCTGCAAATACTCCACCGGTATTTGCAGAGGTTACCATCTTGCGGTATCTCTTTAAATATCCGTTAGGTACCGGTTTTTCTAAAGGAACAAATTTAGATTTTCTGTCTTCTATGATATTTTCATCAACCATGAGCTCAAGCTTGTTATTTGGGATGTCTATGCTAATTATATCACCATCCTCAATGATACCTATCAATCCTCCGGCAGCAGCTTCAGGAGATATGTGACCAATAGATGCTCCTTTTGACGCCCCTGAAAATCTTCCGTCTGTTATAAGTGCAACGCTGCTGTCCAATCCCATGCCGGCAATAGCAGATGTCGGAGTCAGCATTTCACGCATACCAGGGCCCCCTTTAGGTCCTTCATAACGAACTACAACCACATCACCAGCAACAACCTTGCCGTCCATTATTGCAACCATACATTCTTCTTCACTGTTATATACCTTTGCCGGACCACTGTGAACCATCATTTCCGGTAGCACAGCGCCCTTCTTTACAACAGCTCCATCTGGTGCTATGTTTCCCCAGAGTATGGCAAGCCCACCATCCTTCGAGTAAGCATTTTCAAGGCTTCTTATAACAGAAGTATCCTTTACAAAAGCGTTCTTGATATTTTCACCCACTGTCTTTGCTGTTACAGTCATACAGTCTGTATTAATCAATCCGTAATCATCCAGCTCTTTTAATACAGCCGGAACCCCGCCTGCCTGCCATAGATCAACGAGACAATCTTCCCCTGCAGGACTTAATTTTACTAGATGAGGAGTTTTTTTACTTATTGTATTTATTTCTTTAAAATCAATTTTGAATCCTGCTTCGTGTGCTATTGCAGGTAAATGCAGTACAGTATTTGTTGAACATCCGAGAGCCATGTCCGCTGTCAATGCGTTGTGAAGAGAATCAGTCGTAACAATATCACGTGGGCGAATGTCTTTTTCCAAAAGTTCCATTACCTTCATGCCTGCTTCCTTTGCCAGACGTATACGAGCTGCATGAACAGCAGGAACAGTACCGTTTCCAGGCAACCCAAGCCCTATAACCTCTGTCATGCAATTCATTGAGTTAGCTGTAAACATGCCTGCACATGAGCCACAGCCTGGACAGGAATAAAGTTCAATTTCCTTCATCTGTTCATCGTTCATTTTTTTTACGCCAGCTGCTCCCACAGCTTCAAATGCGTTTGAAACAGTCAGTTTTTTGCCGTTGTAGTATCCTGGCATCATAGGACCACCGCTGACAAATATACTTGGAATATTTAGTCTCAATGCTGCCATAATCATGCCTGGAACTATTTTATCGCAATTTGGTACAAATACAAGTGCATCAAAGGGATGAGCCATTGCCATTATCTCAACAGAATCTGCAATATGTTCACGACTTATAAGAGAATATTTCATACCTTCATGACCCATTGCGATACCATCGCATACACCTATTGCTGGAAAAACGAATGGTGTTCCGCCTGCCATCATTACTCCAGCCTTAACAGCCTCCACAATATCATCCAGATGTAAATGTCCAGGAATAATATCATTCTGAGCATTTACGATGCCAACCATAGGTTGTCTTATTTCTTTGTCTGTGAGACCAAGTGCATTGAACAAGGATCTGTGTGCAATCCTTTCTACACCTGTTTTCATTTGATCACTTCTCATAAATACCTCCATATTAAATTTTTTAAATATTTCTCATAAAAAAAGAAATTATAAGTTGTATGATGTCTCTTCGTTAAAATAAAGTTTTAATAGTGCTTTTTGCATAATTTATGCAAACATTTCAATAATATTACTACTATTTCATTAAACCGTCAATATAATATTGATTATATTACAGAATTGTAATAAAATAGGTAATACCTATTTTTTGTTGTACTTTTATTTTTTTGTGTTATAATATCTTTGTACATACCCATAGAGGAGATAAAAATGGAAAAAAATTTTATTCCTATTTCAGAAATTATAGCAAACCAAATAAGTGACATGATTTTTATAGAAAAAAAATATAAACCAATGGACAAAATCCCCAATGAAAAAAAACTTGCAGAAGATCTGGGCGTCAGCCGTACTACAATTAGAGAGGCTGTCAAGATGCTAGTTGCAAATGACATCCTAAAAATATATCGAGGAAGGGGTACATTTGTAACGACAAATCCAAATACACAAAATGATCCCTTTGGTATTTCCTATTTAAAGGATAAGAAAAAGCTTGTTCAGCACTGGTTTGAAATGAGATTGATACTTGAACCTGCCAATGTGCGTCTTGTTGTGGAGCGCGCAAGTGAAGAAGAAATACAAGAAATAGTGAATTATGAACGGGAAACTTCTGAACTTATACTATCAGGCAAACCATACTCGGAAGCCGACCAGAAATTTCATTCAGCTATAGCTAAGGCAACTCACAACAATGTGATTGAATTGATGTTACCTGCTATTGAAGCCGCAGTAAAAGATGCCATAATCACAGCAGCATATGCAGGCACAGACAAACGATCTGCCGACAATGCTCTTTGCAATCATCGAAATATTGCAGACTTTATTAAGAAAAGAGATGCAGATGGAGCTGCACTTGCCATGTACTGCCACATTAAAAGAGGAATTACTGATTTGGAATGTTAATTTAAAAAAGACTGCCCATAGAAGATTCGCCAGCCTTTTCATTTTTGACCTACCGGCAGTAATTATTTTCTTGCTCTAAATATAAAGTAGCCTGACTTTTTATCTGCTGTTTCGCAGTTTCCAAATAAACTTTCTAATTTTATTTTGGTGCTTGGAGCACCTTGCTTTTTTTGAATTACAACATAAAGCTTTCCGCCTTTATTTAAATGCTCATAGGCACCTTCATAAAATGAAAATATAACGTCTTTACCTGCTCTTATGGGAGGATTGGTAACTATCATGTCATAACTTCCCAGTATATTCTCAAAAACTGAGGAGCTTAATACCTTCACTCTGTCTTCAACCTTGTTTTCCTTTGCATTCATCAAGCATAGCTCAATAGCTCTCTCGTTAACATCTGACATGGTAACTGTTGATTTATTTAAAAACTTGGCAAGTATAACCCCTATGGGACCGTAGCCGCAGCCTAAATCCAGTATGTTTCCATCAAATTCCTCATTTTCCTTTATGATTGTTTCAACTAAAAGCATTGAACCAAAGTCCATACCACTTTTTGAAAATACGCTGTTACTTGAATAAAAGTTAAATCTTTCTTTTCCTATATTCCAGTCAAACTTATATATTTCTTTATCAGTTGTCGGGTTTTGATTGAAATAATGTTCCATTGTTTCCTCCAGATATTTTGATAATTTATTATAGCTTATCTTTACCAATTATTAAAGATTAATTATAGGTGAAATATCTTTGATTTAGCAGATCCACTTATACTTTACATATCGAGATTACATAAAAATAAGAGATCCTTCGCTAAGCTCAGGATGACATAGTCACTGGTGTTGAACAGTGTCATTCTGAAAGCAAAGCTTGAAGAATCTCATCTTTTTAATATTTAAATCCAACAAAAGAGTCATTTATTATACTAATGAGTCTTTAATTTCGTAAAAGCTACAAATGTGAAGCGTAAACGGGTCACACTTGGATCTTTTAAGGATTTATTTATTTATTTTTTAAAGTGCTTTAACGCAATTTTCCTTTAAATTTGTTAAATATGCTTTTTCTACCGTATCATAAACTTCATATGCTTTTCCTTTTGCTTCAAATGATGGAACATAAAGTGCTGCTTCATAGTTTTCAACATCATTTGCAACATCCCTTGCATTTAATAATTCTGCTATTTTTTCGAACATTTCAATATTGGACATTCCCGCAAGTGGTTTAATTGCTTCAACAACATTTCTCACAGTATTATCTGCACTTGTGATTGTACCATTGCTTTCAGCCAGGCTATTAAGTGGAAGCACATATTCAGCTGCATTCGTAGTGTCATTTTCCATAATATCAAATGCTGCAAAGAACTTAAGATTGTTAATAGCTGACTTAAGAGCAGGATCGTTTCCTACTATATCCTCTCCTATTACAACGAGTCCCTTTATCTTATTGTCAAGAAGTGCATTTTTAATAGCATCCTTTGAAGTTCTGAATCCAATATTCCATGCTCCTTGGCTGTTTGATTTTGCTTTTAGAACTATTAATCCTCTGTGAGGTTTATTCTTATTGCCCATCAATAATGTTATATCAGCTAATACCTTTAATGCCTTATTGCCAACTGTGTTTTCATCAGCAACAATTATTGGTTTTTTAGCTTTTTTGATGTTTTCTGCAGCAGAGTCAGCAGAAGGAGTAACCACCAGTTTTTCAAGTGCGCTTAAAAGCTCAGCGCCGTTTGATTGGCTGCTTACAATGTCCTTCTTAATTGCACCCTTGTCAATCAATGCTTTTAAAACTTCTCCAAAGAATAATTCATAATTTTCAACTTGAACGTTCTTAGCCCAGTTTTCAGCCTTTGTTTTTTCTGTTGAAACTGAAATAATATTCTTTGTATTTGACAATCTTCTAAGCTTCATGCCAGCTGCTGGATGATGTTCATATAATTGTCCCACAGAAATTATTAAATCAGCTGCATTCAATTCTTCAAATGTTGTTGTTGAAGAATTTCTTCCCAAGACTGTTTCAATTCCAGGTTCATTATCTATAGTAAACGAACCCTTGTACATAGTATTTATTTCATGTGCAACTGCATTGATTTTTTGAAGCTCTTCATTTGTAAGTTTTGGAGAAACTACAAATGCTACTTGGTTTTCACCATACATATTTTGTATGCTTCTTAATCTCTTAGCTGTTTCAAACAATGCAACGTCTAGTGTAGTTGGAACGAGATTTCCTTTTGCTCTTACCTTTGGTTCAAGAAGTCTATTTTCATTGTTAATGTGCTCAATACCAAATTTACCTTTTCCGCACATTGGTATTTCATTTTCCTTAGGACTTGATGCCTTGTATATTACATTATCCTTGTGCTCGTAAACCACTTCACAGCCTACTGAACAGTAACTGCAAACTGATTTTGTTCCCACCAAATCAAGCGGAATTTCTTTTATATTATCTCTTCTGTCAAGCCATGCTCCTGTTGGACATACATCTATACATTGACCGCAGGAAATACAGCTTGTAACTTTTAATTCTTGTTCGAAGGCAGGAGCAACAAATGTTGCATTTCCTCTTTCAACAAAGCCAAGGGCTGAAGCACCTACAACCTCGTTACATGTTCTCACGCACAGTCCGCAAAGCACGCACTTGTCAACATTCTGAGAAATGAAAGGATGATCTGTCTCCTTTTGTTTCTTTTCATTTTCTGCATGGTATTTAACTGTATCTGTTTCGTATTTTTTAATGTAATTAACCAACTGGCATTCGAAGTAATCCTTGCAGCCACATTCAAGACATCTTTGACCTTCTCTTACAGCTTCTTCTTCTGTCATGGTTGGAAGAATTGGTTGGAAGTTCACTTTTCTTAACTCTGGAGCAACAGTTCTGTGCTGAACTCTTGGAACTGAAACTCTATCTTTAAAATCTTCCTTTGTTACTTCGGTGTATACTAATGGTAATTTCTTGTAAGGAATTATTTCACCGTTTAAATAGCTGTTTATAACTTCACATGCATGTAGTGCCTGAGCAATTGCTTCTATAGCAATCTTAGGTCCTGTTGCAGCATCACCGCCGGCAAATACTCCTTTTAGGTTTGTTTCAAATGTTGATTCATTAATTTGAATGTTTTTCTTTTTACCTTGTGCTACATTTATATTTCCACAGTCTACTTCCTGACCGATTGCTGCTATGATTGTATCAGCTTCAAATGTTACAAATTCACCTGTTGGTTCAGGTTTTTGTCTGCCTGATGCATCCTTTTCGCCAAGAACCATTTTTTCACATTTTAATCCGGTAACCTTATCGCCACCTTCTACTAATACAGGAGCTGATAGGAATGAGAATATGACGCCTTCTTCTTTTGCTTCGTGTATTTCTATTTTTTCAGCAGGCATTTCACTTTCTGTTCTTCTGTAAACAACTCTTACTTCTTCTGCCCCAAGGCGAATGCTTGTTCTTGCAACGTCCATGGCAGTGTTGCCGCCGCCTACTACAATTACTTTTTTACCTATCTTAACAGGCTTATTTTCTGCAACATTAATTAAGAAATCAATTCCACCTAATACTCCAGGAATATTTTCACCTTCGCATCTCATAGGTGAGCTCTTCCAAGCACCAATTCCTAAAAATACTGCATCATAATTATTTTGTAAATATTCAAGAGACATGTCCTCTCCAATTTTTACTCCATAATTAATTTTAGCTCCCATCTCTTCGATGATGGCAACCTCTGCATCAACTACATTTTTAGGCAGACGGTATTCAGGAATTCCATATCTTAACATTCCACCCGGTTTTTTCATTGCTTCGAATATTTCTACTGCATGACCTTCACGAAGCAAGAAATATGCAGCTGATAAGCCTGCAGGTCCAGCTCCTACTACTGCAACCTTTTTACCTGTTGCAGGTTTTAAGCTTGGTATATATTGTTTTTCTGAATTCAAATCATAATCTGCAGCATATGTTTTTATACATGCTATGGAAACTGCTTCTTCGACATGCTGTCTTCTACAAGCTTTTTCACATGGATGAGGGCATACTCTTCCTATACATGCTGGAAGCGGTAATTTTTCTTTTATTAGCTTTAATGATTCTAAAGGCTGTTTATTTGCAACTAAACCCACGTATCCCTGTACATCTGTTTCTGCAGGACAATTTAATGTACATGGTGGTTTACAGTCCCCTATATGCTGAGATACAAGTAAATTCATAGCTGTATTTCTTGCTTCCACAACCTTTTTAGTGTCGCTTCTGACAATCAATCCATCAGATACAGGGGTTGCACATGCTCTTGCTGTCTTTGGCTGTCCTTCAATTTCAATTATGCACAATCCACAGCCTGCATATGTTTCAAGCCTTTCATCGAAGCACAGGTGGGGAATATTTATATTGTTTTCTAAAGCTGTCTGCAATACTGTCTTGCCGGTTTCAGCCGCTATTTCTTTTCCGTTTATATTAAGTTTAACTATAGCCACGTTAATTCCTCCCTCTTAGTTCTTTTCAACAGCGCCGAATCTGCATACGCTGTAGCAATTACCGCATTTTATACACAATTCCTGATTGATGACATGAGGATTCTTAACAGTGCCATCGATACAATGCACAGGACATTTTTTTGCACAAAGAGTACATCCGGTACATTTGTCCTTGTTAATTTCATATGTCAATAATGCTTTACAGTGTTTAGCTGGACATTTCTTATCGACAACGTGAGCAATGTATTCATCTCTGAAGTTTTTCAGCGTTGCCAATACAGGGTTAGGAGCTGTCTGACCAAGACCACAAAGAGATGAATCCTTAACGCTCTGAGCCAATGCTTCAAGCTCATCTAAATCTTCCATTGTTCCTTTACCTGAGGTGATTTTTTCCAATATGGACAGCATTCTTCTTGTGCCCACTCTGCAAGGAGTACATTTTCCGCAGGATTCATCAACGGTAAAGTCCAAGAAAAATCTTGCTATATCAACCATGCAGTTATCTTCATCCATTACTATCATACCGCCTGAACCCATCATTGAGCCTGCAGCTGTTAAAGTTTCATATTCTATAGGAGTATCCAGGAAGCTTTCAGTCAAACATCCGCCGGAAGGTCCTCCGGTTTGAACTGCCTTGAATTTTTTACCGTTAGGACATCCTCCACCTATATCGTATATAACCTCTCTTAAGGTTGTTCCCATCGGAACTTCCACAAGACCGGTATTAGTAATTTTCCCTCCAAGAGCAAAGACTTTAGTTCCTGCTGATCTTTCAGTTCCAAAGCTTTTGAACCATTCTGATCCTTTATTTACAATTTGAGGAATATTTGCTAATGTTTCAACGTTGTTTATAACTGTTGGCTTGCCCCAAAGTCCTTTATTTGCAGGGAATGGAGGCTTAACTCTTGACATTCCTCTTTTGCCTTCAATTGACTGCATCAAGGCTGTTTCTTCGCCGCAAACAAATGCTCCAGCTCCAAGCCTTGTTTCTATATCAAAATTGAAACCAGATTCAAAAATATTCTTTCCTAAAAGTCCTAATTCTCTAGCCTGTTTAATTGCAATTTCAAGTCTATGAACTGCTACAGGGTACTCAGCTCTAACATAGATGAACCCCTTTGTGGCACCAATTGCATATCCGGCAATAGCCATTGCTTCTAAAACAGCATGTGGGTCTCCTTCAAGAACGCTTCTGTCCATAAATGCACCCGGGTCTCCTTCGTCAGCATTACATATGATATATTTTTGGTCTGCCTTGTTTGGTGCAGCAAAGCTCCACTTCATTCCTGTAGGGAATCCGGCTCCGCCTCTTCCCCTTAAGCCAGAGTTCTTCATTAATGTTATAACTTCATCTGGGGTCATGCTCAGTGCTTTGCCTAATGCCATATAACCATCTGTAGCAATATATTCGTAAATATTTTCAGGATTTATGATACCGCAGTTTCTAAGAGCAACTCTTTTTTGTTTCTTGTAAAACTGGCTGTCCATCAATGCAGTGCTTTCCAAACTATCTGATTCCTTAACAATATGTTCTTCAACAATTTGTTTTGCCTTTTCAGCATTAACGTGTGTGTATGTTACCTTGGTCTTGTTAGGCGCATAAACTTCTACAATAGGTTCGTAGGTGCACATGCCTATGCATCCGGTTTGAACTACTTTTACATTGCTTAAATTTTTTGACTCTACTTCCTTTACCAACGCATCTAAAACCGGCTTTGCTCCGGCAGATATACCACATGTAGCCATTCCGACAACTATTCTTATTTCATTGTCTTCACTGCTCATTTCCAAGCTTTTAATGGATTCAGCTTTTAAATTTTTTAATTCTTCTAATGTTTTCAAGCTTGCACCTCCAATTTCCTGTACTTAGCTATTACTTCAGGTACACGTTTAGGATCCATACTGCCATATACATCTTCATCAACTGTCATTACTGGAGCTAAACCGCAACATCCAAGACATCTAGTGGCTTCAAGTGTAAATAGTCTATCCTCTGTAGTTTGTCCAACTTTGATATTTAATTCATCCACTAATTTATCCATGACATCTTGAGAACCTTTTACATAGCATGCTGTTCCCAAACATACGCCTACTTTGTGCTTGCCTTTTTCTTCAACGGTAAATTGAGTATAGAATGTAACAACACCATAAATGTCAGCTAAAGGTATATTTGTTTCATCAGCTATAAACTGCTGCACTTCCAATGGCAAATAACCGAATATATCTTGTGCATTTTGTAGCGTTTGCATCAATATGCCTTGAGAGTTTTTTACAGTATCTATATATTCTTTCAACTCTGCAAATTCTTTTTGTTTTGATAGTACAAATTCATTCTGCAATTCATTGACCTCCATAAGAAATTATTAACTATTATATTATATAATCCGCGGTATAAAAAGTCAATGAATAACACAATTGTTAAAAAAAGCGTGACAATAACCCCGTCCCCTTGTCAACTTCCAATAAAAAACAGCAGCATATATCTGCATTTTCAGATAATTGCTACTGTTTACTTTTCTAGAAATTATTGTAGAATGTTTTGTAAGCTTTATATGTCATATACAAATCAGTTTTAGATATGATTTCATATGGTGCGTGCATGCTTAGTACTGGAACTCCTATGTCAACAACATCCATATTGAAGTTTGCCATTATGTATGCTATTGTTCCTCCGCCTCCCTGGTCAACCTTTCCTAACTCGGCTGGCTGCCACATTACTCCGTTTTCATTGAAGACAGTTCTTAATTTTCCTATATATTCAGCATTTGCATCATTTGCTCCTGATTTGCCTCTGCTTCCTGTATATTTTACCATAGCTACGCCTTGACCCATAATTGGAGCATTTTGCAATTCTGTTACTTGAGGATATGTAGGATCCACGCCAGCTGCAACGTCTGATGAAAGCATGCTGCTGTTAGCAAGGGCTCTCTTTAGCATAAGCTCATTGTAATTTCCGTCGTTTTGTATTGATATCATCTCTGCAACCATGTTGTTGAAAAATGCTGAGTGCATTCCGGTGCTGCCTACGCTGCCTATTTCCTCCTTGTCTGCAAACAATGCTATTGCAGTTTTATCAGGATTTTCTAATTCCATAATTGCTTTTAAAGATGTGTATGCGCAAACTCTGTCATCATGACCATATGCCATTATCATTCCTCTGTCTATACCTACATCTCTTGCTTTTCCTGCAGGAACTATTTCAAGCTCTGCTGTTTGGAAGTCTTCTTCTATCATTCCATATTTTTCATTAAGGATTTTCAATACATTTAATTTAAATTTCTTATCATGTTTTTCATATTTATCATCTTCATCTTCATTTTCAATAAATGCGGGAAGACTTCCTATTATAACATTAAGTCCTTCACCTTCAATTGCTTCTGAAAGCTTTTTATCATTTTGATCCTTAGCTAAATGAGGCAGCAAATCAGTAATATAAAATACAGGATCATTTTCATCATCACCTATTGCTACATCAATTATTTCACCGTCTGCCTTCACAACTGTTCCGTAAAGTGCCAAAGGTATTGTAACCCACTGATATTTTCTAATTCCGCCGTAATAATGTGTTTTCAAAAGTGAAATGCCATGCTTTTCATACAAAGGATTTTGCTTTAGATCTATTCTTGGAGAATCAACGTGGCTTCCCACAATGTTCATTCCCTTTTCTATGCTTTCCTTTCCTATTACAGCAAGAACGGCATTTTTTTCCTTGTTTATGTAATATATTTTGTCGCCGGCTTTAACTTCTGTCTTGTTAGCTAAACAAATAAATCCGCTTGTTTCAGCTCTTTTGACAATTTCCTTTATTGAAAGTCTTTCTGTTTTGGAAGCATCCATAAAGGCTCTGTAATCGTCTCCTAATTTAAAGACGTCATTTCTTTCATCATCGTTAAGTTTTTCCCAGATAAAATGTTTTTTGTAAAATAATTTTTCGTTGTCCATGTAATCTCCTAAATATGTATATAAAAATGTAGTTATATTGTTAAATTATACCCTTTTGTTATTATTTTAATCATTCAATATGACTAAGGAAGTGAGATACATCTCATCTTCCATTTCAATACATTCTATATTATAGTTTTTTATAATATTGAATTCTCCGTCATATCCGCTCATGAGCCAATTTAAATCTGCATTGATGAAAATACTATTTTCATTTTGCTCCAAGGTGTAAATTTGCTCAACCTTGACATTCATGGCAAGCTCGTAATCTGTGGGGCAATCAATTACCTTAAATAAAATATCAAGATCATTTTTCAAAAGCCCTTTTGCTTCAATGTCTTCCAGCTTTTGCTCCAAGGATTTCATATCCTTGTAACCATAAAGAAATTCGTTCATTATTTTAATACGCTCATTGAGCAGGTATTCAATATCTTCAATTTCATTATGGTACTCATAAGCACTGATTGAATTATAGCTAAAAAGCAGCAAGGCAAACATTATTATTATAAATCTCTTTTTCATATGTAATCCCCCTAAATATTATTGCATTTTAATATTATAGAGGGATTCAAGTAATTTATTTATCGTTATATGTCATTAAATAAACAAAACTATTTCTTTAATTTCAACAAAATATTCTTAGTTTAGAGATTTTACGCTCTTTCTCTTTTCCATTGTAAATGGCAATTCCATTAAACCTTGTTGAATCTTGTCACCTTTAATCATTTTTATGAGCATTCTCATGCCTACAGCACCTACATCATAGTAAGGTTCTCCAATTGTTGTCAACTCAGGTCTAACAAATTTTCCTTCTCTGATATTTCCAAAACCTACTATAGACACGTCGTCAGGAACTTTAATGCCATTATCAATCATGCTGTCCATTATTCCTATGGCTATTTCATCATTGCTGCATACAACTGCAGTAAATTCTCCTGCTTCCTTAACAATAGATTTTCCCAATTCATATGCCTTGCTGTGTTTGTTTCCTCCAACAACATATATTCTTGAAAAGTCCAGTTCATTGTCTTCAATAGATTTCAAATAGCCTGAAATCTTATCATTTTCAACTGATGATCTGTTTTCAAAGTCAGATACATACACAATGTTTTTATGTCCTTCCTGAACCAGGTAATTAGTCATTTCATAAATAGCTGATTTACAGTCTATTGAAATGTGATTCATATTTTCATGCACATCTCTTGTGAAATAAATGCATGGTTTGTTTAATCCTCTTGCAATTTCAATTATTTCATCATCAAATTTGTTTCCTACCAGGAATAAGCCCTCTGCTTGTTTTCTATCCAACAGCTGAAGATATTTTTCCTGTGTTTCCTTACTTGAATAACTGCTGCAAAGAAGAATATCATAGCCGTACATTTTTCCTATTTCCTCTATTCCTCTTACAATGTCAGCAACATAGCTTTGTGCCAGATTGTTTACTATTACACCTATCAAATAGGATCTTCTGGTAACCAGGCTTCTTGCCACATCATTTGGCTTATAGCCGGTTTCTTCAATAACCTTTAAAACCTTTCTTCTTACTTCCGGACTTACAGGCTTAGAGTCGTTTATTACTCTGGATACTGTTGATATAGAAACTTCTGCAAGTCTTGCAACGTCTTTTATAGTTATCATATTTTCCTCCTTTTAGAATTATCATTTGCTTCAATTTTCCGCTTAATCTAATTATATAATTAATTGCTGAAATTAGCAATCGTTTTTTCCTAATTTTCCTAAAAAAATAAAATATTTTCCTAATAAATCAAAAAAAGACCCGCGAGAGCCGCAAACCATTAATTCATACCCGCATCTAAGCAGGTGGGATTTCTGTTAGGTGATTCTGGCGTCCCGTCAAAGCGGGCATGTCATAGGCACTTAAACACGAATTCCCTTTTACAATATGTCGGTTGAATTAAAAGATTTCCGTACACCGCAGGCTTTTCTTATATTGAAATTATAGCACATAACTTAAAATTTTTCAACTGTATTTTACAGTAACCAAATTCAATTTTTACTATTTTGCCCTGGATTTTATATTAATATTCCAGGTAAATTTAGATAAAACTGTTTAACTCCTCTTCGTTTATTACTTCCTTTTCGATTAGCAATTTTGCAATTCTTTCAACTTTTTCTTTATTGTTTTCTATTATGTTAACAACATCTTCATAAATTTCAACAGCAAGTTTTTTCACCGATTTTTCAACAGATGCAAGCGGTATGTTAAGTTTTTCTGATAGAACTCCCATATTTAAAAACGCAGAATCCTCATCCATGCCGTACTTGGCTATATAATCAACTGCAAGAGATGTTACTTTCTCTATATCATTTTGTGCCCCTATGGTTATATTATCCCTGCCAAAAAATATTTCTTCAGCAACTCGTCCTGCCATCAATACTACAAGCTGGTTTTTTATGCGTTTTTTAGTTACCACTTCGGAATCATTTGGAGTGCTCAGCGTGTATCCGCCTGCTCCCTTGCTTGTAGGAATCACAGACACTCTTATAACCTTGTTGTTAGGCATGAGATATTTGGATACGAAAGCATGTCCTGCCTCATGGTAGGATGTTACTGTCTTTTGATTATTGTTCTCAGCTAGGTTCTTTTTCTCCGAACCAGCCAATATTTCAAGATATGCTCTTTTAATGTGCTCTTCATTAATTTCGTCTGAGTCTTCTCTAATAGCCAAAAGCGCAGCTTCATTTATTAAGTTTTCAATCATGGCACCGCTGAAATAAACTGTCAAATCAGCTATATTATCAAGATTTATATCATTTTTTGCATTCTTTTTAGAAAGATATAGTTTTAAAATATCTTTTCTCGCATTTCTGTCTGGCAACATTATTTCTATTTGCCTGTCAAATCTGCCTGGTCTTAACAATGCTGAATCCAATGTGTCAATTCTGTTTGTAGCTGCAACAACTACAATTCCTGAATCCTCTGCAAAGCCTGACATTTCAGTAAGTAGAGCATTTAATGTTCTGTCACCTTCATCGCTGCCTCTCATATTGCCGTTCATTCTTTTTTTGCCTATTGCATCTATTTCATCAATAAAGATTACACTTTTTCCTGATTTCTTAGCTTTTTTAAATAAGCTTCTTATCCTGCCTGCACCAAGACCAGCATATACCTGCACGAAGTCTGAGCCTGAAACTGCATAAAACGGAACTCCTGCTTCTCCTGCCAATGCTTTTGCCATTAATGTCTTACCTGTTCCAGGTGAACCGTACAGCATGACTCCTTTTGGCATTCTTGCATTGAATCTTGAATACTTTTCCGGATTTTTTATAAAATCAACAATTTCCTGCAAACTTTCCTTTGCTTCATAATTGCCTGCCACGTCACTAAATTTCATGCTTGATGAGCTCGCATATTCTATTTCATTTAAATTATTTATCTCTTTTTGGGCTGATTTTTTATTTTTAAAAAGAAATATCATAAAAATCAACACCCCAATGACTGCTAATATTTGATATATTTCCATATTTACCCCCTGTAGCAATGAACAATGAATAATGAAAGATGAACAATGAACAGTAAATGAAAAGAAGAAAAAACAAACAATTACCAACAACCTTGTTCATTGCTTACTGTTCAATGTTCATTTAATTTTTTCATTTTTCATTAATCACTTTTTTCTTTTAACTAATTTTAACACGAGGATATATCTTTGGATATACTAAATATATAGCTTTATTTCATTGTTTTTCCTAATTTTCCAACAAGCACACTGACTGAGCAGCTATGCCCTCTCCTCTTCCTTCAAAACCCAAATGCTCTGTTGTGGTTGCTTTTATGTTAATTTTTGAAATATCTGCTTTTAAATCATGAGCTAAGTTTTGTTTCATTTCTTCTATATATGGACTCATTCTTGGCTTTTGAGCAATTATTACTGCATCCAAGTTTCCAAGCTTGTAATTTTTATCATGCATAAGATCTACCACTTGCCTCAACAAAACCCTGCTATCAGCACCTTTATACTTATTGTCCGTATCAGGAAACAGCTTGCCGATATCTCCTAATCCCATGGCACCCAACAGGCTATCCATTATTGCATGTATTAAAACATCCGCGTCAGAATGCCCCTCCAAACCTTTTTCAAAAGGAATCAACATTCCTCCGATTATTAATTTTCTGTTTTCTGTCAATGCATGAACATCATAACCTATGCCAATTCTCATATTTTTCTCCTTAATAAATGCTTGCAAATATTTCTGCAATTCTTAAATCAAGAGGTGTTGTTATTTTAATATTCCGCGAAAGCCCCTCAATTGTCTTGACCTCGTGTCCGTAATATTCAACTATGGAAGCATCATCAGTGAATTCAGCATCCTCCGTAACTGCCTTGATATAGCAATCTCTTATAAGCTCATAATCAAATGCCTGAGGAGTTTGCACTGCCTTTAACCTCACTCTGTTCAATGTTTTTTGAACTGTCCAATCCTCAGATACCTCTTTAATAGTGTCAACAACATCCGTCACAGGTATGCAGGCATAAAAATCATTTGCTCCTTCAATGCAGCTGCTTATTAAATTATATGAAACAAACGGTCTTACACCATCATGAATTAGCACTATGCCGCATTTTTTGCTCAATGCTTTAATTCCTTCAAATACTGATTCAGTCCTTGTTGAGCCTCCTGCCTTAACCACCGTAATTTTATCATAGTTCACCGCTATTTCAGCTGTGACATATTCCAAATCATCCTTATTTACTATAAGAATGATTTCATCTACTTCATTGCTTTTTTCAAATTTGTACAAGGTGGTATCCAGAATGGTTTTGCCTGCAATAGTCATGTATTGCTTTGGAATGTCTGAACCCATTCTGCTTCCCTTGCCTGCTGCAACAATAATCGCTGCAACCTTTTTATCCTTAAACATCTATTATTTGTCCCCTTTGTAATATTGAATATTGAACATTGAACAATGAACAATTATTGAACAAATTTAGGCTGAGGCCTAAATTTCAAATTCTATTTCTTTAATTTAATAATTCTCTTATATTCAAATCACTTAAATCAACATCCGGCACTCCCAGCTTTCTGGTGGGTATGAACATACCGTGGCAGTCAGAGCCTCCGGAAATCATTAAATTGTTTTTTTTGCAAAAATCAATGTAATATTGCTCCTCTCCCTTATTGTAAGGAGAAAAACATTCTATGCCGTCTATGCCTGCGCTGAGCCAATATTCTAGCTCCTCTAAAGGCATTCGGCTGTTTTTATAATGATATGATGGATGAGCAAGAAATATCTTGCCTCCGCTTTTTTTGGCAGTCTTTATTACATCCTCAGGACTTTTAAGCTTTGCCTTCATCCCTGATTTTCCAAAGTCAGTCAAATGAGATAATACGTCCTGATGGATTCCCTTGTCAATCATGTAGTTGACTGATTTCCAGCCTCCCCTTTTCCTGTCATACTGGTATTTTTCAAAATCCTCCAAGCTTACATCTTTAAATTTATTGGAAGCATAATTCTTGATATATTCCTTGTTTGTGCTGATTTTACTTTCATTTGTCCAGTTAATTAAATCCCTCAGCTGCTGATTTTTTAAATCAAAATTGTACAAGGTCAAATGGTACTCTCTGCCCTGATACTCTGTTGTCAGCTCAGTACCGGGAATAAATATCAAGTTGTCCTTTGGGTTTATTATTTCCTGCATATTTTTTATGTTGTCAATGCAGTCGTGGTCGGTTATTGAAAATATATTTATTTTATTTTTAATCAGTTCTTCCTTTAATTCTGATACATCCCATGTTCCGTCTGAAGCACAGGTGTGCATATGCATGTCAATTTTTTTCATTGATACCTCTTAATATAGTGAGTCTTCGTTTATTCTTGTGTAAAACTTTTCTTTTATTTCATCGAAATCTCTGGTTATAGCCATAATCCACATGAGCTTTGTGATAGCTGCTTCAATGGTCATGTCATAGGCTTGAAGCACCTTGTATTTTTTAAGCGCCCTCACTCCTACCTCATATATACCCATATCACTGCCCTCAAACATGACCTGTGTGGCAATTACAATTATTTTTCCATTTTCAGTCAAATTTCCAAGCTTCTCTAAAAAGTTTCTTTTATCTTGAAACGGAAGTCCTCCAACACCATAGCTTTCGATTACAACACCTTCATATTTTTCACCGATATAATCAAGAACATCCGGCTCCATTCCCGGTGCCAGCTTCAATAAAAATATTGATGGATATATGTTTTTATAAAATTTAACCCCGTCAGTCAACTTTTCATGTCTAATATATGTTGTAATTCTGTTGTCATCAATTATTGCAGCTACAGGGAAGTTAATGGATTCAAAGGCACTGTAGCTCTTCGATTTGATTTTTCTTGCTCTTGTTCCTACTATTGCTTTTCCGTCAAATACCAAGTATACACCGCTTACACCCTTTTCACATGCAAAACGGAAGCTGTCCAATAAATTTTTCTTTGCATCGGTTATATCTACATTGATTGGTTTTTGAGCTCCGGTTATAATAACAGGTTTATTTGAATTTTGTATAAGGTATGAAAGAGCTGCAGATGTATAGGACATGGTGTCAGTGCCATGTGATATTACAAATCCATCATATTTGTCATAGTTTTTTTCAATTGTTTCCGTCATTAAAACCCAATGCTCTGGCTGAATATTAGTGCTATCAATATTTAGCAGCTGCATGGTATCTACATCGCAAAATTCCTTAATTTCCGGAACGTAGCCTAAAAGCTCCTCCGAGGTTATTTGAGGTGCTAAGCCTTCTTCTGTTTTTTTGGAAGCTATAGTACCTCCGGTAGCTATTAATAATATGTTCTTTTTCATCCTAATTGTTTCCCCCTTGAAACGAGATGTTTAATTATTGTTATCTTTGTTCAATGTTCATTGCTCTATTCATATCCTCTGGCAAAGGACATGTTATCACTATTTCCTTGCCTGTGACTGGCTGCAGAAATTTCATTTCATAGCAGTGCAGTGCCTGTCTTTTTATTAATTCACTTTCTTTTCCATATAAAGTATCTCCTAAAACAGGATGTCCTATATGCTTCATATGCACTCTTATTTGGTGAGTTCTTCCTGTTTCAAGTTTTAGCTTTACAAGCGTCATATTGTTGAATCTTTTTTCCACTGTATACTTTGTTATGCATTCCTTGCCTGAAGGATGAACAACTCTTATTATGTCCTCCGGATTAAGCCTTGCAATAGGTTCATTTATAATTCCCAACTCATCAATTATAATTCCTTCAACTATTGCGTAATAATATTTATCAACCAAATTTGATTTCATCTGGTTAGCTAATTCATTGTGAGCATAAGGGTGCTTTGCTATTATGACAATTCCTGAGGTGTTCATGTCAAGTCTGTTTACAAGCCTTACTTTTCTTTTAATATTTTGTTGTTTAAAATAATGAGCAACTCCATTGGCAATTGTGTTATTTTGATGTGACTTGGTTGGATGAACAACAATGTATGGAGGCTTGTTAACAACTAATAAATCATTGTCTTCATAAACAATTTCAATTGGAATATCAACAGCATCATATTCATCCTCTTCTTCATCAAATTCTATGGACAATATGTCCCCTGTAAAAACGCTTTTGTTTAGTCTGGTAACCTTTCCGTTTAAAAATAACCTGTCTGATAGCTCTAATTTTTTAGAAAGACGCCTGGAAAAATTTAAATTTTCAAACATGATGCCCTTTACAGTCTTGTTGTTTTCTTGTATTGTATAATTAAGAATATTATTATTCATAGCAACTCCAGAAATTTCATTGAGGTTATTAGTCTAGTAATAAATATAATATAAATTGCAATTAAAGTAAAGGGGATAAAATCATGAAAGACAAGGTAATAAACATAGCTTACAACAGTGATGATTATACGCTGTCCATAAAAGAAAGACTCATCAGCTTATTAAAAGAGCATGGCTATGATTATTGTGATGGATTCTGTAAGGAAGGAGAGTTAAACATTACATTAGGAGGAGACGGTGCTTTTTTAAGAGGAGTTAGGGAAAGCAACTTTTCAACTGTTCCCTTTGTTGGAATTAATACTGGAACACTTGGATTTTACCCTGAAATAACACCTGAAAAACTAGATGATTTTGTTAATGATTACATGTCAGGTAATTATATAATTAACTGTGTAAATCTAATTGAAAGTGAAATATTTTCGTCAAAGCAATCCAAAAAATTCTATGCGGTAAATGATATTATTTTAAAAAGAAAAGACATGAAGACAATACATATGGATGTGTACATTGCTTCTAACCACTTAGAGAAAATAAGCGGTGATGGTCTTATAATATCATCACCCCTAGGAAGCTCAGCATACAATAAATCAGCCGGCGGAAGTTTGGTGTATCCTTCACTTAAGACTCTTCAAATCACTCCTTTGTCACCCATAATATCTAATGCCTACAGATGCCTTGACTGTAGCATAATAGTGCCGCCTGAATTTGAAATAGCTATTTACCCTGAAAGAGAAGAGGATTATTATGTGGCTCTTTTGGCGGATGGTACAGATATTGAATATGAAGAATTGGAGCATGTGCATTTCAGAACATCAAAAAAAGTAATTAAAAGACTTTCTACAGGATCTTTTAATTACTGGAATGTAATAAAGGATAAATTCTTATAAGATCTTTTATAAAACAGCAGAATCCTTAGATTCTGCTGTTTTATTATAAATTTAAATTAAAATTTTAGTTAATGTATTTTTTTGCTAAAATATTTATAAAAACTGTCGATTAATATAATGGAAACAATTTGATATCATTTCCAATTTCATAAAAGCATAAACTTTATATAATATCAAAAGAATTGAGGGCGTAATCATGAAAAGGTTAAAGGGGTTACCAAAGTCTAAAAAGAAACAATTATTTAATTTCAAGGGTTTCAAGAACTTGAATATTTCAAAAAAATTAATAGCAAGTTTTTTGATAATTGCTATAATTGCAACAATAATTGGTGCAGTCGGCATGATAGGTATGCAGACAATAAGCAATGCAGATGCCAGATTATATGAATTGCAAACAGAACCATTAATATACTTATCCTATATGTTGAACAGTCTCAATAGTATGCAATTATATTTAAGAGAAGGTATAATAAGTGCCGGTAAATTGTCAGCAATAGAGGATTCAGAGGAAGGTTTTAATGAACAGTTGGAAGTTTTTAAAAGTTCATTGGAAGCGTATAAATTAAATTTAAATGCAGAAGACTTAGATAACATTGCTACTATAGAATCAATGATAAATAATTACTATATATCTAATTCGGAAAAGGCATTTAGCCTTGCAAGAAGCGGAGATTTAACTGGTGCATACATAACTACAGCATCTATTTCCAGCTCAGTGGATTTCATAATTAATTACCTAAATGAAAGTTTAAGCTCAAAAGTTGATAGTGTTAAAATTACAAGTGAGTCAAACGTCAATTTGGCTAAAACATTGTCACTTGTTTTGATAATTGTTGTAATAATAGGGTTTATCGCTTCTATATTTATAGGAATATTTATGGCAAGAGCAATATCTAACCCCGTCAATAAAATGGTTAATGCTGCAAATAGACTTGCCATCGGAGACACAGATATTAATATTGATTATGATGAAAACTCTAAGGACGAAATTAGCATTCTAGCTCAATCATTTGATAAAGTAATAGAAGGAATAAAAGAACAAGTTGAAATTGTTTTAAAAATTGCAGATGGAGATATGTCATTTGACGTAACACCCAGATCAGATAAAGACATAATGGAAATTTCTCTAGAAAATACTATTGAAAGATTAAATAAAATCTTGCTTGAAATCAACGAAGCGTCAATGCAAGTACTGGAAGGCTCAAATCAATTGTCTTATGGAGCTCAGGAACTTTCTCATGGTGCTGCAGAACAAGCTGGTACAATTGAAGAACTTTCAGCTTCAATTAGTGAAGTTTCATCTCTAATTAATTCAAATGGCGAGAATGTAAAACTTGCTGAAAAATATGTTAAATCAGCAGAAAATGAGATAATTAAAAGCAATGAACAAATGCAAGAAATGCTCGCTTCCATGGAGAATATTAACAGCTCTTCTAAAGAAATAGCTAAAATAATTAAAGTAATAGATGACATTGCATTTCAGACAAATATTCTTGCCCTTAATGCTGCTGTTGAAGCTGCAAGAGCCGGTTCAGCAGGCAAGGGGTTTGCAGTAGTTGCTGATGAAGTTAGAAATCTTGCTTCCAAATGTGCAGATGCAGCAAATCAAACAACAGCATTAATAGAAAAATCAATAAAAACCGTTCAAGATGGAACCATTATAGCAAAAGATACTGCAAAGTATCTTGAAAAAGTAATTGAAGACACAAACCTTGTTGCAGAAACAATGAATAAAATAACTGAGGCATCCAATGAACAGTCAAGTTCTATAAATCAAATAAATACAGGTATTGAACAAATATCTGCTGTTGTTCAAAATAACTCTGCCGCAGCCGAAGAAAGTGCCGCTGCATGTGAAGAACTGACAAGTCAAGCCAGCGCATTAAAAGAACAAATTTCTGTATTTAAGTTAAGAAATGCGGTTAGCAGCCTATAAATATTAGTAAAATATATACAACAAAAATACAGCCAAAATATTGACTGTATTTTTTGTTGTATATTTTAATTTGGAAAAAACCCAAAAAGCCTCTTTATGTCATTCCAAACAAAGTGAGGAATCTCTAAAATTTTAAATTATAAGATTCTTCGCTATCGCTCAGAATGACAAATTACAGAAATTATACTTAATGGGTTATAACCATATTATATATTATATTTTTAAAATAAACTTGCTTCCAGCATTCACTGTGCTTTCAACTGTCAGCGAATATTTGTGGATGTCAGCTATCCACTTGGCAATGCTTAATCCAAGACCTGTTCCGCCTTCACGATGCCTTGCCTTGTCAGCCCTGTAAAAACGGTCAAATATTCTGTCTAAATCATGTTTAGCAATTCCTATGCCCGTATCTTCCACAACAAACACTTTTCTTTTACTCTTATCTGTGTATAAGCTGACTGTTACTTTGCCCTTCACAGTATATTTAACAGCATTATCAACCAAAATAACAACAAGCCTTCTAATTTTGTCGTAATCAGCCTTTATTTTTACATTTTCCTCCAGGTTCAGCTGGAAATCCAAGCCCTTTTTATTGGCTATTATCTCCATGTTTTGACACACATTTTCTATTACCTCTGATAATGAAAACTCTGAAAAATCTAATTTTTCCTCATTAGCATCAGCCTTTGCCAATATTAAAAGCTGATCAATAAGCTTCGCCATCACTCTTGTTTCTGAATAGGCATTGTCAAGCCACATTTCATTTTCTTCAACTGTTCCTTCCTCATCACTGAGCACAACATCTAAATTTGTCTGGATAACAGTGAGTGGAGTTCTTAATTCATGAGACGCATCAGCAACAAATTCTTTTTGTCGTATCCAAGCATCTCTTACCGGCCTTAATGCTTGACCTGTATATAGATAGCTGATTAATAACAAAACTGCTGTACCACTTAACCCTGTAGCATACAGCACAGTTTTTAAAAAAGACCACAATATTTCTTCATTTACTGTATTTTGATAAACCTGTACCACGCTTTTGCCGTTAACATCATTAAAATACCTGGTATATATTCTGTAATTAATACGACCTATTTTTTTAATGTCGTAAGAATCCTTCTCCTCTTCAAAGGACTTATGTGCAAGAGGTTGAATTTCATCGGATATTGTAATTTCATCCTCCTCTGCATAAACACGTTCCATGCTTTCATTGTATATAACATAGCAAGCATCAAGCCTTTGTACACCCATTAATGCAATGCTTGGTCCTATTCTTTGAAAAGCCGTGTTTCCGTTGATTCTGAAATCCATTTGCGTAATATTTCGATATGTGTATATCCTTAAGGCTTCAGATTTCATCATTTCCTTGTTGCCATCTTCAAAAACTATGCGTGTAAAATTATAAATACCTGTAGCGATAAATACCATGAATATAATCAGAATTATGCCCATATATGCAGTTAATTTAAAATGAAGCCTTCTAAACATTTTATTTCTCCTTAAGCATATAACCTACGCCGCGAACAGTTTCTATTTTTGCATTTGTATCTTCTAATCTTTTTCGCAAGTGATGAACATAAATTTCTATGTTGCTTTCCAAAATATCGGCTTCAAGCCCCCAAATTCTGTCAATAATCTGTTCTCTTGTAAAAACCTGTCTAGGTTTTTTTATGAACATTTCCATCAGCATGGCTTCCTTGAGAGGTATTTTATATTCCTCATCACCTATAAACAGCAAATAATTTTTAACATCATATTTTACATCTTCAAATTCATAAATTTCGCCTACATATTCAGTGCTTTTTCTTCTAGCCAGAGCCTTGACCCTTGCTATTAATTCCTTTGTAGCAAATGGTTTAACAAGATAATCATCTGCACCATTCTCAAGTCCGAACACTCTGTCATCAACAGTATCCTTGGCAGTAAGCATTATCACAGGTGTTTTTAATCCGTTTTTCCTGATGTTTTTAAGTATTTGAATGCCATCCACACCAGGAAGCATTATATCAAGAACAATTACATCATATATATCCTTGCTGGAGAGAATAAGACCCTCTTCACCGTCATTTGCTATGTCAACATCAATCTTTTGTTTTTCAAACAAATAACTGAGCGCCTGTGTTATTTTAACTTCATCCTCAACGATTAATATTCTCAAAACCATTCCTCCATTCATGGATTAAACTTCGCATATCAGTACGAAGAATCCCATATTTATACTATAATTTCAAAATCTTAATTTTACATTAATATTAAGTATATATTATTAACTAAACTCATTATTTGTCAAGATAAAAAAAGATTCCCTGCCATTTCATCTTAAGCAAAGAATCTCTATTTATTATTTATATTATCATTGTTTTGATTAGTCAATGTTGTAGCTTGTTAGCTTTTTTAATTTAATGCCATCAACTAAACCCTTCAGCATTTGTGCCAGTCCACTTAATTCTTCACTTGCTGCTGCACTTTCCTCTGATGTAGCTGAATTTGTTTGAACAACTGATGAAATTTGCTCAATTCCAACTGATACCTGTGAAGTGCCAATTGCTTGTTGCTCAGATGCTGTTGCTATTTCCTCAACAAGAGATACTGTAGTTTTTACCTTTTCAACAATTGATTTAAGTGATTCCTCTGTTTCATTAACTATTTTAGAACCATTTTCAACTGCTGAAAGTGAGCTCTCAATGAGCTGTGTTGTATTGTGCGCTGCTTCAGAGCTCTTTGATGCCAGATTTCTAACTTCTTCTGCAACTACAGCAAATCCTTTGCCTGCAGCTCCTGCTCTAGCAGCTTCAACAGCAGCATTTAAAGCAAGTATGTTTGTTTGGAATGCTATATCATCTATTGTTTTAATTATTTTAGATATCTCTATGGATGTTCCTTTTATTTCCTCCATGGCTTTGACCATGTCTGTCATATGATTATTTCCAATTTCAACTTCTGCGGATGTTTCTTCAGATGCCTTTTTTGCAAACTCAGCATTTTTTGCATTTCTACTTGTTTGTTCAGACAGTTCATTCATAGTGGCTGCAAGCTCTTCAATTGAACTTGCTTGTTCAGTTGTACCTTGAGATAAAATCTGAGCACCTGCAGCAACCTGATCAGCACCAGAGGCTACCTGCTCTGAACTGTTAATTATCCTTGATATCAATCTATTGAGTCTTAAATTAATTCTTGTTATAGCTTCTCCAATTACCTTAAAATCCCCAGAGTACTCTCTTTCTATTGTTAAAGTAAAGTCTCCTTCATCAATTGCAACAAGGTTTTTTGTCATTTCATTAATCATGGAGTTTAATTCTTGTACAATATTATATATTGTCTTGCTTAAAAGTCCTACCTCATCATTTCTATCAATTATCTCTACCTCTGTGTGAATATCTCCTTCAGCCAGAGCCTTTAATCTGGCAGCAAATTTATTTATTGGATTTGCTATTCGTCTCGATAATCGTATAGCTAAAGTAACAGAGATAATTATCATTGTAACTGCAAATGCAATAGTTATTATAATGTCTGATAATCGTATAGTATCATTTGCTATTTTATAAAATAAATACGCAGAAATTCCGCTAGTTAAAATTACTGTTACAATCACAAGTAAAATTATACTAATTAAGAGTTGCTTTTTAATACTGTTAGATTTTAATTCCTTCATATTCTTTCTCCTACATGATTATGCTATTAAAATAACACTATTATCTATCATTAATTGATTGATTGATTAATTTGAGTTTTTAATATGTGCAGCAACCTTCTTATCTTCAGACTTAATATGAGTTATAAGCCATCCAGCCACTGAAGAATTCACCTTTGCAACCAATTGTATGCTTGCACCTGTGTTATTAAATTCCTGAACTATCTCATTAACTGTCTTTTTAAAAGCTTCATGCTTTTCCTTGTGAGCCTTGTAATCCGGATAATTAGACTTTATTTGAAGCTTTTCTTCATCATTGAAATGCTTAACAACATAATCCTGAAGAAACTTCAAGGTGCTTTCTAGTTCGCTTCTCCCTTTCCCTTTGCTGCATGCATCCAAAAGATTATTAATTGCTTCTATTATTGATTTATGCTGCTCGTCTATTACCATATTACCCGTTTCTAATGTCTTGTCCCAACTATACGCCATTGTACTCCTCCTTATATTAATGCTTCATAATAATTGATTTTTCCTTTGTTTATTGATTTTTCAAATACTTCCATTGGCTCTGGTTTAGAAAACACATAACCCTGTGCCATATCACAACCGATACCCTTTAAAAACTCAATCTGCTTGGATGTTTCAACACCTTCAGACACCACGTTCAAATTTAAGTTCTTAGCTAAGTTCACTATGTTGCTTACTATTATTTGAGAATTGTATTCCTCAATATTTTTCAAGAACATTCTGTCAAGCTTTATGGTATCTATTGGCATTTCTTTAAGTAATCCGAGACATGAATAACCTGAGCCGAAATCATCCATTGAAATTTCAAATCCCCCATCCCTGAATTTTCTCATAACATTGAAAACTTCATTTTCATTATCATTGTTGAAAACTACAGATTCAGTTATTTCTATTTCAATCAAGTGGCGGGCTATTTTATATTTTTCCTTTATCTTATTGTATTCTAATACAAAATTGCTGTTTAAAAAGTGTATTCTGGACACATTCACCGATACAGGAACAATGTCATATCCCAAGGATGACCAATTACTCATGTTTATGCAAACCTGCTCAAATACGAATTTATCTAACTTGACAATAAAGCCGTTTTTTTCAAAAATATGAATGAATCTATCAGGACTCAAAAGACCCAACTCTGGGTGATTCCATCTCACCAAGGCTTCTGCACCTGATATTAATCCTGTTTTCAAATCAACCTTAGGCTGTAGAAAAACCTTGAACTGTTTTTCTTCTAATGCCTTATTCATGTCATCTTCAAGTTTCTTAGTTTCTATCAAACTGTTTTCTATTTTTTTATCATATACTGCATAGCCGCTTTTATAATTATTTTTTAGCATCAACTTTGCAAAATAGGCCTTATCAATTGCTGTTCGTATGTCTAATTCATTGTTGTCAATAATATATATTCCCGTTATAACAGCAGGGTTTATATTCATTTTATTCCATATACTTAAGCTTTCAATTTTTTCTGACAACATACATGCCTTGCCTATCAATTCTTCCTGTTCACCATAACCAAGAAGAGTAAAAAAGTTGTCGCCTTCATTCTTTCCTATAAATTCATTTTTCAAATTCTTTCTCAAGGATTTGCTTATTTGACGAAGTATTTCATCACCGGTTTTGTGTCCTACCATGTTGTTAATAATTGTAAACTTATTTATATCATAATGAACCAAAGCATATTTCTTTTCCATATTGTTGATAATATGTTGCTCAGCATCCCTTATGAATTTATGTTTGTCACTGACATCAAACAGTATATCTATTACATCATTATCTTTAGACCTGTTAAGTTTGCGTAAATACTTCTTAATAAGTTTTGATTCCTTGTTTATAATAAAGCAAAATACTGATACTATCAAAATTAATGCAATATTAAATATTATAAGTAATATGTTATGCAAATTGATTCCACTGTTGGTAATAACCATTATCGTGCTATATAACATGAACAAAATCCAAATAAAAACCGTTAAGATGAAATAATTTACAAATGGTCTAAAGTTTGAGTCATCATCTTTGTCTAAAATTTCATTCACCTCCGAGAAACATTAAGCATTATTATATTCGGCTTAATTTTTAAAAATTTTACTCAATTTACAAAAATAATTAAAAATAAGGTGCAGCTATGCCGCACCCCAAATTACTATTAAATTTTATATGATTATTGTAATAACTGCAATACAGCTTGTGGTTGTTGATTTGCCTGTGCAAGCATTGCATTAGCAGATTGAGCGAGAATGTTGTTCTTAGTGTATTCCATCATTTCTTTAGCCATATCAACATCTCTTATACGAGATTCAGCAGCTGTTAAGTTTTCGTTTGTTACTCCTAAGTTGTTAACAGTATGCTCTAATCTGTTCTGTAAAGCTCCAAGGTCTGCTCTTGTTCCAGATACTGAGTTGATAGCGTCATCAATTTTTGCTATTGCTGCATTTGCATCATCTTGTGACGCAACGCTAATTGATCCTATACCTAACCCTGCAGCGCTCATGTCATCAATATCTAGAGATACTTGCTGATCTGTCACACCATTTGCTCCTATTTGTAACCTAATACCACCACCAGCAACTCCAGCGCCACCAGCTAATGTTTGTGTTGCAAAATCGTCTAATGTAGTACTTGCTACTTCTCCAGTAAAATCAACAGTATATTCTGCCCCTGCATCTTTTAACATTTGGTTAACAGTAGCTGAATCATAGCTCTTTGTTGAATCAAGATTTAACGTTACAGCACCTGTATCGTTATTTATTACTACTCCTTCAGTTTCTGCTGCTGCAGAAATTGTAAAGCTTATGTCATTTTCTGCACCAGCTTTATTTGAAGTAACAGTTACACCTGACACATCATCTACATACTTTGAATATGCTGCTTCAATTTCTGTTGTAGCCTTAGCACCATCTAGTGCTGCTTGTGATAATTCGCCAGTTGTTTTTACAAGAGAAATTGATCCGCCAGTTAATTCTATGGAAAACTTATCATCAAATCCAGCGGCTTTTATTGCATTATTTATAGCAGTTGCGTCATATGTATTAGCCCCTGTATCTCCCTCTACTAACGAAATAGTCAAAGTATTACTATCTTCATTATAATCAGCTACTGCTGAGTCAGTATCACTTGCTGCACCACCATCTGCAAAAACAATTTTAGTGTCCTCTATATTACTTGAAAATGTTAAGTCAACACCTGTATCTACTCCAGTTATCGTTCCAGTATAACTTGATTGTCCTCCACCTAAAGATCCATCTAATAGGTTTATTTTATTAAAATGTGTAGATGAAGAAATTCTATCTATTTCTGATTGTAAAGCTGTTACCTCTTTATTTAAATTTTCTCTGTCCACAGCATCTTGATAAGTTCCATTAGCTGATTGAACTGCTATTTCTCTCATTCTTTGAAGAATAGCATGAGTTTCATTTAAACCACCTTCAGCTGTTTGAATTAAAGAAATACCATCTTCAGCATTGTTTTGAGCTTGTTCAAGACCTCTAATTTGGCCTCTCATTTTTTCAGAAATTGCTAATCCAGCAGCATCATCACCTGCTCTGTTGATTTTGTAACCTGATGATAATTTTTCTAAGTTTTTACCTGTTGCTCCGTTGTTTGCTCCTAATTGTCTTAAGGAGTTCATTGCGTTAAGATTGTGTTGAATTCTCATAATTACCTCCGTGTAATTTAATTCGGGATCCTTCCCTATATTTTATTTTTTATTTAGCACTTTATTTTCAGCCCCGGGCCCTGGTGCTAAAAATAAATTACTGTTACAAAACATATATCGAAACATTTAAAAATAAATTTAGCCCTTTTTTAAAAAAATTTCCCACACCTGTAGGAGAACTCTGGGGACGGACTTTGAAATGGTATTAATAAATAAATAAATTATATGTACTAATTTGTCGCAGTATATGGTATAATTAACCAATATTTATAAGAACTCATTTGCGCATAAAGATTATACTTAACTTGACATTACAATACTTCAAAGAAATAAAATTTAAGAAGGAGTGATAGTATGGCAAGACATGCTAGAAAAATTAGCAGCACAGGTATATACCACATTATGTTGAGAGGAATAAATAAAGAGCAAATATTTCAGAAAAACTATTATAAATCAAAAATACTGAAATTGTTATCAGAAATAAAGAACGAAATTCACTTTTCCATAATAGCATATTGTATTATGGATAATCATCTTCATTTATTAGCAAAGATTGGTGATGATGATTTGAAAAATATAATGAAAAAGTTAAATGTAAAATTTGCTTTATATTATAATCGTATAGAAGAAAGATATGGTTATGTTTTTCAAGACAGATTTAAGAGCGAAGTTGTAGAAGATGAAAAATATTTAGTTGGTGTCTTACGATATATACATAATAACCCTGTCAAAGCAACTTTAACGGATAGCATTATTAATTATCAATGGAGCAGTGCTAAGGATTATATCAATGATAATACCGGATTATTAGATGAACATTATATGAATGAAATTTTAAACCTTTTCAAAAATAAAGATGATTTCCTCAATTTTCACAAATCTTTTGATGATAATCTTTATTTGGATACTAAAGAAGAGCAATCTATTAATGTTCAATCAATTATTAAAAATGAAATTGAGCAATTCATGAATAAAAAAGGCATTATAGATCAAAGTCGAATTACATTAAATATGAAAGAGGAACTTGCTAAAAAACTTATTAAACGAAATTTAATTACAAATAAAGAAGTAGCATCATTATGTAATTTATCTTATAAACGGGTATTGGATATTTATAAAACACTGGAGACAAGCCTTTGATTACAATCTCAAGGTCCGTCCCCAGATTGCACCCAGATTGCAATGTCTGTCCACAGAGCTTTTTCATCTATTCTAATTTCTCAAGAAAATCTTCCAATGTTATTCCTGCCAGTTCAAGAATGCTCTTTAATGTACCTTTAGCAACTTCATCATGCATAGGTATTATTGTAGTCTTATTCCCATTAGTATATTTTACATGACTTCCTTTTTGGCTTTTGTATTCAAACCCAAACTTTTTTAGGCAGTTAATTATTTCAATGGGTTTTAAAACGGGATACTTTGAACCCATTATATTGCTACCTCCATAGTAGTCACAAATACAGGCGAAGATATGTTTTCAATATCATTATCTTCGTAATACAATGATATTGCTTCAGATAAGTTAGCCATAGATTCTTCAATAGTCTTGCCCTGTGATGCTACATTGTTTTCTAAACATTTTGAAACATACCAGTCATCTTCTTTTTGAATAACTACCGTGAATTTGACACTCATTATATCATTCCTTTCCATCAGTATTTACTATAAATATATCAAATCTCTTATATTATATCACAATAATAAAATAAATTAAGATATTTTAATAATAAAAATTCAAATTAAAGTAAAGTAACGTAAAGACATCGTGAACTTCATGCATCTTTATCAAATTTTCCGTTCATTTAGTACTTACTCTCCATGATCTTCAATTCTTTTTATTATAATTATATCACATTAATTAGCATTGTAAACCTCTGGAATCGCGTTGGGATAGTCCCTAATGAGATATGTTATTATTCACATACTAGCATAAATCTGCAGCGATGAGTTGGTAATAAAATGACTGTTAATTTCAATAAAAAAATTTGTCCTTTTATACTAAAATCTTAGAATCTTGCCTCATACGTATGAAAAATGTCAGTTAGATAAGTCCATAATTTATATTTTTTGCATAATTTTACATATTTTTTATAGAATACGTTGCCGCAAGACAAGCTAACGTCTAAAGTACATGCTATATTATACACTAATTATATTTTTGTTACTGCCCCAAAATAATCATATTTCATTGAAAAATTAAAAACTAAAACCCTGAATCTTAACATGCACTGATTCAGGGTTTGCTTTAATATGGTCTCAAAAAGGACCGTCCCCAACGGGTTGGTCTCCAACGGGTGAAAATGACCGTCCCCACCGGGCTGCTAACCGGGCTCAACGGGTTGGAAATTATAAAAAAAATTGTAGAATTATGTAAATATTTATGATATACTATTTTTATATATATTAAATTTTTCTAACTGGAGAATTTCATGATATTTATAACTAAAAAACACCTTAAACCAGGCATGATATTAGCAAGAGATATTGTAATGTATGGTAACAATAACTTTAATGCTTTGCTGTTATCTAAAGGACAAGTTTTAAACAAGACATTCATCAAAAGAATTCTTAATAACAAAATTGAAGGTGCATATATAGAAAGTGAAGCTTTTACCGACATAATTGTTGAATCATATATTGATGACAGAATAAAAGCTGAAGCATTGACTCAATTAAATGATGTATATTATGAGTTCAAAATGAGTTCAGGAAAAATTAAAACATCATCAATAAATCAATTTTCTGCCATAGTAGATAATTTAGTAACTGAACTTTTAAATAAAGATGACCTTACATACAATGTGTTAGGCTTTAAGAATTTTGACAGCTATACCTTCCAGCATTGTCTAAATGTAGCAGTATTAAGTATATCTATGGGTATTTCCCTAGGTTTAAACGAGTCAAGACTTCATGATTTAGGTATGGCAGGATTGTTGCACGATATTGGAAAAATGTTAATACCGATTGAACTACTTAATAAACCAGGAAAACTAACTGAAGAAGAATTCGAAATTATCAAGGCACATCCGATCAACGCTGTAAAACAACTTAAAAACCTTGTTTCCAACGACATTTTAAGAGGTATTGAAAGCCATCATGAGAAAGTGGACGGAACAGGATACCCTTATGGCAGAAAAAAAGATTCAATTGACTATTTAGGAAAATTATTGGCCGTATGTGATGTATATGATGCATTGACTTCAGACAGACCATATAGGAAAGCAACCTTCCCTAATGAAGTAATAGAGTTTATTATGGGATGCGCGGATACTCATTTTGACTATGAAATATTAAAACACTTCATTAAAATAATTGTGGCTTATCCAATAGGAACATTTGTAAAATTAAGCAATGACAAATTGGCAGTAGTAGTTAAAAACTATTCAGAAAACATCTTAAGACCTCTTATTAGAATTATAAATCCAGACGGTACTGTTGGAAATGATATTAACCTTCTCTATGACAGGGATTACATGGATATAACAATTGTAGATATGGGTTACGATTATGACTACTCAGGTTTTACAGGTGTCTTAAAATCAACATATGAAATGAAAATAGCAACTTACCAATAGGTTGGCTGTTTTTTATAAATACTGGGAACTTATATTAAAAAAACTGGGGACGGGCATTTTAAGGTCCGTCCCCAGTTTATTTTTGTTTTTTTGCAAATTCCCCTATTTTCTTATCTGCATTAGATATGTGCTTTGTTAGCCAATCTAATATAAACTGATTTGCGTTTAATATAACTATTATATTAGCGCCTGCTTTTTCATAATCATTTCTTAGTTCTGCTAATTTCTCGATAAATCCTTCATGCATCTGCTTTTGAGAAGCTAATTCAGGATAATTGATGCTCATCATATATTTTTCTTCATCTTTAAAATGAGTCTTTGTATATTCATCTAAGAAATTAAATAGTTGAATTATCATTTCCTTTGATTTCCCATTTTTTCCTGCTTCAAATAATTGTCCAGCTTTTTCAAACCATTTTTTGTGCTGTGTATCTATTAAATCTACTCCTACCTCTAAGTTCTTTGTCCATAATAATGCCATGGTTGGTAAGCCTCCTTTAATTTTTTAATTTACATTGCTTCTATTGTTGATTCTATTTTAAATTTACTTACAATATCTTTTAATGCTTGAGATTGACCAGCCAGTTCTTCACTTGCTGCTGCACTTTCTTCTGCTGTTGCAGAATTTGTTTGAACTATTGCAGATATTTGTTCAATCCCTGCCAAAACTTGTGAAACAGCCTCTGCTTGCTGTGAAGAAGCTTTTGATATTTCATCAATCATCCTATTTACAATACTTGACTTTGATACCGCTGCATCCAAAGCTTCCCTTGCTTGTCCGGAAATTTTTGTTCCGCTTTCAACAGCATTCATTGAATTTTCTATAAGAGCCGTGGTATTTTTTGCAGCTTCCGCACTTTTTGAAGCAAGATTTCTGACTTCATCTGCAACAACTGCAAAGCCTTTACCTGCTGAACCAGCTCTAGCTGCTTCTACAGCAGCATTTAAAGCAAGTATATTTGTTTGGAACGCTATATCATCAATTACCTTGATTATTTTAGCAATTTCCTTAGAAGTATTGTTAATTTTTATCATTGCATCATTCATTTCTTTTACAAATTTATTGCCAGCTTCCACCTGCTTAGATGATTCTAATGAAGATTCATTTGCTTTTTTAGCGCTAGATGCATTATTGTTGATTTGCTCTGACACTTCACTCATTGTTGCTGATAGTTCTTCAACTGAACTTGCTTGTTCTGTTGTGCCTTGTGAAAGTGCTTGAGCCCCTCCTGATACTTGATCAGCACTGCTGGCAACTTGCTCAGCGCTTTCATCAACTTGTCTCACAATATCATTCAAGTATTTATTTATTTTTTTCATTGATAATGCTATAGTATTAAAATCCCCATTGTACTCCATTTCAATTTTTTGAGAAAAATCACCTTCTGCTATTGCTCCAAGATTATGAGATATATCTTCAATAATTATATTTAAACCTTTTATAGTCCTGCTTAATGATTTTATTAAAAGACCAATTTCATCATTTCTGTCTGTTCCATTTATTAAAGTATGTAAATCTCCATCAGATAATTTTTTCAGTCTTTCTGCACATTCAATTACCGGATTTGCTATGCTGTTAGCAGTATTTCTGCCAACCAAATATGCAAAAATTATTGACAGTACAGAAACCCCCAAGGTGATAACAATACTTAAGTTAGTATTTCTCATATATTCTGCTTCTGGAGCACTTACAAAGAACCCCCAGTTATTGCTGCCTTCAATAGGAGAATATGTAATAAAGTTTCTATTATTATTCAAGCTATATTGACCGAATGATATTTTTCCGCTTAACAAATCCATTTCTGTATTTGCTAATGACTCATATTCCTTATTTGTTTCATATGAGCTTATAATGTTTTCACTTGCTAAAACCCTATCATATTCCGGATGTCCGATTGTTAGTCCATCTTTGTTTAGTATAAAACCATAACCTCCCTCTCCTATTTTTACAGATGATGATACATCTGACAACACCTTGCCATCTAATACTATAACTGCGACCCCATTTACTGAAGAACCGTAAACTCCGTTTTTCCATATTGGAGCAGAAACTATAATTGTTACTTTTCCTAATTTTTTATTTAAAGTTGGCTCTGTTAAATAAATGTTGCCATCCATTGATGCTTTAAAGTAATCTAAATCGCTAACTAAATAGATTTCGTTGGTAATAGGAGACTCTCCGGTTCCCACTGACGTCACGGTGAAAGCATCAATTAAATCATACATTTCCACCATTTGAGCAACTATCTTAGCTTTATTTTGTTTACTTGCAGCTAAATCTGATACAACAGGATTTAATCCTAAGTCTGAAGCTATAGCTTTGTAAACTTCCAGTTTATTTGATATAACATTAGAAGATACCTGTGTCAAGTTAACCATTGTCTGTTCTAATGTATCAAAGGTTGTTTTATAATTTTGATATGTTGAAATTCCCCCCAATATAATAACCACTATAAGTATTAATGATAAGAATCTGATAAATATTTTTGTTTTAATACTGTTTAGTTTATTGTCTGTTTTGTTAGTTTTATTTTTTCTATTCTTTTCATTTGCGTCTTTTTCTTTTTTAGTGCTATTCTCATTTTTATTTTTTTTGCCTATGCTATTGAAATTTAAACTAATTTTCTTCACAATCAAGCCTCCGTGTATATAGCTAACAATAATTCCCATATCATGTATGCATATCGTATGCCATGTTTAAAAACCGGAAATGAGTTTTATCTCCGGTTTTTATGTATATGTTATATGTTTTCTGTTACTGATTCTATATTAAATCGACCTACTAATTCATTCAAAATTTGTGATTGTCCTGAAAGTTCTTCACTGTTTGCAGCACTTGCCTCTGCAGTTGCAGCATTTTGCTGAACAACTGAAGATATTTGTTCTATTCCACTTCTAATTTGGTTAACCGAAACAGTCTGCTGTGAAGATGCTTTTGCTATTTCATTTATCAAATCATTTGTTTGACTGGTCATATTTACAATGCCTGCCAAAGATTTACCTGCTTCGTCTGCCAGCAATGTTCCTTTATTGATTGCACTTATTGAATTTTCAATCAGTGTAGTAGTTTGTTTTGCTGCCTCTGCAGATTTCCCCGCTAAGTTTCTGACTTCTTCAGCAACTACCGCAAAACCCTTGCCCGCTAAACCGGCTCTTGCTGCTTCAACTGCTGCATTTAATGCTAATATATTTGTTTGGAATGCAATATCATCAATAACCTTTATTATTTTACCTATTTCACTAGATGAATTGCTTATTTCATCCATTGCAGTAAGCATATCCTTCATTTGTTTATTGGATTTTTCAATTTCTTTTGAAGATTCTAAAGCCTTACTACCGGCATTTTCAGCGTATTCAGCATTATTGACAATTGTTGTATATATTTCATTTATTTCTGCAGACAATTCTTCTATTGCACTGGCTTGCTCAGTAGTTCCTTGTGCCAGTGTCTGTGCGCCTGTTGATACTTGCTCGGCATTCATGTTAATTGACCCTGATGATTCTTTGATTTTGCCTATTGTTGTTTTCAATGTATCAGAAACGTGAAGCAAAGCATCTTTTAATTTTGTAAATTCACCTGCATAATCATTTTCTAAATTCATTATAAGATTTCCTGCAGCTATATCATTTAATACTTTTACACTTTCATCTATGTAATTAATATATGATTTTAATCTTACTGTTAAACTTCCTATGCTCTTAGCCAATTCTCCTATTTCATCATTACTGTTTATATCAATGCTGACGTCTAGTTCCCCTTCAGCAAGCTTATTAGTTATATCCGTAATCTTTTTTATTGGTTTAGTCATTTTCCTGATTAAAGCAAATAAAATAACCAATAAAGAAATCAACACTATTATAAACACTATAAAAATAGATAAAATACTTTTTGCAGTATTTGACATAAATTCATCCATAGGCAAAGATGATAATATACGCCATCCGGTACTCCCTATTTCAATGCTATTTCCTAATAAAGTTTCATCTTTATATGTATATTCTACGACATTTTGCGATTTATTGTTAACTGAATCAATAATATTACTGCTTAGATTAATTTCATCAATCTTTTTTAATAAGCTATCTTCATCTTTATGAGCTGCAACAATATTATTTTTAGTAAGTAAAGTAAAATATCCTGTTTCTCCCAATTTGTAATTACCAACCAAAGCGGTTAGTTTTTCTATAGCTATATCTACAGCCGCAAGGCCCTCTATTTTCCCATTAACTGTTATAGGAGCAGAAATAGTAATTACAATTCCTCCTTGAATCGCATCAACATATGGATCAGTTATGCAAATTCTGTTCTCTGAAACGGCTTTATAGTACTCCTTTGATGATACATCATATCCAGATTTAGATTGAACTGTTGGAGATACCAAATAGTAATCTTTTTCGGCAATATAAGCTGAAAGAATAATTTCTGAATCCATCTTTTGCGTGTCTTCAACAGTCTTGGCAGCAATCATAAATCCTTCTGTTGCTGTGAGTGTGCTTCTTCCCTTTGCCTTTACCAAAAATTCTTGCAGATTTTTATCTTGTGCCATTTGTTCCACAATTGCGATATATCTTTCAAAAAAAACTTCAGCCTTGTTACTTACACCCTGTGTTGTTTCATTTAATATCTCTTTTTCACTTTCCGTAAATGTATTATTCATGGTTGAACCAATGAATGCTCCCGTGATACCTAATGCCAAAAAACATACTACAAATAGTGTTAACGTTATCTTTAAGGTAATGCTTTTAAATTTTTTTTGTTTGTTATGTACCTTCACCTTGTCCATAAGCTCTCCTTGATTAATTTGAAATTAATAATTATCTATAACGTTTAATTAATAAAATTAATTTTAAGCGACCTTAGAAAGGTTCGCTAAATTAAGCTTTAATATTAACTAATTTTGTTGATTCTGGTTGAATTAAAATACTTTTAACATTTTTCAATTCATTGTTTATATTTTTTCGGATTAGGTTGTCCATATCAGAAATTTCACTAAAAACTAATCTTATTTCTTTTTTTATTATTCTTGTGTCTTTTGAATATGTGTAATTTGCTTCCTTGTTTTCTATTTCAATTATTTTCTCGTTAATTTTATTAATTTTATCAATGTATTCTTGTCTTTCTTCAATCATTGAGTTGACTTTATCATATTCAGTCTTCAGAGAAACATCCAATATTTGCTTAGTAAAACTTCTTAATTCCTTTGTTACTTCTAATTTTTCTTTCAATAATTCTTCCATAGATCACCTCTAATTTTTAGAAGTTCTTGCAATTTTGTTTGCTTCTGCCCATGTATTTCTCAAATCCTTTATCAATGGAAGTATGTCATCTATGTACTTTGTTGATTTCATAGATGATGCTTTTATAATTTGAGAAATAAAAAACACATACATATCTGATAATTCTTGAGAAATTTGGTATTTATCATCAAGTGTAACTATTAGATGATTGAAGATTTTTCTCGTCTTTTCAAGATTTACATTTGCATTTTCAAAATCACTATTATCCATTAATATTTTGCTTTGATTAAGCTTTTTTATTGATTCATCAAACAGAAGAATAAGAAGCTCTCCCTTTGTCATTGTGTTAACAGAAGTCTTTTTATATTGTTCAAATGGATTTAACATTCTTTCACCTCATATTTTATTGACCCATCATGTCTGTAAGCCAAGAGCTTTGAACATTTAATTTGTTCAGGCTTTGCTCCAATGCTGAAAATTGGTTCCAATATCTTTTTCTTTCAGCTTCCAGGTCTACTTTTAATTCAGCCATCTTATCATCATATTCTTCAATTCTTTCTGATATGAAATTCTTGTCAGATGTTAAGCTGTTTGACATTCCTGCTTCTTCAATAAGAAGTCCTGAAGTACCGTAAGCACCCACATTATCTCTGAGTATCTTTTGAAGCTGAATTGAAATTCCAGATTTTGCATCAGTTCCTGTATTGCTTGATGTCAAGGTGAACAAATTAGCAATTTCATCAGGATTTTCTAATAGCTTTTCTTTGAATTTCGCTTCATCCAATACCAGTTTTCCGCTTGTATCCATGTTGGCTGATGAAATACCTATGCTTGAAAGAGTTATGCTGCTGACATCAGTGAGCCCTGACATAGCTCCCTTCATATTTCTCAAAACATTATTCATTTTGCTGTCGCTATACAATACACCTTTTTTTGCTTCAGCAGTCCAATTTTTAATTTCCTCTTCTTCCATTTCATCTTGCTGTTCCGGAGAAAGAGGAAGATAATCTCTGTTTGGCTTTTCACTGGTTTTTGTACCTATTAAATTAATTATTTCATTGTAGTCGGTAATAAACTGTTTAACTCTTTCAACAACTTCGTCTGAGTTGTTTGTTACATCAAAGGTAACACTGTTTGTAAAATCAATAGTAGAAGCCTTTTCATTTAATTCAATATTGATTTCATCAATTGTGAAGTTTGCGGTGCTTCTTGTGATTTCATTTGTTATACCATTTAGTGTATAGCTCATTTTCGTGTCGGTACCTGATTCTACAATATAGTCTGCTGATTTGTTTAAAATATCAACAGCTAATGGGTCAATATAATCTATACTGTATTGCTTATTAGTTTTATCATAGACTGCGGTTCCAATAACTGCATTATCTTTATCATAAACTGTATAATTAATATACGATTCATCATCACTATCTATCTTTAAGTATTCACCCTCCTCTAAGTCGCTGTGAACACTGGAGCCAAATAATGATGTTGCTAAATTGCCGCCATTCATATCTATAATGGTCACACTCTTATGCTCTCCTGTTTCAGTGGCTTTTACAGTAAAGGTATCCGTTGTAGATGAATAATATACATTTACTCCTGCCTCGGCATTGCTGTTTATTGTATTGATAACATCCGTCATTGTCATAGTATTTTTAAAATCAATTGTTGTATCATTAATTTTGATTTGATAATTATCTGAAGTAAAACCTAATTCCATTAATGTTTTATTTTTGTTTAGTCGATTATAATCACCAGATTCCAAACCCGTAAAATAACTTAATTCTTTGCTTATGCTACTAATACCGAAAACATTTGTATCGCCAGCTACTGTAAATGACAATTCCTTTTGACCATTAGCATCATTGTCAACAGTACCTACAGTTATTTTTCCACTTCCAAATTCAGCATTAAATTTATTTTGGAGAAAACTTTTTAATCCATCTGCATCATATGTATACATGTCAGTGCCATCAAGATTTTTTGCATTCATTTCTGAAAGATTAACTGTTTTTAATACACCGTTGTATTCAAAAGTAATGTTTCCGGCAAGCATTACATCTTTTGCAGTTCTTGTCAAATCTTCTCTAACCATAAAATCAGTAGAAGATGCTTCAGAGCCTACCTTCATTTTTAAAACATTAAGGAAATCTGTGCTAGCAGCAGTTAATTCAGCTGTCTGTCTTCCTTCCGAAGTATCCAAAATAATTTTATATTGCCCTTCAACAGTTCCATCAAGCTTATATTTTAATAATGAATTATCTGAATTTATTAAATTGCCATCTTTATCTTTAATTTCAGCAAGCTGCTTGTTTAAGTCTACAACAATATCATTAAACCAAACTTCTCTTTCTAGTCCGCCAGATATTTTATTTTTTCCAAGATCATTACTTAAAGATAAATTATAAGTATTTCCATCAAGTTTTATACTGAATGTTTCTCCTGCCAGAGAAGAAGTATATTTTGTTATATCATCTGATGTTATTATGCCGCTTGTTACTTTCTTGCTTGAAGAAAAACTTGCTGCTGTTGCAACGCTGTCTATGCTGTTAATTTCAAAATTTTTTATGTTTTCTGCATTTCCCGTAACATTTACATAATCTGATGATGATTCAAATGTATATGATTCAAAAAACTTTGGACTCAAAATATTAGTTTTTGATCCTGATGCATATGAAAAATATTTATCGCTGAAGCTTAGAAGCTTGGTGCTTATTTCTCTATATGCTTCTTGTTTGTATAATAATTTTTGCTTAGATTGATATTGTCGGTTTATTTTGTTCCTTGTGGCTGCTGTCATTTGTTTGACTAAATCGTCTGTGTCTAATCCGGATAACAAGCCGCCTACACCTTTGTTTGTTGTTGAACCGTATAAACTTGTTGAAAGTGATGACATAATTTTCTCCTTTCTATCATTTATTTAAACGCTTAATTAATGTATCTGCAATATTTTCTATAGGTGCTTGCTCTATTACTGCTCCTATGTTGTATGCAACCATTGGCATGCCATAAACAACAGAAGATTTTTCGTCTTGTCCGATTGTATAAGCACCTGCTTTTTTCATATTTAAAAGACCTTGTGCTCCATCCTTGCCCATTCCTGTAAGAATAATTCCAACGGAATTTTTGCCTGCTTCTTCAGCTACAGAATTAAATAGCACATCCACCGACGGACAGTGTCCGCTTACCTTTTCACCTGATCTGCATGTTACATAGTAACCTTTATCATCTTTTTTCAGTTTCATTTGATAATCTCCCGGTGCTATGAGAGCCAGACCGCTTTCAACTCTGTCGCCATCCTTTGCTTCACGAACTTCAACCGTACATATTTTGTTTAATCTGTCTGCATACATCTTTGTAAATCCTGCAGGCATGTGTTGAGTTACCAAAATGCCGGGAGTTTCTTTAGGCATTTTATTTAATATTTTAAGAGTTGCCTCAGTTCCACCTGTTGATGCTCCAATTGCAATTATATTTTTAGAAGATATTTTTATTTGCTTTGGAACGTATTCATTAGCTTCTGTCTTTTCATCCTTATGTGATTCATCTTTGTTTGAGTTTGTATTTGTAACCAGTTTGGCTATTGATGCTATCTTTATCTTAGTTTTCAATTCCCTGAAAAATGATTGCAAATCATTTCCTGAAGACATATCAGGCTTTTTTACAAAATCTACTGCACCTGTCTGCAATGCGTCAAAAACGCTTATGTTCATTGAACTTACAAGCACAACCTTTATAGGATTTTCAACCATGAGCTTTTTTATGAACGTTAAGCCGTCCATCTTTGGCATTTCAACATCCAGTGTCAATATGTCAGGCTTTAATGATTTTATTTTTTCCATAGCATCTAATGGATGTACGGCCGTTCCTATTACTTCTATGTGTGAATCATTGTCAAGCTCGTTTTTTAAAACATTTCTGAACAACAATGAATCATCAATTATTAATACTTTTGTTTTATTAATCATACTCATCCTTTTTGTATATAGCAGGGTTTATATAAATATATTTAGATTTATTTCTTTGAATTGTTTCAGCATGTCCAATCATTAAATATCCCCCGACCTTATTAGCTTCATAAAATTTATTTACTATATTTATTTTTGTTTCAACATTGAAATAAATCATTACATTTCTGCAAAATATTATATCATATTTATTTTTTTCCATAACAGGATCCATTAGGTTAAACACCTTAAATGTAACATTTTTCCTTATTTCCGGTTGCACCTGATACATATTGTCTTTCTTTTCAAAGTATCTATTTTTATATGAATCCGGTAGATTTCTTAAAGCTTCTTCATTATATATTCCTTCTCGTGCTTTTGATAGCACATTTTCTGATATGTCAGTAGCTAGTATATTAATTTTCCATTTGCTTTTTGCAAATTTAAAATAATCGTCAATAACCATAGCCAATGTATAAGGTTCTTCTCCTGAAGAACAGCCTGCACTCCATATGTTCAACACATTCATTTTGTTATTTTTTTCTTCATTAGGAAGGATTACCTGCTGCATATATTTGAAATGATTTTCTTCCCGGTAAAAATATGTATAGTTGGTTGTCAGCTTGTTTATTAAAGTAGTGATTTCATCTTTATTGTTGCGCTTGATGCTATCCATATACTGACTGAAGCTGCTCATACCCTTTTTCTCAATTAAATTAGACAATCGACCTTCTATGAGTATTTTTTTCTTTGATAGGTCAATGCCGTAATTCTTATGCATATATTGAACAAATTCTGAAAATTCATTGTCTTTTAATTTTAACATTTCTACATACTTTCTATTAAATTTCCTATGTCTAGGATTAAATTGATGCTGCCATCACCAAGTATGGAGCAACCGGAAACTCCTGATTCCTTTAAATTATATTTGTATAAAATTGTTGGAAGCGGTTTAACAACTACTTGTTGTTCTCCAATAATGTTGTCTACAAACAAGCATATGTAATTATCCCCGGATTTTGCAAGTATTAATATACCATCCTCTATGTTTGTTACATTAGTTTTTATATTGAAATATTCATTAAGTCTCACGATAGGATAGCATTTTTCTCTTATTAATATCATTTCACTTCCGTCGGTATGGTGGATTATTTCTTTTTCGACAGTTCTGAATGACTGCTGTATGTTTTTAATCGGAATGATAAATTGCGAATCACCAACTTCAATCTGCATTCCTGTAACTATGGTAAGCGTCAACGGAATTTTAAATGTTATAACAGTTCCTACACCTTCCTTGCTGTCAAGGACAACCGTTCCGCCTATCTTTTCAACATTGGATTTTACAACATCCATACCAACGCCTCTACCTGAATATTCAGTTACTGTTTCATTTGTCGAAAAACCAGGCATCATTAAAAACTGGTATATTTCTTTTAAAGTATATTCGCTTTCCGGCTTTGTCAACATATCCTTTGATTTCGCTTTAGAAAGTATTTTTTTAGAATCAAAGCCTCTTCCGTCATCCTCTACAGTAATGTGTATTTCTCCTCCTGTATTAGAAGCAGATAATTTTATTGTTCCTTGGCTGTCTTTGCCAGCTTTTATTCTTTCTTTCTCTGATTCTATACCATGATCCATGGCATTTCTCACAAGGTGCATTACTGGGTCTGATATTCCGTCAACAATAGTTTTATCTATTTCTGTATCTTCACCTGACAATATGAGTTCCACATCCTTGTTCAACTCCTTGCCCATATCTCTTACAATTCTTTTCATTTTCTGGAATATTCCAGATACAGGAACCATTCTTAAAGACATAACTATATCCTGTAATTCATCTGTGAGCTTTCTCATTTGTCTTGTGGATTTAGTGAAGTTTTCAAAATTCAATTTTTTAATTTCACTGTCTGATGCAACCATTGATTCGGCTATAACCAATTCACCTACTATGTTTACAAGCTTGTCTAGTTTTGAAAGATTAACTGTTATCAAGTTTTGTTTGTTATGCTTTGATGAATCTATTTTAGAAATTTTACTGTTTTGTACAGCTGTACTTAAATTACTATTTTCAACTTTTGCTTCTATGCCTTCTTTTTTGGTGGCTTCTTGTTTTTCCCCATTGTATTCAATAGCTGTATAATTTTTTACGTTAAGTGCCTCTCTTACAACACCTACTGCAGCATTAAGAGATTCCTTGTCATTTATATACACAAAAAAACCGTCTTTAATAATTTCTTGGGCAGTTGCTGATATGCTTTCAATATTTTCAGGCTTGTATGAAAAATCTATTCCTGTTTCTCTCAGTTGACTTACTAAGAGATACGCCCTTATGTTTTCCATACCTATATCATCGTCAAAAATTATTTTTATTGCATATATCTTATTATCTTCTGTTACTTCTGTTGCTTCTGTTACTTCTGTTACTTCTGTTACTTCTGTTGCTTTCGATATTTCATCTTCCTCTAAAACCGCAGCTAATGCTTGCGTCATTGCAACTTCTTCCTTGAAAGACTTTTTTGAATCACTAATTTTACCTGAAATAATATTTAAGAATTCAAGGATTTCAGCTTCAAAGGGCTCTAAATTTTCTTCAAGCTGCTGTCCCTCTTCAATTTTTGCTATCTCACCTTTAATAAAGTCTGTAAATTTAAACACCAGGTTAACAAGCTGTTCGTTATATCTTTGATCTATTCCGTTTTCTCTTATATAATAAAATAAATCTTCTACTTTATGTGAAATTGTCATAATGCTGTTAAACTGCATCATTGCAGATGAACCCTTAATGGTATGCATTATTCGAAATATTTCATCAATGCATTCTTTATCAAAAGCTTGTTCGCTTTCTGCTCTTAATAAAATATCATCTAATTGTTCTAATAGTGAGTTTGCTTCAAAAAGATACATGTCCAGTACAGAATCAAAATTGTTATCCATAATAATCTCCTTATTCAAGCCTTTCTTGATTTTTATATCGACAAAATTTTTTAAATGTTAAGCAATTTCAAATTATAATTTTTATTTTTTGCTCATCAAAATTATAATCTTGCCGATATATTTTAAGATACCATTTAATTTTTTTAAAATATATAGTATAATTAATATAATTCTTTATGCAGGAGAACTATATGTTCGACAACAATATAAACATTAAAACCAACAATCCGGTAAATGATAGTACATTAAACAAGCCAAAGGTCAAGACTGAGCAGATAGTTCCTTTTGATGTTATTGATCCCACTAAGGTTACAAAACCATCTAAACAGGATCAAAAAAACCAAACAGGTCAAAACCTTTATAACTACAACCCTGATTCTGTACTTGACAAGTTCATAAAGTCGCTGCAAACTGCCCCTGTCTTAGCTGAAGGAGCTAGAAAACTTCTTTTAAACAGACAGTTTATTAATCAAAACATAAAAAATGACCCTGTTCTAAATATATTGTTTGAATCATTCCTACAAAATATAGAAATGAATGACACTGAAATTTTAGACTTTCTTAAGTTCCAGCATGGCACCTATACAAAGTTTCATGGTGAATTTTTTGATAATTTAAGAACCCTTTTGAAGGATTACCCCAACAATAAAGATTTTCAAACTCTGGTCCGTAACTTTCTTAAAAGCTATGATTGCTTTGTGTCTGTAGATGAAACCGGCAAATCAATCAATGCTGCATTGAAAAATATTGAAAGAAACATTCCGGAAATGTTGAAGAAGCCTTTCAATGATATGACAGAAAAATTAATTTCTGACAACTCAAAAGGTATTGACTTAAACTTAAACATATTAAAAAATGAAATTTTGCCCTTTATGGGAAGATATATATCTAAAATGAACGATTTTGGACCCATCAGAGGCTATGTGTCCGTATTGGTTCACAACATTGTCAGACTTGAGGCAGCTTCCAAGGATAATTTTGCAGGCAACTTGGATAACTTATTTGAATTTATAAGATACAATTTTAATGTTGATGAAAAATTTATGGGAACTTTGAAGTTGTCTTTAATCAGTACATATGAATCGTCATCTAACATTAAAAACAATTCTGTAGATTCCTTTTTAAAGCTTTTGGAATCTGGAATAAAAGAAAATAACAGTCCTGTAAACAAAGGAGTAATGGAGGATATGGCAGAGTCATTGCTTTTCAGTCAAAATGTCAATATACCTTTGACACATATGTTTCTTCCTTTAAATTACAATGGCATGTTCATGTTTTCAGAAATTTGGATAGGTAAGTCCTATGAAGAAAACAATGACAAAAAAAGAAAGCAAGAGTATACTTTAGCCTACAAGGTATTTATAACCTTTGATATACAAAATGTAGGCTACTTTGAAACAACATTGGTTTTAAAGGAATCAAATCTTGCATTGGATATATATGTTCCAAACAGCCTGATAAATCATATTAATAAAATCAAAGATGATTTAAATAAAATTTTAAACAAAAATAACTTAAATGTTTCTGATATAAAAATACAAGAGAGTGCAAGCAAAAGAAAATTCAATGAGGTGTTCTCAAATTTACTTGAAAGGAAAAGCGGCGTAGATGTCACAATATAATAAAGATTCTAAACGTGCTGTTGCATTAAAATATGATCCAAATAAAAACAATGCTCCGGTTGTAATTGCATCCGGTTCTGGATATATTGCTGACAAGGTTGTAGAAATAGCTGAAGAAAGCGGAGTACCGGTTTATAAGGATGACTCATTGGCAGTATTGTTGTCACGACTTGATATGGGCAGCGAAATTCCAGAAAAACTTTTCAGTTCAATAGTTGATATTTATTTGTATTTTCTGAATTTTAAAATGCCTAAGGATGAGGTTTAATATGGATGATTTAATTTTTGCTTTGGATATTGGAACTCGCTCTGTCGTTGGCGTTGTGTGTGAAAATTTAAATGGAATTTTAAAGGTAAGAGAAATAAAAAGTTATTTTCATAATCAGCGTTCCATGATTGACGGCCAAATAGAAGATATCAAGGAAGTAAGCAGAGTTGTAGGCATTGTTAAGGATGAGCTTGAAAAAAGTCTTAACATTGTGTTAGACAAGGTAAGCATTGCTGCAGCTGGAAGAGCTTTAAAAACAGAACGAATTTTGCTTGAAAAGGATAATGATTCAAGAGTACCTGTGTCACATGATTTCATAAAGGCAATGGAAACTGAAGCACTTCATTTGGCTCAGGATTTATTTGCTAAATCATCATCCGGCACAGATTTGTTTTATTGTGTAGGTTACAGTGTCCTTTGTTATAAGTTGGACAACAGAACAATGTCAAAATTAGAAGGACATAGAGGAAATAAAGTATCTGTTGAAATTATTGCAGCATTTCTGCCACATACAGTTATTGAAGGCCTTTATACATGCATGGATAACAATAATCTTGGAGTAAACAATTTAACCTTAGAACCTATTGCTGCAATGGACTTGATTATACCTCCAGAGCTCAGGCTTTTGAATTTAGCTCTCATTGACATTGGTGCAGGAACTTCCGACATAGCTATTTCAAAGAACGGAAGCATAGTTGGCTACGATATGGCGACTATAGCAGGAGATGAAATAACTGAATGCCTCATGAAAAATTACATTGTGGACTTTAATACAGCAGAAGAAATTAAGGCAGCATTATCAGATGATAAGGATATGGTAACAATAACAAATATACTTGGAATTTCCCAAGATATAAATAAGCAAGAAATTCTTGAATCATTAAGAGCTACAGTGTACGATCTGTGTGCAGATGTTTCAGCTAAAATAATCAAAATGAACAAGGAGTCTCCTGCTGCTGTATTTTTAGCCGGTGGCGGAAGCAAGACCCCATTTATAAGAGAAATTTTATCGGAATTTTTAAATATTCCCCAGGCACGAATTGCATTAACAGACAAGAAAAGCCTTAAAAGTATAGATTTATCTGCAATAAACAGCTATGGTCCTGAGTTAATTACACCTTTGGGAATCGCTTATTCTGTTGTATTAAATAAAAATTATGACTTTTTCAGCGTTACAGTAAACGAAATGAAGGTGAGACTTTACGGAATAAGACAAATGAAGGTTATGGATGCAATTTTAATGTCTGGCTTTGATACAAAGAAATTAATTGGGCTATCGGGCAAAAGCCTAAGGTTTACAATTAACGGCAACCAACATTACTATGCAGGACAATTCTCTACGCCGTCACAAATATATGTAAATTCAAAAATTGCAAACATTGAAACCATAATTAGACCGGGTGATAAAATAGAAGTTATTCCTGCCAAAAACGGTGAAACGCCTATTGTTAAAATTTCAGATATCGTCCATAACAACAAAGGCGGATTTGTTTATTTCAACGGAATGAAGACTGATATTTCCACAAAATATTTTGTAAATAGCACTGAAGTTACTGATGATTTCATAATAGGAAACTCAGATGTAATAGAAGTTGAACAAATACAAACAATCAAGGACTTATACAAACTTTACAAAATGGATGAATCCATATATCAAAGCTATATAAATAGCAGCATGGTTGATTTGGATTATCAGTTGTTTGACGGATTGAAAATAGATGTTTTAAAAATTGATAATATTGAAAAATTGGCTGCAATGACAGTTATAAATGAAAATGAAGAGAAAACAGAAGTAATAAGTGATAAAAAAGAAGAAGAACAAGAGCCATTTATTAAAGTTACATTAAACAATAAAATTGTAAATCTTCCTTTACGTGAAGATAATATGCCGTACATATTTGCTGATATGTTAAATTATACAGATATAGATCCTTCTGATCCAAAAGGTGATATTGTTTTACTTCACAACGGCAAAAATGCTTCTTATTTAAATTTTATATCAGCCAATGATGTTATAGTTATAAAGTGGGATTCAGAATAGATACAAGGGGGGGGCAATATGAAAATTACAGAAAAGACAGTTAAAATATATGATTTAGACAGGAACCTATTGGGTATAGGACTTCTATTAAGCATGGGCAGCGGAATGTTGAAGGTAAAGGGACATAATTTGCCCATCATAAACTCCAAGACAAAGATTTATGTAGAAATTTACGATGGATTTCATGGAATAAGACCCTTTTCTTGCGAGGTGAGTCTGGCATCTGAAAACCAGCTCAATGTGAGAATAATTAATACAGAATCAATAATGGAAAGAAGAAAATCCTTGAAAGTTCAAACCGATTTATCCCTTTACATAGAAAGCTTGCACCGTCTTGATGAAGACATAACTAAAAATGTCCCAAGCATGAAAATCAACATATTAAATTTAAGCATTGGAGGAATGTTGATTTCATCTAATTATGATTTATTGATAAATGACATAATAACATTTGATTTTCAGTATTTAGATTATCAAGTTATAAGAATTAAGGCCAAGGTCATAAGAATTGATAAAATATTAGACTCTAATACAAAAGAAATATCAGCTCTTAATTACGGCTGTGTTTTTGAAAAAATGGCCCATTATAATGAAGCTGTCATAACTAAGTACTTGTATAACAGACAGCTGCAATTATATAAAAGCAAATAGGAGTAGATATGAAAAGAATTGCTATTTTAACTATTACATTAATATTTATCTTAAATAATTTTAATATTATCTATGGAGCAGAAAGCAAATATTTAAGAGCAGAATTCACTGAAGAAAATGTCAGTGGAACAAACTTTAAGCAAATAACCATAGCTCCCTATAGATATGATGGAGAAAAAATTGAAGACGAAGATGACATATCTTACTACATATATCTTCCTTCAGGATACTTGGTGGAAGGAAAAGAAGCAACTTATGTGGCAGACAGAGATGGTGAATATCCTTTCACTGTTTACTACGGATCTCACAAAAAAACATTTACCTATAAAACCAAGGGAATAGATTCTCCAATTGATGAAGATGAAGATGAAAATAATGACGATACTATTGCGTATTATGATTATAATTTGATGTATGATTACGAAAAGAAACAAGTTTTGTTTAATATGCATATTGACAAGTTAAGAAATGTAACTACACCTGAAGGTACATTTGCCACAAATAAAATCATTTATTATATTGATGAATTAGAAAATAACATCCCTTATGATTTAGAAATAAAAATTGATGATGAAACATTTAAATATAAAATCATAAAATCCGGTGAATTTTATTTGTTAATATATATGTCTCCTGTAAATTACAATGATTACAGCACATTGGTTGAATATAGAGGATATAATTTTACCACAAATGATTACTTTGAAGCATATCCTCCAAAGGATATTTACGATGATAACGGCAATTATGAGGTGGCTGTCAAGTCGGACAATTCACAGCATGTTTTTAGCTTTAACATTACAGGCATTGACTACAGAAGGCCAATTATTGATATATCCATTTTAGATGATGAGACCTTTAAAGTAGAAGCAGAGGATGATTACGGATTAGACTACATCATCACATTTGACGGTCAATATGTTCCCGTCAGCAGCTCAAGTAATACTTTCTCATATAATCATTTGACAGAAATAAAATATAACGGAGAATATATTTTCACCGTAGTTGATAAAAAAGGAAATAGATCCATTGAAACCACAAATATTAAATCTAAAAGAAAACCAAGAAAGCATGAAATTAATTTAGAAGTTCATGATTTTAAAAACATTGACGAATTGTTTGAAAATATAGGCTCAAAATACGAAAAACCTAATGAGGATATTATATATTTTGAAAATATTCTGCCTGCATATATGAATGGTAAGAGTTCAGACAGCTTTAATCCTGATTCCCCTATTTCAAGAGCAGAAATGGTTACAATTTTCTCCAGGTTGAATAATCTTCCATACGATACAAGTGCACATTTGAAAACAAAATTCACAGACATTGATAATCATTGGGCAAGAGATTATATTTCCATGGGAAGCAGCAAAAAATATGTTTCAGGATACAAAGATAAAACATTTAAGCCGGACAACAATGTTACCAGGGCAGAGTTTTGCCAAATGCTCACAAAAATTAGTTCTTATAAAACCTTGCTAAATGAGCTGCCATCAACCGACAACTATAATTTTAAGGACATCAACGAACATTGGGCAGAAAAGGAAATTATAAGAATTGCAAGCAAAAACCTGATTGACAGTGAAACTGACATGTTTTATCCAGATAGAGCAATTACACGAGGTGAGGTGGTACATGCTATAAATATGCTTTATGGCATCAATCCGTCGTATATAGAATTAGCGCACATTAATAAAATGTATAGCAATTATTATGACTTTCAAGACATAGAAAAGCACAAGTATTATTTTGACATAATAATTTCTGTTGTAGGTATGTACAGAGAAAAAGTAAATTAAATAATTTAAAATTAATTAAAATAGGGGGATAATATGATCATTAACTACATGGAAGAAATCGTCAAAAATTATCTGAACAACATTTTAATAACCGATCCGTTATATTCAAATATATGTAGATGTGAACAATGCATTGATGATATAATGGCTAAGGCTTTGAACAATCTTAAACCCTACTACATTACAACAAAAAAAGGCGAAGTTTACGCCGAATATTCTTCTTTGGAAAACCAGCATCATGCGGAAGTTATTACAGAAGTAATCAAAGCAATCGAATTTGTATCAGCTCATCCAATTCACAAGTGAATAAAACAGCTCAGTTTTGCTGAGCTGTTTTATATTACTAATAAATTTTTGCCAAATGATTTTATGGTTAAATTTCCTGTAGTGCTATCAAAAATTATGGTTCGTCCATAATTTGCTCCAACATCCTCCGCCAATAACTTTATTTTCAGTTTCTGTAAAGTTTCCTTTGCGGCTATTATATTTCTTTCACCAATGCTTCCTATGGTTGAATTTCCTTTTATATCAAACATTTTTGCTCCGCCTGCAATTTTAGCTACCATCCTTGACCTGAGGCAACCTGTGATTTCCATCTGTCTTATCATTTCTTCTATTCCTGTATCTGCATATTTGAATATGTTGGATCTATCATTATTGTTATTATAAGGCAGCATTATATGAGCCATCCCTGCAATCTGTGTTACCTTATCTATGATGCAAATCCCAACACATGAACCAAGTGCATATGAAATCAATCCATTCGGAGCATTAGCGATTTTCATATCTGAAATTCCTACGTTTATTTCTCCATTCATATATCTATTCCAAACCTCTTAAGTAAAATTTTCAGGGATGTCATGCTTGGCAATAAAAGCATATGGCTGTAAATTGTTTCGTCCTGACAAAAATATTTTTCTCTAATAAAAATTACTTTATCTGCTGCTTGAGAAAATTCTGCAGTTACAGCATCCAACAGCGCTCCTGACATATCAATGTTCAAAGAAGGTACTGTTATATCAATTGTCATACTTGTTAAGGAAGATATTGAATTTACATAAGAGGAAACCATTATATTGCCTATTTCAGAAAGTGCTGACATTTCCATTTCTGATATTTGCTCAAAGCTATTGAGCTCAGTTCCAAGCAGAGAATTTAATATTAAGTGAACAAATTCCTTTTTCAACAAAAACAAAATAACTCCATCAATATCTCCTTCAAAGCTCACCAAAATTCCAACCACCACATTTTCGGCTCCTCCAATGGAGTCAATAACATCGTCATAATTTAATAAGCTTACTTCCGGCACATTCATATCTATTCGTTTTGAAAGCATTTGAGAAAGTGACGTGGCGGCATTTCCTGCACCGATATTTCCTATTTCCTTTAATATATCTATATGAATTTCATTTAATTCCATTTTCTCACCCCTTATGTAATACTTTGCTTGTGTTATGATTTGTTTATGCTATTGTTATGATTTGTTTATGCTATTGTTATATTTCTAAATCTGCTGGATTTAATGGCACTATAGATATATCATTGCCGTCATTATACATTTTGCTGTAGCTTATATCCTGTCTTACTCTGTACTTCATCCAACCTATTGTTATTCTAGTATTTGAATACATTATTCCCCTGAAAATAATCTTATAGTCCATTATATTATGGGTGGGTATTATTTCTGTCAACTGTCTTTTTATTTCACTAATATCATTGTTTATTCTAATTTTCATAAATAAAAGCTGCTTTTGAACTGCATTTTTATTTTCATTATCCAAACTTGAATTCATTATTAATTCAACTTTTTCTTCAATTTCTCTCAATTCCTTGTTTTTAGTAAACAAGTCTTTTTCCAGCTGATGATTTAATCTTTTTTTAACTGCGATTAATTTTTGTTCTTCTTGATATTTTGTAAGGGTTATAATTAAATTTGTTTCAGGATTGGTCTTGCTGCCAACAGTCTTGGCGTAAATAATATTCTCTGCCTGACTTATACCGCCGATAATTGCAGCAGTTGAACCTCGAAGTATTATGGAGTCACCTGCTTTGACATCACTGTTTATTAAAGCTTCTGCATAGACTGTTTTTTCGGTTTCAATTGTAGCATTTTCTATATATTTGCTGGTGATATTTCCTTTCGCTATGATACTTCCTGTGCCCATTCCGTTCATACCCTTGCTTATTGCCACATCACCGTCAGATTTTATAAACGCTCCTTCAACCATGCCTCTGATTTTAATGTCACCTTTAGCCGTTACAGAAAAACCTGCCTTTACATCTCCGCCTATCACAACACTTCCGATAAAGTCAATATTTCCCGTAGCATTATCAACATTGTTTACCCTATATATGTTTTCTACATACACCTTGTTATTCTTAAATTCAACACAGCCATCAGTTGATGCTAATATCTTGAGATTGTCATTTGAAATATATGTGTTGTTGCCATGATTAAATGAAACATTTTTGCCTGGCTTATAATTAATCGGCTGTCCATACACATCAACTCCATCTTCTCCTATTTGAGCAGGTATTATGTGACATAATACAGTGTCCTTTGTTACGTTTATTACATTGTTTAAATTGCGGAAATCTATAATTCCATTTTTATTTTCTATAAATTTATTTTCTTTGGATATATCGAAGTCATAGATAAGCTGAGCATCCTGACCATTTATGGGCTCCTTGCCGATAGCCGCAACAAGTTCCTTTGAATATTCCCTGAGGCTGCAATATTCTTTTATTTCTTCTTCCCTAATGCCATACACTATACCTTGTTCAGAGAGATAATCTAGTATATCTTGATAATTAACTTCTGACTGTTTATCAATAAGCTCAATTCTGATATATGCCTTTAATCTATTTGCAGATACTAAATGCGTAATAATGTATTTGGGCTGTAATTCTTCTGTATGTGCATCTTCATTAACATTTAAATTTTGGGTAATATCATTTAAGTTATCCATATTAATCCTTTTAAAACATATATTTTATTCTTCTATCATAATTAATTAAGCTTTAACCTCTCAATGTGTTAATTGTTTGCTCTATTTCATCAGCTGTCTTAATGACGCTTGAATTAAGCTGGAACGCCTTTTGTATTTGAATAAGCTTTACCATTTCTTCTGAAACTTCTACATTTGATGTTTCCAAAAAGCCTTTCAATACCTTTGCATTTTCAAGTAAATTATATTCTGCATCTTCATTTGCAACTCTAAATAAATTGTTTCCAGCCTGCTGTAAGTCGCCGTTGTTGCTAAATGTAAACACACCTACTTTTATATCGTCAATATTTTCTAAAATTATAGGTTCTTCATCTTTATTTAACACATAACCACCCTGGTAAGTAAGATAATTTTCATCATCTATACTTGTAATTTCAAAGCTTCCACCTCTTGTAAATAAATTTTCGTCTTCGAACTGCACAGCAAAAAATCCATCTCCTGCAATTGCAAAATCAGTTGGGACACCTGTCATAACAGGGGCACCTGATGTAAAGATAACATCTGACTTATTTATCTTTGAGCCGCTTCCTGATTTTAATTCTGTGTTTGCACCTTCATTTCCTCTTATATTTGTATACAGTAAATCTGAAAATTCAGGTTTTGATTTTTTAAAACCTTCAGTTTGTACATTCGCCATATTATTTGAAATAATATCCAGATAATTTTGATTGCTAATTGCACCGTTTGTGGCCGTATAGTATGCTTTTATCATTTAACCCTCCTTGACATTGGTATAATTCTTTATCCTATTTTGCCTATTTCGTTAACAGCCTTATCATTAATCATGTCATATATTTTCAGCGCTTGTGCTGCTGTCTGCAAAGCTCTTTGTGATGACAATATGCCGGTTAATTCTTCTGTTACATTGACGTTTGATCTTTCAATGGTTTGATTTTTAATTGTCGGATAATCAACCAGATCAGGTTCAACTTCAGATATGAACATCCCTTCTCCGTACTTGTTTAAATTGTTATAATCAAGAAAATCATAAACTGCAATATTATCTACAGCTTCCTCATCCACTATAATGCTTCCATCCTCAGCAAAACCAAATTTATCTGAACCAATGAATATATCACCAAATTCACCCTGCACTCTTCCTGTGCCTTCTAAAATCAAGTAACCTTCTTCATCAATATTAAAGCTTCCGTTTCGTGTGTATAAAATTTGTCCATTATTATCAATTGCAAAAAAACCCGCTCCCATTATGGCAAAATCAGTATTATTACCGGTTTCCTCCAAAGTACCTTGTGAATGAATTGTGTTGTTTTCTACAATTGTCCTGATAACAGAAACATTTTCTAAGGGTTCTGATTCTTTATGAATACCATTTTGTTTATATTTGTTTAGAAATAAGCTTCCAAAATTACTGCTTACTGCCGTCTCTCTCTTATATCCGGCAGTATTCACATTTGCCATGTTATTGCCGGAAATATCTATTTTCCTTTGTTGTGTTAGCATTCCGGATGCTAACGTATAAAAACCCCTTGACATATTATCACCTCTTGCCTTTTTCATTGTTATCATTTAAATAACTATTAACACTTTTTTCTAATTTCTGCAGCGCAGATGTATGTATTTGAGAAACTCTAGAGTTGCTAATGTTTAAAATGTCTGCTATGTCCTTTAACTTTATTTCTTCCTTATAATAAAGAGAAATTACAAGCTTTTCTTTTTCGTTAAGTTTACTTACACTTTCAATCAAAGTTTTGTACAATTCTTTTGATTCAATTTCCTGCTCAGGAAGCTCGTAGCCACTACTTATTTCTAGTTCTCTTAAATTTGCTTCTCCCAATAATTCTTCAAATGATAAGATGCTTGTACCGCATGCATTGTTTATGATTTGATTGTATTCCTTGATATCCATCTTAAGATATTCAGTAACTTCCGCATCCGAAGGAGCTCTTCCCAGCTTGTTTGAAAGTTCATCCAAAGCTCCCTTTACCGTTTTATAATCACTCTTTACTTTGCGTGGTATCCAGTCCTGTTTTCTGACATAATCAATAATAGAACCTCTTATGCGGATAGAAGCATACGTTTCAAATTTAGTATTCTTAGATGTATCATATTTTTCTATTACATCCATAAGCGCAATTATTCCTTCATTAACAATATCCTCAACATCTCCGTATTGCTGATATATGCCCCTTAGCTTCAAAGCGATTATTTTAACTAAATAACTGTATTTTTCAATTATTAAATTTCTTATATGAATGTCTCTTGTTGCATAATATTGTTCCCATAAATCATCTTCCTGAATTTCTTCCTGTTTTTTATTAGTTAAAATCATTTGCATCACTCATCACTCTTTCATTTAAATTGCTATATTGCCTAGTGCCTGTATTTGAACGGAGTTGTCAATTTCATTAAATGATAGTACAACAGCCTTAGGGTAAAACTGATCTAACAGTTTTCTGAAATAACCTCTCACAAATGGTGATGTGAGAATAATAGGTATGTTGATTTCATTTTTTAATTTGTTAATTTGCTCCAATAACTGACCCACCAGTTTTTGCATCAGTTCAGGATCGATGGATAAATATGAGCCTCTGTCATTTTTGTTTATAGCATTTATAATTAATTTTTCAACATCAGTGCTTAAGGTTATCACTCTAATTTGTCCACCTTCGGCCCATTTATGGGTTATAGTTCTCTTCAATGATTGTCGTATATATTCAGTAAGCATTTCAGTATCCTTTACCGATGTGCCGTAATCACTTATGGTTTCCAAAATTGTTTCTAAGTCCTTAACAGGTATTCCTTCTTTTAATAAATTTCCTAATATTTTTTGGAGGTTGCCGTGTGATACAATTCCTGGAACAACTTCTTCAACCAATGATTCATTGTTCTTCTTAACATTGCTTAAAAGCTGGTTTAAATCCTGTCTCGACAAAAGCTCATATGCATGGATTCTTATAATCTCTGACAAGTGTGTTATTAATACAGATAATGGATCTATTACAGAGTAACCGTATATTTCAGCCAGCTCCTTCTTGTCCTTTGTAATCCATCTGCTTGGAATTCCATAGGCAGGTTCAATAGTTTCAATACCGTCCACCTCACCTGTTAAATTGCCTGGGTCAAGTGCCAGATAATATTCAATCAGGATTTCCCCTCTGGCAACTTCTTCTCCCTTAAGCTTTATTACATACTCATTAGGATTAAGGTATCCATTGTCTCTTAATCTCACAGATGGAACTACAATTCCCATGTCCTGAGCAAACTGCCGTCTGAACATAACCACCCTGTCTATGAAATTCCCTCCGCTTGCTTCATCTACTAAAGGAATTAAGCTGTAACCCACTTCCATTTCAATTGGGTCAATTTGAATTAATTCATATATGTTGTCAATATTTCTGAAATAATCCTCTTCAGAGGCAGCTTCACCTTCCTGGCTTGTCTTTTCAGCGGCATCCGCTACATTTCCGATTAGGTCGGGTTTTGATTTTAATAATCTGGTTCCTAAAAAAATAAATAATGCTGAAAGAACAATTACCTGGGTTTTTGGAAAACCTGGTATAACAGCCATGAATAAAAGAACTACTCCAGATATTATCAAAACTAAGGGCTGTGATTTGATTTGGTTTGTCAAATCAACATTCAAACTTGATTCTGATGCTGCTCTTGTGACTATCATGCTTGTTGCTGTGGATATTAACAATGCAGGTATCTGTGAAACAAGTCCGTCACCAACGGTTGCTATGGAATATGTCTGCAAAACCTCAGTAAATGTATAACCTCCTTGAACCATTCCTATGATTATTCCGCCTACAAAGTTTATTGAGGTTATAATGATGGACATAATGGAGTCGCCTTTTACAAACTTTGTAGCTCCATCCATTGCCCCATAAAAATCTGCTTCTCTTTGAACATTGTTTCTTCTTCTTTTAGCATCAGCCTCAGTTATTATGCCAGAGCTTAAATCTGCATCTATGGCCATTTGTTTTCCCGGCATTGCATCTAATGTAAATCTTGCAGTTACTTCGGCAACTCTTTCTGCACCCTTGGTAATTACTATAAATTGCACTAATACTATGATTAAGAAAATTATGAATCCAACTACTGCATTACCTTGTAATACAAAGCTACCGAAGGTTGCTATAACAGCTCCTGCTTCCCCACCATTTGTTAATATTAATCTTGTTGAAGAAACATTCAATGATAATCTGAACAATGTTGTTATTAAAAGAAGTGATGGGAACACTGAAAATTCTAATGCTTCCTTTATATACATTGTTGTCAGCAATATAATTATTGATATTGCAATGTTAATAATAAACATTAAATCCAAAAAAAATGGAGGTAATGGAACTATTATCATGAGTATTACTGCTATTATGAATAAAGAAATAGAATTATTTAAAATATTTCTCATTGCTGTTTTTCCTTTTCCTTAACCCTATAAACCCAAGCCAAAATCTCTGCTACAGGTTCATAATATTCTAATGGTATTTCCTTATTTAAATCAGAAGATGCATACAATGCCCTAGCTAAAGGCACATTTTCTATTATACTGATTTTACATTCCTCTGCCTTTTCAACTATTTTCATTGCTATGTTATCCATACCCTTAGCCAATACTATTGGAGCATTGTCTTTCTTCAAATCATATTTGATTGCTACAGCAAAGTGGGTAGGGTTTCTTATTATAACATCTGCCTTTGGAACCTGCTGCATCATTCTTGACATTGCAGCTCTTCTTTGTCTTTCCTTAATTTTTCCTTTTATTTGCGGGTCTCCCTCTAACTGCTTGTACTCTTCCTTTACATCCTGCTTTGACATTCTTATGTTTTTTTCGTACTCCCACCAAGAGTACAAAAAGTCAAATGCAGATATTGTTACAAAGGCTATAATCACACTTTTTACTATTGCCATGATGGATGAGAATATAAAGTTAATTCCTGATATTAAATCTACTGAAACAAGCTTTGGAACCTGCAAAAGACTGTCTATAATTGCTGAATAAATTACATATCCTAAAATAATAATTTTAATTAAATTTTTTAATACTTCAACTGTAGAACGCATGGAAAACATTCTTTTAATGCCTGATAAAGGATTTAACTTTGAAAACTTAAATTTAATATTTTCTTGGGATATTAAAAATCTTGTTTGTGCACCGGTAAACACCACAGAAGTTATTATTACAGCCGTCATAAATATTCCCGCACATGCAAAAATCGCAAATGATATATCCTTAAACAATTGGACTATGAAAGTGTCACTTATGTCATAGGTTGTTTTCATTAAAGAAACATATTTTCGAAAAACATCTGCAGTGTATCCATAAATATGGGAAGCCCAAAAATCCAATATTATAAATGATATTGCAATTACTGCCACTGTTACTACATCTTTACTTTGAAAAACATTACCCTTTTTTCGCTCATCCCGCCTTTTTTTGGGGGAGGCTTTTTCGGTTTTATCTTCGCCTGCCATAATAATCCTTCATCTATGTCATTAATGTACTTAAACTGTTTTTTACAGTGTCGAACATCAATGTTATTGTATTGTCTATGAATGATGCAAAGGTAGGCACAAGAATCATTATCATTAATAAACCAACCATTATCTTTAGCTGTACATTTACTGAAAAAACTTGTATTTGCGGTATTGCCTTCATTAAAATTCCTATGCCTGATTCCAATATTATTTCAACTGCCAAAATTGGCATTGACAGCTTTAATGATAGTATTAAAATTTGTTGAAACATTTCAATCATATTAAGAAATAATTCCTGAGGAATTGAAAAACTTCCTACTTTTATTAATTTACATGAAGTTATGAATATATTAATTAATGTCAAATGTCCATTAGCGCTGAAAAATACAAATATCAAAATTACATTTAAAAAGCTTCCTGTAATACCCATTGATAAATTGCTGCTTGGGTCGTAAATCTTTGACATTGACATACCTGTTTGCATATCTAAAATTTCACCGCTTATAACCACGGTTGAGAAAAATAAACTTATGATGTAACCAATTAAGTATCCAATAAATAATTCTTTTACAACTAAAAGTACAAGTTCAATTATTGAGCTAACTTCCAAAACCCCTTCTGGAGGCAACATTCCGTATACTGTTATAGTCAAAAACAAACTTATTGAAGTCTTTAAAAGAACCGGCAGATTTCCTCTTCCAAATATTTGATTGAAGAAAACACAACCGCTCATTCTTGCCAATATCAATAAAAAATATGTGAAATCACCTGAAAATGTCATTGTATCCCCTTAATAAACCTTCAGCATTAAATCAAATACATAGTATGTAAAATCAGACATGACCTCCATCATCCACGGTCCCAGCATAATCAACATGATTGCTGTAATAAACAACTTTGGAACAAATGTGAGGGTTTGTTCATGTATTTGTGTGGCTGCCTGAAAAACAGCTATGATCAATCCAATAATTAAACTGGCTAGCAATATGGGAGAACCAATTTTTATGGCTGCTACAGCAGCTGCTTGCATAACTTCCATTACGACTGAAATGCTCATTTTTATCTCCTGTTTATACTAAAAATTAAAAGTTGTAATCAATGTTTTAAATAATAGGGACCATCCATCTACAACCACAAACAGCAATATTTTAAAAGGCATTGAAATCATAACAGGGGGAAGCATCATCATACCCATTGACATCAGTACGCTTGAAACAATCATATCTATAATTAAAAATGGTATGTACAATAAAAATCCTATTATGAAAGCTCTTTTCAATTCACTTGTTACAAAGGATGGAATTACTACCGTCAAAGGAAGATCGTCAACACTTGCAGCATTATGTATTTCTTCTTTATTTGCCATGTCAGTAAACATCTTTAACTCACTTTTGCCTGTTTGCTTAAGCATCCATATCTTGATTGGCTGTGAAGCCTTGTCATAAAACTCTTCCTGAGATATTTCTTCATTTTTGTATGGTTCATATGCTTCTGTGTTTATTTCATTTATCACAGGAGACATTATAAACAAAGTTAATAATAATGCTATTCCTATTAACACCTGATTTGGTGGTGTTTGCTGCAATCCAAGTGCATTTTTTAAAAATGAAAGCACAATGATTATTCTTGTGAAAGCTGTCATCATTATCAATATGGATGGAAGCAGGGAGATGACAGTTAAGAGAACAAGTATTTCTACTGTTTCGGCTGCATTTCCGTTTATATCCATATTTATAACTCCACCATATGCCGTTTGCGCATTCAGCAATATTAACAACAAAACTGCTACTATTTTTTTATAATTAATTTTATAATTTTTAATCATTGTTTTTCCTAAGATTATTTAAAAATTTGTCCACCAATTTATTAAACTCTATTGATTTTTCTTTTATGTCTTCAGGCAATAGCTTAAAATCATCTAATTCTTTTAGAATATTAATATTTTTTTCTGTAATGCTCAACAAATAATATTTGTTGTTTATTTCTGCAATTGCAAGGAATTTATTTTGACCTAATACTATTTTGTCCACTATATTCATATATTTAGACTTTAATCCAAGGCTTGTCTTTGTTGAAAGCCATTTAGTGCTATAGTAGGTTAAAAACAATATTAAGATTATTCCAATAATTGAGAATATCAGTGACAAAATATCTTTAATTTCAATCAGCTCCTATCCAAGTATGCCTTGAACAGTTTTTAAAACTCTGTCAGCTTTGAATGGTTTAACAATAAAATCCTTAGCGCCGCTTCTAATTGCTTCCACAACCATGGATTCCTGTCCCATTGCAGAGCACATAACTATTTTTGCATTAGGATCCATTTGTTTTATTTCCTTTAATGCATCAAGCCCATTTTTATTAGGCATTGTAATATCCATTATTACTAAATCAGGTTTTTCTGTGCTGTAAGTTTGAACTGCTATCTCACCGTCTGCTGCTTCTATTAGATCCTCATAACCATTCTTTTTAAGTGTATCCTTTATCATCATTCTCATAAACGCCGCGTCATCTACTATTAAAATTTTACCTGCCATTTTTTCCTCCGTGTATTATATATATTTTTTATAATGTTATTTTCATTAATTCATCTTTTTTTACTATTTCAACTATTCTTACTCCAAAATTATCATTGACAACCACAACCTCACCCTTGGCTATTAGCTGTCCATTAACTATTATATCAACCAATGCACCAGCCTGTTTGTCTAGCTCTATTATTGTGCCTTGAGAAAATTCAAGAATATCTTTTATCTGCCTCTTTGTTTTTCCTATTTCGACGCTGATTTCCAAGGGTACAGACATTATCAATTCTAAATTTGACAGCTGCTCTTGTGATAAAAGTTCATCATCCTCATCATCGAAACTCTCATAATTCATATTTCTTATATTTACAGGAACTTGTTCCTTTTTCTTTTGTTTTATCCTTTTAGCTGGGCTGCTTTTCACAGGAGCTTTTGCAGCATATGTTTCTTCGTCATCCTCTTCTTCGTCTTCGTCTTCGTCTTCGTCATCTTGAATATCATAAATCGCAGCCTTATTAGTGCTTTTTATTTCCTCTTGAGCAGTCTGTATTGCCGGAGCACTTGTTTCTTCAACCTTAACTCCTTTGAGGAAGTTTGACACTATTTCTCTTGCAAGAGTTACCGGCATTACATTTATAAACTGACTTTGAACACTGCCTTCAATAAATAATTCAAAACTTACAGCAACAATTACATCTTCATCCACAAAATATTTACTTTTAAATTCTGCGTTGTCATCTATTTCATGAGCCAATGGAGTAGAAATATTAATCGTTTTTCCTAAGAAATCTGATAGTGCTGTGGCTGCTGAACCCATCATTTGATTCATTACTTCGCATATGGCACTTGTATTTATCTCATCCATCACAAATTCTTCATCAGGTATGGATTGTCCCAGCAATATTTCTATGATTGCTTTTGCATCCATCCTTTTCCAAATCATTATGTTTACTCCGTTTAAGCCTTCAATATAGTTTATTTCAACTCCTATTGCAGGTTCAAAATTCTCATAACTAAAATTCCCCGCTTGTATTACATTTACCTTGGGGATTGTTATTTCAACCCTTTTACCTAGCAGAGTAGAAAGTGAAGTAGCAGAAGAGCCAAGACTTATATTCATAACTTCCCCTATTACATCCCGCTCCATATCTGAAAAAATATTTTCATTTAACATAGATAGCTCCTATTAATGTATAATTTTATTAACCTTAACTACACCTTTATTTTTCCTTGTTCCCCATTTGCCTTCAAACCATTTTTTCCCATCAACACATACATCAACATCTGATTTAATATTTCTATCCAAGATTATTAAATCTCCCACTTGCATATTCATCACATCTTGCAGTGTTGCATGTGCGTTACCCAATATGCCGGTTATAGTAAGCTTTGAAGATTTTAATGAATCCATAATTGCTGACTTTTGCTCTTCAATGGCTTGATCTGTCTTCTTGTTTCCATTTTTTGAAAACATATTTGCTGTTTTGAATATTTCATCTAAAATATCTGAAGGCATGCATATGGTAATTTTTCCGCTTGATTGATTTAATGTGACATTTAAAACAATAATAACAACCGTGTCATTGTAATTTATTGATTGAATGAACCTTGAATTTGTTTCTATCTTTGTAAGCTCAGTTTCAATCACCAATGTGCTTTCCCAAATTGATCCCATTAATTTTACCAGTTGTTTAAGCAAATTTCCCAGCAATGATAATTCAATATCAGTGTAATCTCTTATGTATTCATATTCTTCACCGCTGCCTCCTAACAGTCTGTCTATTATTACAAAGGACAAAGGCTTGGACATTTCCATTAAAATTTGACTGTCTGCCATTGATTTGTCCGGATATTTCACATCTATTAACCCCATGAGCACATAATCATCCAATGCATTGTTATATTCGTGATATATGCTTTCTTCAACCTGTTCAACAGTCACATCGCACATAAGTCTTAAGGTTGATGTTAAGCGTGATGTGAGTATTCTGCAGTAGTTTTCATAAATACCCTTTAGCAATTTTATGGTTTCTTTAGTTATTTTTTTAGGACTTCTAAAGTCATATTCTTTTATTTTTTTTTCACTTACTTCAAGCTCTTGTATGCTTACATCTCCGCTGCTTAAATTGTTAAGAAGCTCGTCTATCTGGCTCTGTGATAGTATCTCTGCCATATCATATGCCCTCGTTCCATAATTTTTGCTAATCTATATATGTATTACTTTTATATTCTATATTGTCTGCATTTGAATCTTCTTTGTTTATAGTTTCTTGGATTTTTTTGGTATAGCTTATTGGGTATCCTTTTCTGCTTATATATATTTCAACCCTTCTGTTTTTTGCTCTTCCTTCCTGAGTGGAATTGTCTGCAATAGGACTGTACAATCCATAACCAATTGCCAAATACTTAGCAGGATCTATTACATTTTTATCTTCTAAATATTTCAAAACCACATTGGCTCTATCTGTTGACAATGAACGGTCAATATCAGTCTTATCATATGAAACTTCAGCAGTATGACCGGCTATTATTACCTCTTCTACGTATTCGTCTACAACTTTAAGCCCTTCAGCCAGTACATCTAATATACCTCTTCCGCTGCTTTCTAAAATATCGCTATAGCCTCTGAATGTTACATCATCAGAAAATCTGATAAATACATATTCCTCACTTTTACTTACTTCCACCTGTTCATTCATGTTGTTTTCATCTATATATTGTTTAAGCAAAGTGTACAGTTGATCCATTTCATCTGGTTCTTCTGTTTCTTCTTTTTCTTCTATCTCTATAGTTTCAGCATCTCCCTGTTGTTCAGAAGGACTGCCTTGTGAATAGTAAACCTCAGGATTCATTTCCTTTGAAAATGAAGCAACTATTGCAGCATATTTATTGGCATCTACAGTTGACATTGCATACAGCATTATAAAAAATGTTAAAAGTAGCGTGACCATGTCACTATATGTTTCCATCCAACTTGCACCACCAACGGATTGCCTGTTTTTCTTTCTTGCCATAATAATCCCTACTTAATATTATTTTTAAGCGTTAGCTTCTTTTCTTTTCCTTTTTGATTTCTTTGTGCCTTTGTCTTCACCTTCTGCTCCAGCTTTTTCATTTCTTTCTCCATATGTAATGTATGAGTTAAGTTTTTCTCTTATGTATTTAGGATTTTCGCCGGACTGAATGGAAAGAACTCCTTCCATAATCATTTCCTTTGAAATCATTTCTTCATCATGCTTTGCCTTCAGCCTGTTTGATATAGGAGCACATATCATGTTTGCAAGCACTGAGCCATAAAATGTTGTAACAAGAGCAACTGACATACCCTTTCCAAGTGAATCGGCGCCTCCTTGAGAGGTATTCATATTTGCAAGCATATTTATAAGCCCTATCAAAGTACCCAGCATACCAAATGACGGGCCAAAGGAGCCAAGTGTATCGAATACCTTCCATGCTGATGCATGTCGTGCTTCAATGCAGTCAATTTCATTTTCAATTTGAACACGCACCTTGGTTGGTTCTATTGCATCAACTATGAGCATTACACAATATTTCAAAAACTCATCCTGAAGTTCCAATGAATTGATTTTTTCTTCCAAAACCAGTAAACCTTTAAGACGCGCTTCCTTTGCAAGTTCTTCTATTGCATCTATGTACAAATTCAGATTGACTTTCTCTCTCTTCATAAGAACTTTCATATTTTTGGGGACATCTTTTAAATATCTAACAGGCACTGACATTATGGTAGCTGAAATTGCACCCCCAAACGTTATAAATACGCTTGGCATATCTATGAAGCTTGCCATAACCTGTGTCATGCTTGAGCCGCTTCCCATAATTCCGTAAATTACAAGGCCGAATCCTGCCAGCAATCCTATTATAAACGATATATTCATTTTTCACCTCATTATCTATTCTGTTATTCCTCTTATTATTCTTTGGTTGTATTTGATAACCTTGTTGACAATTTCTTCCTTTGTATCTTTTACCAAGTAATACTTTCCGGTTGTCAAAGTAATTTTTGTTTCTGGTATGAATTCTATTTTTTCAATTAATGCAGCATTGATTAAGAAAGACTCTCCATTGATTCCAGTAACCTCTACCATACTTCCTCCTATGTTCTTTAATAAAAATACTAATCATAATCATAAGTCTTTATAAGCATGATTAAAATTTTTATTTTGTCATTCCGAACGAAGTGAAGAATCTCCTTTTGAGATCCTTCGCTTCGGCGGATGACTTTATCAATTATCTTTTCAAGTTTACCAATTCTTCAAGCATTTGATCAACTACTGATATTATTTTTGTATTTGCTTGATATCCTCTTTGCGTAATAATCATGTCAGAAAATTCATTAGCCAAATCAACGTTGGACATTTCAAGACCGCCGGCTACTATTTCACCTGTACCGCCTTTGCCCGGTTTATTATATATTGGACTTCCTGCATTATTTCCAGCTCTATAATAAGAATTTCCTTCTAGTACCAGAGCATTTTGATTTGGAATATTAACTACTGGAATAAATCCTATAGTAACAATAGAATCAATTGCAGCAGCCGAGTTTATATCTGGTGCTGTTGTCGCTTTTAATTTGGTAGCTGTAATTGTACCGTCTTTATTGATTGTTATATTACCATAGCAATCAAAATTCTCTATTGTAATAACACCAATATCAGTTGCTGTTGATGGATCAAGTGCTGCAGTATAGGTGTTATTTGTAGTACTATTGTCCCAACCTAGTACACGAGAACCATTTGCATCTACAAGATTTCCTTTTGAGTCAAAACTCAATGCCCCGAGTCTTGTATATAAGGTTTCATCGCTTGAATTTTTAACAGCTAAATATCCATCACCATTAATATATATATCAGTTGACTTATTTGTTGGTGAATATCCTGATATTGTATGAATAGTATCTACTGAGCCAATTTGAGCACCATATCCGACTTGAGATGAATTTGTTCCACCTACTGTTCCAGCAGTGGCTTCTCCTGGATTTTTTATAGTTTGATAATAAATATCCCTGAATGTTGCTCTTTGAGTTTTATATCCGTTTGTATTTACGTTAGCTATATTGTTACCTATTACGTCCATTTTTGTCTGGTGACTTCTCATTCCTGATACACCAGAATAAAGTGCTTTCATCATAATAATTCATTCTCCTTTTATTTTTTAGCTGTTTTAAGTCCATCAAAAATTCCGGACTTTAGCCTCCTTAAAAGGACCGGCTATTTTATTACAGCTCCATCGATATTTGTAAAAATATTTTCTTTTAAATCCTGGCTATTAACGGCAGTTATAACCTTGTTGTTCATGGTGCTTATTATAAATGCTTGATTTTCTATCATCACCAACACATTTTTTAAGCCTTTGTCTTTTGCTTGCTCAGCTGCTTCATTGAGTTTTTCTGTTACATCAGCACTTACATCAATATTTCTTTCTTTTATCCTTTCACTAGCATGTTTTGAGAAAACTACTTCATTTTCAACCTTATCATTAATTTTTTCATTTAGTATATCTTTAAAAGTTGAATTACTTTCGCTTTTCTTAACTTCAGTGTTTGGCTGAAGATTATTGTTTAAGTTACTGATTTTTCTGATAAAATTAATATCAGTCATTTTACCACCTGCCTTACTTTATTTCTTCAGTAAAAGGTACGCTATCAGTCAATTTATTACTTTTTAATGAATCATTCATTCCACTTACTTGTTCTAATATTTTCCCAAGTACTTCTTGTAAAGGATCAATTTCTGGCTGTTCAATTTGTTTTACTTCCATCACATTGGAGTAATCATATTCCAGATCATTTACATACAGCTTTGTTTCTCCACTATGTATAGTGACCCTTTGGACTAAACCTTCTTGAACTTCAAGTTGTCCTTGAGCATTATATTTGGCAACAACTACATTTTTCCCTATAAGAGAAGTAGCTTGTCCTTGCATCGACATCTCAGTTAAATCGTTCATTGCTTGCAATGATGAAAACTGAGCCATTTGAGCTATAAATTCCGTATTATCCATTGGATTCATAGCATCCTGATTAGTCATCTCTGCAACCAGCAAATTTAAAAAGTCCTGCATATCCAGTGCTTCTTTATCACTCTTAGCCTTAATATCATTTATGCTGTTGGAGTTATTTACTTGACTTGAATTATAAGCATTAATTTCCAAGGTTAACCTCCTTTTTATAATTTTATATTTCTTAAATTAATAAGCTGTGAGAATATGCTGTCATCTTCCTTGTCTTCTTTTTTATTCTCATCAGTGTAATAATTTCTTTGCCTGCTATGTCCGTTGTCTTGGTTATAATTCTCATTGTTTCTTTGTTCATAGTTCTCATAATTTCTTTGTTCATAGCTTTGATTGTTTAAAGGATTATGCTCGAAATGTGATTCATAATTCTTTACTACTACATTAATTGAAGATTCAGTTGTCTTGCTTAATATATTTGCAAGCTCCTTTGCATTTGTTGATAATATCTTTTGAGTTTCTTCATTTAATGCTTTGACTTCCACAGTTATTTTATTGTCCTCAAATGTCATTTTAATGTCTACCTTGCCTAAGTTGTGAGGCTGAAGCTCCATTGTTACCTGCTTTATGTTTCCTTCACCTTTACCTTCATCAACCATAAATACTATTTTGTCCTTTACTTGAGCAAGTACTTGTGAATTTATGTTTGATGATTCATCGGATACTGTTATAATTGCGTTTTCTCCTTGAATTATAGGCTCCTTTGGTGATAACATTTCAACATTGAAATTAATTTCGCTTTTTAGCTTATTTTTGTTTCCTTCAATTTCAACTATTAACTTTTCAGCCTGGATACTTAAATGAGGCTGTCCATCAGTTAATTTGAATTCCTGAACATTATCTTTAAGTGTAGAGACTTGAACATTATCTTTAGCTGTAGAAACTTGATTTATTGATCCATGCTTGATATATTGAGCAGTGTTAATGTTCATATCCGGATTATTATAAGCATTCAAATCTTTAATATTTTCTTTGGACAGTTTTTCAAAATTAATTTTTTCAATAGCAGGATTAAAATAACTCACCATGTTCATTACGTTGTTCACTAAATTATCCTTGATTGATTTTGAATTATCTTCAATCTCAGTTTTCTCTAATGTAATTTCATCACTTGAGTGTAGATTTAAACCTGTTAAATCAATTGAATTACTAAGTGTGTTTCCAGCATATATTAAATTACTCAAATTGTTTGCTACATTTATTGAATTACTCGGGCTACTTTCCGTATTTATTGAATTACTCAGGATGCTTTCTATATTTATTGAATTGTTCAGGATATTTTCCGTATTTATTAAATTACTAATGTCATTTCCTGCACTTATCTCAATAAGATTGAAATTTTTAACCGTTTCTTCTGTAGCAATAGTATTCTGCTTGGTATTTTCATTTATCAAAGCTGCCATCATTTTTAAGAATGCACCCTTGTCCATGTTTATAGTATTATTGGTATTTAATATGTTGCTTGGCATTATAAAAGGTACCGGCATAATATTAACATTCATTGATTCATTCATTTTCTCACCTCCTTTCAATGATAAAATAATTTATATTGCAATTTCTTTTGTCAAGCTCTTGTTTGATACAAATTCTTCAATGAAAATTTCTTCGCTTTTTAGAACTGCTTTGTTATATTTTTCAAGTTCTTTTTCCTTAAGCTTTTCTATGCTTGAAATTTCCATATTCATGTTTACTATTTCCTGTCTTTTGCTTTCTATTTTTTTAAAAACAACATGTTCTTCTTCTTCCTTGCTTTCAATTTGCTTCAATATGCTGTTCATCAGCATTTTATAGTATGTCATTTCGCCAACAGATACAGAAATAGATGATTTAAGAACAAATTCATTATTGATATCTGAAAATTGCTTTTTAAAATTCTTTATTGATTCATCAATATTAAATAAATCATTATTTAATATTCCAAGTTCAATTTTAAGACTTTCTAATACTTGCTCTTTAATTTCTAAAACCTTTTGCAAAGAAAAGTTAAATTTTTTCAACTTGTACCCCTTTTTTTACTATTAGTACTTTCAGAAACTCTGAAAGTGTTTATTTAACTGCAATAGATAAAGGTTGATTTTTTGGACTCACCCCCAAAAATTGCAGGTGTTAATTAATAATTATAAATTTTCAAAAACTTTTTTGCA
>JBFXKO010000016.1:0-94411 GCA_050173715.1 Sedimentibacter sp.
TTTTTCTATAATCAGGATGCTGGTGAATTCATGAAACAAATGGCTACAGAAAAACAATCTGTTGATGTAGTTTTCATGGATCCACCACGCTCAGGCAGCACTGAGCAATTTTTAAATTCTATGATTTCGTTGAGCCCAAAAAGAATAGTATATATTTCATGCAATCCTGTAACCTTAGAAAGAGACTTATTCTACCTTGTCAATAGAGGATATGAAGTGAAAAATGCCACCCCAGTTGACATGTTCCCCGGAACAGAGCATGTGAAGACGGTTGTCGAATTATATCGAATAATAAAGAAATAAATGTATTATTACAAGAAAATTGAAGCTACGAGATAGTGAATGTAAATATCTAGAATATTATGTGAAATTATCTTGTGAAAAAACACCTATAGAGATACAATTGGAATAACAATGTTGGTTATGTGGAACATCCATGAGATGAAAAAAATTTAGGAAATATATTCTAAGTTAAAATCCTACCACATAGGGAACGGCATCTTTTTTACTATTTAAGAGATATGTTGAGACGATTATATTGATATAATGGTTAGTAAATCTGAAAAACAATATTTAAAAGTTATGATACAAAATATTTAGTAGTAGGATGAGGAGGCTTACAATTGGATTATTTAACAGAAGATATTGAATATGTAAAAAAGAAGATTGTCTGTAAATTTGTGTTTTAAACTATGTATAGGAGGATTTAAATGGCAAAGAGACCGATTAAAGAAACGATTCACGCAAGAGGTATGGACATTTCGGTTTATACAGAAGATTTTCAAAATGAGTTTATTTCGCTTACAGATATTGCTAGATATAAAAGTGATGAACCTAAGGATTTAATTAAAAATTGGATGAGAAGTAAAGATACAATTGAATTTCTTGGGCTTTGAGAGCAATTACATAATGATGAATTTAAATGGGTCGAATTCGACTCCTTTAGAAAACAATCAGGATCAAATGCATTTACACACTGTCACCACAGAAGTGGATAGAGAATACGAATGTTATTTGATGGCGAATTAGAAGAAAGTGCAACTATTCGGGAATTCCGAATAGTTCAAAATGAGGGAGGACGCGAGGTTGCAAGAAATAAAAAATTCTACAACCTTGATATGATTCTTGCAATAGGTTTAGACGGAGAGAAATCTTAGACGGTAAAGGTAAAGTATCTCACGATGAAATGGAACGTAAGGTATTAAAGGAATATGCTATTTATAATACTCGGAGATTAAAAATACCATCAGTAGATGAAATAGTAGGTGAACTACCAACAATTGAAGAATAAAAATTTCAACACTAAATTAGAACTCTTATAGATGCAAAGGGAAAATGATAATGTTTATAAAACTGGTTGAAGAACAATTAGATAGAATGTCTGAGACAGAAAAGAATAAATGGATTTTGGCTCAGGCAAAATTATTGAAAGAGAGCAAGCAACAAGGTTTTTTAATGTCGCTTTCTGGTGAAAAGAAAATAATATATATGCCAAGCCAAAGAGAAATCGAAGAATTTTGTGAAAAGGTAGAGCGTGGTGAAATTTTTGTTGAATATGAGACGCATTATTACGAGTTTGATGATAATGGCAGATATATGGATGATTGGAAAATATGGCATAATGATTCGTTAGAGGCATTCCCTTTTTTGAACAAAGTTTTGAGGGGCTGCCATGATTTGTTGATCTTAAATGAGTATAAAGCTGTGGCTAATATTTTAGATAGTGTTTGCAAATTGGAGTTTAAAGTAGTTGAATCTCGAAGAGAAGACGTCACGTGGATATTACTCGTATTGCGCAAGCATTAAGCAGTTTAAGAGAGTGAATAAAGGGATTTACAGTTCGTAATCTTAATAACATGCGCGCTTTTTATATCGCTTTTCCAAATTGGAACTCACTGAGTACCAATTTGAGCTGGACACATTATATTCTTGATGATTGTCATTCATGCTATAAACATGTATGACAGATTCCAATTGAATTACTGATAAATTAGATCGGTACTAGCTGTGAAACTAAGTAAATTGGGAAGGAGATTCTATATGGCAAATGATATTATGAATCCTATAGTTGTTGAAATTAGAGACATTTTGGATAATGCACGTCAGAATGTTGCGAGAGAAGTTAATAATGAATTAATCCTATCTTATTGGAAAATTGGTGAAATTATTGTTCGTTATGAGCAAAATGATAGTATTAGAGCAGAGTATGGTGAACAGACATTGAAACAGCTAGCAAAATCACTGACAGCAGAGTTTGGTAAAGGTTTTTCACGTGCAAATCTTTATAATATGAGGTTATTTTATCAGACATACCAAAAAATCCAGACAGTGTCTGGAAAATTGAGTTGGTCTCATTATTGTGAATTACTTAGCATATCAGATAAGGATAAACGCAATTTTTATGAAAAGGAAACTGTAAATGCAAAGTGGTCTGTGCGGGAGTTGAAACGGCAGATAAGTACTTCATTATATGAGCGACTATTACTTTCAAAAGGTGAAGTTAATAAAAAGGAAGTTTTTAAATTAGCGATGAATGGAATTGAAATCAATGAACCAAAGGATATTATAAAAGATCCTTATGTTTTTGAATTTCTTGGGATACCAGAGGACAAGCCGATGATGGAAAGTGATCTCGAAAAGGCTTTAGTTGAACAAATTGAAAAGTTTTTGTTGGAACTTGGCAGAGGCTTTATGTTTGTTGGTACCCAGCAGAGAATAACTATAAATAATACACATTACTATGCGGATATGGTTTTTTATAACAAGCCTTTGAAGTCATATGTGATTATTGAACTTAAGACAACGAAGCTTATGCCAGAAGCAACAGGGCAGTTAAATATGTATTTGAATTATTATGAAAATGAAGTTAATGATGAAGGTGATAATAAGCCAATTGGCATTATATTGTGCACAGACAAAGATGCATTGACAGCAGAGTATGCCTTAGGTGGTTTGTCCAATAATATTTTTGCTTCGAAGTATACATATTATATTCCAGATAAGAAAGAACTGATAGAGCAGGTGGAAAAGGTAATTAACAGATTACAGGAAAAGTAATTCATTAAGTATAGGACATCAGGGTCTGCTCCAATGTCTCAGGGAACAGCGACTTATAGTTGCAGAGCAAACTACTGGATAAACCGTTAGTCATTTTTAGAAATATACCCTTCCACCAAGGGGGTACTAGATACTTACGACATAATTATTGTACTCTCAAGGCACGTTGAGACGGTTGTATCGCTCTCCCACAAAAAAGCAGACACACATATCAACATAAATGTAGAGTTTGGTGATGAGGAAGGGCAGATTCCTATTGATGAAATAGCGAGAAAAGCTGAAGATTATATACCGAGCGAAAGAGTAACTTATAAAATGATACAAGAGTATATAGAAAGCAAGTATAATTTCAAGGTGCATACTGCCTATATTGCAGAAGTGAAAAGAGATTTAGGATTACCAATGTACGATGCACCTAATGCAGTGGAAGAATTAAAGCATGAACGAAAACATCCAACTCCTGAAAAAGTAGAAGCAATTAAAGATGCCTTAAGGCATTTTGGAGTTACCCAATAATTTAAATTGAATATGAAAACTAAAAGTTGTTTGCTCTTAATTTAGAGTAGGCAACTTTTTTATATATAAATCTAATATTGTTAATGAAAAAAACATTGATATCTGCTATAGCATGTGCTATATTTTAGGGGTGGAGGTGTAGTCATATGGCATTTGGTAAAATTATAAAATCCATTAGAAAACAGTTAGGTATTACACAGGAGCAACTTGCACATGAATTGAATGTAAGTTTTTCCACAATTAATAGATGGGAAAATGGGCATAGAGTTCCTAATAAGTTGGCAATAGTGTGTTTAATAGAGTTTTGCAGAAACAATGCCGTAGATACGACTATAATATCTGAATTGGAAAAACTTTAGCGCTGCACAACTCAACAACTTTAATAATGCTAATTTGAAAGGAGATTTCTAATGGCCAGAGCAGATTTGCTAAAAAAGTTATTTAGTAGCTTTAAACAAGATGATAAAGAAATGTTTTATACAGTTGCTACAGAAATAATTGAAGATGAAAAAAAGAAAAATCATGGTATTTTGGCAGATGACTTAAAATTAATTTTAAACGGAAATTATCAGACTAAGAAAACGAATATGTTATCATCTAGCACTCCAAAGGATAAAGATAGGGATATGTCTTTAGTAGAGATAATGTATCCAGAAAAATATTTTTCTGACCTGATTGTTTCAGAAGAAAAAATAGCTCAGTTAGAGCAGATTATAAAGGAATTTAATAATTGGGATGTGTTGGTAAGCAATGGGGTATTCCCGATAAGAAGAGCCTTGTTTTATGGTCCCCCTGGATGTGGAAAAACATTAGCGGCACAGGCTTTAGCTGGAGAAATAGGAATTCCAATGTTGTATGTGAGATTTGATGCACTGATTTCATCTTATCTTGGGGAAACGGCAAGTAACATCAGAAAAATATTTGATTATGCCAAAAAAGATAGTTGGTTAATATTTTTTGATGAATTTGATGCGATTGGAAGAAGCCGTAATGACTCAACTGAACATGGTGAAATTAAGAGGGTTGTAAATGCATTTTTACAACAAATTGATAATTTTAAGGGACGATCTTTAATTATTGCAGCAACAAATTTTGAACAGTCTTTGGACTATGCAATTTGGAGACGATTTGATGAAACGATACGTTTTGATATGCCGTCTAGTGAAGAAAAAATTAAGCTGTTTGATTTGAAGATTAATAGGTTTAAAGGACCTACTCATGTTTTTGAGCAATATTTAAATGAATTAGAAGCATTTTCGCATTCTGATATTGAAAAAGTGTGCCAAATAATTATGAAGCGATGCATATTGGAGGGCAGAAAGATGTATACAAAAAATGATATTGAATATGCAGTAGAGAAACAGAAGAAAAATGTTTCTTTAAGAAAAACCCAATACTAAAAGGGAGGTAATGGTGTGGCAGAATATAATCATATTGAAATAATGCGTGAGGAAATGGTGCGGCAATATAAGTTTCATTCATATCCAAATGCACCACGTCCACCTGTGCGTGATAGAGGGAAGCACGGTGAGAAACTGAAAGAGCAGTTGGAAACTTCACTAGAAGAAATTGTTTCTAAAAGAAGAGATATAGGGATACAGTCTGAAAATTTAGTTGTTTTAGAATTAATGAGTGATGCACTTTCTTCTGAATTGCTTGAACACATGCTTCGTAAATTCAATATGTATTTAGTAGAGGAAACTGACATACCAGACAGTAATAATTCAAAGTTAGTAGTTCAGTTTGAAAATCTTAGTGATATACAACTGTTTAATCGTGAAAGAGAATTATGGGAGAATGATGATAAAGAAGAAGCTATATTAACTTATGCGAAAAGAAGAGATATATTTAGCTGTATAGATAATATAAGGACGGTTATAAGGGAAGATCGAATTGGAATCAGACTTAAAGAATATTTTCAAACTCCATCCCTGTTACCAGAGGGTTTCTTTATAGTGAATATTGATGTTTGGTTTAATGGAGAACAGACAACTGCTATTGAAATTGAAAGACAAATCAGACAGGTTTTAGGAACAGAAGGAAGCAAACTGCTCGGTGATTTATTCCAAATTCCAAGTATGTTATTAGGTAGGGCATTAGTAAATGAATTTACATTAAATGCTTTATTGGATATGGATATTGTTGCTATGGTGGAATTGCCCTTTAGTAATGTGTCGCCAGAGCCTTATGAGTTATATAATTGGGACTACGAACCTGTTATACAAGACGATTTGGAAGATGATGCTCCATTAGCAGCAGTTTTGGATTCAGGAATATTTACTGGAAATCCGTTATTGGAGAATGTTGTAGTTGCAGAAGAAGAATTTGATACTACAGAAAATACTACAACAGATATGAATGGGCATGGTACTGGAGTAGCAGGAATTGTAGTGTATGGTGATTTTACTAATTCTATACAAACAGGTAACTTTAAGCCGTTAGTAAGAGTTTGTAATGGTAAAATAATGCATGATGAGAATGGTGCACCATGTTTTCCTGATGATAAAAGACCAGAACAAATAGTCAAAGAAGCTATAGAATATTTCAATAAAGAGTTTGATTGCAGAATATTTAATTTGTCTGTTGGTGACAGAGAGCATTTATATAGCGGTGGTAGGCAATTTGCGTGGGCAGAAATGCTTGATCAATTAGCTAGAGAACTAGACGTTGTTATAATAATTAGTGCTGGAAATGTTTCAGAACCTGAACTTATAGAATTTTCTTCCCGAGAAGAATTAATGAAACAATGCGGAGATCAGTTGTTTATGCCAGAGCATAGACTGATTGATCCAGCAACATCAGCACTAGGAATAACAGTTGGCTCTGTTACTAGGTTTGATGAACCTTCGATTACTCCGCACAGAATAACGAGTGTTTCTGTAGGAAAGAAGGACTATTTATCTGTATTTACTAGGATAGGTAAAGGGGTTAATGGGGCCATAAAACCAGATGTTGTAGATTATGGAGGAAATTATGCCGTTTCTCAATTGATGAGAGGTAGAAATAGATGGGTTACAAATAATATAGGGTTATTAGAACCAACACTTAATAATACAAATGATAAAATATTTAAAGGATATTGTGGCACAAGTTTCTCTGCACCTCATGCTACGCATGTTGTAGCAAGAATCGAAAGAGCATTAGAAAAGCAATTGCAGGAGAAACCTTCTGCAAATTTAATTCGAGCGATATTTATAAATTCAGCTAGATATTCAGATAATATGGTTGAAAGTAGTGAAAAATCTGAAGATCCATTATATACAGGTAAATCTAATCCTAAACAGGAAAGAAAGTTAAGGCTATATGGATTTGGAAGAGCGGATGATAGTTTATTGTATTCTGATTATAATAGAGTTACTTTATTTACAGAGGATAAACTTTCTTTACGTTCTTTCCATCTTTATAAGATACCAGTGCCTAAGGAGTTTTTACAAATAAAAGCTAATAAAGTCATTTCAATTAGTTTGGCTTATAATCCTATAACAAGGCTTAGTAGAAAAGATTATTTAACTAATAACCTGTGGTTTGAAGTTTTCCGGAGAATTGATGAAGAGGCCTTAGTTTTATATAAGGCTAAAAAGGAATCCGGAGAAGATGAGGAAGATGATTTAGATAAATTACCTGATGGTAATAAAGCTAAAGACTTCAAGCCAGGATATACAGAAATTAATAAGGGCACATTACAGCAGCGTATTTGGCAAAAGTCAGCAGGAGGTGGAGGTGATTTGCTGTGGGATGAAAATGAGCCTTACATATATGTTTTAGTTACAGGAAAAGAAAAATTTAAGTATGCTGAGCAAGAAATTCCACAAGACTATGCATTGGCAATTACCTTTTCATATGAAAGTGAAGAAGATATACAGTTGTATACTAAGCTGAAGAATCAGGTTAGAGTGAAAACTCGTCAAAGAGAAAGAGAACGTGTTCGTGATAGGGCTCGTTAAAGCCACCATTTTTTATAGAATGCGGGTAAAACAAAAGAATGACCAATGAAAAAGCATATAAAGTAAATACAAATTTCAAGGCGTGTTTAATAATAGCTGAATATGAAAACTAAAAGTTGTTTGCTCTTAAATTAGAGTAGGCAACTTTTTTATATAGATAAAAAATTAAATAGTAACATTTTTACAAGGAGTTAGTTTATATGACTAGCTCTTTTTTTGTGCCCAAAATTGAAAGGAGGAGCAAAATTGAATGTAAAAATATATAGAACAAAGGATGGGCAAAATTTTTCCCTTGAACCTATTTTAAATGATGGTAGGTATTGTACAGAAAAGGAATGTGACCTTGCCGGCATATATGCTATTCCTGAAGATATGAAAATAATTGTTTCTGGAGGGAGGTTGCGATTTGATGGCTCAGTTTATTTGATTAATGACAAAGGAAAGCCAGCCATTGGAACATACAAACTTAAAGATGGTGCATTGAAACTTGATAAAGTAACTACATTAGAAGAGAGGAAGCAGAAAAAAATCAAAAATAAAGACATTTTACGATAAGCCGTTTTCTTTATTGATAAATAAAGAGAGCGGCTTTTTGTGTGAAAGGAGGAAGAGAATTGAATGCAAAAATAATTGCCATCACCAATCAAAAAGGTGGTGTAGGCAAGACAACTACCTGTGCCAATTTAGGCGTAGGCTTGGCTATGGAAGGCAAGGAAGTCCTGTTAGTAGATACAGATCCACAAGGAAGCCTGTCTATCAGTTTAGGATACCCACAGCCAGACAACCTTGCAACTACTATTGCTACAGTAATGGAAAAAATAATCACCGATACTCCCCTTGAACAAAGAGAGGGTATTTTACAGCATCATGAAGGTGTGGATTTGCTTCCTGCCAACATTGAGCTGTCTGGTATGGAAGTATCTCTTGTTAATGTTATGAGCCGAGAAACTGTTTTAAGACAATATCTTGAAACTGTAAAAAAACAGTATGATTTTATCCTTTTAGATTGTATGCCCTCACTTGGTATGCTGACAGTAAATGCCCTTGCTGCGGCTGACAGTGTGATTATCCCGGTACAAGCAGAGTATCTTCCTGCAAAGGGTTTAGAACAGCTTTTACAGACTATAGGGAAGGTTCGTAGGCAGATAAATCCTAAGTTAAAAATTGACGGTATTTTGTTGACTATGGTAGATAACCGTACCAATTTCGCAAAGGACATCAGTAACTTGGTAAAGGAAACTTATGGAGGTAGTATCAAGGTATTTGATGCTAATATTCCTCGTTCTGTAAAAGCAGCGGAAATAAGTGCAGAGGGAAAAAGTATCTTCTCCCATGACCCAAAAGGTAAAGCAGCAGAGGGCTATGGTAATTTAACCAAGGAGGTGTTGAAAATTGAAAAGCTCCGCCAAAAACATAAAGCTGACATCAGTAGATGACCTGTTTTCTACTGAGGAAAGCAGAGCTGATGAAAACCGTGAAAAAGTAGTAGAGATACCATTGACAGAATTATTTCCTTTTAAAGACCATCCTTTTAAAGTTATGGATAATGAGGAAATGGCTGAAACAGCAGAAAGCGTAAAAAAGTATGGCGTACTTGTTCCTGCCATTGCAAGACCTCGAGATGAAGGAGGATATGAACTAATTGCAGGACATCGACGTAAAAGAGCATGTGAGCTTGCAGAACTTGAAACAATGCCGGTTATTGTCCGTAATCTTGATGATGATGAAGCTATCATTATTATGGTTGACAGCAACTTACAAAGAGAAACTATCTTGCCAAGCGAACGAGCTTTTGCATTTAAGATGAAGCTAGAGGCTATTAAACGACAAGGTGCAAGGACAGATTTAACTTCGTCCCAACTTGGGACAAAGTTACCCCGAGCAGATGAAATAATAGCGGAACAAGCGGGTTCAAGCCGAAATCAAGTACAACGTTACATTCGCCTTACTCATCTTATTCCTGAAATGCTTTCCATGGTAGATGAAAAGAAAATAGCCTTTAATCCTGCTGTGGAGCTGTCCTATCTAAAAAAAGAGGAACAGACTGACTTACTTGAGGCAATGGACATGGAACAGGCTACTCCTTCACTTTCGCAGGCACAACGATTAAAAAAATTCAGCAATGAAGGGAAATTAACTCTTGAGGTAATGAGTGCAATTATGAGTGAAGAAAAGAAAGGTGACTTAGACAAGGTTACTCTTACTGGAGATACTTTGAAAAAATATTTTCCAAAGTCATACACCCCAAAGCAAATGCAGGATACCATAATTAAACTGCTTGAGGGATGGCATAAAAAACGTACAAGAGAGCAGGAACGCTGAAATATAGGCGAGAAAGGAAGTGATGTTTATGGCGGTTTTCAGAGTAGAAAAAACCAGAGATTATACAGTAATGGCTAACCACCATTTAAGAAATACCAAGTTGTCCTTAAAGGCGAAAGGCTTACTTTCACTTATGCTTTCTTTACCTGAAGATTGGGACTATACCACAAAAGGACTTGCCTGTATCTGCAAGGATGGTATTGATAGTATTAATACAACTATCAAGGAGCTTGAAGTAAATGGCTATATTATTCGCAGAAGATTACGAAATGAAAAGGGGCAGCTTACCACAACGGAATACACAATTTTTGAAAAGCCACAAACCATTGATAATAGTGCATCTTCACCTAAAGGGGGAAATCCAATTTTGGATAATCCAATGTTGGGAAAGCCAATACAGGAAAAGCCTATATTGGAAAAACCTATACAGGCAAAACCTATCTTGGAAAATCCCAACCAATTAAGTACTAATATATTAAAAACTAATATATTAAATACTGATTTATTAAATATGGATGTATCAAATCCTAATCAATCAAATCCACATCAATCAAGTAGAGAAAGGCAAAAACCGATGGGATATGATGAGATTGGATGTGATAGCGTAGAAGAAGTAAAAGAAATGGTTTTAAAGAATTTAGAATATGAGTATATCAAGAATGAGCATAACCGTGAGCGTTTGGATGAAATAGTAGACCTAATAGTGGAAACTCTCTGCTCTACAAAAGAAACTATCAATGTTGCAGGAGATGATTACCCAGCAAAGCTTGTAAAGGAGAAATTGTTACGAATAAACAGCTTGCATATTGACTACGTATTTGAATGCCTTGGCAAAACCACAACATATATCCGAAATATCAAACGTTATCTGCTGGCTACCCTCTTTAATGCACCATCAACCATAGATAATTATTATTCCGCACTTGTTAATCATGATTTATACGGCCAATCATAAAGACGTTTTGTACCTGTATTTTAAGGAAATTACAAAGCGTCTTTTTTTGTATCCAAAATCAAGAAAGGAGAATTTTAAATTATGAAAAGACCAATGGCATATATTTCGGCAGCTTGGGGCAATAACGAATTTGAAAACACCGAGACTGCCGCCAAATATTGCAGGCAGCTTTATGAGGCAGGTTATAGCCCCATGTGCCCACTTTTGTTTCTGCCCCTTTATCTAAACGATGAAATTCCACAAGAGCATAAAGATGGTATCGACATTGCAAGAGATATGCTTCGCCGCTGTCGTGTTCTTGTTGTCTGCGGTGATGTTATAGATGAAAATGTGAAAAATGATATTGCTATAGCAGAGAGACTGGGGATTACCGCTACTACCCTTGAAGGAATTTTAACGGTAAGAAGACATGGACGGTCATAAGATGATTGTTAAATTATTTCTCATACAGTTGCTTGTTCCACCATAAAAAGACTTTAGAAAATACGAGAGGAGGCATAATTTATGCAAGAAGAAGTAGAAAATAGAACAGTAACGCTGGCAATAAGTACTACAAAGCTCACAGGATATGTGCTTAAATCAGCAATACTTAAATTTTTAGAATCACAAAAGAATAAAAGCAGAGATAGTCCTAAAATTCCCCATGGTAAACAAAGTGTAAAAGATCTTGCAAAGCAAAATCAAGGAATGAACAATATTGAGATTACTGACAAGAACATCAAAAGTTTTGAGAAATCAGCAAGAAAGTACGGTGTAGATTTTGCAGTAAAAAAAGATAAAAGTGTTAAACCACCCAAGTATCTTGTTTTTTTCAAAGGGAGGGATGCAGATGCTATTACAGCTGCATTTACTGATTTTACAGCTAAAATGGTGAGAAAAGCAGAAAGACCTTCGGTACTGGCACAGCTTAGAAAGTTTACTGAAATTGTAAGAAGCACCGTATCTGAAAGAGTGAAAAATAAGGACAGGGAGCAAAGTCTATGAATAATAAAATAAAAAAACTCCTAATCCTGAACGTTCCCTATCTACTACTTGCCCTATTGTTTACTAAAGTATCACAGGCGTGGCGATTAGCAGCAGGACATGAGATTGGTGGAAAGATTTTAAATCTTACGAAGGGATTCACATTGGCTTTTGGAAATCCTTTACCAAGTCCATATCCAAAGGATTTGCTATTTGGAATAACTGTGGGAGTCATTCTCCGCCTTATAGTTTATTTAAAAGGCAAAAATGCAAAGAAATATAGAAAAGGCATTGAATATGGCTCTGCCCGCTGGGGAAGTTCAAGTGATATTCGCCCTTTTGTAGATCCCGTATTTCAAAACAATGTGATACTGACCCAAACAGAAAGTCTTACCATGTCAAACCGTCCCAAAGACCCAAGAAATGCAAGAAATAAAAATGTACTCATAGTAGGCGGTTCTGGTTCAGGTAAAACAAGATTTTGGCTGAAACCAAATCTTATGCAGTGTCACAGTTCCTATGTGGTTACTGACCCCAAGGGCAGCATTATTGTGGAATGCGGGAAGCTACTACAGAAAGAGGGATATAAAATTAAAATACTCAATACCATTAACTTTAAGAAATCTATGCACTACAACCCCTTTGCCTACATTAAAAGTGAAAAGGACATCTTAAAACTTGTTACTACTCTTATTGCTAACACCAAAGGTGAAGGAAAGGCAGGAGATGATTTCTGGGTAAAGGCAGAAACCCTGCTTTACACAGCACTCATAGGATATATCTATTATGAGGCTCCGGAACATGAGCAAAACTTCTCTACCCTCATTGAGTTCATCAATGCTTCTGAGGTAAGAGAAGATGATGAGGACTTTAAAAATCCTGTGGATTTAATGTTTGATCGTTTAGAGGAAAAAGACCCACAGCATTTTGCCCTTAGACAGTACAAGAAATATAAGTTAGCAGCAGGAAAAACTGCAAAGTCTATTCTAATATCCTGTGGTGCAAGGCTTGCTCCTTTTGACATAAGGGAATTAAGAGAAATTACTGCCTATGATGAAATGGAATTAGATACATTAGGAGATAGAAAAACAGCTCTCTTTATCATTATCAGCGATACGGACGATACCTTTAATTTTTTGGTATCTATGGCATATACACAGCTTTTCAATCTTCTCTGTGACAAGGCAGATGATGTCTATGGAGGTAGGTTACCTGTTCATGTACGATGTTTAATTGACGAGGCTGCCAATATTGGCCAGATTCCTAAATTAGAAAAACTGATGGCTACAATAAGAAGTCGTGAAATCTCTGCTTGTCTTGTTTTGCAAGCACAAAGCCAGCTAAAGGCTTTGTATAAAGACAATGCTGATACCATTATCGGCAACTGCGACAGTATGATTTTTCTTGGAGGTAAAGAAAAAACTACCCTCAAGGATTTATCAGAAACCCTCGGTAAAGAAACCATTGATATGTTTAATACTTCCGATACCAGAGGGACACAAAGAAGCTATGGGCTAAATTATCAAAAGCTGGGAAAGGAGCTTATGAGTATGGATGAACTTGCTGTTATGGATGGGGGTAAGTGCATTTTACAGCTAAGAGGTGTTCGCCCGTTTCTCTCGGATAAGTACGACATTACAAAGCATCCAAACTACAAATACTTATCCGATTATGATAAAAGAAACACCTTTGATATTGAAAAATACCTATCCACAAAATTAAAACTAAAGCCCGATGAGGTATACGATGTTTATGAAATCGACCTTAAGGACGAGGAAGGAACCGCTATTAGGTGGTAATTTTTTTACCCAAAAACAAATTTTAGGAGGAAAATAGTATGGAATTTTTTAATTCAGCAGTAGATGTATTGCAGACATTGGTTATCGCCCTTGGAGCAGGACTTGGTATTTGGGGTGTTATCAACCTTTTAGAAGGTTATGGCAATGATAATCCTGGAGCAAAATCACAGGGTATGAAACAGCTCATGGCAGGCGGTGGCGTAGCACTGATTGGCATGACATTAGTACCTCTCCTTTCCGGATTATTCGGTTAAGAGGTAAAGTCTTATGCAATCCATCATCGACAAAATTACGGAATGGCTCAAGGAGATTTTAGTCAGTGGCATAATGGGAAACTTGTCGGGGATGTTTGATAACGTCAACCAGAAGGTGGGTGAAATTGCAGGTGAAGTAGGAATGACACCGTCAGCTTGGAATGGCGGTGTCTTTTCTATGATACGCAATCTATCCGAAACAGTGATTATTCCCATTGCCGGAATGATTTTGACCTTTGTGATGTGCTACGAACTGATACAGATGGTCATTGAGAAAAATAATATGCACGATATTGATACATTCATGTTCTTTAAATGGATATTTAAGACCTTCGTTGCTGTAATGATTATAACAAACACTTTTAACATTGTTATGGCAGTCTTTGATTTATCACAACATGTTGTATCAGGTGCAGCAGGGGTGATTATCAGCGATACCAGTATTGATATAAGCTCTGTCATAGTAGATATGGAGCCACGTCTTATGGAAATGGAACTTGGCCCACTCTTTGGATTATGGCTACAAAGCATGTTTGTTGGCCTAACCATGCACATTCTTTCTATCTGCATATTCATAGTTATTTATGGACGAATGATAGAAATTTATATGATGACTTCAGTTGCACCGATACCCTTTGCCACCATGTCAAACAGGGAACTGGGAAGCATGGGACAAAATTATTTAAGATCTCTGTTTGCCCTTGGCTTTCAAGCTTTTCTCATTATGGTATGTGTAGGTATTTATGCGGTATTAGTGCAATCCATCACCACAGATGAAGATATCATAGGAGCCATATGGACTTGTGTAGGGTATACAGTACTTCTGTGTTTTACCCTCTTTAAGACAGGTTCACTAGCAAAGAGTATTTTCAACTCTAATTAAAGGAAAGGAGAATTTTTATGGCATATGTACCCGTACCTAAAGATTTAAGTACAGTAAAAAACAAAGTAATGTTTAACCTTACTAAAAGGCAGCTTATTTGTTTTTCTCTAGCCCTTATAGTAGGCTTACCTTTCTTTTTCATCTTAAAGAAAAGTGCAGGAACAAGCCTTGCTACATTGATAATGATTTTTGTCATGTTGCCCTTTTTCATGTTTGCCATGTATGAAAAACATGGGCAGCCAATGGAAGTCATTTTAAAGCATTACATTGAGGTAAGATTTATAAAACCAAAGCAAAGACCATATAAAACAGATAACTTTTATGCAGTTCTTATGAGGCAAAGCCAACTAGATAAGGAGGTAAAGGATATTGTCACCAGAAAACAAAGCAAACAGACCAAAGCTTACAAGAGCAGACAGACAAGAAATTAATGCTGCTATCCTAAGAGCAAGAGGAAAAAACAAAAAAGAAAAATCAGCACAAGATACAATCCCATATCAGCGTATGTACCCTGATGGGATTTGCCGTGTTACAGATAAACTTTATACAAAGACACTATGTTTTCAAGATATTAATTATCAACTTGCTCAAAATGAGGATAAGACAGCCATATTTGAAAGTTGGTGTGACTTTCTCAATTACTTTGACAGCTCCATTTACTTTCAACTTTCATTTCTAAACATGACTGCCAATGAAAAGGACTATGAAAGCAGTATCCACATCAAACCCCAACAAGATGATTATGACAGCATCCGAACAGAATATGCAGAAATGCTTCATAATCAGCTTTCCAAAGGAAATAATGGACTAGTAAAAACCAAGTATCTGACCTTTGGTATTGAAGCAGACAATGTAAAAATTGCAAAACCACGTTTAGAACGTATTGAAAATGATATTTGGAATGAATTTAAGCGATTAGGTGTCATGGTAGATTCACTTAATGGAAAGGAAAGATTAAAGTTGTTCCATAATATGCTTCACATGGATGGGAATGTGCCATTTCGTTTTGAATGGAAATGGCTTGCACCATCAGGACTGTCTACGAAAGACTTTATTGCTCCGTCTTCCTTTGAATTTCGTGAAGGCAGAACATTTAGAACAGGGAATAAATTTGGTGCAGTATCATTTTTACAGATACTTGCACCAGAATTAAATGATCGTATATTAGCAGATTTTTTAGATATGGAAAGCAATCTAATTATTACCATGCATATTCAATCTATAGATCAAACAAAGGCAATTAAGACCATTAAAAGAAAAATAACAGACCTTGATAAGATGAAAATTGAGGAACAAAAGAAAGCTGTCCGTAGTGGTTATGACATGGATATTATTCCCTCTGACCTTGCAACCTATGGTGGGGAGGCTAAAAAGCTTCTACAGGACTTACAAAGCCATAATGAAAGAATGTTTCTATTAACTTTTCTTGTAATGAACACAGCAGATACTAAGCAAGGCCTTGAAGATATTGTTTTTGGTGCTGCTGGTATTGCACAAAAGCATAACTGTGTGCTGGTGAGACTGGATTATCAGCAGGAACAAGGCTTTATGTCCTCTTTGCCCCTTGGCTTAAATCAAGTGGAGATACAAAGAAGCCTGACTACTTCATCTACAGCAATTTTCGTTCCCTTTACTACACAAGAGCTATTTCAATCAGATGGAGAGCCTTTATATTACGGACTAAATGCTCTCTCTAATAATCTTATTATGGTAGACCGTAAAAGATTAAAAAACCCTAACGGTTTGATTTTAGGAACGCCAGGTAGTGGTAAGTCCTTTTCGGCAAAAAGGGAAATAACAAACATCTTCCTAATCACCACTGATGACATTATTATTTGTGACCCAGAAGGAGAGTACTTTCCCCTTGTAGACAGATTAGGCGGGCAGGTAATCAAGATTTCTCCCACATCTGGAGACTATATAAATCCCATGGATATTAATCTAAACTATTCCGATGATGAAAGTCCCCTAACTTTAAAATCTGATTTCATTCTGTCCTTGTGCGAACTAATTGTCGGTGGTAAAGAGGGATTACAACCTGTAGAAAAAAGTATCATAGACCGTTGTGTAAGATTGATTTATATAGATTACCTTGCTGACCCTATACCAGAAAAAATGCCTATTTTAAGTGACTTATATAATGCACTGGAAAGTCAAGAAGAAAAGGAGGCAAGACATATTAGATCAGCCCTTGAAATCTATGTTACAGGCTCACTGAATGTATTTAATCATCAAACCAATGTAGATATTACAAATCGTCTTGTTTGCTTTGATATTAAGGAATTAGGTAAGCAGCTTAAAAAATTAGGAATGCTTGTGGTACAAGACCAAGTCTGGAACAGAGTAACGGTAAACCGTGCTGAAAAGAGAGCCACTCGCTACTATATTGATGAGTTTCATCTGCTTTTAAAAGAGGAACAGACAGCCGCATATTCCGTAGAAATTTGGAAGCGATTTAGAAAATGGGGAGGTATTCCTACTGGCATTACCCAAAATGTTAAAGACCTCTTATCCTCTCGCGAGGTGGAGAATATCTTTGAAAACTCAGACTTTATCTATATGCTTAACCAAGCATCAGGAGATAGACAAATCCTAGCAAAGCAACTTAATATATCACCCCATCAGTTGTCCTATGTTACTCATTCCGGTGAAGGAGAAGGGCTTTTATTTTATGGAAATGTAATACTTCCTTTTACTGATAAATTCCCTAAAGATACGGAGCTATATCGTATTATGACCACAAAGCTAAGTGAAACAGGAAATAATTAGTATTTTATATAATATGACAACATTTATAAATCACCTCTGTAAAAAATAAGAAATAAATGATAAAATTATATATTAGGAGGTGCTATATGGAGATGAATTATACAGTACTTGAAAACGGACTAGATTTCGTTTTAATGTCTGCTAGCAATCTATCAATTATTAATGAACCTGGTACTGATGATGAAGTAAAAAAAAGATTAATTAAATATTCTCTTTTGCACTTATCATCAGGTATTGAGCTTGTGTTTAAGCATAAATTATTACAAGAACATTGGACTTATGTTTTTGCCGACATGAATAAGGCAAAAAAAGATGCACTACAGTCTGGTGACTTCAAAAGTGCTGATAGCGAAACCATTATTGAACGATTGAAAAATCTTTGTGATATTGAAATAACGCAAGAAGAAATAAAGGATTTACGCAATCTTCGCAATCGCAGAAATAAAGCGGAGCACTTTAATCTTAATGAAAACATCTTATCCATTGAAAGTTCTATCCATAAAAGTATTTCAATCTTGATTAAAGTAATTGTTGAGCATTATGATCTTGACGAGTTTACGGATGAAGAAAATAAATTATTTTTACAAATAAAAACACTACTACGCCAATCGCAACAACATTATAATGACGCTATAACAATCGCTCAAAAGGAACTCGAACAAACAGGAATGGAAAACTATGCAGTAACATGTCCAGAATGTGAAGAGGAATTTTTGTTGAGAGATAATAGCACTAAATGTATTTTTTGTGGATATGAAGCAACTGGAGAAACAGCAGCACACGATTACATTTCCAACGTTTTAGGTATAAGCGAATATGAAGTAGTTACTGGCGGAGGTGAGTTCCCACAATATGAGTGTCCCGAATGTGCTAGCGAAGCCCTTGTTTATGACTATGATAATGACAAGGTAATCTGTTTCAACTGTGACTACGAAGATAAAACTATAAATATCTTGTTTTGTGATGAATGTGGAAATATTTATAGGAACTATGGAAGCAAGGAAGATGATATAGGTATCTGTTCCGAATGTTTGAATTATCATTTGAACAAAGATTAACTTGCTAATTTTATTAATCCGTCTTTATGACGGATTTTCTTATGCTCTATAACAAGGAGGTATTCTATGAACCAAAAGAGCAGACGACCATTCCCTTCTGCTGGTAAGGTATCAAGACTTACCTTTACCGATGAAGAGTGCTCTGACCCTGAATTTGAAAAGCCTTTAAAGAAAGCAAGGGATAAATTAGAAAGGGCACAGGGAAAAATCCCAAAGAAAAAAAGTCTTGCAACAGAACGCACCTTTGATGCCAAAACAGGTAAAGCAAAGGTGCGTTTATATTTTGAAGAAATAGATAAACCCAAACCACCATCTAAGTTATCTCATGCTGTTAAAACCATTCCACAAAGGGAGTTGCTTAATAAAATTCACAAAGAGATCCGCGAGGGCGAACAGGACAATGTAGGTGTTGAGGCGGCACATAAATCAGAGGAAGGTGTAGAATTTGTGGCAAGTCGGATACAAAGTGCCAACCACAGCCATAAACTAAGACCTTACCGTAGGTTTTTAAAAGCAGAAGAAAAGACTAAGAATGCAGAGTTAAATTATCTATATAAAAAGAATTTGAAAAAGAGTTCTCCGTCATCTACCAATCCTATTTCAAAGTGGCAACAGAAACAGGCAATCAAGAAAGAATACCTTGCTGCACGATATGGTAAAGGCACTAATAACACTAAAAATACAGCTGGAAATATAAAAAAAGCAGCAAATAATGTAGTACATGCCACTGAAAAGACAGCACAGTTCATAGTTCAACATAGACAAGGTATTCTCATACTGTTAGCATTATCAGCAGTTCTCCTTGTCCTCTTATGGTCGGTATCTTCCTTATCTGTAATGTTTGAGAGTGGTATAAATAGTTTCATTGGAACTTCCTATACTTCTGAAGATGAGGACATTGTTGCAGTTGATAATGATTACATTGAGTTTGAAAGGCAACTTCAAGGACAAATCAACAATATAGAACAGGATTATCCAGGTTATGATGAGTACCAATACCATTTAGATGAAATTGGGCATAACCCCTTTACCCTTGCATCATATCTTACTGCAAAGCTCCAAGTCTATATAAGAGCTGATGTACAGGCAGAGTTAACCACCTTATTTAACCAACAATATACCCTTAATATTCAAGAAGAAATTGAGGTGCGTTACCGAACAGAAACACGTACTCGCACATGGACAGATGATGAGGGAAATACTCATACAGATACCTATACTGTGGAGGTTCCCTATCACTATTACACTCTCCATGTAACCCTGAAGAATAAAGATATCAGTATTCTTGCATCCAATAACTTGACTGATGAGCAATATGAGATGTTTGGCGTCTATATGGAAACACAGGGCAATAAAGATTATCTATTTGAGGGAAATATTTACGCTCCATCAAAAGGTGAATACACAGACTATGATATACCACCTGATGCACTTACTGACCCTGACTTTGCAGCACTGATACAAGAGGCTGAAAAATATCTAGGTTATCCCTATGTTTGGGGAGGAAGTTCACCAAGTACCAGTTTTGATTGTTCAGGCTTTGTGTGTTGGGTACTAAGACAATCAGGAGTGTACAACATTGGCAGAACAACAGCACAGGGAATTTTTAATGAATGTGCCATAATACCACCAAGTGAATCAAGACCCGGAGATATTATATTTTTCACAGGCACTTATGCAAGCAGTGGTGCAGTATCTCATGTTGGAATTTACGTAGGTAACGGTATGATGATCCATTGCGGAAATCCCATACAGTATGCCTCTGTTCATACAGCTTATTGGACAGAGCATTTCTATGCCTATGGGAGACTAAATTAGGAGGGAATTATGAGTAAAAAAAGAGAACGAATATTACTAAACATCTCAAAGACTAAAGAAAAAATAGCAGATTTACAAGATAAACTTCGTGAACTTGAAAGGCAGAAAACTGAACTTGAGAACACAGAAATAGTAGAGCTTGTTCGCAGTACAAAAATGAATACCACAGAATTAGCTGCATTTTTAAAGGCGTATCGTGAAAAAGAGGATACGTCTTTTATTATGTCAAAAGAGGAGGAAAACAATCATGAAGAAAATTAAAACCCGTATTTTTACTACATTTATGGTGGTAGCCCTTTGCATCACCATATCTTCCCCCACAGCTTTTGCAGGAGGTGGTGAAGAATATACAGAACTGGCTCCAGAGGTAGAGGAAACTCCAGAGCCTAATCCTCTTCCTTTCACTCCTGATGGTAATTTAACCCTTGTAGATGATATACAAGTGGAAGATTCAGAGGAAAAGCAGTACATGACTGTTGTTACTAAAGATGGCAATTACTTTTACATCATAATTGATAGGGCAGGAGATAAAGAAAATGTATATTTTCTAAATATGGTAGATGAAGCCGACTTGTTAGCTTTAATTGAAGATATGGATACAGCACAGGAGATGCCTGTTACTACTCCCCAGCCAGAACTTGAGTCGGAACCTGTTCCTGTGCCAGAGACTGAACAAGAAAATGATAAAGACAGTAATATAGGCTCTGTTTTACTTTTACTACTTCTTGTAGGTGGTGGTATAGTAGGAGCTTTTTATTATTTTAAGGTTTTAAAAAACAAGCCAAGTACGAAAGGCAGTACAGATCTTGAGGAATATGAATTTGACTATGATGAGGACGACAAGGACGAATACGAACTTGATGACGAATATGAAACCGAAGAGGAAGAAAGTGAGGATGAGTTATAGTGAAGTATTTTACAGATAGCGTTTATGAAAAAATGATGATGCAAAAACCAAGGTATGGGCGGGAGAAACAATCTCCTGCCCCAATAGATAAAGATAAAAGTAAAGATAAAGACCAAGATAAACATAATAAGTCAAAATATCACCAAGAAGTTATCCTTATCCCAAAGGAGAGGGCGTGAAAGAATGAATTTAGTCATAGCAGAAAAGCCTTCAGTTGCAAAAAGCATTGCTGATGTTATCGGAGCTACTAGTAAAAAAGATGGATATATGGAGGGAAACGGCTATCTTGTAACATGGTGTGTAGGACATTTAGTGGAGCTTGCTTCTGCTGATTTTTATGATGAGAAATATGCTAAGTGGAAGTATGAAGATTTACCAATCTTGCCTAAAGAATGGAGATATGTTATTTCAAAGGGCAAAGAAAAGCAAATGAAAATAATCGGTGCATTGATGAAACAAAGTGATGTTACAACTATTATTGCTGCCACTGATTCAGGACGTGAGGGAGAGCTTATCTTCCGATTGGTATATGAAAAGTTAGGATGTAATAAGCCTATAAAACGCTTATGGATTTCTTCAATGGAAGAAAGTGCAATTACAGAGGGATTTATTAACTTACATGACGGAAAGGAGTATGAGCTTTTATATGAAGCTGCACTTTCCAGAGCCAAAGCAGATTGGATTGTAGGTATTAATGCCACTCGTCTATTTTCTGTTTTATATGGTCAGACCTTAAACATTGGCAGAGTAATGTCCCCTACCCTTGCCATGATTGTAGAACGTGAAGCAAGTATTTCTTCATTTAAACCACAGCCTTTTTATACAATACAGCTTGATTGTGGAGACTTTACCCTTGTAAGTGAAAAGTTTATAGATAAAGAAATGGCTGAAACTATATACAAGGGCTGTGATGGGCAGAGTGTAACCATAGAAGAAGTGGAAGATAAAGATAAAATAGAAAAGCCACCAAAACTCTATGACCTTACTACTTTGCAAAGAGAAGCAAATAGGCAGCTCGGTTTTACCGCAGAGCAGACCCTTGATTATGTTCAAAGCCTTTATGAAAAGAAACTCCTTACCTATCCTCGTACTGACAGCCGCTATTTAACAGAGGATATGAAAGAGAATACACCTGCTGTAGTAGAAGCTGTAGCAGGATTTTTTATGTTAGGAAATATTCAGGTGCCTATCTATATGGAGCAGGTAATTGATAACAGCAAGGTATCAGATCATCATGCCATAATTCCCACCATCAGTGTGAAAGACTATGATATTTATTCTCTCCCCTTTGGAGAAAGAGAAATACTTTTATTGGCTGCTCTTCGTCTTATATGTGCTGTTGGAGAAAGTAGCCGATATAAGGAAACAACCATAAGAGCAAGCTGTAATAACACCATATTTATAGCAAAAGGTAAAGCGGTAATTTCAGATGGCTTTAAGGCAGTTGAAAAGAAGTATTATGCAAGTAAAAAAGAAGAGGTAGAAAAGGATAAGGATAAAGTCTTGCCCCATCTTACTCAAGGAGAAACCTTTACAACAAAAGCAGCTATAAAAGAGGGTAAAACCACACCCCCAAAGCAATTTACAGATGATACCTTGCTTTCTGCTATGGAGAATGCTAACAATGCCTTAGAAGATATAGACCGTAAAGGTATTGGAACACCAGCTACTCGTGCGGGTATTTTAGAAAAGCTCATTAAGACAGGATTTGCAGAGCGTAAAGGCAACAAGAAAACAAAACATTTTATTCCTACCCATAAGGGAATTTCTTTAATTACTGTTCTTCCCGAAGTTATGAAGTCCCCACAGCTTACAGCTCAGTGGGAAGAAAAGTTAAAACATATTGAGCATGGTGAGCTTTCTTCTGATGACTTTTTAAGCGAAATTGCTAATATGACTGAAAGCCTTGTAAAGACCTATAAAGTAATAAAGGGTGCTGATACTCTTTTTCCCTCAAATTCTAAAGGAGAATCTATAGGCAAATGTCCTCGTTGTGGTAGTGGTGTAAAAGAGAATAAGAAAGGATTTTGCTGTGAAAACAAAGCTTGTAGCTTTGCTCTATGGAAAGAAAACAAGTTTTTTACTAAAAAGAAAAAGAAACTAACCAAGGCAATTGCAATAGAATTTTTAGAAAAAGGCAAGGCAAAGTTAAATGGTTGTTATTCTGAAAAGACAGGAAAGACCTATGATGCTATTGTCATCCTTGATTATACAGGCGATAAATATGTAAACTTTAAGATGGAGTTTGAGCCTAAAGTTATAAATAAAAAAGATACTGAATCAAAGAAAGGAAGGTAAATATGAATATCAAAAATTTAATTAAAAGTCTTTTAGACATTGAAGTAGATACAGATGAAATATTAGAACTTCGTGAAAATCCTAGAAAATATGTTGCTAAGGAAGAGGATGTTGAAAAGTTAGAGGATTTATTTTTGCTTATGGATTTAACGAGTAAACTTGGGGTGAGTGGTGATGAATAATTCTGATGAACTTCGCTATATTCAAGCCTTTTCAAGAATAATAGGAGTGAAGGAAGATGATGCCATCGAATATGCCCAAAGAAAAGGCTTAAATGCATTGGTGGATAATGCTACACAGCTTCTTTCTACTCCTGCTCAAAGGGAGAAGCACCAAGCCTTTCTTGATTTGTATCGTATGAGTAGTGCAATAAATACTAGAAAGCCTGTAATAAATTCACCAGAGACTGCATCAGCTTTCTTTCATTCAGTGATGGATAATATTTATGATAAAGAAGCCTTTGTAGTCGCATTTCTCAACACTAAAAACCGAGTTATTGACCATGAAGTTGTATCTGTTGGAACTATTAACAGCTCTATCGTACATCCCAGAGAAGTTTTTAGAAATGCCATTGTCAATAAGGCTAATTCCGTGATTCTATGTCATAATCATCCATCAGGTGATTTAACTCCAAGTAAAGAGGATATTAGCATTACAGAACGCCTTAGAGAGACTGGTAATCTACTGGGTATTCAAGTTTTAGACCATTTGATTATTAATGGAATCAATCAACAGGAACTCTATTCTTTTAAAGCTAAAGGTGTATTAGAAGCCATAGAAGCCTACAATATTACTTCATCAGTACTGAATGGGGAAACTAATTATGATTTTACAAAGGCTACAAAGGGACAAAGCATTGACTTTAATATGCCAATACAAGAACATGCCTACCCTTTGCCTGACCCGGATATAAGCATTACAGACCGAAACTCCTACGGATATTTAGATGATGAGATGCTGCCATTATCAAGGGAACGTGCCGCAGAACTGTTTGAACAGGATTTGATGGTGTACCTGCTTTATGAGGATGATACTGAGTCAATGGCATTTGACAGTGAGGATATTGATAATCATAGTGGAATACTCGGAATTCAGCGTACAGATTGGATAACCTTACAAGACTATGAGGCAATTAAAGACAAGGAAAAATCTTCTGTATCAGAACTTGAACAGAGGTTTTTGAAAACCCATAATAACTCCTTTGCCATTTATCAACTTAAAAGTGGAGAGGAATTGAGGGATTATCGCTTTGAAGGATTTGATCGACTGCAAGATGCTGGACTTTCCGTAGACCATGATAATTATGAGCTTATCTATACTGCTCCCCTAACCGATTTTAACGAAAATCAAAACCATACCCTTAACAAGCTCTATGAACAGTTTAATATAAATCATCCTGCTGATTTTAGGGGACACTCCCTCTCTGTTAGTGACATCATTGTTTTAAAGGTAAATGGTGTTGTATCTTCTTATTATGTTGACAGCTGTGGTTTTAAGGAAAAACCACATTTTCTTCCTGCGCAAAACTATTTAGAAACTGCTGAAAAATCAGTAGAACAAAATTATAATCAGATAGACAGTATTATTAATAATAAGCCTACTGTAGCAGACCTTGAAAAGACAGTAAAAGCAGGTGGTAGTATTTCACTTTTAGAACTTTCTAATGCAATAAAAGCAGAAAGAAAGGAAAATAAAACTTCTGTAGTGGAACAGCTTAAAACAAAGCCATTCATAGAGAAAGAAAAGCATAAAAGAATACCTCAAATAGATAAGGAAAGGGAGCGATGATTATGAGTAAATTTACAGTAGAGGAAACCAATCTAATATGTATTTATAATACGGGTACAAGAACAGGTTTGATTGCTGAATTATCAGAAATGCAAAACCATTTGAAGCAGGATGAAATACAACTTTTAGAGCTTACCCAAAAGGTTATCGGTAAGCTCACAAATATGAACGATGAAGAATTGGATAGTATTGCAACAAAGTTTATTGCTAATTTTGAAGAATAGCTTTTATTTCAGTAATTCGTCATAAGTAGTATCTAAAACTTCTTTAATAGCTCTCAATTGAGATGCATAGATATGTTGTATTCCACGCTCGATTTTTACAAGGGATTCACGGGTAATAGGAACTCCATGTAATTGTAGCAAACGTACAAGTTCAGTTTGCCCGATTTGTCTAGACTTTCTGATTCTTCTTATATTTTTGCCGATTAAAATTTTATTATCTGATTTGATTTTTTGCTCATCCATACAAAATTCCCCTTTTGAATGTGGACTATAAACAGTCCTTTTTCTTCTTTATTTTACGAGGTTCGTATGTTAAAATGGGACTAATATTAGTCCACTAATGATTGAAGGGAGAAAATAAATGAGTATGAGAAAGATTTACCGCAAAGTCGCAAGGAAACATGGAGTTTCTGTAAAAGAAGTAAAGGATGAAATGCAGAAGGCTTTAGACTATGCATATATCAATACACCTGATGATGGGGTTACAGAAGCTTACCAAAAACAAGTGCCATCAAAAGGAGAGATACCTACACCTGATGAGTTTATAAAGTATGCAGCAAACAAAATAAAAAAATAAAATTAACTACCCAATAAAAGGGATTATTTTGTATTGGGTAGTATTATAATGAAGTTGGAATAAATTTATTGCTTGTTAATTTAGCAAGTGGCTAATATAGCATAATGTATATATGTAGATGAAGGCGACATAGTTATTTAGTTTAAATAATAATCCGAGATGTTATTATGATTAGTGATACTTATAAATTTTATATATTAGGAGGTGAACAATGAACTATCGAAGTAGATTTATATTGTTATTGATTAGCACTGTAGTTGGAATACCTTATATTTTTTACAACCATGTTACTTTTCAAAATGTAGGTAGACTATTTGTAGATATAACAGTTTTTATAGTAGTGAGCACTATTTTCTGGCTATTAGGAAAATATTACGATGAATTAACTCAGAATAATCAAGAACTAGAAAGTACTCAAGAGGAAATGCAGGAACTTTTTGATAATGCTGATGCTATGTTTTGGTCAACCAACTTGATCACTAAAAAAACAACAGTGTCAAAAGGGATTGAAAGAATTTTTGGAATTACAAATGATGATTTTTCAGAAAATTCCGATCTATGGTTGAGGGTTACTTATCCTGAAGACAAAGATAAAGTTAATAAATTTTTCAAAACCTTACTATCTGGAAAAATAAGTGAACTTGATTGGCGTATCAGTTACCCTGATGGTGAAATAAGATGGGTACATTGTAGCGGAAGACCCATCTTTAACGAATCAGGAACCTTAATTAAACTAGTTGGAGTAGCATACGATATTACAGATCGTAAATTAGCAGAACAGAAGACACAACACTTAGCATATCATGATATTTTAACCAATTTACCTAATCGAAGATTTCTTTATGATTATCTTAAAAGGGCAATCTCTCGCTCCAAAAGAAACTCTGAAAACTTTTCTATCCTATTTATAGATTTAGATGAGTTTAAAAATACAAATGATAGATATGGTCATGAAGCAGGAGATGTATTGTTAAATCAAGTAGCACTAAGACTTAAAAAGTGTATCCGTCAAAATGATTTTGCTTCTCGTATTGGTGGAGATGAATTTGTTGTAGTTCTTGAATGTAGAACTAAGAATGAATGTATACAAATTACAGACCGTATAATTAATACACTTAGTAAGCCTTATCATTTAAATGATTCTGCTATCGGATTTCTAACAGTTAGCATCGGAATAAGTCAATATCCAAATGATGGTGATACCCCAGACGTTCTTATAAAAAAGGCGGATGAAGCCATGTACTTAGCCAAAAACCAAGGTAAAAATAATGCTAAATACTATTCATCCGAATTCTAGCAAATAGTAAAACCCTTATAACTTTTTTTATGTCGTGTATTTTATATTATCTTCATCTAATACAATTTAAATAAAACCCAAGACTATATCAAAAAAATAAAATAAGATAAAGTGCCCACTACAAGAAATTATCCTGTACTGGGTATTTTTGCGTTAAGGAGGACAAATATGGCAAATAAAGCACAAGCCTTTGCACAGTTGGCAGAGGATACCGCCAAAAGACTTACAAATAGTCTTGCAGAATGGACAGGTTTTCTCACTACTGTTGGTAGGCTTTACAGATATAATTACCATGAACAGCTCATGATATATGCACAACGGCCTGATGCTACGGCTTGTGCAGAGTATGACATGTGGAATAACAAAATGAATCGATATGTCCGCCGTGGATCAAAGGGAATTGCCCTAATTGACTCGACAGGAGATACCCCTAAGATAAGGTATGTTTTTGATATTTCCGATACAGGTGGCAGAGAAAATTCTCGCCGTCCATATTTTTGGGAAATCCAGGAGCATCATAAACAACCGATATTAGATATGTTAGCAGATAAATATGGTATAAAGGAAAACAATCTTTCCGATGCTTTTTATAAGATTGCACAGGATTTAGCAATAGAGTATTATGATAATCACAAGGGAGATATACCCTACCTCATAGAAAACAGCTTTTTAGAGGACTATGATGAGGATAATATTAAAGCAGCTTTTGAAAATGCAGCTACTGTCAGCATTGCATATACTCTTATGAAAAGATGTGGACTAAATCCAGATGAATTTTTTGAGCACGAGGACTTTTTAAGTATATTTGATTTTAACACCCAAGATGCTGTTGCACTATTAGGTACGGCAGTTAGCGAACAGTCAGAACAAGTATTTAGAGAGATTGCAATTACTATAGTCAAAATAGAACGTGAAAGGAGACATGAATATGGGCGAAATAACTTACGTGAGGAACGGGGATTATCTAATACCCAACCTGACATTGAAACAAGTAGAACAGCCTCTAGGAAAATACGGGAGGATGAGAAAGAAATATCTTCAGGAACATCGAATACCCTTATTCAATTCCCTGCTGTTGAGGGAGAAACTATTTCCCCATCTGATAGAGATAGACAAAACAGCCAACAGGAGGCTCACACAGATAATGACGGACTTACAGAAAGTTCAGCCAGCACCAGACAAGATGAAAGATCAGATGGAATGGGTAGGCTACATGAACAACTTGAAAGCACAGGCAGAGGAAATCCTGCTGACGGAGCTTATATACAATTAACACTGTTTCCAACGGAGGAAGAGCAGATACAAAGAATAGCGGGGAGTGAAAAGCTTTCCGCTTTTTCTATGTCACAAAAAGATATTGACAGTATTTTAAGAACTGGCGGTAATAATAACGACACCTTATTTAGAATCGTATCATTTTATCAAAAGGATAAATCCATTGAAGAAAAGGCTGCTTTTTTACAGGCAGAATACAAGGAAGGCGGCAAGGGACTATATATTGATGGAGAAAAAATATCCCTGTGGTTTAACAAGGAAGGTATTCATATTGCAAAAGGAGATACAGCTTTATATGCCCGTTCAAAACAAGTAATTGAATGGATTGATGTGGCAGAAAGGATTGCGGAACTTCTAAAAGAAGGACAGTTTGTAACACAGGATACCTTAGAATATGTAGAGAGTTTTGAAAGGCAACAACTTGCAGAAACACTTTGGTATCTTCATCAGAATTTTTCTGATAAGGCAAGAGAACAATTCTTTGATGAAGAAGTTTTCAATGGAGGCTTTCCAAGCTCCACCAGTCATATTGCAAAATTACTAAGTGATACACAGGAAGTTGATAATCTCATTAATGGATTACAACGATTAACTAATGCTTACGAGGAAGATAGGGAACTACTTCGTTTTCACTTCTATAAGCCACAAAAATTGCTTTCAGATTTTATGGATTTAAGACAAGCAAAACGCGAATTTACAGCTGAAATCGGGGATATTACAGATTTTAAGATGTTCATCACGAAGGACGAGGTGGATAAAACACTAACAGGAGGTAGTAGTTTTCAAGATGGTAAGTATCGTATATATGAATATTTCTCATACTCACATAGTCCGAAAGAAAAAGAAGATTTTTTAAAAAATGAATATGGTACAGGTGGCAGAACTCATGCCCTTTCAGGAGCTGATGAAAGCTATGAAGACCACAGTGCAAAAGGAATTGAATATAAACGCAGGGATAAAGATGATAATCTCTTGTTAAGGTGGAATGCCGTTGCTAAACGTATTGACTACCTTATTGCTAATAACCGTTATATGACTTCTGAAGAAAAAGCAAGGTTTGAGGAAAGGCAACGTGAAGAAGCAGGTATTACAGAAACACCTACTATGCCTACTTTAACAACAGAGAATATTGACTTTACTTCTATTAATCAAATCCAGACAGAAATTATTGAAGATGATGAAGAAATATTTCTTGTAGAACAGGCTGAAGATAATTTAATACCATACAATAAGGGCGATACTGTTTATCTTGAAAACGGTACGCCCTTTATTATTGAAGAAATAGCTGAACACAATATCACTCTTCGTGATCCATCCTTGTTCTATCCTATTTTAAGAGCAGAAAGTAGAGAAAGTTTCTTACGACTTTTAGAGATATATCCCCAACCTGATAACCCTCAAAAACTGGAAAAGGCAGAAAATTATCGTATTACTGATGAACATTTAGGCCAAGGGAGTAAGCGAGAGAAGTTTGCAGAAAATATAGCAGCTATTACCACCTTGCAGACCATTGAAAAGGAAAACCGTCCTGCCACAAAAGATGAACAGGAGATACTATCAAAGTATGTAGGATGGGGAGGTTTATCTGAAGCCTTTGATAAAGATAACAGCAGTTGGAGCAGTGAGTTTATACAGCTTAAAGGCCTGTTGCATGAAGAAGAATACGAAATGGCAAGAGCCTCTACCCTAAATGCCCACTATACAAGTCCTACAGTTATTAAAGCAATTTATGATGCGGTAGAGAGGATGGGATTTACTAGAGGTAACATTTTAGAACCTTCATGTGGTATTGGACACTTTTTTGGTATGTTACCTGACAGTATGGAAAATTCTAATCTTTATGGTATTGAGTTAGACAGCATTACAGGCAGGATTGCAAAACAGCTTTATCCTAATGCCAATATTGCTATTCAAGGCTTTGAGAAGACGGATTTACCTGATAACTTTTTTGACTTATGCCTTGGAAATGTCCCCTTTGGGAACTATAAATTAAGTGAAAAGCGTTATGACAACTACAATTTTCTTATTCACGACCATTTTTTTGCTAAAGCCTTGGATAAGGTTAGACCTGGTGGTGTAGTGGCCTTTATAAGCTCAAAGGGAACTATGGATAAACAAAATCCAGAAGTCCGTCGCTATCTTGCCCAAAGAGCTGAATTATTAGGAGCTATAAGACTTCCTAACAATGCATTTAAAAACGCAGGTACAGAAGTTACAAGTGACATTCTGTTTTTACAGAAAAGAGATAGACCCATTGATATAGATAATGACTGGATACATCTTGACACCAATGAGGATGGAATTACTATAAACAGTTATTTTGCCGACCATCCAGAGATGATACTTGGAACAATGGAAATGAAAAGTGGTCAGTTTGGAATGGAAAGTACTTGTACTCCTTTATCAGATGTTGACCTATCAGAACAGTTAAGGGTAGCAGTGGAAAATATTGAGGGTATTATACCTGAAATGGATCTAATGGACATGGAAGTTAGTTCTGATACTTCAATTCCTGCCGACCCCACTGTAAAAAACTATTCCTTTACCTTGGTAGATGGTGAAGTATATTATCGTGAAAATTCCCGTATGGTAAAACCTGACCTAAATCAAACTGCAAAGGAACGTGTTGTAGGACTTGTAGAATTAAGGGAGTGTGTTAATTCACTTATTTATTACCAACTTGAGGATTACAGCGATGAAACTATTAAAGAGGAACAAGCAAGGCTAAACAGTCTTTATGACAGCTTTACTGCAAAGTATGGATTAATTAACAGCCGTGGAAACAGCCTGGCCTTTAGTGAGGATAATTCATACTATCTTCTTTGTTCACTTGAAGATGTGGATGAAAACGGTAATCTTAAAGCAAAAGCTGATATGTTCACAAAACGTACCATTAAAAAGCGTGTAACAGTTAATTCAGTAGATACTGCAAGTGAGGCACTGGCAATATCCATAGCAGAAAAAGCTAAAGTAGATATGGAATATATGTCAAAGCTTACAGGATTAACAGCAGAGCAGGTTGCAGAGGATTTAAAAAGTGTTATATTTCCTTTGCCTGCACCTAATTACAGAGAGGAAAGTCTTCGCTATGTTACAGCAGATGAATACCTATCTGGCAATATAAGAGAAAAACTCCATATTGTACAGATGGCTGCACAAGTGTCGGATATCTTTAGACCCAATGTTGAAGCACTTATGGCAGCACAGCCAAAAGACCTTGACGCTTCTGAAATTGATGTACGTCTTGGGGCAACTTGGATTGATAAAGCGTATATAGAACAGTTTATGTATGAGTTATTTGATACCCCTTATCGACTTCATGGAGAGGTGGAAGTAAAATACGCTCCATTTACTGCTGAATGGAGCATTACCAATAAAAATTCTGTGGGATATAACAATGTAGCTGCTTATGTTACTTATGGTACAGATAGAGCCAATGCCTACCGTATTTTAGAGGATACATTAAATCTTCGTGATGTTCGTATTTATGACACTATAACAGATGCCGATGGTAAGGAAAAGCGTGTGCTTAATAAAGATGCTACTACCTTAGCACAGCAAAAACAGCAGGCAATTAAGGATGAATTTCGTGATTGGATTTGGAGTGATGCAGATAGACGGCAAACTTTAGTTAAAGAATATAATGAAAAGTTTAATTCTATCCGTCCTCGTGAATACGACGGACAGCATATCAATTTTGTTGGTATGAACCCTGAAATTTCATTAAGACCACATCAAGTCAATGCAGTTGCTCATATTCTCTATGGAGATAATACCTTGCTTGCCCATGAAGTAGGTGCAGGAAAGACCTTTGAAATGGTAGCAGCTGCCATGGAAAGCAAACGACTTGGATTATGTCAAAAGCCACTCTTTGCTGTACCTAATCATCTAACCGAGCAATGGGCAAGTGAGTTTTTAAGGCTTTATCCTGCCGCTAATATTTTAGTGGCCACAAAGAAGGATTTTGAAACTAAAAACAGAAAGAAGTTTTGTGCAAGAATAGCCACTGGAGATTATGATGCTGTAATTATCGGTCATAGTCAATTTGAGCGTATTCCCATGTCTTTGGAGCGTCAGGAAAAACTGTTACGGGAACAGATTAGCGAAATCACAGAAGGAATTTCAGATGTTAAAGCAAGTGGCGGTGAAAGGTTTACAGTAAAACAGTTGGAGCGAACGAAAAAGAGCTTAGAGAAAAGTCTGGAGAAATTACAATCACAGGAGAGAAAAGATGATGTTGTTACTTTTGAACAGCTTGGAGTGGATAGGCTCTATGTAGATGAGGCTCATAACTACAAAAACTTATTTCTTTATACTAAAATGCGAAATGTAGCTGGGCTTTCCACTACAAGTGCCCAAAAATCAAGCGATATGTTTATGAAGTGCCGCTACATGGATGAGCTGACAGGAGGTAAAGGTATTGTATTTGCCACTGGTACTCCTGTTTCTAACTCTATGACTGAGCTTTATACCATGATGAGATATTTACAATATAATACCCTGCAACAAAAAGGACTAGCCCACTTTGATTGTTGGGCAAGCACCTTTGGAGAAACTGTAACTGCTATTGAACTTGCACCAGAAGGAACTGGCTACCGGGCAAGAACAAGATTTTCTAAATTTTTTAATCTGCCTGAACTGATGGCAATGTTTAAAGAGGTTGCGGATATAAAGACAGCTGACCAACTGGATTTACCGACTCCAAAAGCAAACTACGAAACCATTGCTGTAAAGCCTACTGAAATACAAAAGGAAATGGTAAGTGAACTATCTAATCGAGCTGCTGATGTCCATGCTAATAAGGTTGAGCCTACTGTTGATAATATGCTAAAGATAACCTCAGATGGACGGAAATTAGGACTTGACCAAAGAATTGTTAATCCACTTTTTCCTGATGATGAAAGCAGCAAGGTAAATGCATGTATAAACAATGTTTATCGTATTTGGAATGAGGGTAAGGATGAGAGGCTGACACAACTTGTATTCTGTGATATTTCTACACCGAAAGGAAAATCTACAAAAGAATATAAAGTGGCAGAAGGAGGAGACAAAACCATTAATGGTACAGAGCTATATGCTTTGGAGGATGGTTTAGATCAAGAGGAAGATAGCTATACCCAAACTTTCAATGTCTATGATGATATACGAGATAAGCTGATAAAAAAAGGTGTACCTGCCTATGAAGTAGCTTTCATCCACGAAGCAAATACCGAGGTAAAGAAAAAAGAGCTATTTGCAAAGATGCGTAGTGGTGATGTCCGTGTACTGATTGGCAGTACAGCAAAATGTGGTGCAGGTATGAATATACAAGACCGTCTTGTGGCTTTACATGACCTTGATTGTCCTTGGCGTCCAGGAGATTTGACACAGCGTGCAGGAAGAATTGAAAGGCAGGGTAATTTAAATGAGGAAGTCAATATCTACCGTTATGTAACAGAAGCAACTTTTGATGCCTACCTTTGGCAGACAATAGAAAATAAACAGAAGTTCATTTCACAGATAATGACTTCAAAAAGTCCTGTTCGTTCCTGTGAGGATGTGGATGAGGCAGAACTCTCCTATGCGGAAATCAAAGCTTTATGTGCAGGTAATCCCAAAATCAAGGAAAAGATGGATTTGGATATTGATGTGGCAAAGCTAAAACTTTTAAAAGCAAATCATCAAAGCAATCAATACCGCTTGGAGGATAACTTATTAAAATACTTCCCTGAAAACATTGAGAAGAACAAGGGATATATTAGAGGATTTGAGCAGGATTTAAAGACTCTTTCCGAAAATACACCTGCTGAAGGTAAATTTTTACCGATGATAATTAAAGACTATGCCTTTACAGATAAAGACAAAGCTGGAGCTGCTCTTCTTGAAGCCTGTAAAGAAGTAAATGGTAAAGACCCAATGGAAATAGGTAGCTACCGAGGTTTCACTATGTACCTCTCTTATGATGGCTTTTATAATGATTTTCAGCTTACCTTAAAAGGAGTAATGAGCCATACAGTAAAATTGGGAATGGATGCAAGAGGAAATCTTACAAGAATTGATAATGCCCTTGCGGCCATGTCAGGAAGGTTAAAGGCAGTTACAGATCAACTTGATAATTTACTTAAACAAAAAGAGGCGGCGAAGGCAGAGCTTGGGAAGCCATTTCCCAAAGAAGATGAATTAAAAGATAAGGTTGCTCGACTTGCCACTCTTGACGCTGAGTTAGACATGGGTATCGGTGTTTCTGTACCACGGGAACAGACTGAAAAGAAGGCTTCTAAATCTGAACGTTCTTCTGTATTAGATGGTCTAAAGCAGCCCTCGCAGACAGGTAAAGAGATAAGAGAAAAGCAAGGTAAATACTTGGAGGTGAGATAATGGCAAACCGAAAAAGGAATGTTCAGCTACATTTTATGGTAACAGAGCATGAACGAAGTCTCATAGATATAAAAATGGAACAGCTTGGCACAAAGAATATGGGAGCCTATCTTCGTAAAATGGCAATAGATGGCTATGTAATCCACCTTGATTTATCAGATGTAAGGGAGCTTGTAACACTTCTTCGTCGTACAAGCAACAGTCTTAATCAGCTTACTAAACGTGTCCATGAAACAGGAAATATTTATGGAGAAGATATAAATGATTTAAGAGAGAGCTACAATAAGCTTTGGGAGACAGCAGATGAAATTTTATCTCGTATTTCTGCAATTTAGAATTTACATCATAGACAATATTAATCTTCTCTGGTATTCTTTTCCTATACAATGTAGCAATGGAAAGGGAGGATTTCATTATGCGAATACTGCTTAAAATATTATTGTTTCCAATTACTTTGATATTGACTGTTATCCTACTCATCTGTGAGTTTATCTGTATGTTTGGAACAATGTTACTTTCTATTTTGGCAATGATCCTATTTGCATTAGCACTGGCAATTATGATTTTCTTAGGGGAGGTACAGGACGGAATAAAAACAATGGTACTTGCTTATCTTATAAGTCCCTATGGAATACCAATGTTTGCTGCTTGGCTTATAGGAAAGATTGGACTGATAAATGAACGGTTAAAAGCTATTTAATTATTAAAGGGAGCGAAAGCATTTTTAGGCTTTCCCCCCTAACTGACACAAAGCAGAAGAACCAGTGGAAAGCAAGGGCGGCGTAGCCGTTTATCTCGACCCTTGCTTTTTGATGGGACTTCTGCTAATTTTCTTTTATTGATGTTTTAGAGGTGTGGGGATATAATTGAAATGTAATGGTAATAGGAAATTTTAATCATTAATATTTAATTCACTTCAAAGGAGAAAATGGATGTGGAAAAAATTATTTTTCCTCTTATTATAATTGCAATAGACCAAGTAATCAAATTGCAGATTTGGCACAATTATGCAAATGTTGACATAGTTCTACTTCCAGATATTCTGTTCTTTCGACCTGTTCGGAATACTAATTTAAGTTGGGTTGCCAGTATTCTTAGGTATAAAACACCTGTATTGCAATGTCAGCTATTCAAATTTTTGGTTTAATCATGATTTTTTTAGGCTGTCGTTAAAAGATAAAGTCAAAGAGCTTCAAAGAGAGTTAAGATACAAAGAGAAAGCATTAGCAGAAAGTCGACTAGCAGAATCGCACAAACCTTTTGCTATTAATGAAGAAATACCTAGAGGAAAAATTATATAAAAATATTGAAAGTTAAAACCGTATATTTTCTGAACTCGTTCCCTTTGGCTTTGCCAATGATTATTGGTGAGATTGAAGTTGTTGCTGCGGGAGTAGGTTAATGTAGTCCGTATAAGTATCTTTTCGTCAAAATCGCCAGCTTAAAACACAAAAAATTACATAGCAACTAATAGTTGCCAAATAGTTGGTAGAACGGTTTCATTATTTCTGCTATACTTAAACTACAAAGGAGGTGTTAGTGATGTCTTTAGGTGATAGAATAAAAGAATGTCGGCAAAGCAGAAAATTGTCACAGGAAAAGCTTGCCGAAATTATTGGAGTAAGCAGGCAAGCCGTTACAAAATGGGAGACTAACCTAACTGCACCAAGCACAGAAAATCTCTTTAAATTAGCAGAAATTTTTGGAACAACTGTTGACATGCTGATTGGTCCCGACGAGAGTGAAAAGAAATCTTCCGCAGAACAGATTTATTACCTCTATCGAATGGAAGAAGCGAAGAAGGCTGAAGAACTTTGCATCAAACGAAAAAAGAATATCCGAATTGCAATAATCATCGCAGCAGGTTACCTTGCAATATTCCTTGCAGGCTGGATTATTTCAGGAGGATTAGGACAAAGTAAGCATCTGTTTGACTGGTTGGTACGCCATTACTTGTTTTTGATAGCCACAGTTGTTTCCGTTGTTCCTGCTTTATTTGGTAAATACCGATTTTCCATGGTAACCTTGGCCGCTTTCCTATTTGGCCTGATACTCGGCGAATTGCTTGGCAAAAACATACCTGGCGCAAAGTATGAAATGGGACCCTATGGATGGAGGATTTGGAGTGCTTTTTTCTTCATATTAGGAGTGATAGGTGTAATATGGGAGCAATTTGTTAAACATAATCTATCGCTTAGGTCTAAAAAAGTATGGTTATGGTCTATTGCTACGTTTGTTAGCGCAGTAATTCTTGTGGTCTTCGTTTTCAATGCAATTCCTAAATATCCTCAGCCGGAATATACAGTTAATAGTTATGCTGAGTTGATTGAGGTGTTTTCAGATGATCCACAATATTTATTCCCTTCGGAAGATATATTGCCAAGTAAGCAGGGTGGATATACAGTTTATTTAAAATCTCGTTTCTCACACGAAAAGACCGGTTATATAATGAGTTTTAAAGCACGAGAAGGCGAATACGATGTTTACACAATATCTTGCCGATTAACAAGTTCGCTACATGACAGCGAATCTCAAATACAACCAAATAGCGAGTATAACGGAATTGACTTATCGGTCACTGACACCCATATCTGCTTTGAATTGAATAATTGCCGATATGATATTCACTTTACGGGAGCAACAAAAATATTTTCAGAAAAAGCTCTGTTAATTGCACAGACCATTATAGATAAGTCAATTTTGGAAATGTAATGTATAAGAATGGGGTTGTTGCGGGATGGTATCTGTTTCCAATTTCACAACAACCCTTGTTCAAATTCTATGACAGATAGCGCTTATACTTACTCTATGTGCAATTTGAATGGTTCATTACATTCCGTTATAAGTAAATCTATAAAGATATGTTGCGGTAGAAGCAGCAACCCACACTTCAGGCATCCGATAGACTCCATCCTTTAATATAAGGGTAGAGTACCAGCCGGTATGCACTAACCACTCTAAGGAGTTATCGCTAGTTCTCCTGTAGCCGTAGACGGGCATTGTGTGAAAATCATAATTTTCTTCGGCGATAGTTGATGTCAACATTGTTGGCCTACCTGCTTCAAGTTCATCTATACCGAAATTGGTAAAAATGTTTAGTGTCCATTCACAATCGATTTCGGTGCCGCTAATCGCAGTAGACGAATACCTGTATTCATCAATGGCATTAGATATTCCGTTTGCATACGAGACAGCTCCCATGCCGCAATCATCGACTAGGAAACGGTGGAACGCATGTGCCTTGGGGGAATTTGTTGCTACATCCGACCCAGTCTTAGACACCAGGTTCTCTAAATGATAAGAAGATGGGACAATATTCGAGTTATTATAGTCAATATAATCAAGAACAATAGTGCAGGCAACTGCTGAACAAGTATTATCATTGTTATACCCGAATGCCTTGCGCTGGATTCTTGATGAGGCATACGGTATTATTGTAGTGGATGTTATAGAGGCTGTGGCAGAAGCACTTGGTGCAAAAGCTGCATTTTTATTAGTTGCACTATTAATCGCTGCATTCAGACTATCACTCTCGGGTATACTTTCTACTTCAACGTCACGGCATATGTCGATGTATTTGTTACCAGAAACAACATAGTAGTTTAAGATGCCTCCGTAGTACTTCACTCCATCTGGATACGCAGCATAAGGATTTGCTTCGCCACCTTCAATGCACATCAATGTTTCTCTTGTAATGATCTGATAGCCAGAATTGGATACACCAAGCAGAAATGCTGGTTGACCTTTTTGATTGTAAAGTGTCTCAACTTTAACATCACCACCAATCCCTCTTGCTTCCATCGCACTTTCCACTGCACTAACCTCAGCAGTAGTAATCTTTGTAGCAAACGAATCATTTATGCTGGAAGCTGACGCTATGGGAGCTCCAGTAGACAATACAATAAGCGCCAAAATAAACGAGATACCCTTTATAGACATATTTTTAAAACGTAGCATTTTTTGTTCTCCTTTCTTATCCGACATTTAAAATGCCGTCTCAAAATTGTTTTTAAGTGCCATAACCTGTAATCAAATTACATGCCCATTGGCCTCACATCTCCTTTCTAGCTTTATACCTATATATGTCTTTTACAAGTCAAAAAGGGACAGGCGGTGAAAAAGAGTGGTTTAGCTTCATTGAGCCATAATATTTTTCAATAGGCTTCTGCATACTTTGCAAACTTAAGCCATGGTATTCTTTATCAACATGAGTAGCTTTTAACTTTTTATTTTTAAAAATAAGAACTCCATCAAACAAGTTAAAACACACTAATGTAGATCACATTTTGGATAAACTCAATAGACATATTAATTTTCTTATTTTCTTTTAATTTTGAAGTTGCTTCTATGGTATTACCAACCAAGTTTCCTATAACAATTACGATGTCAAGTTGAAAATTTAATTTTTCAGGAACATTTAAAAATTGAAAGTTATTTCTATTCCCATTTTTTGGCTTCATAGATTTTATATTTCAATATAACTATTTATTTCAGCATTGCTAGCCTTAGGATAGAATTTTACTCAAAAGTAAAGAAAAATTAGCTCTATATCTTTAAGAAAAATATATTTGTTAAAATCTAACAAAGAACTAATATTGTTGTAATGATTTCAATTGATATTAAAATAGTATAAGAATAAATAACCGAAGTAATTCGCAATTTAAACGAGGACGAATGAAGAGCTGTTATAAGGAAAAATAATATTAAGTTTGACAATACATTAATTATCGGAACAGCTAATATTATGTGTATTCTCTAATTAACAGAAAACACTATATATGATATCAGTTCAAGTTTTTTATTAATCTCATTACGTTCAGAAAAATATTCATAAACTTAAAGATTGTATAAGTTCCAAAAATATTAGTCAGTAGGTAAACAATATCATAGGCATCCATAATTAATTTGCACCTTTTCGCCTGCACTGTAAAAATCAGTCACGGATGGACTTACTATGCTGTTGGCTTATTTCTATGTGGTAGCCTTTTTTTGTGCTATAAAGGAGGTGACTTTAATGGCAACAACCCGTTTAATTTCAATGCATAAAAACAAAGGAAAGTCTATTGCCAGTTGTCTTGCAGATCGTACGGATTATGCAATAAACCCTGACAAAACTAATGATGGCGAATATATTAGTTCTTATGAATGTGACCCTAAAACAGTGCAGGGAGAGTTTTTATTATCCAAGCGAATATACTCCGATATTACAGGGAGAGAGCAAGCAAATGATGTAATTGCCTATCAGATACGCCAGTCCTTTAAGCCAGGAGAAGTTACACCAGAGCTTGCTAATAAAATTGGTTATGAATTAGGAATGAAATTTACTAGAGGCAACCATGCTTTTATTGTAGCTACTCACATCGACAAGGCTCACATTCATAACCACATTATTTACAACGCAACTTCTTTGGATTGCACAAAAAAGTTCAGAGATTTTCTAGGTTCAGGCAAAGCTGTACGCAAAATATCTGACCTAATTTGTCTTGAAAATGGACTATCAACTATTGAGAATCCAAAGCGTGGAAAAAACCATTATGGCAAATGGCTCGGAGATAAAAAACCTATTTCTCATTCAGAAAGATTAAGGAAAACCATTGATGAAATTCTTTCAAAAAAGCCTACAAATTTTGATGATTTCTTATTTCAAATGAAACAGGCAGGTTATTCTATTAAGCAAGGAAAGTATCTTGCTTTTAAGAATAAAGATCAGAAGAGATTTATTCGCTTACGTTCTCTTGGAAAGGGTTATTTAGAGGAAGAAATCAAAGCAGTTATCAGTGGTAAAAAGTCATTGAAAAGCAATTATAAGAATATAGAAAAACCAAAACTTCAAATCAACCTTTTGGTAGATATTGAAGAAAAATTACAAGCAGGGAAAGGTGCAGGATATGAACGGTGGGCAAAGATTTTTAATCTAAAACAGTTGGCTCAAACAATAAATTATTTGACTGAAAATAACTTGCTTTATTATGCTGATTTAGAGAAAAAATCAAAGGATATTACGGATAACTTTAACGAAATTTCTGCTCAAATTAAAATGATTGAAAAGCGTATGGCAGAAATAGAAGCTCTTAAAACTCACATCATCAATTATTCAAAAACTCGTGAGATTTATACAGCCTACCGTAAGGCAGGGTACTCAAAAAAATTCTACGAAGAGAACGCCGCTGAATTGATTTTACACAAAGCAGCAAAGGTAGCTTTTGATGAATTAAAAGTTGAAAAGTTACCGACTATTAAGACCCTGCAAGCTGAATATACTGAGTTGATTTCTGAAAGGAAAAAGACCTATTCAAAGTATCATTCTACAAAAAAAGAAATGAAAGAAATACTGATTGCAAAGGCAAATGTTGACCGTCTATTGGAAAGTGATGGGACTTCAAAAGAAAAAGAAAAATCACAAAATGAAAGATAATATATTATGTAATTTTTTAGCTCCCAAAGGGAGCGTAGCCACACAATTCATTGTGTGTTCAATGGGGATTGGGGATACTCCCCAACAAGCAGATTTAGCAAAAATCCCGTAAGGTGTGTACCACCTTGCCCTGCTTGCCAAGATAATCAGGAATTCCCAATAATATTGGTTATCGAGAAATTCAACTTGTCAGGAATCTATAAAAGCACTTTAAAATTAAGCTGTTTTTTCAAGAAAAATCCTGATAAGTTTTGTAAGCGTATAATAAAAGATGTATGGTATAAGAACAGGAATATCGATATGATATTCCTGTATTATATTTACTCCTATTTACATGTTTTTTGAGCCGACTCATTCCAAGGCATCATTGAATCTAGGACCTTGGGGTTTGTTTGAAGCTTGGATCCTGGCAATCTTGATAATACATATTCTAAATATTTGTAGGGGTTTAGACCATTAGCTTTTGCTGTTTCTACCAAGGAATATACACAAGCACTGGCATTAGCACCCTGAGGGCTACCGCAGAAGGTCCAATTTTTCCTTCCTATTGTAAAGGGTCTTATGGAGTTTTCAGCAATATTGTTGGAGATGACACAGTTTCCATCTTCTAAGTAGGCCTCTAACTTGTCTTTATGGTTTAGGGCATATTGAAGGGCCTTTCCAATTTTTGATTTAGGAAGTACTTTTGCATTTGAAATTTTTACCCATGACCAAAAGGCCTCTAGAAGGGGTTTCTCTTTTTCTAGACGCTGTTTTTTCCTATCTTCTGGGTTAAGTTCCTTAAATTTCATCTCCCAGTCAAATAGCTGATTGCAATATGCTATTCCTGTGGCTGGTAGGGTAGCTTCAGGACTTTCTGTATCTTTAGGAAGGGCATCGGTAAAATATCTTCTCAAATGAGCCCAGCATAGACAGTGATGAATGTCTTCTACTTTCCCATATCCTGAAAATCCATCGCAATTAATCCGATATCAGATTAATTGCGATTATTCCGACTTAAGAATTATTCCGATATTTTAGAAGACACTAAGTAATCATACAATTTATAATATAATTATCGGCATTTCTTGTTATGATATATTAAATAAATCATAAGTCCAGCTAAGAATTGTCAATAGTTAAATTGAAAAAATTGATACTCCATTGAACTTAAAAAAGGGTAAGTTTAATAAACCTTTTGAAAGGTTATCAAAAAATATAAGTTTAAATATAGAATAACTTTATGCAGCGACGTCGCATTTCGCTTTTAAGTAATTCATTTGATGTTCTTCTGGAGTGATGATTTCGAATTCCTTTTCATCACGTAAGATTGCAAAAACGATGTTACAAACTTTATGCATAATAGCACCTAGAGCCGCCATTTTAGGTTTGCTCTGACATTTTTTAAGGTAGTATTCACGTAGAACTGGGTTGTGGGCAGAACCGTTGCGATTAGTGCCAATACTGATTAACGCTATGATGTGGATTACTCTTCTAGCAATTCTAGAACCACGTTTTGACATGCTAACTTTGGTACCATTGAATTTTCCAGATTGCTTTACTGCTGGATCAAGACCAAAGTAAGCAAATAGCTGTTTAGGTGATTTAAAAGCAGAGAAATCTCCAATTTCGCCCATAAGACTTACTGCAGAGAGAAATCCTGCACCTTTAATAGATTCAATTAGATGTATTTGTTTTACAAATTCAGTGTCCTCATTGGAATCTACAAGTTCGTGCATATCAGATAGTATGGTTGAAATTTCTTCATCATACTGACGTATAAAGCGAATGTATATCCTGATACGTTTAATGTTACTATTTACTGAATGGACAAAAGATTTAGCATCATTTGCCGCTTGGATAATAGCATTATATTTGTTTTGAGCATAAGTGATTCCAAAGCGTGCAGTAAAGCGTATGGTTTTAATAATCTCATCCTTTGAAGCACTTAAAAACGCATCTGGAGAAGTATATTTTTCTAATAAGGTCAAAGATGTCTTAGTAGTTATCTTAGAGAAAATTTTTAAATACTGAGGAAAAACCATTCGTAGTTCACCTTGAAGCTTGTTCACATAAGCAGAGCGGTGGTCCATTAGATCATAATATTCCCTTGAAAGATTTCTTAAATCAAGTACAAGATCAGATGGAATTAAAGAAACTTTTAAATCTGGCTTTAAGCCAATTAACGCAGTTTTTTTTGAATCAAATTTATCATTATGTACTTTTCTTATGTTAATATTTGTGCTATTCTTAGTGATGATAGGATTAATGATGGATACCAAAAATCCCTTATCACGAAGATAGCAGAAGAGTGGGTAATGATAAATTCCCGTAGATTCTAGGAAAATGCGACTTTCCAAAGAATACAGCTCTTCTGCTTCTTTGATTTTAGAAACACAAGTAGCTAAGGAATTTAAATCAGAGTGTAGGATTTTAAAAGGCTTTCCTACAAAAGTTTGGTTAGGTAATGCAATAGACATCCAACTAAAATCAGCACCAACGTCAATACCAACCGAAATAAATGAATCATATTTAATAATGTTTGACATGAGCGATAGCTCCTTTCTGATAGGAATCCATTTCCAAACAATGAGTACGCATCCTAGCATGTGATACGGGTATAGCCTGAGGGCTCCCAACCAGCCTAATCATAAAACCTCATTGAATGGACTAATTGACTTAATTGTAGGTATAGGTCAGTGGAAACTGACTTCCCAAGGAGGAAAACATCTTTTATCCTATCCTTTAAGATTATATCTTACGATTAGTCTGGAGTCTATTGAGAGCTGTCAGACATGTTAAGTTTAGAAGTAACATCTGATGAAAGAAGAACTCTTTCTTCTGTTACTAAATATAGAAAATAATTTTTAAGAAATGATTTAACTGCATAGTCATTAGTGACTATGACATTATTATACTAGGAAATCATATGAATTTATATTCGATTTATTAAGATGCAAAAAAGGTGATATAATGCTGTATTGATGTTGCATAATAAATTTATGCCTAAAATAATTTATATTGCTAGAGATAAATATCATCTGGTGATTTGACCCTATCATATTTCTTCTAAGTCAATGTAATATTTAACATTTGGTTTTAATGTCTATGTTCTATAGTAAAGTAGCTAACAATAATAGAAATTATAACATTTGTGACATTTTTATATTAATAGATGCGTATATACTCTTTCTTTACTCATTTCATGTAATTTAAAACGGGTTCTTATTTTTTCCACATACCTCTTATCATTTCCAATGATTATATTTTTAAAATTATTTTGTCGGATGGTTTACTTTTGCATAAAAAATATCTCTCTATATAGTATAGGACAAAAAAAGTCCTAAATATTATTCTAAAGGAGAGAAATAATTATGGGAGTTCACACAATTTTCAGGGCAACCACAAGCACGACTTACATTGCCTGCTCAACAACAATTTTATTACCGGATGTAGTTAAGTATCGTCCGAATGATGCAAACTACAAAAATGGCGCGTTTTTTGAGGTTTTTCATGGTTTTTATAAAGGAAGCTATGGACTGGATGCAGGCATCCTTTATGATGACAATGGATTTAGAATCTTCTGTGGCTTGCTGTCTGGTACAGCGTCTAGCACGTGGATGGATAAAGATGCCAATGGAAACTTTATAACTTTACCTGCAAAACCAGGTGACACCGTAACTCTTAATACATCTTTGGTAAATGGTTATATTAAAATTGATGTATTGCAGACTGGAAAGGCGACTAAATCAGTATCATATTACTTGAATGCAATTGCGTACAACTCTTTAGTTGCGGGCAGTAAAGTAAACCGCGAAATTACTATTGCTGTTAATAAAAATGCCGCTGGAGTTTTTGAACTGTACGGTAACTGCTATTTTAGAAACTGCAAAGTATCCAGAACAACTCTGACTACTGCAAGTGGATCTTATGTTGCAATGACTTCAACAAATAGTGAGAATTCATATAACGGCACAGCTGATGGAATGAGCAAAGCATCTTACGCTGATGAAATTGTCACTAATCAAATGGATGCTGGCTTCGTATGGGATCAGGCAACTGCTACATTCAATAGTCGAGATTGGCCTATCTCCACAATTAAGGCTTTACCAAAGCAATTAAGCTAAAAAAATCTGCACTCCGAATACACTTTGGAGTGCAGATTTTTGTTTTAAAATGAAAAGTTAATATTTATTTGATTGAATATTTAAGTTAATTATGGCTATTTTTTATCGAATCAAAATTACCAATGTCAGGAAAGAGTTCTGGATTGTTTTTAATGTAATATTCATTCTCTGAAAACATCTGTAAAAGCTTTGGCAAATTATCCTCGAATAACTTTTTTTCTATATACAAGTTTGGATAATATTCCGTTGAATCCATCTTGAACATTTCTGCTTCAATACCTATATAGGTCTCTTCATTATATCCATCCCAATAGAAACTACCTGTCCTTAAATTAAAACCATTTGGAACTCCACTGGTACTTCTCTCTATTAATCTTCGAATATCTACATACTCAATCCCATCCTTATGCATATATCCAAGCCCTGTAGCTTCAACTATGTTTACTTCTCTTTTTTCATCCGACCAATGTACATTCAAGTTTTTAAGATTCTTATTCAAATCTGCGATTTTCAAATACGTATTGCCCTTAAAGTTATAAGCTTCTGTATCACTTTTCTCCCCGTTTATATAAATTGGGTATGTTACATTTGTAAATTGGAAAACATTGCTATTAGCATAACCATCTACGCTTAAACTGTTTAATAATACAACTAAAATGAAACAGCAAAGAAATCCCGATAAAAATGTTGTAATTTTTTTCATTTAACCCTCCTTTAATTCATAATTGGGAATCATATGTTACAGATATTTATAACCCAATATCATTATTTCATTCTTTTAACTTACTTGTCCATTTCGTAACCATAAAGCACCATACCTTATGGTTAATTTAATTATTAATTAATTAGAAATATTTAAACTTAATTTAAACTTCCTCCTTATTTTATTAATATCTCATATTTAAGGTGAGCTTTTACAAGATAGTTTTACAATCTTTTGTAAATAAAATATAGGTTTTTTTGTTTACCGCAAAGTTTCTTCTGGCGTTTTATCTTAACGATATACTCAATAAAAAAATCAAAACTCAGGACTTCGAACATAGTCATCCGACCAATCTTCCGATGCAAAAGCACTTGTAGGATCAGTGTATTCACCGTCAATAATCAGGCGAAAATGTAGATGAGGGCTTGTTGCTTCGCCTGTCGAGCCAACATAGCCGATAACGTCACTTTGCTGCACGGTATCTCCCTCTGCAAGTCCTTCTGCAAATCCAAACAATTTCGAGTAAAAAGTCTGAATTCCCCCACCGTGATTCAAAATGACATAATTACCATCCGTTTCATTATCTCCTATCTCAGCGACTGTTCCCTTATCGGCAGTAAGTACAGGTGTGCCTTCAGGTGCCGGAATATCAATCCCATTATGAAACATCATTTCCTGCTTCACGGGATACATGTGGTTACCATATGCAGCGGTAATATGATTATACCCCGTTACTGGCCACAGATATTTCATGTCGATATTGCTATCATTCTGTTTATCAACACTGACGTCGATATTGCTATCGTTCTGTTTATCAGCACTGACATTTATAACATTGTCAATGCCGTTCCCTGTCGAACTGGCAGCCAATGCCAATCCTATACTGCCGATTGCCAGGATTGCTGCAACGGCTAAAACCGTAATAGACTTCTTCGTTTTCTTAACGTTCAACATTCTTATCAATCTCCTTTTAATGTGCTTCTTACTCTCGCATAAGGGAGAATAAAAAGCCGTGTTCATGCCGGAATGGTTGTCCAGCGTGCTCAAAATTGCTTCGCCATAATGCTTTCTTTCCTCATGGGACATTTCGGATGCCAACGCCTCGTCGCAGGACAACTCGCCCCATATACTTACATCCTTGCGGAGAACATGGACGAAGGGGTTAAACCAATGTAGCGTTCCCGCAATTAGCGCAAGCATTTTCACCCATAAATCCTTCCGTTTCAGGTGCATGAGTTCATGGGTCAGGACCAGCTTTAAGTCCGTTTCCGATATGCTGGATGCTGGTAGCAGTATCATGGGGCGGCACAGCCCCACAAGCATAGGGCTTGTAATATTGGGCTTCAGCATCAGTTTTACATCACCGTTGACGCCCAAAGCCGCTTTGCGTGAGGAAAGCAGGGTGGTGGCCGTATCCTCCGGTATGGGAATACTGTTTTCCAGAAGCCGCTTACTAAATCTGCGGTAGCAATAGAAATGCCATCCGGCAAATACCATCGCACCCACAAACCAAATGAGCAAAACGGCTCCCATTACTTCTAAAGACAGGTGTTTTTCCATGGCAGCAGGAAGATTTTTCTCCATCAGGGTATCTACTGCATCCACAAAACCGTTTGGCTGTAATGTTTCAGGGATAGCCATAGGCGGCGTTCCAGAAGGATGCATTGGCGTTATTGTCTTTGGTAAAACATAAGAAACCTTTTCTACAATAAGGGAAACAGGCAAGAGAAAAAAAGCAATTGCCATTTTCCCAATTCCGTATTGCCACTTGGCAGGAAAGATTTTTGCAGTTACAGGCCGAAGTAACAGCATCAACCCGACAACCACACTTCCCGCAATGGACATGGCAAGGAGACTTGAAAACAGATTACTCATTCTTCACACCTGCCTTTTCCGCGAACCAGCGCCTCAAATCAGCTATTTCATCCTTTGTCAGTTCTTTGCCGCCATAAAGTGTTGCCAGGAAGTTTTTGATCGAACCCTCATACAATGTTTCCAGCAGGCTCTTTGCTTCTTGACTCCGGTATTGCTCCGGTGACAGGCAAGGCTCATAAATATTTGTACGACCTTGCTGCCCGGTGATAATCAAGACGCCTTTTTCAACCAGCCGAGCCAAGAAGGTTGCCATTGTTTGGCCTTTCCATTCCTTCCCCTTATCCCGTGCAAAAATCTCAAGCAGTTCGCTGGAAGTAATAGGATGACCGGAAGCCCAGATAATCTCCATCACTTCCATTTCAGTTTCTGATAATTTTTGAAAATTGTTCATGGTGTACACCCTCCATTCATTGTTACACGTCTGCGACAATGTTACTACAATCCTGTAGTGACTACATCTTACTACAAGATTGTGGTGATGTCAAGAAAAATGATACAGAAATTTGCAGGCATGGTTTTATTGGTCCACTACTCGATATTCATAGGCATTAAAAAAAACGGTTGATCCCATCAAGCAGTTTCTGCTTAGTTTCAATATAACAATCAGAAAGCCTGCGGTAATCTTGCACTGCGTCGTAAAAAACGGCCATTGCAAAGAAGCTCCCAATCGTAGAATAATAACTACGATTGGGAGCTGTTGATAGCGAAGCCGGGTGTACGTTGTAGAATGGTTGAACAGAAGTCTCAGTAACATTGGTCTGACGGGCTTTTAAATCACAACTCGCTCAGTCGTCTCATTCAGCATATTTATATTCAGGCGGGACGATGTCCTTTTCTGCTTGTGGTTTGTCCAGATTTATCAGCAACACCGGAACAGAATGTGTAATATACCTCTGAAATGTATCTCCATAAGGAACAGCAACTGCCATAATTGTACTTTTTCTATCAAGTTCAGATATGTCTATCGTAAAATCAAATTCTGCCGTCGTGCCTTTCTCAAACATAACCTCAAGATAGTTTTTACCCGATACCAAAACCGGCTGTTGGTCGATTAATAGTGTAAGTCTATATTGGGTTGAATTTCCTCCATATAGTTTGATTTTTAAATCTGTATAGCCGTTTGCACCCATTTGTTGTACAATCTGACTCCCGCTGCCATCGTATAATTCGACAATTGGGTCTGAGTCTAAATAATTCGTCCCATCTTCATTCTCATAAATTTTATATATTTCATTAGGAATCTCATATGTTCTTGAGGGGAACAATGCCATTTCTTTCGTTGTGGAATCGCTTCCTCTTTCTATTTTAACAGGGCTCGAAGGAGCGTTCATTATCTTATGTGTATTTCCATATAAAGGATAATACTCGTATGGAATATAGGAAGGAGTAAATATATACGCAATATAAAACTCCACAATTTCTCCCTTTTGAAATCCAAGCGGCTCAAAATACAAATTCACATTTGTCGTGGTTTCCTCGCGATGGTCAACAATGTGCATATATTTCTCTTTTTCGTGCATAACACCGTCTACCTTAATTCTGGAAAGTACAGGTATACCCTCGACAAAAACCATGTAACCCTCTGTATAAGTTGGAGTTTCGCTTGCTAAGACTTCAAGTGAAACTTCGATAGGCTCGCCGTTGTATACATCGTATCCCAAGGTATGCGGAGAGTTTACCCTTTTACGCGATATCGTACCCTCCGGCAGTGGTTTTCCTATTGCTGATAATTGACCATAATTACTACTCTCTGAAGTATTAAGGGGATTTATATCCGTCGGCTGTGATTCCACTGGAATGGGTTCCTTCGCGCAAGATGAAAACAGAAATAATATGCTTATCACCAGAAATACTGCTATCTTTCTCATGTTAATGATCATTCCTTTCAAACTAAGAAGATTTTTGTATGCTGGATTATCTATGCGGAATATCTTCTTTTGGTTATTTGGCAGGAACGCACAACGCGCGTTCCTGCCAGACTACATAAATGCTAATAGACGGTAAATCCGACAAGATTTGTATATTTGGATATTGTCTCAGAGCCATTATAAAAATCATGCGTACCGTAAGAAGTGTATTTTCCAGCGTTCAAAAAGACATATGACGAAACGTAGCTCTTATTAAACCCGGAACCAGAACTTGGTGTTGCAACAGTAGCTCCAGTAGAATAATTTACCACTTGGTGAGATGCTTTGATATAGGAGCTTGAGGTAGGGGACGCTAGAAGTGTTTCTGAGAAACTAAGATTAGGTGAGCCTGGGGCTCCGAGATATGTTCCTCCACTAAGTGTGCCGTTTTCCTGAGTAGAGGTAGAAAAACTTGAAGCAGCGAAAGCTGGCATCGCACTTATGGACAGAATGGTAATGACCAGGGCCAGAGTCATGATTGATTTAGTAGACTTTTTCATTGTAATTCTCCTTTTCTTTTTATTTGGATAATGATAGAAGTGTTATAAATCTGCTGTGTATGAGCGCATTTATGGAAACATTGGAATTACCACCTTTCATCTCGTATTTTGCGTCTTCTTCCTGTGGGTAGAGTTCAACCGGGACTTTGTGCTGAGTATTCGATAAAGTCTCGCCCACTTTAATGATGTTGGCTTGCAAGCTTACTTAATAAAGAGATCCCGATAAATGATTTGTAAACGCTATACAAATAATTATGCGACTAAGCCCATGTTGTGAAGTTTAGCAAGTGGAAACCTTGCTTAGGAAGACACCAGCCGGGTCACCAATAGCGAGTCTTGGGTGTCTGGGAGTAATCGCAGCCACTAAGCGTAGTTAGTCAGGTAGTAGGCCTGAAAGTAACTGAGCCTCGAAAAGAGTAACTAAGGAAGGTTGACGGCGTCGAAAGTATGGAAAACTTGGGTTGATTACAGAAAATAAGGAGAAAAACGTTTGTAATTTGTAAACTTATAAAGAAATATTTCAATTCAAAGGTAAGGCTTAAAGTGTATACAACAGCTAAAGGCGGGGGGTTAGTCCACACGAATAGATACTAAACAACAAAGGCTTTTCGTAATTTTTCTAAAGCCCTACGTTTTGTTTGGTTAACTGCTTGACGGGACGTACCACTTGATTGAGCAATATCCGCTGATGAGTATCCCAAAAAATAAATCGTATATATGATACGAAACTCATGCTGGTTCAAAATTTCATTAAGGCTGGATACTAACAAAGCATCGTCTCTATCAACTGTTGACAAAGATAGTTCTGCGTAATACTTTTCATTCTCATTTAGTCCTGAAAATGGAATTGTTGATTGGAAATATTTGCAGTTAGTCTTAGATTTTTTAATATAGCTCGAATATACGGATTTACATATGTATGAAACTATGCCCCCTTCACAATTATGACGAAGCCTGCTCATGTCAATGTTTTTAATCAGGTCTAAAAAATCTGCTAATAGATCGTTGTATGCATCATCATAATTAAGTTTATAGGAGTACTTTTTGAGCAAAGGATCAAACTTATCTACTATTATAAGAACGGAGTCATCGTTTCCTGCCTGCGCATTGAGAATTATATCTTTCAACATAGAACATCCCACCTTTCTATATGATAGAGAGGTGGGATGGGACAAAATGTAAACGATAAATTGTTATTCCATTGTTACAAATTTTTCTGTTTAAATTCACCATAGGTATGATTGACTTCAAAAATCTATGTAGCTAAGAGAAGATAAGAACTAAATTCACAGGAGGCTTGTCAGGTTTATTTTGTTTTTTATTAATACAGTTCCTCATATGTTCCTTATGTCTCGCCCCCTTTAATATTTAAAACACATTTAATGATTACTCGGTTTGACTAAGACTTTTGAAGGTATAAAAAGTATCATAACCATCGCCGTTATATGCAGCAGTTATCCCATAATTATAATATGTACCTGAACCACCATCATACTTATTGCTTCCAACAGCAAAACCGGAATTTTCAGAAGAATTATACTGCATTATTGAGTACTTGAACAATGAGTCATCATTAAATAATCGTGGTTGAGCATGCTGGTACAGTGCCGGATTCATACCTGAAAGCACCTGTTACTGCAAATTGCCCACTGCTACTTGTTTCTAAAAGTGCACGATTCCTGTAGTTATAACCTAAAATAGGTCCATAATAACCCCAGGAGGATATAGTTGAACCAGCAAGTACTGGTATCGCAGATAAGCCAAGAATAACACCTGCTAAAAATACGGAAATGCGAGTTTAAAGTTTTTTTCATAATTTTTTTCCTTTCAAATAGTATTTCTTGTCGAATAGCATTTCTCGCGGACAAGATTATAGTAAAATTTTACTAAGTTGTAAGAACTACTTTCTTAGGGATAGTTACCTTAATAACATCAAGAAAACTACTAATCACTACCTTTCTTTTCTTGAATACTAAACCGGTTATTTGTCTCTAAGCACATATTCTATGTACTTTTACTATACATATGTAACGGTAATCCTAAAAAGGGACAAGTTTTTTTAATTTTTAAAAAATGGTTCTAAAGAGCTTTTAGCGGTGAGCAGAAAAATAAACCCCCCTTTGATATTACAAAGTTAGGTCTGACCAACCAAACTTAATCAAAGGAGGCATCTATAATGGATAATGATTGTAAATATCACATAGTATTTGCACCGAAGTATAGAAGACAGATAATATATGGGAAGATAAAAACAGATATAGGGAAAATACTAAGGCTAGTAACTCTACCATCAAAATTAAGTATAGCAAGTTTCATGTGGTATTTAAAAGGGAAGAGTAGCTTAATGATATTTGATAGACATGCGAACTTAAAATACAAATATGGAAATAGATATTTCTGGTGCAAAGGATATTATGTAAGTACAGTAGGTAGAAATAAAAAGGTAATAGAAGAATATATAAAGAAACAATTATAAGAAGATATAGCATATGATTAATTAAGTATGAAAGAGTATGTTGACCCATTTACTGGGAAAAAATAAGAAAGTAAATACAAAGAGAGCCCCTTTAGGGGCAGCTTGAGAAAACAAAGCGAGACTGGAAGACCTTTCAATGATTTGACTTTTTTTATTTATTCCTTTTGCAGTAATAGTTATTATGATTAAATCTTTGCTGTCCATTTCACCGAGTAAACTTTCGAGTTGCCTCTGCTGTGATGATTTATTTATAACCAATGAGAAACTCGCAGCAACGATGCCACATTTGATCCATAGGGGTATTCATATTTTAAGAGTAGCTATAATAATATAATCATCATAAATTTGGCCTATTGCACTAAACAGTTTTTAATTTACAAGATTATTGCTAATCCTTAGAATCTATTATAGATCCTAATAATTCAACATATTCTATTAGTTGGGTTAGTCCATAATCTGTAAGCTCATAAATTGATTTCGTTTTTTTTCTTTCAATTTTTTTTTCGGATTTTATATATCCCCAATTTTCTAATTTAGTTAATTGTACGCTGACATTTCCATCAGAGCCTTCCACCATAGTTTTTAACTCTATAAATGTTTTTTTTCCGCTGACTAGGCAGCTAATCAACTTTAATCGTATAGGCAAACTTAAAGCTTCCGGAATATTATTTATATCCATAATTCATTCTCAATCCTTTTAATAAATATGCTAAAATAATATATCCCACTGAAGTAGCAATATTATAAAAAACATATAATATCAATGTCCCGTTTATTTTCATAGTATTATAAAAGAAGGTATCCAACAGCAGAAAAACAAATAAGATAAGCAATGATATGCTAATAAGCCATTTATTGTTAGTCAAAATACTACACATTATAAAACATAAAATCAGTAAAACTACATTAATCAACATATTAAATTCAGATAGTTTAGATATGGCATTTAAAGTAAACTCTGATGGCAAAAATAAAAATATAATGAACCTTATTGCTAACATGATAAACGGTAAAGCTACAGCAATAATTCCCCATGTTGTCATACAGCTAAGATAATATTTATTAGATACATCCTTTTCGCTTTTAAATACTTTAAGAAAAACAATCAATATGAAAACTGAAATAAAAGTGTCAATAAAAAAAGGAAAAAATCCGTATCCTGGAACATTCTTAAAAATAAATTTTGTAAATAACGCAATTATATACAAAGCTAATCGAAGCACCCCATAAAGCAATAGAATTGTATAAAACCCCTTAAAATTTAACTTTGTACTTTCTAATGTTTCTTTAATTGTTTGAACATCATTAAATGCCTGATCTTTACTTAACTTCATAATATATTTCCTCCGTTCATAAAATGGTACTTTATTTCATAAAGTAATTTATATTATAAACACATTAAAGATATTTGTCAAGAAAAAATAGTAGCTTAGTACAAATTTATTATTTAAATATTTACTATTTTATAATAAAAATATTTTCCAAAACAATTAATACTTTAATATTGAAAAGTATAAGAAAAAATGCTGTTCTTATAAGAAAAGGATAAATTAATATATTGATAATTTATCTTTGAATGTGTAGCTATACTGGCAGCAAAGATAAAGATCTGAAAAATCTGAAGGAAAGAAACTATAAATCAAATATACTTGTCCCCATTTAGCCTTTTAATGACATGTATATAATAAGAGCGAGCAGAGTGTTTGGATTAGTATTTTAATAAATACTGTGAAACACAATAAAGGAGGATAATATGAAAAAAATAATAAGTATTATTTTAGTAGTAGTTATGATATTAGGACTAAACATTAATGTATTCGCTGTATCATCTGATACATTAGCATATGAGGCGGTACTAGATAGGATCAATACTGAATATGATCTTAACCTCGGATATGTAACTGTTGATGCAAGTAAAGTAACTCTTGAGGAATATGAAAATAAAATTAGGGAACTTGCTGCACAGCAAAGAGAATTGCTCGATTATATTGCTTCAAAAGAAACTATAGAACCAAATATGGAACAAACTGAATTTGCTCCATATGCAGTTGTTGAAAAGACTAGAACAAAGCCTACGTGGACTTCGGGCGAATACTTTACAATTACAGCTACTTATAATGTATATGATGGAACTAGGATTGGAACTTGTAAAGATGCTAAAATTAATTTGACTCTCGCTGCTATTCTTTCAAATGTTTATTTAACTAATATTTCCGCTCCATCCTATAGAGTTATTGATTCAGGAAGGACTTCTACTGTAAGCTACACAGCAACGGTTCATTATAATAGTATCATTGGAATAGACAATGTTACTTTATACACAGAATTTTATTATAGTGATATTTAAAGAAGGATAATTTTAGTTTAACTGATTTCTGTAAAGTAAACTGTTTCAAAATTTATTGTAACCGTAGGTTTGTTACAAATAGAGAATGGTCATTTGAGATGATTATTAGTTCAATTTGCTTCACAGTATATAATTTTTAGTTTAAGTAACCTTTAAACATAAATACTAATTACGCAAATATCGACAACACAGAGATAACCCAAATGCAGCTATGCTCTTTACAGTAATTGGGCAGTCAAATTTGATTGTCCAATTACTTATTTTATCATCAGTAGATCAGAGTCGTAAAGAATAGATGCAGAGCAGAGTACTCTATAAGCTATTTTTATTGAATTTATCTCAAAGAATACTGGAGGTTATATATCATTGAAAAAAGCTACCTGTCTGCATATAAAATCCACTGAAATAAGATTCTAATATTCCTCAATAGCAAATAATGTAATAGCTTATCAGATAAAGCTGTCTTTTAATTTAAAATAAGTTACAACCGAGCATGCTAATAAAAGCGTTTATGAATTAGGCATGGATTATACTAAAGGCATCCATGTTTTTGTTGTACTGTTACAAACGATAGCTGCAATGTTATCGCATCACCTTCAAATAATACAACAGTAGTTATTGCTACGGAAACCATTGATTATGCAAACACTGTAACAGAACTTTATATTGTGGGGAATGATCGGTGATATAAGGTAGGGAAGATTATAAACATCTATTGATATTCCAATATTTATTGTAATAGGACTTATATAGGGGCTGATCTTACTTCAACAATTATTGATGTAGGCAGAACCTGTTATTTAAATGATTATGGCGATTATCTGTGATATGTGTTTGACACATTTATTGGAAACAAAATTTCTAATAAACTATGAAAAGTTTAAAATCTTGTCCCTTTTAAATCTTATCATTATATATGTCGCTGTATGTCCATAAATGGACATTAAATTTTGAAAAATTATGAAAATGTTACACACTTAAATATTACATAAGTTTTTTAATCATTTATTTATTTTTAATAATAAAAAATATTAGTATACATCCTAACCGGATATATACTAACATTTATAATTTTTTAAATATACTTATTATATTATTCTGCTACGACTGTTTCAGTAAGTATTTCCCGTGAATCTCCGTTTCCATCGTTGCCTGCCCATACAGTTACATATGCCCTATATGAGTACCCATCTATTCCAGAATAATCTACACTGGAAACATAAAAATCCTTATCATTTACAAGCATATTGGAATAATTTGTGTAACTATAAGTCTTTATAGTCTTCCATGTTGAAGAGCTTGTCGATTTTTGTTGCAAGCGAATACTCAATGCACCAATCTCATCCATTTCTCCAGTAGCTTCAACCTCAAACCATATTGAAATATCGCCATTGCCTTCAGAATAAATATTTGCGTAATATCGATCTAAATACAGACTTGCTTGAGTACTAAAATCAGTAGCACTGGCAGCAGAAACGGTAGAAAATATTAGTGTTAAAACCATAACTATTGTTCTTAGTGTTTTTCTTTTCATTCTTATAATTCATTCCTTTCGTTTCAATCAAGACACAAAAAACATATAATAATGAAAATTTTGCATCTAGCGTTTTTTTGTTTTACTTACTTCCTCACTATCAATTTTAGATTCACCTTTCATAAATTGAATCTATTATTTTTTTAGCTTCTTCAATTGAGAATTTTCCAGTGATAGAGCATTCATAATTATCTGTCATCCACACCACTTTAGTTCGTTCCAAATTTGTCATAATATAATGCTCGATGTCGTCGACGGAATATGTGATAATATCTTTGCTGTCTTTTTCATATATGCTGGTAGATGGATTTGCTAACAAAACAATTGTAACTGAAATTTCACCATTATTACTAGAATAAATGGAACGAATCGTTGTTCGTAAAGGATTTTCAGCAACATCCACACTTTCAAATGAATATCCATCAGGGAACCATGTAGGAGCAACTTTTGTGTTTAAACCATACTTATCAAGTGTTTCTTGCAAATCATCAGGTTTTTCCTTATTGATAATCACATTTGAAAAACTAAAAGTATCTTTTGTCCACTTTGCGACAGCTTTCCATAAATCAAAACCCAGTGCGTTTGCAGTTACGGTTCCAACGAATAACATTACAGCTACAATAGCTACTATGAAAGTGGCTCTCAATTGCAGTCGTCTTTTTCGTGATGTTGAGGATTTATATAAAGGTATTTGTTTGATGTCCGTTTTATCCTTAATATCTTCATCATCATAAAGGGATTTATCATTTTCAATATAAGGTAAATAATTTTCACTAAACGATGTCCATGCAGTTTGAACGTCAGTGAATTTTCCTGTTGGTTGTTCTTTTTCTCGCTTTGCAATCACCTCCATAATATATAAAATAGTATCTATGTCAGAATCCTCATCATTTTGTAATTGAGAATCTGCACGGAGAATTTCTTCCAATACTTCTGTGCTCATATTATCATATATTGAGTACTTTCGATGATTATTTTTATTAGATTCAGACATCAACTTAACTCCTTTCTTTTGATATATGTACCTGTTTAAGGTTTTGGGGACATTTGAAGTCATTTATTTTCTTCAAGATGACTTTTTAATTTTTTCTTTGCACGTTGTACACGTTTTTTACATGCTTCTACGGATATTCCAAGTTCTTGTGCTGCCTCTAACATTGTATACTTGTCTAGAGCAATCCTTTTAAGTAATTTATATTCTGGACTATCGACTATGTCAGAATAAAGAAGGTCAATATTTGATGTATCTGGATCCTTAACATCAATGTTTTCATCAAAGTCAAATGAAGATATTATCATATTATTGAGACGTGCCCTGCTACGAATCATGTTTTTAATAACATATTTCAGCGTATTAAATAGCCATCCTTTTGGATTTGCACTAGCTTGAAAATTGTCAACTTTAGCACAAGCAATTCTGAATGTATCTTGAACGGCTTCTTCAGCCAGTGAACGGTCATTCAATGCACTTAGAGCATAAGCAGACAAGGAATAATACATTTCTTTATATAACTTTTTGATAAACCATTGTTGATTATCATCAAGACCCATCTTTTCACCACCCCCCCGATGATGTTTTTTCTATCTGTTTTCAATATCAGTATCCGAAAATTCAGAGATACAGACTCTAATCAGTTTTTCTATGGAAATTATAAAAGATTCTGGCTCATTATTTAAGAGCACTTCTATATTTCTAATGTGATTTCTTGTATTGTTTTCATATAAAATAAAGTCAACACTTACTTCTAATGCATCAGCTAGATCCCTTAAAGTCTTAATGCTCATAGACTTCTTGCCACGCTCCAAGTTGGCAAAAAATGATGTGCTTATACCCACTTTTTCTGCCAATTGCTCTTGAGTAAGATTCTGCTTTAAACGATATCGTCGTATATTATTACCAATAAGAAACATTAATTCTTCCTTGCTCATCTTAGTTCACATCCCTTCTACTGCCTAATGGAATAATTATATATTCCATTAGGGGACATAAGAATAGTCTAATAGGGTGCATTTTAATTTCCAGTAGAAACAATATTTTAAAATGTACTATTTTGTCCCAATTCTTACTTCTCTTTACATGAATTATATGAATACAGGATTATATCGTTTTTAGTTGTATTTTTGATTTTAAGTGAATGAGGTGTTTACAAATGAAAAAGGAATACATATTGAATGTATTAAAATAGTAGATTTATTTAGATATTTCTTTGTCTTATTCTTATGGGATAAATTACGCCTCCCTATTATCCCACAATTTAATATGTGTAAAATAACTTTGAAAACCGCAATTTGCAATAAGCAAGTTGCGGTTTCCTCATTGCCAAAACACTCGTATTTTCGACTTATAAACATAAAACCACCTTCCTTATTTCTACATTTTTTTAAACTAGACAAGCCTTATTCTCTTAAATTTTTGAAATACGCATCAGGTTGTCGCTCCCCTCCTCTGTTTTGTATTTTTCAAATAAAAAAATCAAAACGGAGGTCAATTATGAAAATAATCAATTTAAAGAATTACTATCCATTTTACAAAGCTGACTTTTTTATTGAAGTATCAGATGAAATAGTAGAGTTATTCACACAATTTAACCGAAAAGAACATTCTGACTTTGAACGCAGACGTGTTCATAAGGCATATTATTCTCTTGATGCTGGCGACAACATTGAAAAGGATGTTGTATTGCTGGGTTTATCACCAGAAGAATCATATGAGCGAAAGTTTAATAAGCAGAAATTGTATGCATCTTTTCTAAATTTTTTTCGAAAAGTTTGGCAGTTTTGCAATTCTCACCGTAGTAGTGGTGAAAGGGGAACAAAGAAGTCACCACCCGAAAGGGGGTGAGAATATGAAACCTAATAACCATGAGCAAAGCAAACAACACGCCTTTGACAGCTTTTGCAAAAAAATACTGAAACACGAAGCAAGAGATTATTACGACGAACTGAATCGGCAACGTAGTCGAGAAATAACTTTTTCAGATTTGTCTGCAAAGGAAATGGAACAGTTTTATACGGTGGATAAATACTTTGTTACTGAGCAGATTTTTAATGTTTTAGGTCTTGATGTAATAGTTACAGATGATGTTATTATCGAGGCTTTACAATGTTTATCGGAGCTTAAAAGAGATATCATCCTGCTTTCCTATTTCCTTGAATTGTCTGACCGAGAAATTGGGGACAAGCTAAATATGCTGCGTTCTACTGTGCAGTACCAAAGGACAAGAACCTTACAACAGCTAAAAACTTTTATGGAGGGAGATATCTATGGGCAACAAGACAAGAAGTAATCATCTGCTTTCATACCCTCTTATCGTATTGGCTGCAAGTGGTGATGTGGATGCTATCAATGCCGTTCTGAAACATTATGAAGGGTATATAGCTGCATTGTCCACAAGGCAGCTTTACGATGAAAGTGGTAATTCCCATTTTTGTGTAGATGAAGCATTACGACGCAGGTTGGAAACTAAGCTAATTACCAAAATTTTGACTTTTAACGCAGCTTGACATAGGAAGAATGCTCCCCTTTCCGCACTTTCTATTCATAGTTTTGTTATTAGACAAATGTTCCTTTACAAAGAAAGCAGGGCAGATAACGGCTTTGCAGTATAAAGTAAAACGGATACATTCCATTTATATAGAGCCAAGTGGATGATACGCCATGACCTCTGATTAGAGTGAGCGAACAATATCAAGCCTCAAAACAAATATGGCGTTTGTAGGCGATAACATATAAATGGGACAATGATACTCCCTTATAGCCACAGTCCGAGCGTTAAAAGCGTCGCAGGCAATGGGTAGGGTTTCGGCAGACCGTCGAAAGGGTTAAATTCCCGTGGAGCTGTGCCAACAGCCGTCTGTTTTTACTAAAATCAAACCATATATTCTTGAAGATAGAGTTTAGTTAGAAAGGAGATGAAATAGCATGAGTGACTGCGTTATGCGTGGAGATATTTTTTATACCAGCCTGAATCATGGAATTGGTTCAGAGCAGAGGGGATATCGACCAGTACTCATTATTCAAAATAATATAGGTAATAAATTTAGTCCAACAGTTATCATAGCAGTAATCACATGTAAAGTTGACTACAAAGCTAGATTACCTACACATTGTTTATTAAATTCCTCTCCTGGGCTAACAGTTCCATCAATGGTTTTGTTGGAACAGATTATTACAATAGATAAAAGTCGTTTGAAAAGATATGTCGGTAGAATAAGCGAAGAAGAAATTACCTCTATCAATAAGGCTCTCTCAATTAGTGTAGGATTGGAGGGCCTATAATTTTACACTTTACAATTCAAATATGGAATTTGAAAAGGAAATCGACACAATTCACATAAAGTCAAAACCTATTTATACTGGAGATATGTATTCACGGAGGTGTTTACAGATGGAAAATATCAGATCTGAATCAGAAGGGACTGTAATAAAAAAATCTGCTCCCAAAAAAGAAACTAGATGCTCTCAATCGAAAGAATATGACACTTTTATTAATACACTGGCAAGTGTAGTGGAGAAATACGGAGTTGAGATTTTGGAAGAAATAGATTGTGCTGTGTAATTTCACAGCACCTTACATAGAAAACTTTCTATCTGTTCGCCTAAATAAAAGGAGGTTTTGATTATGAATAAAAGCGGAATGAAATGTGTTTTATACCCTCGAGTTAGTACAGAAATGCAGATTGATGGATTTAGTTTAGATGGTCAAATAACCAGTCTAAAGCGTTATGCAGATAGAGAAGAAATGATAGTGATAGATATCTATGAAGATGCAGGGAAATCAGGAAAATCAATTGAAGGCAGACCTGCCTTTAAAAGGATGTTATCAGATATAGAAAATGGTTTGCAGATAGATTACATATTAGTATATAAACTATCACGCTTCGGAAGAAATGCTGCGGATATTTTAAACTCCTTAGAGTTTATACAATCTTATGGCATAAACCTAATATGTATAGAAGAAGGGATTGATTCATCACAGGCAAGCGGAAAACTGCTAATATCCGTTCTTTCTGCTGTAGCTGAAATCGAAAGAGAAAATATCATTGAGCAAACTATGAACGGACGTAAGGAAAAAGCACGCCAAGGGGGATGGAATGGTGGTTTTGCTCCTTATGGTTATTATTTAAAAGATAAGATGCTTTATATTCAGGAAAAGGAAGCAGAGGCTATTCGTCTAATATATGATAAATTTGCAAATACAGATATAGGATATAACGGAGTAGCACAATATTTAAACTTGCAAGGCATTGAGAAAATTCAAAGACAGAATGGAAAGTTAAAAGAATGGAGTGGCAGTTTCGTAAGGCAGATTTTAGACAATCCTGTTTATTGTGGGAAGATTGCTTTTGGTAGGAGAGCAAGAGAAAAAGTAAAGGGCACAAAAAATGAATATCGCCAAGCTTGGCAGGAAGATTATATTTTAGCAGAAGGGAAACATGAAGCTATAATCAGTGAAGAATTATGGAATAAGGTTCGTGAAAAACGAATAGAAACAGGAATAAAACAACCCTCAAAAGTTGGTAAAAATCGTGTCCATTTATTATCAGGGATTTTAAAATGCCCTACCTGTGGTGGACCAATGTATACCAATAAACATGCCTGGACAAATAAGGATGGAACTTATAAAGAAGTTTACTACTATGTATGCAGTAGAAATCGTAATGTCCGAGGTAAAAGCTGCGAGTATAAAGCAATGTTGAAGAAAACAACAATTGAACCCCTTGTAATTGAGTCTATTAGAGAATTGGTAAGTAATGAAACATTTGCAAAAGAAGTTAAAGCAAGAATAGGTACTCAAATTGATACCACGACAATTGTTCGAGAAATAAAAAACTATGAGGCTAAACTTCGGGAAGTAGATTTAAATAAAGCCCGCTTAGAAAATCAGATTGATACATTGCCTGAAGATACTCGTTACCGGGAGAGAAAATTACATGATATGACTATTCGCTTAGATGGTCTGTATGATATACTGGTTGAGTTAGAAGAAAAGATAGAAGATGCAAAATTAAGACGACAATCAGTGGAAAGAGATGCAATTACTTTAGATAATGTTTATAAGTTGCTAATTAACTTTGAAAAAGTATTCGATAAAATCAGTGATGAAGAACGTAAGGCTCTTATATCTTCCTTGATTAAAGAAATTCAGATATACCCTCGTGGTGAAACGGAAGTGCCGCTAAAGTCCATTTCCTTTAATTTTCCAGTATATAAAAATGGGCAGGAAGTACAGGAACTTTTGTGGGACAAAGATATGCACGTGGAGAGTATAGTTCTGATGACGAATAGTGGTCAGAAGGGCAAATAAGGCAGATCAACCACTATATGTAGTGGTTTTGGAACGAAAAATGGGCAAAAATTGAGACAAAAACTGCATTTTTTGAACCTGTTTTTTGAGGCGTTTCATAGATGACATTTGGTATTTCGGAGTCTATGCTTGAATTCCTCAGAGTTGAACAATAAAATGATAAAGGACGATTATCTTATAGAATACATAAACAGGAATATGAAATGCCGGTTATTTATATAATTGGCAAGTTAGGTACAAGGAGATAAAATGAACGGATTTCTTTTGTTAATTCCATTTATACTGATAAGATTCGTACTTTTAAGCATATTAAACAAGGAAGGGTTAAAACGTGCGGCTTTCTTCGCTCCGCTGATTGGAAAAGAAAAAGCAGCGTACTGGTTTTATCAGATTTCAAACATTCTGATTTTTGTCTATCTATTCTTCCTTAAGATTATGACTGACCCGTATTGGTTTTATGCAGGTTTGGCGACATATGGATTAGGAGTCTTGCTGTGTCTTGTGTCCATATCAAATTTTGCAAAACCTGCGGAGAGTGTAACAGGGATTTTGCAAGAAAAGGATGGCAAACCCAATATGGAAAAAGACTTGTATGGCAATGTACTGAGAGGTATAAAAACAAGGGAATCATCGGATGCATAAACCGTCATGTTGATGAAGAAACCTTGAATCAGGCATTTATCATGGGATGGAACAGCCTGGTGAGCGAGAAAGAGAAACACAAAATAAGATGGGAAGATCAGCAGGAGAATGAGAACCTACTTATTAAATACAGAGCAACAAGATTTCTGGAATTGATTGAGGAGGTCGAGACGGTTTCGGAAATGAACACAGACCATATGTTGGCAACGCTTGAATGCATTAAAGTATTTGAAGATGGGCAGTTAACAGTAAACTTTCTTGATGGGGCTGAAGTTATACTTAAGAGAGAATAGCAAGAATGACTGGAGAGTATAATCTCTGGCTTTTTTTATTGTTGAAAATAAAATGAATAGATGTGTAGTTCGGAAAAAAATAAATTGACACCAATATGCTATAAGCAGTATAGTATAATAAACACATATATATATAAAATGAAATGGAGGCGTTATATTTGGCAAGATTAAATTACGGTAGGCATTTGCCCGCATTTATATTATTGTTTTTGGCGAAAGAGCCTGCCTATGGTTCGATGTTATTGAATAAAATGGAAGAATATTTACCATATAATAATTCTGATAGCCCAGCAATTTACCGTACACTGAATGATTTGGAACAATCAAAAGCCGTAGAATCACAATGGGATACGTCTTTGCCTGGTGCAGCAAAAAAGTATTATAAAATAACAAGCAAAGGTTTGAAAGAATTAAAAAAATTCAAAAGTGACATCGAGCAAAGGAAGAAAAATTTTGATTACTTTTTATCAGAGTATGAAAATTTAAATTTAGATCAAGAGGAGATTTGAAAATGACTTCATCCATACTATATTTGATAGCTGGGTCTTTATTACTTGTATCATTTTTAAAGGATAAAAGTAAAACAAAAAAGAGCATACGCATAGCTTGGTCATCCTTCATCAAATTGTTGCCGAGTGCTTTTTCAATAATGTTGTTCGTTGGTATCACTTTAGCTGTTTTTGACCAGAAATTCATTACCAGCATGATAGGACCAGAGTCTGGTGCTTTGGGGGCAATTTTTGCTTTAATAATTGGATCCGTAACATTGATTCCAAGTTTTATAGCATTTCCTCTTGGAGGAGCATTGCTTAAGGCTGGCGCGGGATATATGCAGGTGGCAGCTTTGGTTTCAACAGTCATGGCAGTAGGAATAGTTACTCTTCCTGCTGAGATTAAATATTTTAATAAAACTATCGCTATAAAACGAAATGCGTTTTCTCTTTTAATATGTATAATATTCACGGTTGTGATAGGGATGGTGATGTAAAATGAAAATACTTAGTAAATTCAGATGGGCTATATTACTACTTTTTATTGTTGGGGGTTTATATTTATACAATGAAAGAACAGGCATTAACGCTTTGAATATTTCATTTTCAAATTTAAAGGAAATGCTATTGTTAGTTCCTCCGATTTTTATAATTATGGGGCTATTAGATGTATGGGTTCCGAAAGAAACATTTATAAAGTATATGGGGCAAGGATCTGGCATAACTGGTCTGGGGATAGCATTATTGTTGGGAACTGCGGCTGCGGGACCGTTATATGTTGCATTCCCAATAGGGAGTCTTCTTTTGAAAAAGGGAGCAAGATTAGCCTATGTGATATTCTTTCTGGGAGTATGGGCGAGTACAAAGCTTCCTATAGTACTCTTTGAAATCGCATCTCTTGGTTTTAAGTTTACAATGATTCATATTGGCTTAAGCTTACCTTTATATTTGTTGATAGCTTACATCATTGAAAAAACCGCATCAAATGAAGAAATATCGTTAATGATTAGCAAGGCAGAATCAGTTTAGTAGTACTTCTTTAGGACGGTTGCAGCTATAGTGACATATTAATTACGTAGAGAGATGTTGCAATGGAACTATATTAAACCAATTGGGTATATTTGTTGAAAAATAGAACAACACACTTGAAGAAATACAGCTTAACATGTCAAGAAGCAGAGATTAAGCTGAAAAACATGTACGGACTGAATAATTAAACAGAATAGGGAGCGAAGCTATGATGAGAAACAAGCAATTAAAATCAGAAAATCCTATAAGGCTTTTGGAATTAAACCCATCAGGGACTTTGAAAAAAATCGGGCTGTTGGAAAACCTTACTGTTTGCGATATAGGGGCAGGAAGCGGTATATTCACAATTCCGGCAGCTACAATTACAAATAATACAGTTTATGCGCTCGAAATTAATGATGAAATGCTATCGGTTATACAAGTAAAAGCAGAAAAAGAGGGCATTCATAATATCAAACCGGTAAAAGTAGAGAATAAACGTTTTGATTTGGAAGATAATTCAGTTGACATGGCGCTTATGGTAACTGTGCTTCATGAAATAGATGACCAGGCTGCCATGTCAGAAGAAATAAAAAGAATTTTAAAAGACGGTGGAAAACTTGCAATTATAGAATTTCATAAACGCGAGACACCAATGGGACCACCTGTTGCACATCGTATGGGCAGGGATGAAGTATTAGATTTATTAAGAAAAAAGGGGTTTACGATCTGGAATGATTTTGATTTAGGGGATAATTTTTATTGTCTGGTTTTTAAAAGAGACAAAAGGGAACAAAGCAATACAATTCAACCATAAATAACTTTTGCAAAGGGATTTGGTTATTTGAAGATAAACTTTGTCGTTTATCAATGAGTATAAAATAAACCTTAAAGAATGCGGCACTATCTTTGTCATAGATCTATTCATGGGGTGGATTGATAGGTATTACATTTCAAATCAGAAAAGGAAGATGAATCAATGGTACAAGAATTTTATAAGAAAATCTACACACATCATGAGTTTTATCGGGCTATTTTCGAGGCCGTTCGCAGCTTTAAATATTTTATTGCGGCCCGTCGTAAAAAGCTGTTATCACCCGAATTTATTGAACGTATCATGCTTGCCGTGACTGAGGTCAATGGTTGTGAAGTCTGTTCTTATGCTCACACGAAGATGGCTTTGGAACAGGGTATGAGCGCTAAAGAAATCAAAGATATTCTTTCTGGGGAGACCGGTAATATTCCAGAAGATGAGGCAGTCGCAGTGTTGTTTGGCCAACATTATGCTGATCAACGCGGTAAGCCATCGGCAGAATCCTGGCAACGGCTCGTTGATCAATATGGTGAAGCAAGCGCTCAGGGTATTTTAGCAGCTGTTCGCATTATGACTGTGGCTAATATTCATGGTATTGCATTTAGTGCCATGAGAAGTCGTTTGAAAGGAAAACCAGTCTCAAAGACTAGTTTGCTGTATGAAGTTTCGATCATACTGGCAATCTTTATCTACTTGCCGATTGGAGTCATCCATGCCGTGTTAGCTAATTTAAAAAATGAACCATTGCTGAAGTTTTAATTTGCCACCTGTGCGGGAGTGATTCCTCAAGGTGAATAAATTGAAATGGGAAATGAAACGGTCACAACATTATATGATGCATCTGTACCCGCAATAAACCAGCATATAAAAAATATTAAATGATAATGAACTTGAATCGAGTTCAGTTATTAAGAAATACTTATAACTGCCGCTGATGGCAAGCAATTAATTGACGGTATAAAGGATAAAGAATAACCTTTTAAGGCGTCAAATTCGACGCCTTTAGAATGTATTTAAAATAAAAGATACCCTGCCTCCAAGGGGGTACCAGAGGGGAAAGACATCTTTTTTATATCCTCAAGACATATCGAGTGCGTTTGCTTGATAGAGAAGGAATAACTTGATTTCAAAGGGTTCCGGATTTTCGAGGCTCTTTTTTCGTGTGATTTTTTTGGTAGAAGATGAGCTGGAAAATGTGGAAGGAATTACCAGTGGGTAGTATGAAGAGGTCATAAAAAAATATCCTATTTTAGGAAACCTTTATGAATTGCTTAGGCAACTTCATGAAATTATATTCTCTAAAAGGGCGGAAAAGCTTAAAGAATGGATGGAAAAAGCGGAAAAGTTCGAAATTTCTGAATTATCTTCATATATTTCAGGGTTAAGTAATGACATTGAGGCTGTAAAAAATGCTATAACACTAAAATATAATAACGGACTAGCCGAGGGAAGTGTTAATAAATTAAAAGTTATAAAACGAATCATGTATGAACGTAACAGCTTTGAACTATTGAAAGCAAAACTGTTACGTTTAGAATTGAGGAAAATCAACTAAAGTTGGAAAGAACCGATAATCCGGACGGTTATTGGGAATGGTATCGTCCTGATGGCACTATAAAACGTTTGGGGTATTTTAATATGGGAGAGCCGTTGGTGAGTGGGCTACCTACAATAGTGAGGGAAAAAAGCATAAAACAACCAACCGGACAAAAAGGGAGTAGGTAAACTGCCAGATATATAATGTACTATAAAGAAGGATTTTATTGACAAGTGCATTATGCACTTTAGGATACATTTCTATGTAATTTTTACTTGTCATAAAAAATAGGAAACTGTTATCGGAAGTATTATTATAAGGTTTCATTTTTTAATGCTTTTAAGAATGTTTCGCATTCAGAACATAATTTTTTCCCTTTCTTTTTAATAACTGTTACATCCCATGTAAATTTGTCGCTTATAATGGGAATTGATTTTACATTTGAAAACATCAAGTCCTTTGAGACAAAATCTACGGAAATTCCAATTCCTTTGTTCAGACTGCTCATTTTATAGGTTATAAATATTTCTCCGGTTTTTTGTATATTGCTGGGTTGTATACCTTCTTCTTTGCACGCGTTTATAAAATTATGATACATTTGAAAATCTTCATTCATTAAAATAACAGGTTCACCATCAAGCTGTTTAATGCTGATGCTTGTTTCTTTGCTGAGTGGATGGTTATGATTTACAATGGCATGAACAGTATGTTTTTTAATTACCTCAATATCAAATTTGTTTGTATCAACAGGACCAAGAACCACACCAACGCAGGAATGATCGCTCATAACCGACTTCTGGCATTTGAAGTCAGGGTATTCAATGTAGTGAAGGTTTATATTCGGGTGTTTTTTATTGAACTTTTGAATAAAATCCATTGGTAAGGAATTAAGAACACCCATAGCAAAACAAACATCAATAATGTCTGATTTTTCTTCTTTAAGCTTTTTAATATCTTCTAATGCTGCTTCCTCTGCAGCAATGATTACTTCAGCATGTTTTTTTAACAGATTGCCATATTTGGTCAGTTCCAATCCTTTGCTTGTCCGGATAAACAGGTTTACCTGGAGTTCATTTTCAAGATTTTTTATGGACTTACTTAATCCCTGCTGAGTCATAAAAAGGTTATCAGCAGCTTTTGATATGCTTTGCTTTTTACATATATCCAAAAAATACCTTAACTTAGCTGTATCCATAACAATATCCTCCTATAAACGTTACCGGTATTATACAATATTATGACAAATGATACAACCTTTTGTTGTGGCTTTTAGAAAGAAGGTTGTTTTACTATTGAAAAGTTTTTAGTTAAAATTTATAGTAATAAACTTTATTTAACTTTATAAAAGAAAGGGGAGTCATATGTTAATAAAAGCTGCAGTAACACATAATTTGGGAGAAGGTTTTCAAATCGAAGAGGTTGAGTTAAAGGGCCCTGAACAGGATGAGGTACTGATTGAGATAGTATCTTGCGGAGTATGCCATACTGATGCTGTTGCAAGAGATCAGTTGATACCTGTACCGCTGCCGGCCGTATTAGGCCATGAAGGTGCAGGAATAGTACAGAAGGTTGGTTCCGGCGTAAAGGGGATAGAACCTGGCGATCATGTTGTTCTTTCGTTTAGCTCTTGCGGAAAATGTGAAAACGACCATACAGGAAAGCCGTACGTTTGCAAAGACTTTAACCTTTTGAATTTTGGCGGAATAATGAATGATGGGACCAAGAGAATAAGTCAAGGCGACAAAGAGTTGTCCACGTTTTTTGGTCAATCATCATTTGCAACTCATGCAACAGTTAATGTTAGAAATGTAGTAGTAATTGATAAAGATGTTGACCTTGAAATAGTAGGTCCATTGGGCTGCGGCTTTCAGACAGGTGTAGGAACAGTCCTGAATGGGTTAAAGCCGGAAGTTGGTTCATCATTGGTAGTTTTCGGCATGGGATCAGTTGGATTTACTGCATTAATGGGGGCAAAGATTGCCGGATGCGATAAGATAATAGCAGTTGGCGGCAGTCAAGCCAAGTTACAGATGGCAGAGGAATTTGGTGCCACACATACAATAAACTACAGGGAAGTAAAAGATGTAGTCGATGAAATCAAGAGAATCACTGATGGAGGAGCAGATTATACAGTTGAGACCACAGCAGTGCCTGCAATAGTGAATCAGGCCATGTATGCCCTTAAGGTTCTTGGAACTTGTGCTATTGTTGGGGCTACGGGGGATGTTACTCTGAATATACAAAATGCGTTAATGGCTGAAGGAAAGACCATGAAGGGCTTCATTGAAGGGAATTCCATACCTCAGATTTTCATACCGAAATTGATTCGATATTATAAGGAAGGCAGATTCCCTATAGACAGACTGGTAACTAAATACAGATTTGATGAAATAAATCAGGCATTTGAGGATTCACATAATGGAAAAGTAATTAAACCTGTTTTGGTAATGAATAATTTAAAATAATTTCAATAGTAGGAGGATTTTTTATGATTAAAGGCGGATATCAAGGAAAAGTGTTGAGGGTGAACCTTACTACCGGAGTTATAGCTGAAGAAAAGCTTGATGAGAAAATGGCAAAAGACTACATGGGCGGAGCAGGCTTTGGCTTGAAATATTTATATGATGAAGTTCCGGGAGGTGTAGATCCTCTTGGAGCAGATAATAAATTAATATTTGCACCGGGACCTTTAAGCGGAACAAGCAGTCCCAATGCAAGCCGCATGGCTGTTGTTACAAAGTCTCCGCTAACAGGTGCAGTAGGGATGGCTACTTCAGGAGGTTATTTTCCTGTTGAACTTAAGTATGCCGGTTATGATGTTCTTATTATAGAGGGAAAAGCAGATTCGCCGGTATTTATTCATATTAAGGACCAGAATGTCAGCATAAAGAAGGCTGACAAGATATGGGGCATGGATACCTTTGACACACAGACGTTTCTAAAGCATCACTTGAACGACCAGCAGGTTCGAGTTGCTTGTATTGGACCGGCTGGAGAAAACTTATCTAAAATGGCATGTATAATAAATGAAAGAAGAGCATTTGGGCGCAAGGGAGTAGGCGCTGTTATGGGATCTAAAAACCTAAAAGCAATTGTTGTAAGAGGAACAAATAAAGTTCCTGTGGCAGACGAAGAAGCATTCAAGACTGCAAGAAGTACAATGCTAAAGGCAATGAAGGATAGTCCGGTATTATATTCAAAATTTTCGACAATCGGCACACCCATGATGGTTGATGCACTAAACGCACTTGGAATGTTCCCATCTGAAAACTTCTCCACAACAGGAGAAAAAGATTATTCAATAGATATAGGTGCAGAAAAAAGTATCAGTGCAACGGTTGCAAGTGAACCTTGCTATGGCTGCCCTGTAGGATGCAGTCAGCTAAAGCTGGCAAAAGGAAACAGCAAGTATATTGGAGCACTGTCAGATCCTGAATATGAAACTTACTACAGCTTTGGCGGGCAGACGGGAGTCAGAAATCTGGACAGCATAATAGCTGCTGACAATCTTTGTGACAAACTTGGCCTTGATACCATGTCTACAGGAGTAACCATTGGATTTGCCATGGAACTTTATGAGAAAGGGCTGCTCACAAAAGAGGAACTGGGAGGTTTTGATCTGCATTTTGGTAATCATGAGGCAATGTATGATGTTATAAAAGAAATTGCATATAGAAAGGAAGGAGCAGGAGCTTTGCTTGCAGATGGCAGCAGGGTACTGGCTGAAAAGGTAGGCAAGGGAAGTGAAAAATTTGCAATGCATATAAAGGGTCTAGAACTTCCTGCATATGATCCAAGAGGAGCAAAAGCTCATGGCCTGTCAATGGCAACTAGTTACACAGGTGCTGATCACAATAGGGGGTATGCTTTTCAGGAGATATTCTCAATACCGGTTCCTTATGCTGTGGATAGATTTGCCATAGATGGAAAGGGTAAACTTACAAAGTGGAATCAGGATGTGCGTACAGCTACATGTGACTGTCCTACAATGTGCGCATTTTTACTTGATACCGCACTGCCTGGAGTAGCTCTTGAAAATACAGCTGCCATGGTTAATGCTGCTACCGGACTTGACTTTACACCACAGGATGTAGAGCTTGTTGGAGAAAGAGTGAACAACCTAGCGAGACTTTATAATATTTCAGCAGGACTCACAAGAGCTGATGACACATTCCCGGACAGAATTATGACAGAACCTATCAAGGCAGGAGACTCTAAGGGACAATATATCCCACAAGAGGATTTAGATAAAATGCTTGATGAATATTATGAGGCAAGAGGTTGGAGCAGTGAAGGTGTCCCAACACCAGAAAAGCTTCAGGAGTTGGGTATAGAAGTGTTACAACATGCTTAATATAAGTGTAAGGACAATCCTTGGAATGGAGAAATATCTCGATGGTCGCAAGTATCAGGTTTTAGAAATGCCGGAGAACAGTGATGTCAGAGATCTTTTAAATCATCTTGAGAATATGTATGGAGAAGATTTTAAGAATGCAATTTTTGATAACCAAGGAAATTTTAATAAAGGTATTGTCTTGATGGTAAACGGGAGAAATATAATGGCTTGTGAAGGTTTAAATATGAAGCTTGGGGAAGGAGATAGCCTGCTTATTTTTCCGCCTGCCGTAGGTGGATAATGTGAATTATAAAGTCTTATAGCTATTAATCACTGCAAGTGTAATAGTGTGACATAAAAAGCGCTTCATTATGAAGTGCTTTTTGGATTCTATTATACTTTTGAAAAAGTCGATTATTATACTATGCATTTTATTGAATATTACATTATAGAAATAAGGGAATGGCTCATGAAAAAAATCAGCAGACGTAGTATTGTCAGTTAAGATAGTGTGATAAATGAAATTCAGAAATTAAATTATTTATTACTGAAAATATAAGAATTTATAAGATGTTATTATTATAAATATAGTAGGTCGCATTATATGGATTTCCCTGCGGAAAGCCTTTATGACGTTCATGTGAGAATGGAATTAATTGATATATTTACAGCGTATCATGAGCTGGTCATCTGAAGTAGTAGAGAGAAGATGAATAACTAACCTACCTAATATCTCTCTACTATCTTACATAACCCATGTCCTCTCCTTATAATTAGTGTGTGTAGTCAAGGAAATGGATACCTTCACCTAGGTCTTTCTCAATTAGATCCTTCATCTTTTTGGCAAAGGGACAAGGATATCCAATTGGATTACCTCTTTGAATGCAGGATGCAAAAGCAATTGTGTCTGCTCCTCTTTTAACTAGTTCCCTAGCTCGTAATACAGATTTTTTTGCCGGACATCCACCACAATTGATAAATCCGATGATTTCAATATCCTCCTCAATGCCTTCAAAGGCCCCTTTTTTCTCACGGATGAATTTAAAATCAGTGGTACCAGGACAATAATCCTCTGTCTGCATGCAACGAATTACTCCTAACTTCATAGTTGGTTTCCTTTCTGTTTATTGTGTAAGACTACCAGTCGATGCAAGACTTCATCAATTTCATGTTTGCTAGTACTTCTGCCAAGACTAAAGCGGACAGCACCTCTTGCAATTTCGTATGGAATACCCATAGCTTTAAGAACAGGAGAAATTGAAACAAGCCAATCAATGTGAAATACCCTCCCTTTTAATTGTTATTTTCTAATTTACATTATATCATTTATGTATTATAATAGTCAATAGAATACTTGAATAGTTATGTGGAAAGGTGATACAAAAAAATGAAACAAGATACCAGAATTTATCAGGATAATATTTATATGCAGCTTGCTAAAATTGGCAAAGCAGTCTCTAGCCCTAAAAGACTTGAGATACTTGATATTTTGATTCAGGGAACAAAGACGGTGGAAAGTATAGCAAGGGAAACATCCATGAGCATTGCCAATACGTCCCAACATTTACAGATTTTGCTGGAAGTTGGCTTGGTGGAATATAAGAAGCAGGGATTGTATTCTTATTACAAGCTTTCAGATAAGGAAGTCGGATTTTTTATACAATCCTTGCAGTTTTTGGCTGAGCAGAGGATTGCTGAGATCAAAAGACTTAGAGAAACATTTTATTCTGATAGGGATGAATTGGAACAGATTAAGATGGATGAACTAGTACAACGTATGAAGGATGGAAATGTTACCCTGATTGATGTAAGGCCAAAAGAAGAATATGAGGTGTTGCATATTCCTGAAGCAAATTCCATTCCCATTGAGGAATTAGAAAAACATCTATCTGAATTTTCGCCTGGACAGGAAGTGGTGGCATACTGTAGGGGACGAAATTGTGTTTTGTCAATAGAAGCGGTTCAACTACTACGTTCCCATGGTTTTAAAGCATTTCGACTTGAAGAAAGCCCACAGGAATGGTATCAAATTTATGGCAAAAAAGTAAGATAAAATAATTAGACCGGTGAAATTTTGCTTGAGAAGTCAAATCGTTTAATTAAAAAAAGAGGCAATAAAGCCTCAAATATTAAAATGGAACTAATTCTTCATAAAAACTTGCTATTGCCTTTGCAACTGTAATTCCATCTACTTTTCCTAAAATATGACACAGTTTTTCTGTATTGTAGAAAATATCATCAAAGGTAGACAAATGGCAACCTGCACTGAAATCTGGCATACAAGCAAAATTTCCGTAAGAAGTTTGACCCAAAGGCACATGAATTCTTGAATGGCTGTTTATCTCTAGTTCATAATGACTGCCGAAGTCTTTCCAGTCCATAGTCTTGCTTTACTTATGTGATTTGGTTACTGAAAAATTAATGATTTTGTAATAATGTTTATTTTATTGTTTCAAAAACATTATATTAACTAGATGAATTTATTGTGAGAAGACTCATATTAGCAAGACTATAGCAGAAATATGATTGGAGAAAAATTATGTTTGAGGGAATTGTAGCATCAAATAGTATTAGCTTTATACTTGTATTTTTAGAAGGAATATTATCCTTTTTTTCACCTTGTGTAATACCATTAATCCCAGTTTACATGAGCTATTTAGCGGGTAGTGGAAAAAGAGTAAATGAAGATGGTACAATTTTATATGACAGGAAAAAAGTATTCCTGAACACCATGTTTTTTGTGTTAGGAATTTCTTTTGTATTCTTTATATTAGGAATGTCCTTTACAATTCTTGGCAATTTTTTTAGCGACAATAAGCTGTTGTTTACAAGAATAGGTGGTATACTTATTATTATATTAGGATTATTTCAGCTTGGTATTTTTGATTTTTCATTTTTACAAAAAGAAAGAAAAATACATATTGAATTGACTGATAAGAAAATGAATCCTATTATGGCCCTTATCATGGGATTCACCTTTAGCTTTGCATGGACACCATGTATTGGCCCTGCTCTTTCTTCGGTGCTTATTATGGCATCAGGAGCAACAACTTCATTAGTAGGCAATCTGCTTGTATTTGTTTATGCCATTGGATTTTTAATTCCATTTTTTTTGCTTGGATTATTTACGACTCAGATATTAAACTTTTTAAAATCAAAACAACTACTGTTGAAATATACTATTAAAGCCGGAGGGATAATCCTCATCATTATGGGAATTATGACTTTTACGGGGTGGATGAACAATGTATCAGCTTATTTGAATTCTTATAGCTATAATCAGCAAAGCAGTTCACAGGAAATATCAGATAAAACAGATGAATCTGAATCTAAGAATAGTTCAGAAACTGCCAGTCCAGATAATAGTTCAGGTGAAGAAAACGAAACAAGTGATGAATTCCCAGCATTTGATTTTACTCTAACTGATCAAAACGGTAATGAACATACACTTTCTGATTATAAAGGCAAAGTTGTATTCTTAAATTTTTGGGCGACCTGGTGCCCACCATGTAAAAAGGAAATGCCGGATATAGAGGCGCTTTACAATGAGTATAATTTAAATCAGAGCGAAGTGGTATTTTTAGGAATTGCGAATCCTAGAAGTGAAGAGTATCCAAACAATCAGGATGGCGAAAAAGAAGAGATTAAAACTTTTTTACATGATAATGGATATACTTTCCCCACATTATTTGATGAAACAGGGGAAGTGCTACAAAATTATAACATATCAGCATTTCCAACCACCTTTATGATTGATAAGAAAGGAAATATTTTTGGTTATGTTCCTGGTATGATGACCAAAGATATCATGGTTAATATAATTAATCAAACTTTGCAGTCAACAGAATAAAAACAAGAATAAAAATCCTAAATGATAAGGAGATACAAAGTTATGATTCACAAATTTGATGTTAATAATAAAAATAAACTGGATAATCCAAGGCGTAGAGAAATGCTGCCAGTAAATAAAATTTTAGGTGAAATTGGTTTAAATGCAGAGGATAATTTTGCAGATATTGGGTGCGGTATAGGTTATTTTTCAATTCCTGCAGCAGAAGTAATTGGTTCCCAAGGTACAGTTTATGCACTTGATGTGAAAGAAGATATGATTGAAGAAGGTTCAAGTCCTGTCATCCGCATTAAAATTTCAATAGTTACAGCGATTTCTGAAAAAAGGTCGCTGTTTTTTTTCGCACACGGGCAAGACAATAAAAAATGAGGTGCCGTGTGTGATAAATGAAGATAAAAATAAACAATAAAGACGATAAATATACACTTAAATATGCATTTGAACAATATCAAAAACAGTCCAGAATTAGAAATCTATCAGAGTATACAATTAAGTACCAGAATGCTTATTTTAAAAAGTTTCAGAAGTTTATTGATAATGATGATTTTTTAATAGGAGACATTAATATAAACATAATAGATGACTATATCTACAGTATGATGGAAAAAGGTAATAAGGCCAAATCTATTAATACAGCTTTAATAGCTTTAAATGCCTTTTTACACTGGTGTATGGATAATGGTTATTGCGAGAGATTTAAAACGAAGCTAATAAAGCGTGATGAATATATTATATGAATATTATAATTATCAAATATAAATTAAGTTTTATACGAGATATATGTTAGTAGTTTTAATTTCTTGGTAGAAAACAGAGAATATTTTAGATCATGGAATTCGTGAAGCGATTTACGGTAATAATATGCGTGACATAAATCAGACTCTAGAAAATATTGTCTATATGGAGTTACTCCGTCGAGGATATATTGTCAGAGTAGGTAAGAATAATAACAATGAGATAGATTTTATTGCAGTCCAAGGAAATGAAAAAATATATGTACAGGTAACATATATCCTTGCCACTAAGGAAACTATAAACCGAGAATTTACGGTTCTTGAAACTATACCAGATAATTATCCTAAATATGTTGTTTCAATGGATGAAATTGATAGAGGCAGAAATGGAATCAAAAATGTTAATATCCGTGATTTTTTGTTGATGGACAATTATTAATAGTATTGGAAGAAGAGGAAGTGATGCAGGCGAAATTAAGGATGCTTAAAGACAATCTTGGCAGATAAATATCAAGATTGTCTTTTCCAATGATTATCTATAATATCCTCCATAATAATAAGGATAATTTGGATATGGCTGCGGTACAAAACGTACTTGGTCTTCTGCTAATAGTTGTTTTGCAATTGTATACCCTATTAAATATGCAGCTGATTGTGTATTTCCATCAGTAGTGCTTGGTATAATTGAACAATCTGCAACTATTAAGTTGTTAACACCATATACTCTTCCAAGATAATCAACAACGCCTCCTCTGTTGTAAGGAGCCATTTTAAGTGAACTTTGTTGATGGTGTGTATCATTTAAATTATCTTTAATAAATTGCTCTAACAATGCATCATTATCGATTATATCCATACTAGGTGAAACTAACTGATATTTTGGGTCTATAGCAGAAAGGGCACTTGCAATACTTTTAATATAAATTTTGTAAACAGATTTAATAAGTTCTAAATCTTGTGAATTTTCAAGAAAATTGTAATTTGCTAACACTATTTTTAAGGGGTCGTTGTTTTGTAAAATTATATTGCCTCTGCTTTTAGGTGATAATAACACAATTAAAATAACTAGTGCACCATTTGAGTAAGTGCCAATTAATTGTATGCTTCGTTTATTTGTATTGATTTCATTTGGAGATGGCAAAAATGCACCACCTGTATATAAAGCATCAGGCTCCATTAATACTTCTTGAATATCAGCTGGATTTACATTAAAAACAGTTGCATTTATAGTATGGTTTACTAAATTTTGACCTACATTTGGATTATTAAAAATTACAGGAATATTTAATTTGCTTAAATATTCGTTAGGACCAATTCCTGATAACATTAGAAGCTGAGTACTATTTATTCCAGCTGAAATTATTACTTTTTTTAAAGCCCTAGCAATTCTACATTTCCCTTCTTTAAGAAATTCAATACCCACTGCATCTCTATTTGTATTAAATAAAATTCGAAGTGCTGTTGTTTTATAATAAATAATTAATTTTCTTCCATTTAATCCATAGCCTATGTTATTTGCAACATCTTGTGACAAAAATGCTGTTGATGCACTTTCTCTTTCTCCATTTGGTTTTTGTGTAAGTTGCCACCTTGAAAACGGACCAATAGGGGTATTTGGGTCATTATAATCCAGTATTGTTTTATAGCCTGTTCCTTGTTCTATGGCGGAAACTAATTTTTTTGTCATAACAGGTACAGATTCAGGCGTTTGTTTTATATCTAGTCTACCCGTAAACCCGTGAGCCTCCGGATTGTTTGCTTTACCATTGAAATTTTCAATCATTGCAAAGTTTCTAGTTGCAGCAGCCGGACCCCACATAGGACCGGCTATGCTTTCCCACTCAGTAAGTACATATTGAGATGGTCTTACAAATTGTTCACCATTTATGGAAGACCCCCCACCAGAAAGTCTTCCTGTTGACCAATCAAATATTTTTCTATTTGCATTAATTTGAGGAACAGTTTCACCTTGCCAAAAATATTCAGGTCTATGCAAATTTAAATTTGCTGTTGAATCTCTAATTAAAATATCATTATCATTATTTTCGCCAGCTTCTAATAGCAAGACTGTATTTCTCCCATTTTCAGAAAGTTCTTTTGCTAAAACACAACCAGCTGGTCCAGTTCCCACTATTATGTAATCAAAAGACACATTAATTCTATCTATATCGTTAATCATATAAAAGTACCTCCCACTTCACCATATATATATCTTATGAAAATATAAAAGGTATTGTTACTTAAAAAGATAATTGCAATATTTTCCTGTAACCCTTCAACACTGGCAAGAGATATCAAACTTCTTCATTATATGCAAAGTATTCCCTTAAATAAAATGCTTAAGGGAATTTTTTAATGTGATGTAAACAGCTTTAATAAAAATAATTACTGTCACCTTAATTAATTATAAAACTGTATTTTATTAATAAATAATTCTATAAATATAAAATAAAATTTATAAAATATTTAGAAAAAACTATTGACGAAAATTAAAATACTATGCTATAGTATACAAAATTGAATTAAATGATGACGCGATGACAAGAAAGAGTAAATATATTTTTATTTTTCAGAGAGTGCATGGGTGGTGTAAATGCATAAATATTATATATTGAACACATCTTCGAGCAAATTCTGCGAAACCAACAAGGGAGTAGTTGATTCGGATACTCGCACCCGATATAGTGCTATGGTATGATTGTACCTAATGAGTTTGATGCTGTGAAGTATCATTAAAAAGAGGTGGAACCACGTGATTAATACTCTCGTCCTCTAGCCAGTAGCTAGACGACGAGATTTTTTGTTTATAAAAATAAAAAAATAAAATAGGAAATAAAGGAGAAAGAAAATGAGCGTATTAAAAAATCTTACAAAATTAATGATAACTTTATTGTTAACAGTAACAGTGGCAGGAGTAGTTAGCGGATGTGCTTCTAATGCTACAGCAGTAGAAGGTACCAACCGATTAGATACTATAAAAGAACGAGGCTATTTAGAAGTTGTTATGGAACCAGCTTTTGCACCCAAGCAGCAAATCCCGTTAAATGTCCAATAAAAGAAGGAGCTCCAGGACACGGCTGCGGACATAATGCTTTAGGTGTGGGGTCTCTTGCAGCAGCAATAGCAGTTAAGGAATATTTAGTTGAAAATAAAAAAGAAGGAACCGTAATTTATTTTGGATGTCCTGCTGAGGAAGGCGCCGGCTCAAAACAATTTATGGCAAGAGACGGAGTATTTGATAATGTGGATTTTGTATATACCTGGCATCCTGCTACAATAAATGAAGTTCAATCTAATCGAAGTGTAGCAATTATGGGAGCCAATTTTGAATTTAAGGGTAAGACTGCTCATGCCGGAAGCACGCCACATTTAGGCAGAAGTGCCTTAGATGCCGCAGAATTAATGAGTGTAGGCGTGAACTATTTAAGAGAACACATGATTGACCAAGCTCGAATACATTACGCTTATGTAGATGCAGGGGGTGTTTCTCCAAATGTGGTGCAGGATCATACTCTTGTTAAATACGAAGTTCGTTCACCAAAGGTAAAACAAGTGAAGGAATTATTTGAAAGGGTTGTAAATGTAGCAAAGGGAGCAGCACTTATGACTGATACAGCTATGAATTATGAAATCACTATGGCATTTTCTGATTATATTACAAATGAAGCATTAGCGTCTATTGCTGATGAATGCCTTCAAGAAGTTGGAGCACCTGCGTGGGATGATAATGATTATAAACTTGCCAAGGAATATCTTCTTTCTTACGATAAAACTACCCAAGACTTAATTAAAGAAAAAATTATTGATATTTATGGTGAAGATAAATTAGAAGAAATATTAGAAAAACCATTGGACTCAATAATACATCCATATGATTCAAAAAATAAAGAATATGTATCTGGCTCAACAGATGTGGGCGATGTAACATATGTTGTTCCAACGTTAAATTTTCATATAGCAACTGCATGTATAGGAAATGTAGGGCATACCTGGCAAATGACAGGTCAATCTTGTAGTAGCATTGCCAATAAAGGCATGATAACTGCAGCAAAGGCTATGGCGCTATCAGCCATAAGGACTATGGATAGACCTGATGTTATAGAAAAAGCTAAGGAAATTGTGTTGAAGCAAAATGGCGGAGCCTATGAATGTCCGTTGCCAAATTCAGTTAAACCGCCAGTTGGCAGGTACTAAAAAATTCATTTAAAGAGAATTTCTGGAAAATCCAGCGTTATAAAACTAAGCTTCAAGTTTTTGTTTACTTTCATTAAAATTGTAATTATTGGTAGAATTCAAATAATAAAAATCTAGATTGCGAAAGGATTATCATGAGTATTGGATACGCGAGCAAGACAATTAGAGTACCAAACACTGATAATAATCAGGGTAGCTTTTGCTGTATCAATGGGAATACACAATATTAAGCAGATTTCTTATGAGAATTAGTGAATTTGGTTATACTAAAGAATAAGAATTTAGGAGGCTAATTGTGTATTTTAAAAACAATCATACGAAAGATATACATAGGATAAATTTTTATAGATGGGTAGTGTGGGGAATACTTGTGGCAATTTATCTTATAGTGTTCTTTCATAGACTTTCTGTTGGGGTTATTGCAGGAGAACTAAATAAATCATTTGGAATGAATGCCACACAGCTTGCTAATTTAGGTGCTATGTACTTTTATGCATACACTGTAATGCAAATTCCTACAGGTATTCTGGTGGATTACTTAGGTCCTAAGAAAACAGTTGTAATAGGCAGCTTATTAGCTGGTATTAGTTCGATTTTGTTTTCATTATCTGATAATATTACAATGGCGTATTTATGCAGACTGTTAGTAGGTTTAGGAGTATCAGTAGTATTTCTTTGTATTTTAAAAATACAATCTAATTGGTTTCCAGCTGAGAAGTTTGCATCTATAACAGGTTTTACCAGCTTTATAGGAAGTATGGGAGGTCTACTTGCCCAAACGCCGCTCTTAACATTGGTAACTTTAATTGGATGGAGAAATTCTTTTCTTGTCATGGGAATAATAACGCTTGGTCTGGCTGTCCTAGCTGCAATATTTGTTAAAAATTCTCCTGTTGACATGGGTATGCTTGAAGTAAATCCTCAGACCACACAAACTAAAGAAGAAAAGCATAGTGCTTTATCACAATTAGTAGAAGTAGCTAAAAACCCTAGAGTTTGGATTCCGGCTTTTGTATTTGGCGGTGTTATTGGAGGATTTTTAGTATTTACCGGAACATTTGGAGTTTCTTACGTGACTTCTGTTTATGGAATAAGTAAATCATATGCGGCAAACCTTGTTTCAGCTGTTTTGTTAGCGGCAGGTATAGCAAGTTTACTTATTGGAGGAATATCAGATAAGCTAAAAAGAAGGAAATTGCCTATGATAGTACTTGCATCAATTACAGTGATAGCATGGTCAATAATAGTCTTCCTAAAACCTTCCATAACTCTAATGTCCATATTATTAATATTAATTGGCATTACATCATCTGTTGGAGTTTTATGTTGGACTGTAGGTAAGGAAGTTAGCAATCCTAAGCTTTCTGGAATGTCAATGTCCATTGTGAATGTGTTTGGATTTTTATTTACAGCTATTTTAATGTTGTTATGTGGAAAAATAATTGATATGAATACAGTAAACGGATTAAGTCCTGCAGAGGTTTATCCTAAAGCATTTATTGTAGTTGTTGCTTCTTCTATAGTAGCTTTTGTTTTTTCATTATTTATTGTGGAAACCAGATGTAAAAATATTTATAATAAATAAAGTATGTTAAGTAGTTTAGATTTAAAAAATTTAATAATGATTTGGAGGAGAAAATGATAGAAATAAAAAAAGGAAGTAGTAGTTTTTATGTAGGAGATTCAGAAGAAAAGCCATTGGCAGCATTGACATTTGTTAATTCCGGAAAAAATCTTGTAATAGCTGATCACACTATAATATCTGATGAACTAAGCGGACAAGGTGTTGGAAAATTATTATTAAAAGAATTTATAGATTGGGCAAGAATTGAAAACAAAAAGATAATACCTCTTTGTCCATTTGTAAAAGCTCAAATGGAAAAGAACAAAGAATACAATGACATGATATATAATGGAGAAATATAATACTACATACGAGGAATATAAATGCAAAAAGAAAGTAATAATGTTTTACAAAAATTGAATTGCCATGTTGTAAATAAGTGCGGTGGTTGTCAAATACAGCATTACAGTTATGAAAAGCAATTAGAAGAAAAACAAAAGCAGGTTAATATGCTTTTAGATAAATACTGCAAGATCGAAAATATTATTGGAATGAATAATCCATATTATTATCGTAACAAAGTACATGCAGTTTTTGATACGGATAAAAAAGGAAATGTCATTTCAGGTGTTTATGAAGGTGGTACACATAGAGTTGTTAATATTGACAGCTGTTTAATAGAAGATCAACGAGCTGACAGAAAGTATTTAGAATTTCTCCAAAATCATTTTATCAAATAAATCCAGTTCAAACAGAAATTCTTTATGATAAGGCTATTGAACTAGCATCATTAAAAGGCACAGAAGAAATAATTGATGCTTATTGTGGTATTGGGACCATAGGAATAATTGCAAGCAAACATGTAAAAAAAGTAATTGGAGTTGAACTTAACCGCGATGCAGTAAAAGATGCAATAACTAATGCAAAAAGAAACAAAGTAAAAAATATATTTTTCTACAACCAAGACGCGGGAGAATTCATGAACCAAATGGCTCATGAAAAACAATCTGCAGATGTAGTTTTCCTAGATCCCCCAGGATCAGGCAGCACAGAACAATTTTTAGACTCCATGATTTCAATGCGCCCCAAAAAGGTAGTATACATTTCATGCAATCCAGTAACATTAGAAAGAGATTTAGCTTATCTGGTAAAAAGGGGCTATGAAGCCAAAACAGCTGTACCAGTAGATATGTTCCCTGGAACAGAACACGTTGAGAGTATAATTCTGATGACGTATTGTGGTTCAGGGGGAAAAAAGTAGGGGTTGACCACAACATATAGTGGTTTAAGGACGGTTTTGGAGCAAAAATAGAGCGAAAAAACATCGTTTTTTGACCCCTGTTTTTGGGGTGATTTATAGATGACATAGGGTAAAAAGAGTGATGACATTATAAAGGTGGAAAAATTGATGGCTCAGAAAGAGGGAGAAATAATCCTCTGGGATGATAAGAATTTTATATAATCTAATGTAGTGGTAGTTGTTTTGAAACAGCTACCACTATAGTTTTTTAATAGTTTGAAATTTTATTTCAAACTTTTATAGAACCTACAATAATTGTATTTTTTAAAAAAAGTTTGTATTGAAATCACCCTTTTATGGTACTAATGTCGTAATAGATGGTTTTGAGATATTTCAAATAATATAAAAAAACACTTGAATAAATGCTCATATAACTATTGACATATGAGAAAAACAATAATATAATAAATACACAACGTATGAACGCTTGCTCAAGTATTCAGGTGAAATGATTTAAAAAGAGGTGATAATATGACTGAAAAGTTTAATTCAATTGAAAGATGTGACTGCAATGTAATTCATGAGGATATTGTAAATCAAGTTAGAGATAAAATGCCTCAAGAAGAAAGCCTTTATGATCTAGCAGAATTATTTAAAGTATTTGGAGATTCAACACGAATCAGGATATTATGGGCTTTACATGAAGCTGAAATGTGTGTTTGTGATATCGCTGTATTACTTAACATGACACAATCAGCAATTTCCCATCAGCTGAGAGTCTTAAAACAAGCTAATTTAGTGAAAAACAGAAAAGAAGGCAAAGTAGTATATTATTCATTAGTTGATGATCATGTAAGAGAAATATTTGACCAAGGTCTAATTCATATCAACGAGAAGTAGTAATGCTGTAGAATAGAATATTTTTTGAAGATATTTGGGCAGATATTTAAGTCTTCATATCAAATGAGCAATGCTTCAAGAAAATTTGAAAAAGACTTGTAGTATTCAAAATAAAATTACAAGTAATATTTAGGAGGATTTAATAATGAAAAAGAAATTTATACTTGAAGGTTTGGATTGTGCAAATTGCGCGGCAAAAATGGAAAAAGCTATTAATGAGCTTGATGGTGTGAAGGAAGCCACTGTAAACTTTATGACACAAAAACTTGTTATTGAGGGTGAAGATGAGAAGATGCCTACAATTGTACAAGAGGCAGAAAAAATCGTAAAGAAGATTGAACCTGACACTGTTATGAAAAAAGCATAAAGGAGGAGTAAGAACATGAAAAACCGTCTTTGGAGAATAATCATTGGTGCAATATTCTTTATTGTCGCCATAGTAATTGATACAAATATTGAGTGGTTAAATATTGCTCTATATCTAATCAGTTATATTATTGTAGGTGGAGATATAGTAAAAAGAGCTGTTAGAAATATTTTTAAAGGTAAAGTTTTTGATGAAAACTTTTTAATGTCTATTGCTACTATTGGTGCAATGTTAATCGGTGAGTATCCAGAAGGTATTGCAGTTATGCTGTTTTATCAAGTTGGTGAGCTGTTTCAAAGTTACGCAGTTGATAAGTCAAGAAGATCAATTGCAGATGCTATGGACATACGACCAGATTATGCCAATGTTAAAAGGGGCGATGAAGTTATAAAAGTTGACCCTGATGAAGTACAAATTGGTGATATAATCGTAATTAAACCTGGGGAAAGAGTTCCTCTTGATGGTAAGGTAATTGAGGGAAATTCAATGGTTGATACATCAGCACTTACAGGTGAGTCTGTTCCGCGTGAGGTAGAAGTAGGGCATGAAATCCTAAGTGGATGCATCAACGTTAATGGAGTTATTACTGCAGAAGTTACAAAGGAATATGGAGAATCTACAGTAAGTAAGATTCTTGATTTAGTTGAAAATGCAAGTAGTAAAAAATCCCAATCAGAACAATTCATTACGAAATTTGCAAGATACTATACTCCAATTGTTGTAATTATTGCAGTTTTCCTTGCTATTATTCCGCCTCTTGTTATAGATGGGGCAACATTTAGCGACTGGATATATAGAGCATTAACGTTCTTAGTAGTTTCTTGCCCATGTGCTCTTGTAGTTTCTATTCCTTTAAGTTTCTTCGGTGGAATAGGTGGAGCATCTAGAAAGGGTATTTTAGTTAAAGGTAGTAATTATTTAGAGGCATTAGCAGAAGCTGAAATCATAGTATTTGATAAAACCGGAACACTTACAAAGGGTGTGTTTAATGTACAGGAAGTTCATCCAGAAGGAGTTTCTAAGGAAGAGTTATTAGAATTAACTGCATATGCAGAAAGTTATTCAAACCATCCAATTTCCAATTCCTTAAAACAAGCCTATGGCAAGGAAATTGACAATGGACGTATTTCAGATGTAGAAGAGGTATCAGGTCATGGTGTTTTTGCAACAGTGGATGGTAAAAAGGTTTCAGCGGGTAATATTAAACTTATGAAAAAGTTGAATATACCTTGCTATGAAGGTGAAGTTGTTGGAACTGTTGTACACGTTGGGATTGATGACAAGTATGCAGGTTATATCGTTATTGCAGACGAAGCTAAAGAAGATTCAGCTCGGGCAATTATGGAACTTAAGGAAGCTAAAATTAAGCAAACTGTTATGCTAACAGGTGATACAAAAAATGTTGCATCAAAGGTTGCTAAGCAGCTTGGATTAGATAAGGTATACTCCGAGTTACTACCAGGAGATAAGGTTGAAAAGGTAGAGGAATTATTAGCACAGAAATCTGCAAAGGGTAAACTTGCCTTTGTAGGTGACGGAATCAATGATGCTCCTGTTTTAGCCCGTGCAGATATTGGTATAGCAATGGGTGGTTTAGGTTCTGATGCGGCAATTGAAGCTGCGGATATTGTAATTATGACCGACGAACCTTCGAAAATTGCCACAGCAATAAAAGTTTCTAAGAAAACATTAAGAATTGCTCATCAAAACACAGTATTTTCAATTGGAATAAAAATAATTGTTCTTATTTTGAGTGCTTTTGGAATAGCTACTATGTGGGCAGCTATATTTGCAGATGTAGGTGTAACTATTATCGCAGTATTAAATGCTTTTAGAGCACTTAATGTTAAAAATCTGTAGTATTATATAACTGAACTATATAAAAAGATCAATTTAGCAGCATGTTTATCGGCTATAATCAGCTACAAACATATATTTTATCCTGATATTACTTTTCAACAGTTTTACAGTGCGATAATTAGGAAATAAAAATAAATCATGGATGGAATGAAAACAATGGGAAAAGAAATTTTGAATAAATGTTATTGTGGAAATACAAAGAAATCTTCTTGTAAGATTGAAAAAAATAATTTGTGCTCTATATGTGAGAAACAAGGTATTCCTGTAAAAAGCATTACAGTAAAGCACATGGTACTTGACGAACTAACGGAACAAGTTGGCGACAATGATTATTTTTTATGTATGAGTGAGGAATGTGATATTACTTACTATAACACAGAATCTAAAAATAAATTTAATAAACAGCAAGTAAAAGTACCAATATGGTTTAAAAATGATGCAAATCCTAAATATGCATGTTATTGTAGTGAAGTTACAGAAGAAGAAGTAATAAATGCGGTAGTAAAACATGGAGCTATCAATATGAAAGAGGTTTTAGAGATTACTGGAGCAATGAGTAACTCACAATGTCAAAAGAAAAATCCGCTAGGCAAATGCTGTCATCAAATAATCCAAGATGCGATAGATAAAGGATTAATTATGAAATGATTATTGTTTTGAGTGCTGCGATAGTGAAAAAATAGGTTATATTCCATTAGCATAAAATGAGCATATATTTTATACTAACAATAGCATGAAAAAACTTCAATAGCACTGAGATGAAAAACTCTTGGTGCTTTTGTTTTATATAAATCCAAAACTAAATATAGAAACCAAAAGAGGCGAAGTCTTTGATCAACTTATGATCGATAGGCTTCGCCTCTTTTTTATTTCAAAATAAAATTGAAAGGACTGAGAACAATGTCAAGATATTTTATGTATGGTACAACACTTGGAGGAATAGAACAGCTGATGATGCTGGCACCTAATTTTCCTCAAAGAAGAAGCGGAATAGTCATTAATAATCATTTTAATTGCAAGGGAGGTATTAAGTCTTGTAATGGATGTCTATCTACGGCTAAAACCAGAGGTAACCCTAATGATTGTTTTTGTTTCAAAGAAAAACTAAAGGCAGATGAAATTGAATATACAGATCTAATAAGAGATTGCTTTGGAAGAATAAAAAATTATGCTCTAAAAAACAGATTGAAATTACTTAGCAGCAAATTTACTGGTGAGCTATTTCTAGATTACAACCATAAGGAAAGGTTTCATCATGTAAACCATAAGCAAGATATTGAAGTATGGGAAAGGACACCGACCTATCTTGCAGTAATATTTCTTCTTACTGCTGATGAAGTATTATGGAACATCTCGGAGCATGCGGTCTGTTTAAATGGATTTGATTTTACACAGATACATCTTAGACAAATTAGTACAGCTGGCTACGCCCTATACCAAACAGCAAAAACTATATGGTCAGGAAAAGAATATATAAGAATCAGTGAGATAGCAGATAAAGAACTTATTGATGATTATGCATTTAAGATAATAATCAATGCATCATTAATTGCAAAGTATGGTGCAGATGTATTTTCAATTGAAAAATAGAATGGAGGAGAGATATGCTAATTAGAATAAAAAGAATCGACAGAAAAGAAAATGAGTCAATTATGTTTAATTTCCCTTATGAGGAAAGTGAAATATCCAAGGTATATAATCAGCTGGAGCTTGAAACTTCAATTGCTCCCAACTGCTATATTGAAGAAGTAGTTTATGATCCAGATATCAATGAAGTTCTAAAAGGTAAAGAGTGCAATATCGATGAATTAAATTTCTTATTTAAAAGGATGGATAGTTTCGATACAAAGGAAAGAAAAGTGTTTTTTGCTTCAGCCTTTGCAGAAAATTCGAAAACAATAGCAGAGTTAATCAATTTAAGCTTTAATACTCATTGCTATAGCCTTGTAAGTGACTTTAATAATCTGGAAACTGTAGGAAAAGACTTATATCTATCAGAAAAGCAAGCAGTAGCTACTAGAGAATTAGAAGAGCTTGATGGTGGATCCTTTGCAATGGAGGTAATAAAAAACAATCCTAATTTTAGAATTACTCCTTATGGAGTCTTATATAAGAATAGCAATGAACCAGAGCAAATATATAATGGCAAGCAGTTTCCCCAATACCATTGGAAAGAAACTGTAGCAACAATACAGTTGACTGCAAAAGGTGCAAATGAATTTATTTATCTTCCTTGTTCTGATGTTGAAATTGAAAAGGCACTGTTGAGATTAGAAACTCCTTACTTACATGATTGTGAAGTTGCAATTGATAGCCATAACTTTTCAGATAGAATAATAAATATCATTTCTGATGATACAACACGATTAATTAAGATAGATACCTTAAATAATTTAGCAGAATATTATAAGGAAATAGGCAACCATGATATAGAATATTTTGAAAAACTTATGGACTATGTTAAACCTCGAACTGTTGAAGAAATCTTTGCACTAGCAGATTCTATGTATGAATTTGAATTATTTGATGGTATCCATAGTGTAGAAAGCTATGGAAGATATATGATTTGTGACTCGGGACATTTTGAATATGATTCAAATATTGAAGAATATATTGATTTTAAAAGATATGGCAGAGAAAAAACGGCACAGGAAGATGGAGCATTTTCAGATAAGGGATACATTATTTATCATGGATATAATCAAAAGCTTTCCAATTTACTATTCGAAAATCTTGGAATAATGATTCTTGAAGAAAAAGAACTAAAGACATTAAAGCTATATATGCCCCTTACAGTTAATATTTACGAAATAGAAAATCAGCATGGATATCGTGAAATATCAAATGAGCCTATAGAATTAGAAAGCAGTGAGTTAATATACAATATGGATGAAATTTTACAAGCTATTGAAGTAAGCAATCTTCCGGGAGAAGAGCAAAGAGGACTGATGAAATATTATGATGCCAATGATAGCGTTAATGCTAAGGTTTCAAAATATGTATTTACTGTAGAAAAAGTAGGAGAAGAAATAATGGGGGTGGCTGTACTTACCTTAAATGATGATTTAACATCTTCAGAGCTTGAAAAGATCAAGGATGAAATAACTGGCCAAGCTTCAGACGGCTGGGGAGAAGGTTTTGAACAAAGAGAAATAAGCACAGATATGGGAGATCTCTACATTAGTTTCTGGAATAGCAGTAAAAGCTGGTGTATTAAAACAGCTGAAGAAATGGGAATAAATCAAAATCAAATAATGGGAGGGATAAAATTTGAATAATAGAAATCAAGTAGAAAAAATTAAAAAGATGTACCCTGCAGGAACAAGAATAGAATTACTTTCAACCATGGATGATCAGCAGGGGGTTGAGAAAGGGACTAAAGGAACAGTAATTCTCGTAGATGATATAGGAACCATACACATGAAATGGGATAATGGAAGAGGTCTTGGTCTTATTCCCGGAGAAGATAATTTTAAAGTGTTATCTCGTCCGCAGGAAGAAGAGATTAAAGAGTCAGATGAGCCTTCAGAAGAGCAATCACAAGGTATGGGAGGAATGAGTTTATGAAAAACTTAGAATATCTATGGAAAGATATTGAAGGAACAGAGAAAGAAAATGAATATCTAGAAAAGAGATTTGCTGAAATGTCAGTCAAAGAAAAATATATTCTAGAGGGTGCTGTTCAGATTGTGGAAGTCAATAATGTATCAGATTTGATTAATCTAACAGAGCAACTAAGTAATTTTGATTTTCATTACAAAGCTACTGATAATGAATCTCTTGGAGAATATATAGCAAGACATAAGGAATGTGCATCTGATGATATACTTCCCTTTATTAAAACCAAGCAGCTTGGTAGTGAATACCATGAAGATTTCAATGGGATATTTACGGACAACGGATATGTATATCAAAGAAATAGTCTCAAACAAATCTATGATGGCACAAATTTAGATGAGATGACAGGGGATGATTGGACTATAAAAATTAAAGTGGGAAGTAAGGATTATCCTGAAGGTGTATGGATAAACTTGCCTGACTATGAATTTTCTAGTTTAGAACCTGATGAAATGGCAATAGCCTTAGATGCACTTGGTACAAATAAGTGGAGTAGATGTGCTTTATTAGATGCAAAGTGTGTATTCCCTAATATTAAAGAGCTGGCAGAACAATATGACTCCATAGAAGAATTAATATCTGATGGTAATAACTTTGGATATGCCTGCGATGAACAAGGACAAGGCAGAGCTTTCTTTATAGAACATTTAGAGTCAGCGATGGAGCTTGAAGGTTGTACTAGACTTGACTTTGCCCTTGATATTTCACAGAATCTAAACTGTTATGATTTTGCTCCAAAGGAGGACAAACTTGAAAGCTATGGGAGATTACTTGCGAGAAAGAATGGTATTGTAGAACCTGATACCATACTTGGAGATAACTTTGATTATACCTTATATGCAAAAGCAGACATTGATAATAGAGGGTTAGCGCCTTGTAAAAATGGTTTTATAAAATCAAACGGGGAACAGTTTCACTATGAATTCAGTAAAAAACTAGATAGTATGGGAATATCAATGGAGTAGTAAATTTTCTTATTGATATATCCCATAACTTAATATTCTAGGGTAGCACGGAAGATATCCGTGTTTTTTTAATATCTAAAAACAGATAAGGCCGATTGTTAGCTGTAATTTACAGCATAGCAATCGGCCTTTTTTGTTGTCCAAAACCAATCATATCCACAATGTTATGGTACATGGCATGCGAAAAGGAGGCGAGGAGGTGGAACATGATTTTTTAATTTATATAAAGAAATGCCATACAGGAAAAGAAAAAGCAGTCCCCAGTGCATTTCTGCAAAGCAGATTCTGTATCAGTTCAAGAACTGTCAGAAAATTAGTCAATCAATTAAGAAATGATGGCAATCCCATATGTAGTGGCGACAACGGATATTATTATGCTGCTGATAGAAAGGAATTGCTTGCTAGTATAGGGCAGATGACAAGTCGAATTAGAGAAATTGCAAAAGCAAAGAGAGGGCTAGTCAAAGCTTTAGAGCATTTTCCAGATACAAACGGACAATTAAGATTAGACCTTGATAAAGAGGTAAGAGAGAGGTGATGAAGTATTAATAGTTTTATGAGTTGGATAGGCGGCAAGAAATCCTTAAGAGAATTAATTGTATCTCTCTTTCCCTTATATTATGAACGGTATATAGAAGTGTTTGGAGGTGGAGGCTGGGTATTATTTCATAAGCCGCCGGGCAATGATTTTGAAGTATATAACGATTTTAATGGACTCTTAACCAATCTTTATCGTTGTGTAAGGGAGAAACCTAATGAATTAATAGATGCATTATATTTTGTGTTAAACTCCCGTGAGGATTTTGATATAGTGAAGGAGGCATTGGCAAGGGACAGTCTAGAAAGTGATGTAATAAGAGCCTCATATTTTTATCAATTGATTCGCTATAGCTATGCATCAGGTCTTACTAGCTTTGGAAGTCAGCCTCATGATATGTGGAGCAACTTTCCATTAATTGAGCAGGCACATAGAAGACTTAGTAAAGTAGTGGTTGAAAATAAAGATTTTGAAAAGCTGATTAGGCAGTATGACCGCCCTGTCAGCTTTTTCTATGCAGATCCACCCTATTTTGAAACAGAAAAATATTATAAAAATGTTGGTGAAGATGGGTTTAAGAAAGAAGATCATATAAGACTTAGGGATACCTTAATGGGCATTGAGGGAAAGTTCTTGCTTTCCTACAATGATTGTTCTTTTATCAGAGAGCTATATGATGCACCGAACATCCAAATTGAAAGCTACACCCGTATCAATAATATTAAACAACGCTATGATAATGGTGCCCAGTTCCCTGAAATACTGGTGGCAAATTATGATATGCACGAAAGGGAGATAAACTCTCCATCACAAATTAATTTATTTGAAATGAAAAATGGAATAGGAAAACAGGAGGGAATTTATAATGAAAATGATTAAAGAATGCTTAGACAACAATATTAGTTTACCAGATGAAATACTTAATGAAGCAAACCTTACAGGGTGTGAAGAAATTAAATTTAATACCTTAGAGAATGCTGTTGTAGCTATGAAAACAACAATGAACGCAATGGAACTTATAAAGGTAGCTGAAGGACTTAAAAATCTCTCAGAAGAGTTAATTGTTCATCTAGCAGGGATTTGTGGGAGATGTCATGATTGCTCCTACTGTGAGAGATTTGAAGAATTTGATGAGATTATTGTTCCAGATTATCTTCTTGAAGAAGCTGGTATTCCAAAGGATGCAAAGCTTTGTGCTTGTACAGAAGAAGACAGTGGGGAAATCATAGTGATGCAGGCAGATTATGACTATGATATAGCTGATGTACCAAAGTTTGTTATTGATATCTTTGAGATGTCAGGTATCTGCATCAGAGAATTAGAAGAAAAGATTATGATGGAGGATATTGTATATGGGGATTAAATGAAGGGAGGTAAATCATGAGAGGAATTGAGCTAAAGAATGGCTGTATATTTTACTATGGAAATCCTTCAGGATATGTGGAAGAGGGTACTGCTATAGTAGATTCTATGTTCCAAAGTGATGAATTTAGTCAGTGGATTGGTAATCGTAAGCTTATAGCAAAATGGACAGAGGGTGTATTTGAAAGACTTTCAAAAGAAGGTGTACTCCTTATTAATAATGAAAGACCAGTACCTCTTAAAGACTGTCGTATCTGGCAGCTAAGAGCTGATATAAGTCCTGAATGTAAGTTTATTGGATATGAGGAACTTAAAGAAAACTTTGGAGAGCCAGATAAAAATAACTATGAGCTTGTATATGAAGGAGAAATAGAAACAAATGATTTAGAATCTATCTATTCAAAGTTTAATCTAAATCATCCTCGTGAATTTACTGGACACTCACTGTCAATGTCAGATGTAGTTGAGCTATATGATGACAATGGCAGTGAGTTTTATTATGTAGATCGTTTTGGATTTAAAGAAATAAATTTTGAGCAACAGGATCAAATACAAGATATTAATATGAGTATTTAAAAAAATAAATAAAAATAATGGAGGAAACAGGATGAAAAATATCTTAAGAAAAGCAAATGAACTTATGATAAGAAAGGCTGTTGCAGCAAAGGTAGCAGTTAGTAATAACCGTGGAGAAGGATATATTGATACAGCTGTTAAGATTTTAATTGCCGTAGTTTTGGGAGCATTGCTCCTTGCTGGACTTTATGCATTATTTGGTGAAGTAGTAATGCCAACATTAGAAGAGCGAATCAATGAAATGTTTAACTATGCAGGCTAAAAGGGGGAAAGTTTAAAATGAATCATAA
>JBFXKO010000017.1:0-85289 GCA_050173715.1 Sedimentibacter sp.
GCAAAAAAGTTTTTGAAAATTTATAATTATTAATTAACACCTGCAATTTTTGGGGGTGAGTCCAAAAAATCAACCTTTATCTATTGCAGTTAAATAAACACTTTCAGAGTTTCTGAAAGTACTATTTACTATGTTCGGAGGAACAGGAAATTTATCCCATCTTTTGTTCAATTCATAGAATTGATCTTTGGTAGATGTATTTTTATCCAATCCTAACATAAGAGCATGGTTTTGCCATGATCCGTGAACATTTGTAACAACCGAATACTTATATCCTTTAACTTTTTCAAAAAGGATCGCAGGTTGATTTTTACCTAAATTTGCCGCTGCACGACCAGCTGCAGCAATATCCGGCTCAGGATTAACTTCTTCTTTTACACGAACAAGCTGTCCTTCAGCCTCAAGTACTTCTAAGAATTGTCTTAAATCCTTATAAACTTTAGCCATTGTGTAACCTCCACATTTAATTGTATGCGTTAATTATATAACATCTTTTTAAATAGAGGTATCAACTAATGGTTTATAGTATCAACATAGTTTTTACAAGAATTTACTTTCCTTTATTTAACGGTGGTACAGGAGGTATTACTCCCATGTTTGCTATTTTTGCATCATCTAATTTAAATTTTGCAATTACATGCGGAGTTTCTGTTGAACGCCAAGAATACCAGCATCTTTCACACACATAAACTTCCCATACTTTTCCTACCGGTGAATCAACCATTTTTCTGCAATTATTTGAGTCACAACGAGGACAAATTAATTCTGCCATACATTACCTCCTATTGTTTTTGCAAGCTACTTATTAGCTGTTTAATTTTTTCTTCCCACTGTTCAGTTCCTGCCGGAGGATCCAAAAGCTGTGTTTCACGAGGATTTGGTTCCGGAGGAACAGGTGTTGTGGCATCAATTATTAATTTTGTATGCATTCCCGGAGGATTTGTTGATGGGTCAAGAGGCATACCAGGACAGTTAGGAATAATTGCAACGTCCTTACCTGGATGAACTCTTGTTGTCAGTGCCCACATAACTTGTTCTAAGTTAAATGGGTCAACAAATTCATCAACAACAATTACAATTTTTGAATATGGCATACCATGTGGTGTTGATAATAACCTAAAAGCTACACCTTTTCCATATCCACCATAACGAACCTTCGTAGAAATTATAACACCAATACCATGAGTGTACATAGCATTAACTGCAACAACTTCAGGCATTGAGGCTTTTAACTGCTTAAACAAAGGAACACTTGTATTTAATGCCATTAAAAAGTCTATTTCAGTCCATGGAATACCAAGGTATAGATTTTCAAATATAGGATTAGTTCTATGAGTAATTCTGTCAATTTGAATTACACATTGTAATCTGGCACCTGAGTAAGAACCCGGGAATTCACCAAAAGGACCCTCTACTTCACGTACCCTAGGAATAATATGACCCTCTAATACTACCTCTGAACCTGCTGGTACGAATAAATGATCATATAAATCAGATTTTACAATGTCAGTAGGAACTCCATCTTGCAATGCTCCAACAAACTCATACTCATTTTGTGCATAACCTACAGGTGTACTAGCCATAAAAGTAACCAATGGATTATTTCCAATTGTAATTGCAATTGGCAATGGCTCATTGTTTCTTTCAGCTTTTTCTAACTGTACTGCAATATCATGCATTGAAAGTGCCTGAATTCCTATTTTATCCTTATCTTTTACTTGAATTCTGTATGTTCCCACATTCATCTTACCAAAATCATCAGGAAACTCAGGGTCACCTGTCACTATTGATGCCTTTGAAATAAAAAATCCACCGTCCTGATCGTTAATTCTGTATAATGGTAGAATTTCAAACAGGTTAATATCCTTGTCTACTACATTTTCTTTACAAGGTGCTTCTTCTCTTTTAACTATATTAGGCTTAACAGGGTACTTATCCCACCTTTTATTTAATTCCTCGAACTGCTCTTTTGTAGTTGCAGTTTTATCCATTCCAAGCATTAAAGCATGATTGTGCCATGAGCCGTGAACATTAGTAACAACTGAATACTTATATCCCTTTACTTTTTCAAAAAATACAGCAGGACCATTTTTTAAATTAGCTGCAGCACGCCCGGCTGATGCAATATCAGGTTCTGGATTTACTTCTTCCTTAACCCTGACAAGCTGACCTTCTTTTTCAAGAACTGCTAAAAATTCTCTTAAATCTTTATAAACTGTTGTCATATTACCTCCACTGAATTTTTAACTTTATAATAATCCCTTAAAATAATATTTAAGTTATTACCTTAAATAGTTTATCTAAGAAAATATCTATTATTCAGTTTAAAAAAAACAAAAAATACCAAATGTTCCATATAAAAAAATCGTTGATATTTTAAAATATCAGCGATTTTTTATATATTACTTACTTCATTGAATTACTACCGTTTAATATCCAAACTGCATCATGTTTTTCAAATAATTTATTTTGATCATTTATAAGCTCCTGATCTATATCAGAAAAACTAATTTTACCGACAAACTTTAAATCACAATTATTGCCGTATTTTGAATTTAATACTTTACAAACTTCATTTTTAGCTTCATCTTTTGAAAATCCTCTATCTCTGCAATAGACTGTTAAATTTTGAGAGTTATTATTAGCGATAAATTCAAAGCATGAATATTTACTGTCCATTAAACCACCTTCTTTTTAATAATAATTATCTTTTTATATTATTAAGAATTAAATTAAAAATATTCAGTAAAGAAAAATAGTTTAAAATTTATTAAAAAATTTCAAACTATTTTTATAGCCTTTATAAAAATTTAAAAAAACTATTATTTTATTTCATAAAATTCTCAATATCATTAACTGTCTTGATTACATCAGGGCTAAGGTTTATAATACCGTTTTTAGTTACCCAAACATTATCTTCAATTCTGATGCCAATGCCTTCCTCTTTTATATATAATCCGGGTTCAACTGTATACACGTTGTTTTCCTGCATTGTTTTGTCTCTTCTTCTTAAGTCATGGACATCAAGTCCTAATGGATGACCTACGCCATGATAATAATATTTGTCAACATCAACATCATCCTTAATAATATTTAATGCTTTTAATCCCTTTGCAAAATGCTTTTTAACTGCATCATTGACTGCTGTTTCAGAGGCACCTACATGCATTGCATCAATAGTTACATCTTGTGCTTCCAAAACTATATTGTAAATATCCTTTTGTCTCTGTGTGAATTTTCCATTAGCCGGATACGTCCTTGTTATATCTGAAGCATAATTGTTTGACAAAGCGCCCAAGTCAAGCAAAATTAAATTTCCATCCTGTATTTTCTGCTTTAAATCTATGTAATGAAGTATTACTGCATTTTCACCTGAGGCGCCTATTGTTTTAAAGCTTGGTTTTGAGCCCCTAAGCATCAACTGATATTCAAAGTCGGCTCTTACCTGGTATTCATATTTGCCTGGCTTTAAATTTTTCATGACAAATTCCAATGCTTCCTTTGTATAACCAATGGCAGTCTTTATTTCTTTAACCTCTTCTTCATGCTTGGAGCTTCTCAGTTCAACCATTATATCAAGTGAGCTTTTAATATTTATGGCAGGATACTGGTTTCTCATCCAGTGGGCAAGTTTTCTGTATTGGTCATAGGATTCATCCTTGTCAGTTATATATGAGAAAATGTATACTGAGTCAGGTCTGTCAGTAGAAGAAAGCTTCTTGGCGAACTGTTCCATAAATTCTTGCTTGTTTTGGATGGATTCAATTCCTGATGCTTCAGCAGCTTCTTCCTTTCTCATTAAAATTCCAAACCATTTTTCAAAATATTCATCAACCGGAGGAATATACAAGCTTTCTGTAACTTTACCTCCAATTTTATTGATTAACAAAATCATGTCCTCTCTGTCTATTCCAGTTAGATAGTAGAAGTTTCTGTCTACTACAAAATCAAATGTCTGATCTGCGCTTTGTCTTGGTGCTTTGCCTGAAAAGAATACTGCAGTTGAGTAGTCTTCCATTTTTTCTGCAAATTTCACTCTGTTGTTAACAAAAAAGTTTTTGTTCATTAATTTTTAATCCTCCAATTTAACGTTATTATTTATTCTAGTGCTGTCTCGTTCACCAATTTATCAGCTCACTACCGTGGTCATACGCAGGGTCATACCCAGCCTTTGGCTCTTCCTATTGCCTTTTGCCAGCCTTTATATAATTCATTCCTTTTTTCTTCATCCATTTCAGGTTTAAATTTTTTGCTTATGCTCCAATTTTGGGCGATTTCACCCTTTGATTTCCAAAATCCTACTGCAAGACCTGCAAGATACGCTGCACCAAGGGCTGTTGTTTCAGTGACCTCTGGTCTTTCAATATTCACATTTAATATGTCTGATTGAAACTGCATTAAAAAGTTGTTGGCTGTAGCCCCACCGTCTACCTTTAAGGCAGTGAGATTAATGCCTGAATCCTCTATCATTGCCTCAATTACATCCTTGGTTTGATATGCAATTGATTCCAATGTTGCCCGAATAATGTGGTTTCGGTTTGCTCCTCTGGTCAAGCCTAGGATAGCTCCTCTTGCATACATATCCCAGTGGGGTGCTCCCAGACCTGTAAAAGCCGGAACCACATAGACACCATTGCTATCCTTTACTTTTTTAGCAAAGTATTCGGAGTCCCCTGCATCATGAATTATTTTTAATTCGTCTCTCAACCATTGAATTGCAGCTCCTGCTACAAATATAGAGCCTTCCAATGCATATTCAACCTTGCCACCAAGACCCCATGCAATGGTGGTTACAAGACCATTGTGTGATTTAACTATTTTTTCGCCTGTGTTCATAAGCATGAAGCAACCTGTTCCGTATGTATTCTTAACCATGCCTTCTTGAAAGCACAGCTGTCCAAAAAGTGCAGCCTGCTGGTCACCTGCAATGCCTGAAATAGGCACTTTAACTCCAAATATATCTTTAATGGTGCTTTCATAAATTTCAGAAGACTGCCTTACCTCAGGCAACATGGATTCAGGTATGCTTAAAGCATCTAATATTCTTTCATCCCATTTGAGCTCCCTGATGTTGTAAATCATGGTTCTTGACGCATTTGAATAATCAGTTATATGGACTTTGCCTCCAGTAAGGTTCCAAACAAGCCATGTATCTATGGTACCGAATAATATTTCTCCATTTTCTGCCTTTTTCTTTACGCCGGGCACATTATCCAGTATCCACTTTATTTTTGTTCCGGAAAAGTATGCGTCTATAACAAGACCAGTATTTTCATTTATGTATGGTTCTAATCCTGATTTCTTTAAATTGTCGCATATTTCAGATGTCTGCCTGCTTTGCCACACTATTGCGTTATAAACTGGCTTGCCGGTAGCTTTATCCCATAAAACCGTGGTTTCTCTTTGATTTGTAATTCCTATACATGCTATTTCATCAGGGCTAATATTTTTTATTGCTTCTCTTGCAGATTGTAGCTGTGTTTTCCATATTTCCATGGGATTATGTTCAACCCAGCCGGGATGGGGATATATCTGTGTGAATTCATGCTGAGATAAACTTACTATAGACCCGTTTCTGTCGAAAAGTATTGCTCGTGAACTAGTAGTACCTTGATCTAATGCAAGAACATATTTTTTCTCCATAAGCTCTCCTCAATTAATTATTAATACAATTATATACTTGGAATCGGAAATAATCAACGAAATAAAGAAAAATGAAAAATGATTAAAATTATAGCAAATTAACTAATAAAATGATATAATAATCCTATCAACTTCAGTGGAGGTAAATTATGTTGAAAGTTTAAAAAAAATTAAAAAATATGAGATTAAATTAGTATTGCCTGCACATAGAAATAATGATATGGATTTACTTTATAGAATAAATCAGTTAATTTATCATCATGATTTACGTTTAGCTGAAATCCTTGAAATTATTCTGACTAATCCCGGTTTAAATGCTTATGATATAGCAGGCAAAATGAAGTGGTCATTAAAAGATAGTAATTGGGATAATGCTCCTGTTCAGCAAAAATGGTTTGCTGTTGGAGAAACGCTTGCACATTTAGATTATTTAGAAATAGAAAACAAGGTTTGTAAAAAACTTATTGATAATATTTATTATTACTTTATTAGGAAAATATTTTAACCAAACATTTCAACTATCTTGTCAAAAACAATATATTGGATTTTGATATTGATAAAATAATAAAATATGCTGATTACAAGGCTATTTAATAAAAGGGTAATTTTTATTGGATAGCCTAAATTATTGTTAAATTAATATAATTTTACTCTTTCTTCACCTGTTAAAAATCGAAATGCACTTTCAGCCAATGACTGCATTTCATCTTCACCCGGCATATCAACAACTTCAGCAATCCATTTTATTCTTTCCTTTATAAAACCTGTAAACAATTTTGAATATGCCATGCTTCCTGTGAATATAATCGCATCCACATCACCCTTTAAAACAGCTGCTGCCGAACCAATTTCTTTAGCAACCTGATATGCCATAGCTTCATATACTTCAAGTGCATATTCATTTCCATTTTTAATCATATCCTCAACTTCAAGACCGCTGCTTGTACCTAAATAAGACACTAAACCTCCGTTGCCTGTAACCTTTTTAAGCATTTCCTGCATATTGTATCTGCCGCTATAACACATTTTAATTAAATCGCCTACAGGCAGACTCCCTGCTCTTTCTGCAGAAAAAGGTCCATCTCCGTCTAATGCATTATTACCGTCAATCATTTTGCCCTTGCAGTGTGATACAACAGAAATTCCTCCGCCTAAATGAACAATTATTAAATTCAAATCCTCATACCTTTTGTTAACCATTTGGCAATACCTTCTTGATATTGCCTTATGATTTGTTGCATGAAATGAGCTGATTCTTTCTATCTCTTTAATACCTGAGTATCTTGCTAAATTTATGAATTCATCATTGATGGGAGGGTCAGCAATAATAGCCGGAATATTATATTTTTTTCCCAGCTCATATGCTACATTACATCCAATTCCTGCTGGATGAACTCCGGTTTTTTCACTTTTTATATCATCAAGCATTTCCCCGCATATTTCATAAATACCGCTGGATAACGGCTTGCAGTTTCCCCCACGTGCTATTATACAATCAAAATCTTGTATACATATATTTTTTCGTTCTAAAAAATTAAGCAGCACTTCTTTCCTGAAGTCTGTTTGATCCATAGTATGCTTAAATTGTTTTATAACTTCAACATTATGTGGTATTGACTCTTTAATTAGGGGAACTGTATCCTCAAAAATAGCAATTTTGGTAGAGGTAGAACCTAAATTAAGAACTAGAATTCTTTTTGACATAGCTAACTCCTTTTAAATTATGACATTTTTTAACCAATAATAAACCTGGCTGCTATTAATATGCAACCTCCTCTTTTATGCACTATAATATAATATTTAAGCAGCAACTTCGCTTAAATTGCTGCTTAAATTATATTTTATTAAAGTTCCGCTGTAACAGTAGATGGTGAATTAAAGTCTCTGATTGACTCTTCTCCACGAAGACCTTCTAAAGCTCCTCTTGCAAGTGATTCCATTTCATTTTCGCCTGGATAAACAACAATAGGAGCAATAAACTCACATCTTTCTTTTATTTTTTGCACTATGCTGTTTGAGTAAGCAATTCCACCAGTTACAAGTATTGCGTCTACTTCACCGCAAAGAACAGCAGCACATGACCCTATGCTTTTGCAAACCTGATAAATCATGCCTTCTAAGCATAATGCTGATTTTTCATCAGTTTGTGCATTTTTTTCTATTGTTTTCACATCGCTTTCACCAAGATATGCCACTAACCCGCCATTACCGTTAAGCATTTTTCTTATTTGATTATAAGTATACTTCCCGGAAAAACATAATCTGACAAGATCTCCTACCGGCAAGGCACCAGTACGATTAGTAGAGTAAGCTCCGTCGCCTTCCAGACCATTGTCTCCGTCAATCATTCTGCCCTTCTTATGAGGTGCAACAGAAACTCCTCCTCCTAAGTGAACAACTATTAAGTTTAATTCGTCATATTTTAATCCGTTTTCTCTTGCATACCTTTTAGCTGTCGCCTTATGGCTCAAAGCATGGAAACTACTTCTTCTTTCAATTAATGGATGACCGGACAATCTGGCCAATGGCTCAAATTCATCAGTTATTGGAGGATCTACTACAAGAGGAATTGCTTTTATATTAGCGCACATTTCATATGCGATTTTACTTCCCAAATCACATGGATGCTGACCGTATAAACCGCTTGCCTGTTGTTCAAGCATTTCTTCACAAACTCTGTAAACTCCGCCTTCCAGTGGTTTTGTGTGACCGCCTCTGCTAACTATTACATCTAGTTCATTAATGTTGATATTATTTTCTTCCATGAATTTTTCTATATATTTTTCACGATATTCATTTTGATCCATAAAGTGATTAAATTGCTTTGTTTCCTCTACAGGATGTTCAATATTTGATTTAACCTTACAAACTTCATCTTCGTAGTAAGCAATTTTTGTTGATGTGGATCCTAAATTCATAACAAGTATCTTATACATATATCACCTCTTAAAATTATTATGAAGTATAAGCAGCTAATGCAATTGAAAGAAGCTTTCCTTCTAAAGATTCAGTTCTTGAAGTAAATACTATGGGAATGGCGGCACCTACAGTTGCCGCAACAACAGTCTTCTTAGCAATATAGGTTATCGATTTTGTCAATGTATTCCCCACGGTTAAATTTGGAACAACTATAATGTCTGCATTACCCGCAACTGGGCTTGTTATACCTTTTTGTTTAGCTGCTTCAGCAGAAACAGCATTGTCAAATGCGAAAGGTCCGTCAACTATGCAACCTTTAATTTGACCTCTTTCTGCCATTTTGCTCAATACAGCAGCATCTATGGTATCCTGCATATCAGGATTAACAACCTCAAGAGAAGCCAGTACTGCAACGTTAGGAGTTTCATTGCCTAACTTGTGTGCTAATTCCACTGCATTTTCCAATACTTCTTTTTTGCCTAGCAAGTCAGGATTAACTGTAATTGCACAATCTGTTATAAACATTAATCCGTCTTTGTTTTCTTTTTCCAAAACAGAAATCTGTGTTATATGTTTTCCTGTATTTAGTCCTTTTTCTTTATTTAAAATCGCCTTCAAAAATACAGAAGAATGAAGCATTCCTTTCATCAAGGCTCCAGCTCTTCCCTGTACAATCAAATCAACAGCTAAATCAGCTGCCTTTTTGTGGTCTTTTTCATCGGCTACTTCAGATTTTATAGTTAATCCATTATCTTCAATAATTTTCTTAATTTTATTGGCATCGCCTACTAATATAAATTCAGCTAATTTTATTTCTTCAGCTTTTGCAATTACCTCTAATACTTCTAAGTCATCTGCAGCTACAACTGCAATTTTTTTAGAATCTTTTGCTTTTGCAAGCTCCATTAAATGCTCAAAATTTTTAATCATTATAAAACCTCCTAGTTTTTTAAAATATCTAGTTTTAAAAATAGTAGGGAACATGGGGGGATGTTCTCTACTATTTTTTGATTCCTATATTAAACCAAGAACAAAATCGACTGTGGTATATAAGTTATTATCATTAACGCGATAATCATTGCAAGTAAGAACCACCAGACTTTTTTCGAGACTGCTTGAACACTTAACTTGGCCACATTCGCAGATGTGAACAAACATACTCCAAAAGGTGGAGTTACCAGCCCTATTGCTGTGTTTACTGTCATGATAATACCAAAGTGAACTAAATCTACATGTAAGAAGTTCATTATAGGTAACAGTAACGGAGTTGCAATAAGAATAATTGAACCGGTTTCCATAAAGCAGCCTGCAATTAATAATATAAAGTTTATTATTAATAACAACACGAATTTGCTGTCAGACAATGCAAGCATTGATTCCATTATAATTTGAGGAATTCTTTCATATGCCATAACCCATGAAAATAATGTTGCATTAGCTATGATAAACATTATTCTTGCAGCACCCATTGCTGAGCTCATGAATATTCCAGGCAAATCTTTAAAGGTTAGTTCTTTAAATATAAACAATCCAACCAATAAAGCGTACACAACAGCTACTACGGCTGATTCTGTAGGAGTGAAAATTCCACCGAATACACCACCAACTATAATAAATGGAGTACCTAATGCCCATAAAACTTCTGCTACATCTTTTGATGAATATTTATTGTCAGATGTAACTGCTGCTTCATTTTTAGCATTTACATTTTCAAGTCTATCTGCTCCCTTATATCCTTTTTTCCTACTTATTATGTATGAAGTAATAATTAGAGCACCGCCAACTATAAAGCCCGCAGGGAAACCTGCCTTATATAAGTCTGCTATTGATGTTCCGGTAAGCACTCCATATTGCACGAATGAAATACTAGGAGGTATAATAACTCCTATAGGTGCAGCACTGGCAATAACTGCTGCAGAAAAGTCCTTATCATATTTTGCAGCAACCATACCTGGTATCATAATACCACCAATAGCTGCTGCTGTAGCAACACCGCTTCCAGATATTGCAGCAAAGAACATACTAACTATAATGGCTACAATTGCCAGACCTCCCGTCCTATTACCAACTGCCCTATTAGCTAGCCTTACCAATCTGTATCCGATTCCCCCCTTGCCCATCAAATCTCCAGCTAAGATGAAAAATGGAATAGCTAATAATGCTGTAACATCAACTCCTGCAAATAATCTTTATACTACAATTTGTATTTTAATGCCTTCTGCCAATATATATATAATTGAAGAAAGTCCCACTGTAATTGCAATAGGCACCCCTACTACAAGTAGCACACCAGTAAGCGCAAAAAACATACCTGTCGTCATTTATACCACCTCCTAAATTACTCGTGAGACTCTTTAGCAACATTGTTTTGTAAAAAAACAGTTACTAAATGTATCAGCATAATAATCATTGCTATTGGAATAACACTGTATACTATATTCATAGGAATTAACATGTTTGGAGATTTTTGAACCTTTGCAAATTCCAAAGCTGTGAATCCAATCCAACTTAATAAAACTCCATATGAAACTGAAATTACAAATTGAATAATTCCTAACATCTTTCTTGGAAGACCTTTTAATGCTTCATCTAGTACTGTAACTGATATTTGACTGCCATCCTTAGTTGCACAGGTTGCACCCAAAAATATAACCCACACACACATATATCTAACAAGTTCTTCACTCCAGGATAGCCCGCCACCCATTAAATATCTGGCTATAACCTGACTGAATAAAACAAATGTCATTATCATTAATAAAACTGAAATTACTTTTTTAATTATATTATCAATAAGATTGCTAACAGACAGAATAACTTTCATACTACCTCCTATATACCTTATATATTAAGCTAAGATAATTTGAAATTATCTTAGCTTAATTGAAATAATTTTACTACCTTAATTCTTCAATTACTTTGAAGTATTTATCAGTATTTGTTTGAGCGAACTTGTCGTATACGGATTTAACCATGTCTCTCATAGGAGTTCTGTCAATTTCATATACTTTCATTCCAGCTTCTTTTAATCTGCCTAAGAAACTTTGTTCAGCTTCTATTTGGCTTTTTGAAATGTTTAAAGTTATTTCTTTGGCTGTTTCCTTAAATAATTTTTGGTCTTCAGCACTTAAAGTGTCCCAGAATGTTTTTGAAGCATGAGCTGTAGTAAATGCAAAGATATGTTCTGTTAAAGTAACGTTATCTTGTACTTCATAAACACGTTCATTGTTAATTGTTGCTAAAGAGTTTTCATGACCATCAATAGTTCCTTGTTGTAAAGCTGTAAATACTTCACCCCAAGACATAGCTTGCGGAGCAGCTCCCAAAGCTGTAAATGTATCTACAAATATTGGGCTTTCTATAACCCTTATTTTCATACCCTTTAAATCTTCTACTGATTCAATAGGGTCTCCTGAGTTAGTAACACTTCTTGGTCCCCTTCCGATAAGTCCGAATGTTATAATACCAGCAGATTCAGTTTCTTTATATAATTCTTCAGCTGAATCTGATTCCAAGAATTTTATAACATGATCCCAATTATCAAACAAGAAAGGCAAGTCCAAAGTTTGGAATGCAGGAACGAAGTTACCCATAGGTGATGAAGTTATAACTGCTAAATCAACAGTACCATATTGTAGACCTTCTATTAATTCTCTATCCTTTCCTAATACGCCTGCTGGATAAAGTTCAACTTCAAATCTACCGTTAGTTTTTTCTTCTATTGCGTCTTTAAATTGTAATGCAAACATATGATATGGATCATCCGGTAATTCAGGTGACATGTGTGCAAGTTTTATAACTCTTTTTTCGCCAGATCCTGCAGGCTGTTCATTGCCTGCTGGTTGTTGTGTAGGTTGTGAAGTGTTTCCATCGCTGCAAGCAGTTCCTAAAACCATTAATAATACAAGAATAATTGATAAAGTAGCTGATTTAAATCTCATAATTTCCTCCAAATTATTTTATTAAATTTGCATAGTTCTTTTGTATCATGCTAATTAATTGATAAAGAACCTTTGTGACCGGTACATCCATACCTAATTTTTCTGCTTCTTTTACAACAGCTCCATTGATAAAATCAATCTCTGTTGTTCTATTTCCAAGTACGTCTTGCATCATAGACGGCATGTGGTCTGCATGTTCGATAAAGTCTTGCTCTATAAGCTTAATAACATTTTCTGCATTTGCATTAATATTTTTCTTATTAGCTACAGATACAACCTCTTTAGCAATTGAACGTGCAAGCTCCTTGCCCTCTTCTGTTCCTCCGACAACCCCCAAACGCAGACGGCTGACAGCTGTCAGGGCATTACATGCTGCATTAAAAGCAACCTTTTCCCAAATTGAAACAAACACATCTTTTGTTATTATACAGTTAAACCCTGCATCATTTAGCGTAGCTTCAATCTGTTTTAACTTTTCAGTTAATTCTCCGTTGCAGCTCATAATTTTAGTGGTACCTTTTCCTTTTGACCTCACATTTCCAGGTTTAAGTAAATCGCTTGGAAAATTTGTAGTTCCAATTATTATTCTGTCTGTTGATACGAATTCTTTTATTACCTCATCATTGCCTAAACCATTCTGTAATGATAAGACCATTGTATTTGGTCCTATTTTTTCTTTTAAAGATTCTAATGCTGATCTAGAGTGAATTGTTTTAGTGAATAAAATCAACAATTCAGGCTGTTCAGAAACTTCATGTGCATATTTAGCTGTTATTGGTATTATTCTCTTTCCTTCTGCTGTTTCTAATGTTAATCCGTTTGAATTAATTTCTTCAATTTGAGCCTTTGATACATCTACTAAGACTATATCATTACCCTTTTCCTTCAAGAGACCGCCATATAAGCAACCCATTGCTCCAGCACCTAAAACTAGTGTTTTCAATTTTCACTCTCCTATCTCGCAGAATATTTATTAATATTAAGCAGTTGCTGTCTCTTCAGAATCATTCATATTTTCAAGTTTTCTGATATACTTATGATAATATCTTATTGTATAATCTTGAAGTTCTGCTATTTGCTCTTCAGTCATATGCTTAAATCTTCCTTGAATTCCAATATAGTCAGTTATTGGTTTAAGATCCTTAAGCTTATTGTTTATTGTAACTTTTCCGTCTTCGTATTCATAAAGAATCCAGCTACCTGTTTGTACTGCTGCCCTAGCTAATTCAATAGACTTAGCAGAATCGTATCTCCAGCCTGTAGGGCAAGGAGTCTGAATATGAATTAAAGATGGACCGTCTGTTTCCATTGCTTTTTTAAGTTTTTTCTTAAAGTCATTTAAATTATGTATGGAAGCTGTGGCAGCATATGGAATATCATGAGCTATAGCTATTTCCATCAAATTTTTTCTGCTAGTTGGCTTTCCTGCAGGTGTTGTTGTTGTACTTGCAAAGTATGGAGTAGAACTGCTTCCTTGAATTCCTGTGTTCATATACGCTTCATTATCATAGCATATATACATTACTTTGTCTCTTCTTTCTAAAACACCTGATAACGCTTGTATGCCTATGTCAACAGTTCCTCCATCACCGGCAAAAGCCAATACAGTTGTATGATAGTTTCCTTTGGCATTTAATGCTGCTCTAACCCCTGCTGCACAAGCTGCCGTATTTTCTAGATTACCTTGAAATCCAGGAATTTTCAATCCCGCTTCATTTCCAAAACCGGAAAATAATGCCGAACATCCCGGTGGTATTAAAATAATGGTATCTTCTCCTACTACAGACATAGTTGTTCTCATAATAAGCTCTAATCCACATCCTGCGCATGCGCTAACACCATGGGAAACTAGCCCTTTTGATTCATGTTGTATATCATACATTCTTAACCACCTGCCTTATATCCATTGGATTTTCTTTAAGGTCAATCCATTCTGTATGTGTTTCTCTTTTGCCTTCTTTTATTTCAAGCAATTCATTATACATTTTTTCAATATTATCTATTGTTACGTCTCTTCCGCCAAGACCACCTACATAATGTCTGATGTCACAGCCTTCATTCACCATAACAGCGCAAGTTTCGCTCCATACAGGACCACCTTGTCCGCCAAGACCAGTACTTCTGTCAAATACTCCTATAACCTTTTTGCCTGACAAAACTTCTTTTAATTGTTTTACAGGGAATGGTCTAAATACTACAACTTTAGCTAATCCAACTTTTTTGCCTTCTTTTCTCATTTTGTCGACTACATATTTTGCAGTTCCACACATTGAGCCAAGTGCTACAAGTACAACATCAGCATCTTCAGTTTTATAGCCTTCAACTATATGTATCTTTCTGCCAAATTTTTCTTCAAATTCTTTTGCAATTTCTTCAATAACTTCTATTGAGTTATCCATGGCAACTTTTTGCTGATATCTCATTTCTGTGAACTCATCTGAACCTGTTAAATCGCAACAAAACATTGGGTCTTCAGGATCTAAATAGGTATTTTTTCTTATGTAAGGTCCAATAAACTCATCTACTAATTTTTGTTCAGGAACTTCTGCTTTTTGCATGGAATGTGAAAGGAAGAATCCATCCAAACAAACCATAGTAGGTGTTAACACTCTCTCATCTTCAGCTACTCTGTATGATAATAATGTTATATCTAATACTTCCTGAACACTTTGGCAATATAATTGAAGCCAACCCATATCTCTTTGTGCCATAGCATCACCATGTTCACACCATAATGTCCATGGAGCAGCCACTCCTCTGTTTACAACAGGCATTACTATAGGAACTCTATTACCTGAAGTCATGCTTAAAACTTCATGCATTAAAGCCAATCCGTTAGAAGCTGTTGCTGTAGCAGCTCTTACACCTGTTAATCCAGCAGTCATAGCTATTGATAAAGCTGTATGTTCAGATTCAACACGTACATATTCAGCTTTAAGTTCTCCCAAAGCAACCACATCAGAAAGTTTTTCAGAAATAGTGCTTTGAGGAGTTATAGGATATGCAGAAATTACTTGAACTCTGGCAAGCTTCATAGCCTCAACCGCTGCCTCATTTCCGTCAAGCATTTTAAATGCCATTATTCTCACCTCTTTCCGGTATCATCTTCATACATTTCGTTGGGCATTCATTAACGCAAATGCCACAACCCTTACAATAATCAAAATTTATAACAACACATTCTTTTTGATCTTTAAAAATGTCTATAACATTCGCTGGACAAAATCTCTCACATGTACCGCATTTTGAACATTTATCATAATCTATAACAGGTCTTTCAAGTCTCCAGCTACCTGTATTTGAACTTGTATAGACTGTTGCACAAGGACCAAATACTCTAACCTTTTTTAATTCTTTCGTAAGCTTCTCTTGCTGCTTTTGCATTTTTTTCACCCGCCTTTTCTCCGAAAGATTTTTTAATAGCTTTTTCAATTGATTCTATAGTTACAAGGCCTGTCCCTGCTAAAGCACCTAGCATTGACCCATTAGGAATTCCTTTTCCGATGTTATTTAAAGCTATCTGTGTTCCATCAACATAATATGTATCTTTGAAATTGTATTTTTTGTATCTTTCAATAACGTTATCATCTTCGGTATTTAAAACTAGGATACTATCATCATGTATACCTTGAGAAATGTCTATGCCCTTATCTATAATAGCATTATCCATAACTAATACAATGTCTGGATGATATACAAATGAATTTATAAGCACTGGTTCATCATCAACAATAATGCTTGTATTTACAGGTGCCCCACGTCTTTCATGACCATATGCAGGCACTGTAATCGCATATTTATTTTCATACAATGATACTGCTTCTGAAAATATTTTCCCGGCAGTTACAACTCCTTGTCCTCCTAAACCATAAAATTTAATACTAATCATATTTGGTTTTGTCCCTTCTTTTTATTTTTTATACAATCCGCAATTTTTAGTTATAGTATTATAAAAACGTTTTTATAATTACATTATAAAAAGCTTAGAATAGTTTGTCAAGATATTTTTTCTTTATAATATACGTCGTTTACCATATATAAACAATTGTGAAAATAATACTGCAGTTTTTAATAAATAAAAAAATTGCAGTATTATACTCAGTACTGCAATTTTTAATTATTAATTTTAATTATTAATTTTAATTTTTGTCATTATTTTGTGTTTGTTCTTTATATCCAAGTAATGTGGAAACTTCAAATGCAGTCTCCTTTAAAGAATTTATTATAGCTTCTCTGTTATTTTGCATTCTTACATATGTTCCTGACATACTTATAGCAGCAATTGTTTGTCCGGTTAAATCTTTAATTGGAACAGCATAGCAAACTAAACCATATTCACTTTCTTCAGCATCTTCGCTATAGTTTTGTTCACTAATCAATTCTAATTGTTCTAAAAGAACATTATAATCTGTTATAGTATGTTCTGTAAAACTTGTATATTTAAATGTCTTCAATCTTTCCATCATGTTCTCATCAAGCTTACTTGCAATCAAAATTTTACCCATGGCTGTTGCATAAAATGGTAATCTGTAGCCTACCCTTGAAGCCATTTGTACTGTATAGGTGCTTACTTCTTTAACCATAAAAATAACATGAAGATCATTTTCATCCAATATACCTAGATGTGTTGTTTCATTATGTTTATCTCTTAATTTTTTTAAATAGGGTCTAATAAGCCTATAAATATTTTGTTTTTCTAATACAATAGATCCATAATGCGCAAATTTAATACCAAGTTTATATTTAGATTCCGTTGTTTTATGGACATAATCAAGCTTTTCCAAAGTATATAGCATCTTGAATACACTTGCTTTCCCAATGCCTGTTGCCTTACTGATTTCAGAAACACCAAGTTCATCATGCATACTAAGAAAGTCCAATATTTGTAATGTATTATAAACTGAACTCATTAAATATTTATCATCATTATTCATTTATATTCCCTCTAGTAATACCATTATTGTATTTTAAATTAAACTGGGATTGTTATAAAAAAAATAACTAAATATAACTAAGCTTGTGGATTATGTAAATTATAAAATAGTATAACACATAAAAGTTAAAAAAACTATATTAAATTTTTACTATATTAATATTAAAATTTTTACTATATTAATATTTTAATTTATTTTAATTTATAAAAATTTAGATAAATCAACATCCATAAATTGTGATCTTTTAAATTTCCCCTTGAGATTTAGTGGCACGGTGCAATCAAATATTGTTTTACATGACATACCCTTATCTTTTAATGCAGAATTATATTCAGGACTAGCTGCTTTTGTAATACTACCATCATGATATACCTACAAAAAACATTTTAGAACTTTTGTATCCATACTAACACCCGTTCATTATGATTAAACAAGATATCAACAATCTGATGCCTAATGGTATTATCAATAATTTTACTGCCATAAAACTATATATTACTGGATACTTTCTAATGCAAGAACATATTTTTTCTCCATAAGCTCTCCTCAATTAATTATTAATACAATTATATACTTGGAATCGGAAATAATCAACGAAATAAAGAAAAATGTCACCCTGCAGCGTTGCAGAATGACATAAAAAGTTCATCAATTATTATTCAGATACCAATCTTTTTTCACCGGAAATTTCCTGAATAGGCTTAATATCCTGAGTAACCTCTACTACTCCCAAATATTCGCCCTTTTCGTCACGAACTGCAAAGTAACGAATATACACATACTTATCCTTTGCCTTAATCCAAAAATCCTCATGATCCTTTTTACCAGACTTAAAATCCTCTACTATGCCCTCAACAATATGCACGCTTGCTGGTGGATGGCAGTTTGATACGTTCCTACCAATTATAGTCTTGGTTCTAGGAAAAATTCTTTCGCTGCTTTGTGAGAAGTATTTTACCGTATCATCATTTCCAACAAACGTAATATCAAAAGGAAGAGTATTAAGCATATGTACCAATTCATTAACCTGAAAAACGCCTGTTGGCAATATGATTGCACCAGGTTCAGATATTTCTTCTTTTATTTCTTCCTTAGCTTCTACTTCTGGCTTCCATTCAGGCACCCATCTTAACATATGACCTATTTCACCGCTGTCATCAGCAACCTTTTTCCATTCATCCTGTGTCATTACATCTAACAGCATTGGAAGCATTATATTTTCTTCTTTAAATATCATTTCATTAACTCTTTTAATTATATCATCAATGTTTTTTCTAATTTCATCATTTGCAACACCATATGTTAAATCCGATGCAATTATTTTTAAATCATCTCTTATTTCATCATCAACACCCCACATAACCTTTGGAGGTGCTGTTATGCCGTATTTTTCCATGTATGGGAACAGGAGATTTTCTTTTTTAGAATAATGCATGTCAATTTTTAACAATTCATCAAATCCGTTCTTTAAATTATTAATAGTATCTTTATCTGCCTTTTCTAAGAAAGGTTTGATTTTCTTTTCAATAATTTTTTCTAATTCTCTATTTTCAAGCATTATTACATTTGCAGGATGTCCGGGTATTTTTTTCGGGTCAGTCTCCCTGTGGATTTCCTCTATTGAACCCTTGAACACTGCCGAGTGAACATCACAAAGTCTTTGCACCTCTGTCACAGGTAATCCTTCAGAAATTAATGCTTGCTCTGCTTCGGAAATTTCTGTAGCTGATACTCCTGCAAATGCCTCTTCAAACTTACCTTTAACTTCTTCTACACTTTTACCGTCATGAAGTTCTTTAATAACCTTCTTTATAACTTCCTTGCGATATTCTCTGTTGTTAATACTTTCGCTCATAACCCTCTCCTTATTATTCCTTAATTTTATACCCTCTGCTAATAAATTCTTGTTTTATTTTTTCCAAATCAATGCCCTTTGCTGCAGCGCCCTTAGGCAGTGTCATAAACCTGCCTGCAGTAGAAATCATTCCCGGCTTTGTAATATCCTTAAAGCCAAGCTCAGCCATTATTTCCGGAATTTCCGGATATTCTTTGGAAAGTTCAAAAATTGTCTTATTGAAATCAATAACCTTATTCATAATCTCACCCTTTAATATTTCTATCACGTACAATATTAATTATACCTTCATTTTTAAAAATTAATCAAGTATTTTCCTTGTTTTTCTATAAAAGAACATGTATTAAGGCTTAAAGCAATTTGAAGAAACAACAGTTCCGCCTACTGGAATTTCAATAAGGCATAATTTTGGCGACCATGTCCAGTCAACATGCTCGCCAATTTATATACCTCTTAACTTATAACCTCAATCCACCATTTACCGATAAAAGCTGACCGGTAATGTATGATGATTCAGTGCTTGCCATAAACAATGCTGCATTTGCAATTTCAATAGGTTCTCCAAGTCTTTTAAGCATTGTTTTTTCTCTTATAGCATCTAAGACTTTTTCAGGTACTGTAGCCATCATTTCTGTATTCACATAACCTGGTGCAATGGCATTTACCCTAATATTTTCTCCCTTTCTTGAAAACTCTTTAGCCCATGTCTTTGTTAGTCCAATTATACCGGCTTTAGATGCTGCATAATTTGTTTGGCCAATGTTTCCATATTCCCCTACTACAGAGGATATATTAATTATGGAACCGTATTTAGCCTCCTTCATAACAGGAAATAATGCTCTTGTTATGTTAAATACCGCCTTTAAGTTTACATTCATCACTGCATCCCACATATCATCCGTCATCTTTTCAATTAAGGCATCCCTTGTAATTCCTGCATTATTGATCAAAATATCTATTTTCCCAAATTTATTTATTACATATTCCTTAAATTTTTCTATGTCATCGCTAGAACATAAATCAGCCTTATAACCCTCAACCCCGTCTTTTTCGTACAATATGTCGGAGATATCTAAAGCAATAACCTTTGCCCCTTCGTCTGCAAACAACTCACAAATGCATCTGCCAATACCCCTTGCTCCTCCGGTGACAACTGCTACTTTATCTTTAAGCCTGTTCATTGATTACCTCTATGCATTTAATTTTTTAATAACATCTACCATGTTTGAAGCCAATCTATTCATAATGCCTATTCCTTCTTCATCCTCATGTGCATTGACTGCACCACCCTTGCCTGCAACCCCAACATTCCAATAAGTGTTACCGACTATAATACAATCATTTGCTGCTGCCCACAATAATATTTCTGCAAAAGCAAAATTTTGACCTGCCCTTCTTGCCACTGTTACCGGTGCCACAACCTTGCCAGATAAAACACTGCCTTTCCAATCATAGCTTGACTTGGTTTCTTTCATTTCATTTTTTGCCCATCTTCCAGAAAATCCTGTTCTGTCTAAAACACATTTGAGCTCTGGAGTAATACAGGAATGATATACAGGTGAAGCCAATAATAAACCGTCTGCTTCTACTATTTTGTCAAAGATTTCTTGAAAATCATCTTCTACAACACATCTTTTTGCTTTCACACAACTGTAACAAGCCCTGCATCCTGAAATATTCTTGCCTGAAAGCTTTATAAGCTCGACTTCAGCACCTAATTTCTCAGCTTCAGACAATGCAGTATTTAAATAATAAAATGTGTTTCCCTCTAATCTTGGACTAGAACATATACCTAAAATTTTCATATAACGCTCCTTTCTTTATTAACCCCATCTTACAGCTGTCGCTGCCCAGGTATAGCCTGTACCGGCTCCCAGAAGTACTGCTATATCTCCCTTTTTTAGTCTGCCTCTTTTATATCCTTCCATTAATGAAATAAAAGCATCTGATGATTGACAATGTCCATATTCTTCAAGTACAAATGAATTATCTTCGGTTAAATTATACTTTCCCAGTATATTCATTAATATGGATCTTTTCATAAATATAGGTGCTATAAAGCTTATGTCTTCATTTTTATATCCGCTTTTTTTAACTGACTCTGCTATAACATCATTAAAGTTATTTTGAGTTATAGGGTCAAGCCTTTGCTTCATATCCTGTATATATGGTACATCCAAGAACTTATCTTCATATTTTATATCTTTATATTTACTGAAATTTTTGCAACCTACTCCATATACTGCAACGTCTTCTGCAAACTGCCCATCACTAATCATATGTGTTTCTAAAATTACGTTTTTATCTAACCCCTTTTCAAGAAGCACAGCTGCAGCTCCATCACCAAAATTAAACATAAAACGAGAATTTTGATTTTTATAATTAATAATTTGTGTTTCTTTAGATGAAGATACCAATAGTACATGATTTATATTTTCATCTGAAAGCATCATACTTTTTAGTATTTTAAGAGAATAAACACCTGCTGAACATAAAGAGTGTATTTCAAATGCATTTGCATTAACTGCTCCTAATTCATGCTGTATCTTAGCTGCACAGTTGAATAAGTAATAATCCTTGTATTCACTTCCGCAATAAACCACTAAATCTAGATTCTTCGGATCAAAATCATTCAATGCTCTTTTAGCTGCTTCAATTCCCATATATGATACTGTTTCTTTATCACTAGCTTCATGAACATGTAACACACCAAACTTTTCTCTTATAACTTCTTCCGGTATTCCTGATAATTCTGATATTTTAGCACTGTCCTTTATTTTAGGAGGCACATATATACCAATACTTCTGATTCCTACGGTGCCCATAACATCCCCCTTAATCTTCACATTTGCCATATAACTCCATGATTTTAGAAACTACAATTTTACCAACGTTATTTTTCGGAATATCATCAATAAATTGTATATATTTTGGAATTTTAAAACCTGCAAGTTTATTTTTTAAGATTTTTTGAATTTCTTCTTTAGTTATATTTGTATTTGGTTTCAAAGATACAACTGCCTTTCCAACCTCTCCCCATTTTTCATCAGGCACCCCAAATACACAAACTTCTTGAATTTGTGATATTTCATAAATTGCACTTTCTACTTCAGGAGGAAATACATTTTCCCCACCGCTTATAAACATATTTTTCTTTCTTCCAACTATGTAGTAATATCCGTCCTCATCAACTGTTGCCATATCCCCTGTATATATCCAGCCATCCACAAGAGTCTTGTTCGTTTCAGCTTCATTATTCCAATATCCTGCGAAAATCTGAGGTCCGCTCCACAACAATTCGCCTACTTCATTTACACCTACATCTTCTCCCTCATCATTTACTATCCTAGTCATTGTTAAATACATTGGTTTGCCTACTGATGCATATTTTTCTCTGATTAAATTTTCAGGCATAAACTGTGGAGTGCTTGACAAGTTGTTTGGACCTGCTTCTGTCATTCCATATCCAAGAACAAATTTTAATCCCTTGTTCCAAAATCTTTCCATAATGTTAATAGGTGTAGGAGCTGCCCCTGCCATAACCCATTTAAGACTTGATAAATCTGCTTTTTCAAATTCAGGCAAATCTGACATCATCCTAAATATAGTTGCAGCACCAAATAGCAATGTTGTTTTTTCCTTTTCTATTACTTCCAATGTGAGTCTTGGATCAAATTGCTTATTAATAATAATTCTTCCTCCACAGTGTAGCAAAGGCAATGTAAGTAAGTTCCAACCTCCTGTGTGGTACAAAGGAAGTATGATAAATGCGCTGTCTAAATAGCTCAATCCCCATGTACATATTTCATTAAAAGCGTTAAATATCAATGATTGATGTGATATCATTCCGCCCTTTGGAAGACCTGTGGTTCCTCCTGTGTGTATAATTAAATGAATATCATCTAATTCTAATTCACTGCAATAAGCCATACTATTATTTTCATAACTTATAACTTCACTATATGAAACATCTTCGCTAATACTTTCTTTATCTTTAAGAACTATATATTTTTCAATACTAACCTTATTTCTAAATTCAGAAATTGTATTTTTAAATATATCTTCATAAAATAATATTTTAGGTGACTCGCTGTTTAACAGCTTTTCAAATTCAGTTGATGACAACCTTGCATTGTATGGAATCAAAACTGCTCCAAGCTTAGCTGTTGCATAATAAGCATCAATCAATTCAATTCTATTTCTTGAAATAAATGCTACTCTGTCGCCTTTTTCAATTCCTTGTTTTTCTTTTAAATAATTTGCTAATCTGTTGGCTCTGTCTTCCAAATCATTATAGGTATATCGGATTTTATTATCCAAATCATATACTGCTTCGCTGTCTCCATTTATTCTGGCTCTGAAATAAGAATAATTTCCTATCCAACCATTGTTTTTCATCATACACCTCCATAAAAATTAATCTTTGAGGTAATATGGACATATTACCTCAAAATAAATTTTACAAATCAATTACTGCTTCTAATTTCCTGTCTAATTCTTGCTCTTTAGTGATTAATGATACAATAACAGTTACTGCTATGCTTATAGCTACTACATTGAAATACCAAGGCAATGCTCCAGGCCATTTGAATCCTGCAAATGAAATAATATTCAACGCTAATCCAATTATTGAACCACACATAACGCCTTTCTCATTAGTTCTCTTCCATAATAAACCGAGGACAAACACTGGGAATGTTGCAGACATTAATGTTCCCCATCCAAAGGTTCCAAGAATACCAACCATTTCTCCTTGTGTAATTGAAAATATTATTGAAATAATACCCAATCCTAACATGGAAATCCTTGATATTAAAACTTGTTTACTTGGTTCAAACTTAAATCCCAATGCATTTGGGATATCCCTTGATACCACAGTAGAACATATTGATAAGAATAAGCTTGCTGAAGACATTGCTGCTGCTAAAACACCTGCATAAACAAACATCTGTGCCACTATTCCTGAATAATCTGCAAAGGCATAAATTGCTCTGTCCCCGCTTACCAATGGTTCAATTTTTCCTGTTCCTACTAAATATAAAGCACCATTGGCTACAACTACAGTCAACAATCCAACTATAGTGTGTGATAATGCTGTATATAATCCCATCTTAGGCATGTCTCTCGGATCCTTTAATGCATACATTCTTGTAATAACCTGAGGCTGCCCGACAGTTCCAAGTATTGGTATGAGCATCCAGGTCATTGCAACTACTCTTGGCATACTTCCCCAAGCATTAAGCATATCAGAATTAAATTCTTTAGTTATGTTATTTGCAGATACGGTACCTGCTTCAGCAGTGACCTTCAAAACTTCTCCAAATCCGCCAGTTATATTAAAAAATGCAATAATTATTATTACACCTGCCACTATCATTACCAAACCTTGAAAAGCCTGTGTCAATAAACCGCCTACTTCACCACTTATTGCCATATATAAAGCCAGTACACCAAATATAACAAAGCCAGCCAACAAAGGATCCCATCCTAATAAATGCGAAAACAATTCTGCTCCTGCTTTTATTTGTGCAGCCAAGTACGCAACACAACCTAAAAATAAAGTAATTGACATAGTAATTTTAATTACTCTATTATTATTGAATCTCAGATCTGATAGATCACCCAGGCTTGCTACTGAACCAATTTCAGCCATTGCCCTAACCTTCTTGCCCAGTATTAAGTATGCCATTGCAAAGGCAACTGATGACAACATCCAAAATGACATTGCATTCCCTTTTGAATACATTAAACCAGGCACACCAACTAATGCAAATGCACTTGCAACTGCAGCAGTACTTGACAGTCCGACTGTAAACGGTCCAAACATGCCGGTGCTACCGAAATAAGCTTCAGATGACGTTACCTTTCTTTTAGCCCACCAACCTATGATAAAAGATACAACTATCATTAAAAATGAAAATGATACTATTAAGGTCTTATCCATAGCGCTCATTAGTGTGCCCCTCCTTTTTCTGATTCTTTAATTTCATTAATTCTTTCAAGAAAACTATCCCAATCTTTTTGTGAAAGCCATTCATCTTTAAATGTCATATACATTGCTGTCAAGGTTAGCATTCCGCCAATCCAATACCCAACAACAGTTGCTGCGAAAGAAGGGTGAAAACCTAATACTGTGAAGGTAGGCATTACTCCTGTAAATATTGCGGCATAATAATCAGCTAAATAAAAACTTACTGTCCATACTATTGCCCATGGAATTAAAGAAAAATAAAATAGTTTTTTAGATAGCTTGCCTTGTTTTGCAACACCAAGCATCATGTAAAGTAACATTAATACAACACCTAAGTACATTGAAACTAAATAAACATTATTCCAGCCCAAATAAGTAATAATTAACCACAATGCCGTGGTAATTACGACTATAGCTGTCTTTTTGCTTGATAAATCCATTTCTTACCTCCCATTTAATTTATATGACATATGATTCATGTTTCATATTCATTATAATATGAGGGTTTTCTCATGTCAACGTTTTCTTTTCGACAAAATTTTAATATTTTGTAAAATTTATTTAGGCTAAATATAAATACTTTTTATTCTTATTAAGAAAGCATATTAAGATAAAATCCTAATATGCTCTCTTTATTGTGAAAAGCTCTATTTTTTAAATGCTCCATTTTTAATGAATTTCATAACTTCTTCTACTACTTCATCAAAATTATTATCTCTATTATCAAATTCAATTGCTTTCAATGCTGTAAAATTTGCAATACCAATTAAGCAATATGATAGTATAACAGGATCAATATCATTCATTTCACCTTTAGCCTGGGCTTTTTTAATGTTCTTGACATATCCCTTTGAAAATGATTCATAATATTCTTTAAATAATTCCATATCAACGAATTGTGCCTGCCATACAATTTTAAATAGACCTATATGTTCTCCTACGAAAATTAAAAATGTTTTAATTCCCAAGTATTCTTCATCATATCTGTCCTTGCTTATTTTTATATTAGATCTGATACTATCTCTCAATTCTTTGCCCAGCTTATTAATCAAATAGACAAACACACTTTTTTTATCGTTAAAATATATGTAAAATGTGCCTTGGGCTATACCAGCCTTTGTAACTATATCTATAATGCCGGTATCATAATAGCCCCTTTCACTGAATAATTCTTCTGCTGCTTTACATATTTTATCTAATGTTTCCATTCCACGTTTTGTTTTAGGTTCATTGAACAATTCCATATTTTCACCTGCTTAAGAATAATTGTTATTATAACATTATTTTAAGTTCTCGTCAATTTACGCATATTAATCATTAGTTTTTTTATTTAATAAAAATCATTCATATGTTAATATTAATATTATCATATATATTGGAGTACCGTATGAAAAAAATAATAATTTACTTAATAGCTTTTTTATTATTAGGATGCACAAAAGTCACAGACCCACCGAACAATTCTGATATTGATGAAAACCCACCAATAACAGAAGTACCTGTTGTACCAATTGAGCCTGTTGAACCGGAAGATACTTCTCTTTTTCATGAATATAAAAAACAAGCCCTGGAAACTTTGGAAAGCATGACTCTGGAAGAAAAAATCGGACAAATGTTTCTTGTAAGATGTCCCCCTGAAGAACAGCTTGATTTATTTCTTTCAATGAAGCCAGGGGGTTTTATTATGTTTGGAATCGACTTTGCTGAAAAAACTAAAACACAGGTCATAAATGATATAAATTATTATCAAAAAAGCAGCAGTATACCCATGATAATCGGAGTTGATGAAGAAGGTGGAACTGTTGTAAGGGTAAGTTCAAATCCGCTTTTAACGCAAGAAAGGTTTAAATCTCCCCAGGAGCTTTATGCAATAGGTGGTTTCGAGGAAATAAAAAGAGACGCACATAATAAATCCACGCTTTTAATGAGTCTTGGAATAAATTTAAATCTTGCCCCTGTTGCAGATGTATCCGTTAATGAAGCAGATTTCATATACCAAAGAGCATTTGGAATGGAAGCTTCAAAAACAGCTGAATATGTAAAAACAGTGGTAGAAGCTATGAAAGGTGCGGGTATTTCCTCAACACTAAAGCATTTCCCCGGATATGGAAGCAATGTTGACACTCATACAGGCTCTGCATATGACACCCGTCCATATGAACAGTTTGTAAGCAGTGATTTTATTCCCTTTCAAGCAGGTATTGAATCAGGAGCAGAAAGCATACTTGTTTCTCACAATGTAGTTGAAGCAATAGATAACGAACTGCCTGCATCCCTTTCCAAAAAAGTGATTGATATATTAAGAAATGACCTGGAATTTACCGGAATAGTTATGACAGATGATTTGTCAATGGGAGCTATAACTGAACTGCAAGCAGAGCTTCCACCTGAAGTTATGGCAATCCTGGCAGGAAATGATATGCTCATAGTTACAGATTTCGAAAACAGTTACAAAACACTGCTAAATGCTGCAAAGGTCGGAGGCATATCAATGGAAAGAATCAATGAATCTATTTTAAGAATAATTGAATGGAAATATTATATGAATCTAATGTAAACGGCCGATTGGTCGTTTTTTATTGTTCATTTTCCTTGTTATGCAGATATTCATTGCTTAAATCTCTCAACCTTTGCACAACCTCTAAGTTGCCTGTATCCGGTTTTCCTGCCATATCTGCCCTAATTAGCTCAAGCATGTCATCTAAGCGTTCTTCACCTATTGATTCGATGAATTTCGCGATTCCCTTTTCCTTAACACTAGATATTATTTCCTTTATATAGTGGTATTGGATTAAAATTTTGACTTCATGTATGAAATCCTCTTCATATCCCAATCTCCTGAGAATTTTCTCACTTTCTACGGCAGATGTGATGTGATGGCCGTAAAAATGACCCCTACCCTTTAAGTCAACCGTAAAACACTCAGGCTTGCTTATATCATGCAATAGAGCAGCCATTCTCAAATGAAGTTCTGGTTTTATAGAATCTAATACTGCCATTGTATGATCCAACACATCCTTGTCATGATAAGGAGTCTGCTGTTCAAAACCCTCCAGTTCCAACAGTTCAGGAATAATTTTGTTTATTTCTCCTGTTTCAATTAACTTATATATTCCAATTGAAGGTTTTTCGCTTAACAAAATTTCATTTAAAAAATTTTTATACATAATTTCTCCTAATTTGAAACTTTTCATATGCTTCTTACGTCTAATAAATTGATATATGCAATTCAATGTTTTTATATTATATTAATTTTCTCAATCTTTCAATATAATAGTATAATAATTACCGCTTTATATTTTCCAATAAATAGTATATAATTAGTTCATGAAGTACAGGAAGGTGATATTGTGAGAAAAACCATTTTGACATTAGCAATAAGCGCAGCATTTATAACAGCAGCACCTGCTATAAATGTGTTTGGAGCTGATTTAAGTGCCAGCAATCATTACGAGTTGGAAAACGCCATATTGGATCAAATGAGTAAATACAATCAGAATTTCGAAATAAGATATACAGGATCCTTGGATAATATAGAAGAGGTAATAACAAAATCAATCATCAAGGATACATATATTAATTCTAACGTAAAATCAATGGGTTATGAATATCAATATACAGAAAAATCAAAGGTTCATAATATTGAGTTTGATGTTGATTATATCATAACCAGTGCAAAAAGAGCAGAAGCCGACAAACAAATTGACAACATATTATCTGAAATTATAAAGCCTTATATGAATGACCATGAAAAGGTGAAAGCTGTCCATGATTACATTGTTCTAAATAGCAAGTATGACATATCTATGGAGCTTTATTCAGATTACGATTTACTGACACAAGGTTCGGCTGTATGCAATGGTTATTCCTTATTAACATACAACATGTTAAATAAGCTCAATATTCCTGTAGAACTGGTTACAGGAACAGGAAACAATCAGTCGCACATATGGAATATGGTTAAGCTTGGCGACTACTGGTTCCACTTGGATACAACATGGGATGACCCAGTGCCTGACACTGATGCTATATCCTATGATTATTACATGCTTACCGAAAAGGAAATTACAAAAGATCACATAATAAGTGAAGATCTCGAGCTTCCTGATGCTAGTAAAAGTTATTATGATTATCTGAAGGAATTGTCCTATGACAAATTGTTGATGGAAACAGGTCTTGACATATATGATGACGTAAATACAGCAGAAAATCAAGAAGAATTAGTAAAAATTCTTGAATATAAAATCAAGCATCGACCTTTGAAAATTTCTGTGAGACTCAATAAGGAAATTTCACAGGAAAGCATAAATAATGCAATGTCCGACTTGTTTAAATATGACTATGTGTCAGAAATTTCCTATGGGCAGCTCAACAGCGACAACACAGGTGAATACTATATATTAAATTTATATATAAAATACAAGGAAACACCTGATAAAATAGTATTTGATTTTTCCGACAGGGTCTACAATACTGCAACCAAAGTTAATTTCAACGTATATGCTGTATATGGAAACAAAAAAGTCAACATTAATGACAGCGTGTTAATTTATCCATATGACATGGGCGGCATTAGTATTAATAATGGAAACCTTACATTCAAGCTAGCAGGAAGCTACAACATTCAATTTGAGTTTCAAGGAATTCAAGAAACAGCAACAATAATTGCATTGAATTCAGAAGCCTTCAATTATATAACAGATAAGAAACCAAACAACCCTGTTAATGTTAAGGTTTATGACCAATACATTGATTTCAGTTCCATAAAACAATGGCCATTTATTGAAAATGGAAGAACAATGGTGCCATTAAGAGCTGTGTTTGAAGTTATGAACTGCTCAGTGAAATGGGATGCAGGCAAAAGCTCTGCAGTAGTGGAATATGAAGACACAATTATTTCTATTCCTGCAAATAGCAACACTGCATATATAAACGGAAATGCCAGCACATTAGACGTTCCTGCCACATTAGTCAATAACCGCATTATGGTACCTCTTCGATTTATAAGTGAGGCAATTGACAAAACAGTTATATGGGACGATACAAATAAGACAGTATTAATTTATTAATTTGGAGGATATAATGAGCCCTTTTAGTTCATTTGGAGGATTTGACTTAATGTTCAGCTTATTTCCAATCATGTTTTTTCTGGTGTTTGGAATAATAATATTTTCAGTAATCAAAAATATTCAAGTAAACATGCACAACAACAAACAACCTATAATTCCTGTTCAAGCCAAAATAGTTGCTAAAAGATATGATGTAACGCATCATAACCATGGAAATGCAGGTAATATGCATCATTCAAGCAGAACCTGGTATTATGCTACATTTGAAATGACAAACGGAGAGCGCATGGAGTTTCAGATACCATCTCAAGAGTTCGGTTTACTGGCAGAAGGCGATGAAGGAACACTTCAATTTCAAGGAACAAGATTTATCAGCTTTACAAGATAAGCATAAATATAGACCAGAAGGCACTGCTTTCTGGTCTTGTATTTTATTGATTCATTTTACCCTTTAATACCTCAACAGCCTTCTGAAGCTGGTTATCAGTATCATAAAATTCATATCCATAGCCTGGAGCATCTTCCGGCAATGCAATTTCAATATCAGGTTCAATTCCAATGCCGTGAATATTGATTCCGTTAGGAGTGAAGTATTCAGAAACAGTCATCTTAATACCTTCACCATCATTTCCGAATTTTCTGACACTTTGAACAATTCCCTTGCCAAACGTCTTTGTTCCTATAAGTGTTGCTCTTCCTGTATCTTTCATTGCTCCTGCCATAATTTCAGAAGCACTGGCACTTCCTTCATTAATTAATAACACAACTGGGATATCCTCAGCATTTGCATCTGAATTAAAGTAATCAATTTCTCCAGCTTTAGTCTTAGTATATGTTATTACTCCTTCATCCATAAATATGTTTGATATTCCAACTGTCGTATCGATTATTCCACCAGGATTATATCTTAAATCTATTATTAAGCTTTTCATTCCTTGATTTTTAAGGTCTTTGTATGCAACCTCAAAATCATTTGCTGTCTGCTTGTCAAATGTAGTAATCCTAATATAACCTATATTGTCCTTCAGCATTTCTGGTTTTATTGTAGTAATTTTAATTTTTTCTCTGGTAATAACTGAATCAAAAACATCATTTGTGCCATCTTCTTTTATTCTTTGAACAGTCAAAGTAACATCGGTGCCGGGCTCTCCCTTCATAATACTTACCGCTTGATCCATTTCATCAGCTGTATATTCAGTACCATTTATTCTAATAATTTTATCCCCAGTTCGGAGCCCTGCCTTTTCGGCTGGAGTGTCTTCAATCGGTGATACTACTAATATTTTATTATCATCGCTTGCAGTTATGTAAACACCTATACCATAATATGTTCCTTCTGTATCCTGCATCATTGCATCAAATTCTTCTTTAGTTAAAAACTGTGTGTAAGGATCTCCCAAAGCCTTCAATGTGCCTTCCAATGCTCCTTCAAGCATTTTCTCCTCATCTGCTTCATACAAAAATTCTTGTTTTGCAATTTCCATTACACTTTCTTGCTTTGCATATTTTTCATACATATCCCTCATCTCAGTGTATGCTTTTTCTGACATAATCACCTTTTGCCCTAATTCAACCAAAAGAACATTCCCTAAGGTAAGGGTTAAAAAAGCAGTTACAAAAACAACCAAGATAATCGTAAGAAAATATTTTTTCTTAGATACCATATACTCACTCCTGACAATTAAAAGTTAAGCCCAGAATTAAGCGCTTATATTTATTTATATGCCACGTTGTATTATTTTATCCTACTTAAATTAATACAACCTTAATTTGCATAACAGTTATTATAGCATAACTAAGCCTAAATAAAAATGTTTTATTTTATTTTGCTGTAAAATAATAAAGTTCTATTTTCAATAAATTCTCCATTATTTTGAAAACTATTGATATTTTTATAAATTTGATATATAATCTATAAGTCAAGGACCATTAGCTCAGGGGATAGAGTGGCAGACTTCGAATCTGTTCGTCGGGGGTTCGAATCCCTCATGGTTCAGTAATTGCAACATATAGAAAGGCTAATACGATATTATAAAATTCGTATTAGCCTTTTTTTAGCCCTTCAGAGAAAATTAATAATAAAAGGGCTTATATTAATAAATTCAAAATCCAAGCTCCTGTTAATTAATAGAATACCAATTGTATTACTCTTTATATTTCTATTTAAAGTATCCTTTTAGCTTTTGTCTCTATATATCATCTTTTGTCTAAGCTAAGATAAATAAATTTAATAATATAGGGAATTGACTATACAACATATTTGTTGTATAATCATAATATAAATAACAACATATTTAATGTATATTTTAATAACTAAAGGAAATTAATATGAATGTATATGACTATACAACTGCAGGTGGAAAAGATTTGATAAATGAGTATCTTGATAAACTCGAACCACATGACAGCGCAGAAGGTTATAGAATTAAACAAGCACTTGAAGAAGATGGCTTAAATGCTCTTGTATTAATAAATACACGGCACCTTATAGGTAAGCTATGGGAAATAAAATTTAATTATAAAAATAGATTTATGTATGTTATAGCTGATGAAAATAATTTCTACATTCTTCATGCATGTAAGAAACAAAAAGGAAAAGCTGAGAAATTTGAACTTAATAAGGCAATAAAAAGAGCCAAGGAGCTTGGTAGGGAACTTGGCAAAAAGTTTATATGAAAGGGGTGTTCGAATATGCCATTTAAAAAAGTAGATGTGAAAAAAGAAGTTAGCGAACGAATGGAAACAAATGAAGATTTTAAAAAGGCTTATATACAAGTTGATAAAGAATATGAGCTTATAAAGGAAATTGTTAGCAAAAGAAAAGAGTTAGGCATTTCTCAGGATATAGTAGCAAAACGTTCTGGCTTAAAACAACAAGTTGTTTCAAGAATTGAAACCGAAGGCAATTCGCCTACACTTAAAAACCTATTAAGATATTTAGATGCTATGGATCTTACAATAAAAATTGAAAAAAAAAGCAGTGATAATAAGACTAAGCATTTAGAATTAATATAGTTATAAGTTACAAAAGACTATCAATAACATTATTGATGGTCTTTTGTTGTATGAATACTAATGCTTAGCACGTAGCATTCATAGCAGTCAATAGCCTACTGATTACATATTGTCATAAAAGAGTTATATATATCTAAAGCAAAAGTTCATTTTAATTTATAATAAGTATAAAAAATAACTTTAATAAATGATAAATATATATATTTTGAATATTTCGTCGGGGGTTCGAATCCCCCATGGTTCACTAAACAAAAGCCATGCGATAGTATTGCATGGCTTTTAACTTTATTAATTTAATTTATAATTATATTATGATAACTGTTCAATTAGCCCCCTTGTCACTTCAGCTTCAATTATAGTTCATAAAATTCCGGTTTCTCGTCAAAAAAGAAAACTCCTACTCCTCCAATTCCCAGATGGGAACCTAAAACGGCTCCTATTTCGAAAATTGTAGTCTTGCATCCAGTAATTGTTTCCTTGATTTTTTGTTCTACATATAAAGCAGTAGTTATGTCATCAGCATGACTTATGCCAATTATTTGATTTGAAAATTTCTCTGTTCCTGCTTTTATGTCATTTACCAGAGTTTGAATTGTTTTTTTGCTTCCATGAATCATTTTAGATACTATTATTTTACCATCTTTTACGGTCAAATACGGTTTTATATTTAATACATTTCCCACATATCCAACTGTCTTATTTATTCTTCCGCCCTTAGAAAGCCATTCTAAATCAGAAATTGTAAAATAATAAAAGATGTGCTCAACCATAAATTGAATTTGATTGATAATCGTATCAAAAGGAATCTTCTTTTCAATCATCTTTAAAGCCTGCAAAGCAATTAACCCATTTCCGCCAGCTCCGCCTTTTGAATCTATTATTGCCATCTTACATTCCGGATACTTTTCCTTATATACACCAATTATTTTTTTAGCAAAATTATATGTACCTGATAATCTGGACGAAAAAGATAGATAAATAAAATCATCATTGTTTGAAGCACATTTTTCAATAACTTTAGAAACAGATTCAAAGGATACTTGGGATGTTTTTGGCACTTTACCCTCTCTCATGTATTTATAAACAGTATTGATGTCAATATCAACTCCATCTAAATATGAAACGCCATCAATCGCTATGCTGAGAGGAATGATATCAATATCATAATTATCTGCTATTTCACTATTTATATCACATGTACTATCTACAATTAATTTTATCATTCTACTTATCCCCCTAATATTAATAATATAAATAGAGCTGAACAGCCATTGACAGACCTTCAGCACGTTAAATTATACTACCGTTTTGATTATTTGTAAACACTAAATCTTGATTGTGCCAATAACCTCGTCCCCTTAACACGTAACCTCATTGGGTTATTTTATGCTAAATTCTATAAAGTGCGTAAAAAAGCGGTAAAATTTTAAAATATATTCCAAATAATGTTTGATTATGTTACAACAATGTGATATTATAATTACAAATAAAATTTAACTTCAACTGATAATAGCAAAACTATCGAAAGGTAGCGACGCAAAGCTATAGGGCCTAATAAAATGGCAGCCAGTTACCGAAAAGGAGTATTTTTTTTCCTTCAAACAAAAAACAGGTTGAAGAATAATGGAGGTAAAAGGAATGTATAAAAAAATTAAAAAAACAGTGTCTGTAATTCTTCTTATGATTAGCTTGTTAACGTTTTTTGGACCTGTTGCATTTGCAAGTGAGACATTAGCTGGGGAAGCCAGCGAAGCAATTTTGAAAGACGTTGATAAAACAAACGAATTTGTTTATAAGTCAATCGAAAAAGCTGTAAAGCAAGCTGAAAAAGCTGTGCTGAAAGAAAACAACAGCGAGAATTTAAATGAAATTATCGATAAGATAATTGAAAAATTAGTTGAAAGCACTGAACAAAAAGTAGATAAGTTAATTGAAAAGGCCGCTAAAGAAGGGGTAGCAATTGACAAGGTCTATGTAGAAGTACAAATTTATGATAGAACAGTACTAGTTGATCCATGCTACGCACACTAAAATAATATTTAAGGGGAGAGAGTTCTCTCCTTTTATTTTATTCTATTTTCTAAATTTTAAATTAAAATTTTAACTTTAAATATTTTTATTTTATTATATTTAAGATTTCATTTTTATTAAATTATGCTATAATGTATTATACTTACTTAAGGAGTGGTTTAATGGAAGGGTTATTTATTTGTAAAGATAATAAATATATAGATCAGGTTAAAGGGACCTCAATATTGAGCCTTCTTGCAAAAAAAGATCAGTTAGAGATTATGTTGTATGAATTTATGGCTGAAAGGCCAAATAGCATCACGCCAGATAGCACTACTGACTTAATGGAGTTTTACTATATTTTAGAGGGTTCAATAATTATAGATGACGGAGATAAATCTATTCATTTGCAGAAAGGTGATTATTTTTATGTAAGTCATACAAAAGAAACCGTGCCATTTAGAACTCTTACCGATACAAAAATGTTGTATGTAACGTCACAGCCAGTTTATAATTTATTATATACATATTCAGATGATCTTAGAAAACTATTGGATAAGTCTGAGCAAAAGGATGTTTATACTTATAATCACAGCAACAGAGTCCAGGATTATTCAGTTAAGATTGCAAGAAAACTAGGTCTTTCCAGTGAAATTAATTACACTATAGCTTTAGCATCACTTTTCCATGATGTTGGAAAGTGCTTTATTCCTGATGAAATTTTAAATAAACCTTCCAAGCTTAGCGAAGAAGAATTCAATTACATAAAGAAGCACAGTACATATAGCTCTGAACTTTTACAAGGTAAATTTAATGATGAGGTAGCACTTATTGTAGAGGAACACCATGAAAGGTTAGACGGCTCAGGATACCCAAAGGGGTTAAAGGGTGACGAAACCAGAATTGAAGCGAAAATTATTGCAGTGGCTGATTCCTATGATGCCATGACATCAGACAGAGCATACCGAAAAGGTTTAACTCCAGAAGCTGCTATGGATGAATTAAAGTTTTATATTGATAAGCTCTATGACAAAAATGTCGTACTAGCCTTAGAACAGGTATTGATTGAAGAAGGAATTCTTGTATAAAACATTGTATCATCAACATTCTTACATAAAAGCCGGTTGAAATTTATCAACCGGCTTTTAAATTATTGTATAAATTATAAAATTTACCAAAATAAATACTGTAATTAATCAAATAATAAATTATACAAATTTATAAAAGGAAGTATATATATGAACAAAGTGCATTATACCATTACAAGATTGCAAAATAATAATATGAAAACTCAATTAAAAAATAGTTTGAATGATATTGAAGGAGTCAGTATGGTTAATATCGATATGGGCAGGGGCTCAATAGAAGTTGGCTATGATGATGCTACTGATGTAAGCCTAATCAGACAGTGTATTGAAGATGTAGGATGTATAATTGAATAAATTATTCAAAAACAATAGATAATTGCATCTGTAATTATCTATTGTTTTTATTATTTTAAAGCAACATGGTTCCCGGAACACAACAGCAATCTATGATTGCGTGTGCTGTGATTCTTATTGCGAAGCAACAAGGTTCTCGGGAGCCACCAGCAATCTTTGATTGCGTGGGCTGAGGTTCTTATTGTTCATTCCATGTATGGATAAGACTTCTATTTTGCCCTCTTGCAAATACGTCAGTGCGTCTTGGTCCCCAGGATACTGCTGCAGGCTCAGAATCAATGTTGCCGCCTAGATTCTCCCATTCTTCCCATCTGGAGCCATTCCATGTTCTCTTAAACAATCTGTTATTTGTTCCTCTCACAAACACATCTAGATGATTTGGACGTTTAGAAGATGCGGTCGGTCCTGATGTCAATGTTCCTCCAAGACTTTCCCAGCTGCTCCATGATCTTCCGTCCCACCATTTATGCCACAATGCATTATCTGTTCCTCTACCAAATACATCAATTCTATTTGGTCCCCAGGATACTGCTGCAGGTGATGATGTCAATCCTCCCCCAAGGCTCTCCCACTCACTCCAGCGACTTCCATCCCACCATTTATGCCAAAGCGCATTGTCTGTTCCTCTTACAAATGTGTCAATGCGATTTGGTGCCCAGGATGCTGCTGCAGGTGCCGAGGATAACTCTCCGCCTAAGCTCTCCCATTCGCTCCATGCTCTTCCGTCCCACCACTTATGCCACATTGCGTTGTCTGTTCCTCTTACAAATGTGTCAATTCGGTTCGGTCCCCAAGATACAGCTGCTGGTGCTGATGTCAATCCTCCACCGAGGTTTTCCCAGCTACTCCATGCTCTTCCGTCCCACCATTTATGCCACATTGCATTGTCTGTTCCTCCAGCAAATACATCTATTCGATTTGGTCCCCATGATGCTGCTGCTGGTGCTGTGGTTAATATTCCACCAAGGTCTTCCCATGGTGCCCATCCAGGTGCAGGTGATGGAGAAGGTCCGGGTCCTGGTTGCCCGCCAGTTATTAAGCTAAGAATTAATTCAATAATTCTTAATATATATCTGTCTATTAAATTTCTTGGAATATTTACTTGTCTAATAAAGAAGCTAAACCAAGGATATTGGTTTTGGAATTGGTTGTATATTTGTCGAGGAGGACGGCTTAGGTCAGCCTGATTAAGCATAAAACCAATTAAAAAAAGCATTAAATAATCTACTAAATTTCTATTTAATCCCTGTTGTTCTAATTCCCTATATATATCATCGTTTTGCGAGCGAAATCTTCTCATAATTTCTTGAGAATCCCTCTGTTGTTGTGCCATCATGAAATTGGGATCATTGAAAAACGGAAACTGAAACATACATAAACCTCCTAATAAATAATCTTTGTTACATTATTTTATTAGAAAATCTTTGACATGTTCCTATTATTAAAAATTATATGGCATTAGTGGAACTTTATTAGAGTTACTCCGTCTAAATAGGTGATAGCATAATAATTCATTCAGGCACACCCCTAACTGAATGATACCCCATATGCAAACAAGGAGCTGATATCAGTGATATCAGTTCTTTGTTAATTTATCTACTTTAGCTTAATTTCATCTAAATACTTTTTAATTTTTGGCAGAAAAATTATAAACCAAGGGGTAAATTCATAAGGTTTTTCTTTCATCCATTCCATCAGCTCATCTATATTAATCCATTTTTCAGCAGCAACCTCTTCCTTGTTTATTTGAGTGTCACCTATATACTCACCAATGAATACATGGTCATATTCAAACTCTGTGAGTCCATTTTCAAATTTATAATAATAGGTAAAGCTATATATTTCCTCCAGCTGTACATTATGAATGCCCATCTCCTCTTCTAACCGCCTGTGGACGGCATCTGTAAGTTCTTCATTCCATCTGGGATGGGAGCAGCAAGTATTGGTCCACAGACCACCACAATGGTATTTGTCTAAAGCGCGCTGTTGCAAAAGTATACTGTTTTTATTAAACAGTACCACTGAAAAAGCCCTATGCAGTATCCCATGACTATGAGCATCTTCTTTTGTAATCTCTTTTATTTCTCTGTCAAGAAAATCAACTTCAATTATTTTATCCATAAATATCCTTTATATTTTTTTATAATACATTTTCCACAACATTAAGCATAGTATTGATAGGAGCCTTTGTTCCAGTCCAAAGCTCAAATGCTTCAACTCCCTGATAAACAAACATTGGCAATCCTATAACTACCTCGCATCCAATTTTCTCAGCTTCACAAATTAATTTGGTTTTTTTAGGATTGTAAACAACATCACATACTATTAATCTTTTATTGAGCAGTTTTTTATCTATTGGACTTAACTCTGAATTAGGGTACATTCCAATACTTGTGCAATTAATTACAACATCAGAATCATTTATTGCTTCTTGTATTTCATTGAATAGCATAGGAACAGAACAACTTAAGTCCTGTTCAATTTTATTTATATCATTTGAAAGTGCTTCTGCTTTTTCAAGTGTCCTGTTGCAAATATAAATTTTTCGTGCTTTGTTCATAGCTAATGTTAAGGCTATTGCTCTAGCTGCTCCGCCAGCCCCTATTATAAATACTTTTTTTCCATCTATTTTTTGTTTTGTGCTTTCTTCAAAAGATCTTAAAAAACCTGTTCCGTCAGTATTATAACCCTTTAGCACACCATTTATTACTGTAACTGTATTTACAGCACCTATTGCTTTGGCATATTCATCTATTTCATCAATATATTTAATTATTTCAACCTTATGAGGAATTGTCACATTAAAGCCTTCAAAATTCATTTTCTTAATACCGTCAACAACTGTCTTTAAGTTTTCAGATGATACCTCTATGGGTAGATAGATTTTATTCAAACTGTATTCCTCAAAGGCAGTGTTGTGCATAAGAGGTGACCGAGATTGAGCAAGTGGGTAACCTAAAAGCCCAATTAATTTTGTATCAATATTAATACTAATATTCATTTTTACCTCTATTATTTAATATAATTAAAATTATAAGATTCCTTAATATTATAACATATTATTTAAAGAAGTAAATTTATAGTTTTAGTTGCACATAAAAAGGCGGCAATTTAACCGCTTATTACTTATTTTTCTTTTTCTTGTTCTTCTATATTCTTTAAACGTCTCCACAACGTTGTTACGCTTATTCCTAATTTTTCAGCAGCCAGTGATTTGTTGCCATTAGTTTCTTCAAGAACATTTTTAATGGTTTCATTTTCTATGTGCCTTAAAACACCCTTACTATTTATTTTATTTTCATGAGTTAAATTTTCTTCTTCATTTATATATGTTGGAACTCCAGTGGCTGCTTCATCAATAATATCAATATCAATTTCTTTACCTTCCGACAACACAACGCAGCGCTCAATAAAGTTCTCAAGCTGTCTTACATTTCCCGGCCAATCATAAAGAACTATTTTAGCAATTGATGCACTTGTTATACCCTTTATCTTTCTGTTAAGCATTTTATTTTTCTCAAACAAGAAATAAGAAACCAATTCATAAAGGTCGTCCTTTCTGTTCCTTAAAGGAGGTATATCAAGTTTTAAAACACAGAGCCTATAAAATAAATCTTCTCTGAAACCTCCTTCTTCCACTTCTTTGTACAAATCCCTGTTTGTTGCAGCTATGACTCTTACATCAATAGGAATTATCCTGTCATCACCTAATCTTACCACTTCCTTTTCCTGAAGAACCCTCAAGAAACGAGCCTGTAAATTAGGAGACATCTCACTTATTTCATCAAGAAAAATCGTACCTCCGTGGGCAAGCTCGAACAATCCCATCTTTCCGCCCTTCCTTGCGCCAGTGAAGGCTCCTTCCACATAGCCAAATAATTCGCTCTCCAAAAGATTTTCCGGAAGTGCAGCACAATTTACTGCAACAAATGGTTTATCTGCTCTTAAGCTAGAATTGTGTATGCTTTGAGCAAACAACTCTTTTCCCGTTCCGGTTTCCCCCATTATTAATACAGTGCTGTCTACCCCAGCATATAATCTAGCTTTATCTTTGGTTCTTAAAATTTCCTTGCTTTTACCCTTTATATCCTCAAAGGTGCTTTTAGCAACATGTCCCTTAGCAAGCAGCTTCTTTCTGATCTGAGTCTCCATTTTTTGGATTTTCTCTATTTCCTGGAATGTTGCCACCACACCAAAAACTTCTCCGTCTACTACTATAGGTACCCTATTTGTAACAATGGATGTATTTCCGATTTGCTGTATTTCTCCAAGCTCCGGAACACCTGATTTTAACACTTGAAGCATTCGAGTATTTTCCACAACATCATCAACTGATTTCTTAATAGCATTTTCATAAGGTACGCCTGTGATTTTTTGTACAACAGGATTGAAAACAGTTATAAGACCTTGCATGTCAATACCCAGTATACCATCATAAGCAAAATCTATTATGGATTTAAGAATTGCAGATTTTTCCTTTTCAGCCAGCTGAACCTCCATCAGTCCCTTGGCGTAGCTTATAGCTTCAGATATAGCTTCCTTGCCCGTTTCTATAAGCACTCCTTCGTATCCATGCTTGTCTAGAACATCCATAACAGCCTGTCCGCCTATGAAGACTCTGCATCCCATCATATATAAATTATAAACATGCTGTTCGATTTCTCTTTCAGTCTTAATTGTTGAAGTGTTTATTTTTGCAGAAAATGTCCTCTCCAATATAGGGCTTACCTTTTTATAGGTTAATGACATTCCGCTAAATCCAACAACCCCAATATTGTTTGAATATTCTATAGCCTTATAAACCGAATTAATAACGTCATAGCTTCCAAATTCTATGTTGACCACAGGAATTTCAACATTTCTTTTTATTAAATTTCCCGTGCCTCCACGGCTGATGATAATATTTGCGCCTTCTCTGACTGCATGGCGTGCATGCCTAAGACCTTCGCTGAAGGAACCAATATAAACTTCTATATCTTCCTTTTGCTCATCAATAACTTCTCTAGCCTTGTTGGCTAATTTTTCATCAGGTACTACAAATACTATTTTTCCATTCAAAGCATTTCACCTCTTATACTCAAGCATGTTAACGTTTTATTATATTATAACTGATTTTATCAATAAATAAAACTAATTTATAATATAGAAACAATGGAAAACCATAACAACATCATCATGTCATATAAATGTTGTTATGGTTTTTTGTACTAGAGAAAATTTAAATTTTTATTAAATTGGATATCTGTGAGCGTACAAGCTCTTGCCTCCGTTGTGTGGTCCTTTTAACAATGCTTCGATGGTTTCTTTGTCTTGTTCTGTTACACATGCAGCATCAGGAAGAACTCCTGGAGGGAATTTTTCTAATATGTCATTATGTAATTTAATGAAGTAATCAAGCAATGCTTCCAAACCTTCTTCTGCCTTTTTAGGGTCTGCCAGTGATGGTTTCCCTACTACACCTTCAGGATAGCCTTTTATTTCAAGGTATCCGCAGCCCATTGTACAATGTCCAGGCAATGGATATTGATAAACATCTCCGCCTAAATCTATGTGACCATGTGGTAGGAAGCCCTTTGGTACTGTGTCTTCAAAGTCTTCTGGATGGTTCAGCTCTGGGAACAATGCCATTGAATACGAAGCTTCAACTTCATCAGCATGTCTGAATGCTGTTTCCCATGGACCACCATGCTCTTTGTCTCTTAAGTGTTTAGCTATAGCTGTAGGCCAGTTCAAGAATGTAATAACAGCAGGAACCTGACAAATCTTTCCAAATTCTTGGATTGCGTTAGGAATAACATATTCCTGTCCATGTCCGTTTAAGAATATCATTTTTCTAAATCCTGCATTCCAGTAGCCTGCTATTATAGCTCTTAAATAACCAACAAATATATCTTCAGGAATAACTATAGTTCCAGGCATTCCAATCTGACTCCATGGATGTGAACCAAACCATACAGGTTGAGATACTGTGCAACCTGTTTCCTTAGCTACTATTTCAGCCATTCTTGTAACCAAGAACCCGTCTTCGCCTGTTACCTGACCTCTTCCGTGTTGTTCGGTTGAGCCTACAGGAATAATTATTATGTCATTGACCTTTAATCTTTCCTCTATTTGCTTCCAAGTCATATTTTGAAAATATATGCCGTCTCCTAGGTCAAGATGACCCTTTGAGTATTCATACTTCATGGTAGCCTCCTCAATTTATTCTATATTTGTTGCAAATTATTCATGTTTTAAATGATCTGGCAACGGTGGTGCATATGCCCAAACTATTTTAAAAGGTGTGTCACCTGTATTAATTATTTGATGATCTACTCCCAATGGAGAAAATAATGCTGTTCCAGGATATAAGTCAAATTCTTCATCACCGCAAATCAACTTTCCTGTTCCTTCAATAACAAACATAGCTTCTTCAGAATCAGTGTGCTTATGAATTGGAATACCGCTTCCCGGTTCAGAAACGTTAGTTCCCATAGATATTTGTTTTGCTCCAACAGTATGTTCGCTTATTAATATTTTTGAAACTCTAGGCCAAGGTGTCTTTTTAGTACCCTCAACTTCACTTTCCCTAACTATAACTTTTGCCATGATAAATCTCCTTTCAATAATTTAATCAAATTTTTAAATTTTTTAACCTCCTTCGAGGTGTGGAAACAGTTGAACTGTATCGTTTTCTTCTATAAGGCAATCAAGAGGTGCCCATCTGCCATTTTTTAAAACCATTCCTATATCATTTTGGCTTAAACCTATTTCATTTAAAACCTCGTTCAATGTCTTAGGACCTTGAATATTTAATTCTAATTTCTTTTTGTTGACTAGTTTTATTAATGATAGGTTAAGTTTTACGATTACCATCTCTTCTCCGCTTAAACTATGGATTTTAACATTTCTTCTTCAGTTAAATCGAAAACTGCATTGGTTGGGCTAAGTGGTTCATCATACAAATATTCAGGCAATTTGTCATGTGCCGGGCTTACCCCTGCTTTAACATTAAATTCTCTTTCAAGCTTCAATGTATCAATTCCCAAATCCCAAATTGTATCCTTATCAAAACTGCTTCCTGCCCTATAATTTACTATATTTGCAAGAATGCTTGTATCTGCAAATAATGGTCCTCTAGCAAACATACAAAGACCTATGCAGTCAAGCGTCCCAATTTGAATTTGAAGAGTCTTAGATAATTCACCTTGTTTATCAGTTCCAAGAGGGTCTACTGTGCCTCTTGAACCAAAGCAGTTACCTGCTGTGTGGTCACCGCCCATTGTTGACATTGAATATGTAACACCATTACCTTTTAATGCTCTTGGATCATATCCAGCAAAGCCTTGACCTTTGCCTGTAGGTATCCTGTCACAGCCAAGTACCTGACCTGCTAATTGGGCACCATTTCCTATTAATCTACCCAGTGGTGTATTTCTCCAGATTTCTCCTAATAATGCCATGCAATCTGCTTCGCTTCCAAATTTTCCATAGCCCATATCGAGAGCTACTCCTAATGCACATCCTGTCTCTATGGTATCTAGTCCCAAATCATTAATTTCATAATTTAATTTGGCTACTGCATCCAAATTATCCATACCTAAATTTGAACCTAATAGTGCAATATTTTCATACTGCATTGTTGAAACTAATTTTTTTCCATTTTCATCAGGATATATTGTACTGCAACGAATTGCGCATATTTCCATGCAAGAAAGAGCCAACTTACCCTCGCCGCCTCTTTGAACGATTAGCTCGTTCATTTTTTCACCACTAAGATTGTTAGCATGCTCTGTAGAGCCATACCTAAAATTGCAGGTAGGCAATGCTCCCATACCATTAACAGCCTTAACTATTGCTGTAGTTCCATAATTGTGATATGTTCCAACAGTCTTAGGGTCAGTAGCTAATTTTTTATTATAGTCCTTAGCTAATTCTGTGAATTTTTCTTTATCAAAATAATTTATATTATTACAGCCTGTATCATCAACAACTATGGCCTTAAGACCTTTTGAACCCATAACGGCACCTAAGCCGCCTCGAGCAGCAAATTTTAATTCTCCTATTGGGTCACTTGCTGCAACACAAGCTCCTCTTAATCCTCTTTCTCCTGCAGGACCTACACAAAGAATTCCTATTTTCTTTCCATATTTGCTGTATAGCTTATTTGTAGTATCATAATTTCCCAAAAACTTTAATTCGTTATGTGCCTCAAGCTTGTATCCATCCTTGTTTATTACAAGTACATAACAGTTATCTTCGATGGCTTTCCCTTCAACAATAATTGCTTGAACACCACATTTAGATAGCTTGCCACCAGCAACACCACCAACATTTGCTTCCTTTATGCCATTTGTAAGAGGGCTCTTGCCTCCTATAGAAATTCTGCTGGCACTTGAAGCTATTGTTCCTGATAGAAGTCCGGTAGCAATAACTAATTTATTTTTTTTACCTAGTGGTTCGCAGGTGGGTTCAACTTCGTCATAAACTATCCTTGAACTTAAAGATCTACCACCTAAAAGCTCATATTCTTTTATTTCTTCAATCTTTATTTTCAAAGTAGTCATATTTACTCTTACAATTGACATAATCTTCACTCCTTTTAATTGTCTGCCTCTGCCTTATTGTCAGACTTTATTGTAAATGACTGCAAAACAAATGATAAAATTACTAATATCAAAATAACTAACGCAAGAGGTCTAGTTACAAAGGAAGTAAGAAGTGTTCCTACTGTTCCTGAACTTATTAAGGCCTGTCTAAAGTTTGTTTCAATCATTGGTCCTAAAATAATACCCAACACTATAGGCGACACAGGATAGTCGCATTTTTCAAATAAATATCCGATTACTCCAAAGAATGTCATTATTATTACGTCATTTATGCTGTTTTGAAGAGCATATGAACCAATTATGCAAAGAAGGGTAATAGTTGGAACTAATGCCCATTTAGGAAATTTCAAAACCTTAAGCATAATATTTGCACCTAATAAGCCGCTTAAATATGCAAATACAATTCCTATTGCAAGGAATATTAATATATAATAAAAATATTTTCTTTCCGTAATCATAAATGTTGGTCCAGGTAACAATCCATGCATATAGAATGCACCTATTATAACAGCTGTTATTGAATCACCAGGTATTCCAAGTGTTAGCATTGTAGTAAGTGCTCCCCCAATAGCTGCGTCATTGGCAGTTTCTGGAGCTGCAATCCCTTCATAAGCACCTTCACCAAATGGTCTGTTAGGGTTCTTTACTATACTTTTAGTCGCACCATATGCTACCAATGAACCGATATCTCCTCCAGTTCCTGGCAATAATCCTATAATCCAGCCTATTACTGCAGACCAAGCCATTGTTGGTGTTACTCTTTTTAAAATTTCCTTCTTAGGAATAAGATCTCTTATGTTATAATTTTCGTCAATTTTAAATGTCTTACTTTTTTTAAGTTGAGTAAGAACTTCCTTCATACCAAATAGTCCAATCATTGCAGCGATGTAATTAACTCCGCCGCTTAATACCTTAGAGCCAAATGTAAATCTCATAAGTCCTGTAATTGGATCCATTCCAATCATACCTACAAAAATACCTATGAATGCTGCAATAAGACCCTTGGTTATTTTCCCTTGGCTTAATACAGCAACCAATGTAATACCCCATAATGTAATTAAGAAATACTCTTGAGGTCCAAATTTTAAAGCTATTTTCCCAAGAAGAGGGCCTACCCATGCAAGTATTATAAGACCGAACAAACCTCCTATAAGACTTACAAATAATGAAATACCAAGCGCATTATTTGCTTCACCTTTTAATTTCATGGGATAACCATCAAATGTTGTAGAAACTGCAGCAGCCGTTCCTGGAATATTCAATGCTATAGCTGAAATTGAGCCACCCATAACACCTCCTGCAAATGCTCCTATAATAAAAGCCAATGCAGGAATCATCTCCCATCCAAATGTAAGCGATACCACCAATACAATAGTCATAGTGACAGTAAGTCCTGGAAGTGCACCCATTATTAAACCAATAATACAGCCAACGAAAATATATAAAACATATATTAACTCAAATTCAATCATTATAGCACCTCCTTATGGCAGCATAACCTTAAACACTTCGTGGAATACATAGTACAAAAGAGGGACTGTTATGCAAGAAACTATTGCCGCATTTCTTATTCTCATAACAATTTTTGATTCTTCATAATTCATACATACCATACCTATTATAAGGAACAAAATAGTTCCAATCAAAAAACCAATTATATCAATTACTACAGTATAAATTAATACTCCTACAACATAGACTAAAGCGACAAGGATATCATGAAGCAACTCCTTGGATTCTTCAGCAGTATGTTTTGCTCCTGCTTTTTTTACATCTAAAATTATAGTTAAAATCCAGCATACCAGCATTGCAACACCGATTAAGAATGGAAAAACTAAAGGTGATTCTGTTGAAAATAAAGCTATTCCTTTATTATTTACAATGTCCATTATGCTAAATAACATAAATCCAATTATAAAGCCAACTATGATAAACACTAACCAATCTATCCATCTTAATTTGGTCATTAAGACACCTCCTAATCCTCTTCGTAAATTGCTTCTTGAGGGCAAGTGTTCATGCAAGAATAGCATTCAATGCACACATCAGGGTCTATAAAAGCTTTTCCTTCCTTTTCATTTAATGAAGCTGCACCTGCTCCACAAACTTCTGAACAAACTCCATCACCATTGCATTTATTTATATCTACTTTTAGCATATTTTCCTCCCAGTTATATATTCTGTCATGACAGCCTTTCCCTAGCAGAAAGGCTATCTGTTTTGTTAATTTAACAAATCCTTACTATTCTGGTTTTGCGATTCCAAAATCTTCAGGTGAATTTGGAGCTGCTCCTGTGTCATATAGTAACCATGCTGACTTAGAAGTCCATTTTTCCAAATAGTCATAAGCTGCTTCACCGTCAAAATCTATCTGTGTCAAATATAATTTTGTACAGTATTCATCCCACCTTGGATCTGCCATTGCCTCAGACATTTTAACTTTTAAAAACTCAATTATTTCATCAGGAGTTTCTAACGGAGCAAACAAACCAAAATATGGTCCATAAGGAACATAGTCTTTAAGCACTGGATATACCTTGCTTATAGGAACTATATCATCAAGTCCTGGTATCGGCTCATTTGTAAATGATGCCAATATCTTCAGATTTCCGCCCTTGTGAGCTTCAACCATTGATTGTACCATTTCAATTGTTGCATCTACTTGACTGCCCATTACTGCTGTTACAGCAGGCCCGCCACCTTGGAATGGAACAAATGTAAACTTAGCACCCAGCTGTTTCTCAAGCAATAGTCCGCTTATGTGTGGAACTGTTGCTGGTCCAGCTGTAGCTATCTTCAATTCTCCCGGATTGTCTATTGCATATTGAATCAATTCTTCTGCAGATGTAAATTTAGAATCAGGTGGAACTGCCAATACAGGTGTTGCTTCTGCAACTAATTTAATAGGAATAAAGTCTCTTGTAGGGCTCATGTCCATAGTACCCATTGTCTGCCATACTGACATTATTTCTGAACCGAAGAACAATGTATATCCATCTGGTTCTGCACCCATAACACTGGATGCTGCTGTTGCACTTGCTGCTCCTGGTGTATTAGTTATAGCTATTCCTTCTCCAACCAATTCTTGTAAAATTGGCACGATACCTCTAGCTATAACGTCTGTTGGTCCGCCCGCATTAAAACCTACAACAGCATTAATAGGTCTTTCCGGATACTTAAGCTCTGGTTCCGCTGGTGCTGCCGGTGTTTCAGTCTTTGGTGCTTCTGCAGGTGGTGCCGGTTCGTTTGTTGGTTGAGTACATGCTGTCAATCCGAAAGATGCCACTAAAATCAAAGCAAGAACTAAAGATAAAACTTTAAATTTTTTCATTTCTACCTCCTGGTAATGTGAATAGATTTCTTTGTTCTTTTTAAAACGAGTGCCAATCTTACTGTCTTTTAAACTATATATTAATTAAATATATAACTTTTTAGGGTCAATTACATTTCTCAATAAATAAATTTCATTGTCATTTGGCAATTCTGTAACTTTTAAATCCTGTGCAAATTTAACCTCAAACCCTGTGTTTTCAATAATTTGTTCTTTAGTTATACCAGGATGAATTGATTCTATCTGCATTTCTCTATTCTCGTTATTAAAGTTCATAACACATAGGTTAGTTATAATTCTAATGTCCTTACATTTTGGAAGACCTGAATCCTCTCTGGATGTACCACCATTTAAATAACCAACTGTTGTTATAAAATCGACTAATTCTACAATCTTCCTATTTTGATGCTTTGCTATGGCAAAAACCTTTTTAGAATAAGATGCAATATCTGCAGCTCCTCCACTGCCGTTTATATGTCTGAAGCGTTCATTATCATAAATTCCTGTAGAATTTATATTGCCATACTTATCAATTTGCAGTCCGCCTAAAAAACCCACATCTACCAAACCTCTGTGCAATATGGTTCCTAATGAACCAACAAAGCTTGTGAAGTAATCACTTCTGTACCATAATCTTGGGTCAGCTATGCCAACTCCTGTGTCAACGCTTTCCGGATTGACAACACCAATTTCAAATATTATATTTAAGTTAGGAGCGTGAGAATTTTTAGCCAAGAGTGTTGCAACCTGAGGCAATCCTAATCCTACAACTATGTTTTGTCCATCCTCAAGCATCCTTGAAGCTGTAACAGCCATTAATTCATTGGTAGAATAACTACTCATTTGCATCACCCCAATTCTTTTTATAACCGTAAACCGGATCAGTCTTAATTTTATTCAATGCAGCAACTCCGCCGCATTTTTCTAAAAATTCATTGTGATCCTTTGTTCCTAAAACATATTCGTTGATGAACGAATCAAATAAATCTTGTTTTTTGTTTGTTTTAGCATACTTGGTAAGCATATCGCTGTCATAGTCATACATTCTGTAAACTGCAGTCGGATAAGCACCATATGGAACTTCAATTACTGCGTGCGTAAATACATTAGGTATAACAACCTTCTCTGGATGCATCTTAACAAATTCATTAGATACTATTTGATCAACAGTTACATAAAGCTTCTTTGCAGCCTTTCCCATTTCTAAGTCCCAAACAGGACCATCTATTATTATGTTTCCTTTTTCATCAGCATAAGGAGCATGGATTACAGCATAATCAGGCTGCAATGCTTTTATTAAAACATATTTATCTTCGCTGTTATATGGGGATGTTGAAACCATAACTGATTCATCATTTTTCTTCAATAAATTTTCTAAAATAGTTGTTCCAAGCAATATCTTTGTTGGAATATATGGTATGCCTAAAGAACCTGCCAAAAACCTGTATGTAAGACTCAGTCCGCTGAATTCACGAGCATCTATTGTGCCATTTTCAAATGATTCATTGATTCTTTCCATCCTTCCGAACCTGTCCAGAGAACCCCCTCCATAAGATAGTTGATTAACGGCACCGGCTCCTACCAGCATATCTGTAGCCATACAAACTATTGATTGATATACGTTTAAATTCTTTTTTCCCTGCCTTATGAGTTCGCATATAAATGCAACAGGGCTTCTTGTAATTGCAAATCCACCAATTGCTATTTCAGCACCATCAGGAATTTCTCTGACGGCATCTGCTAATTTCATTATTTTGCAGCTCATTTTAGTTTCCTTCAACTACAGCTGAATCGGCTATTTTAGCACATATGATTCCGCAGTACTCTCCGCTGATGTCTATAGGAAGCAATTCAGGCGAAAGACCCAATTCACTTTCTATAGCGCTCATAAACATATTAGCAATTGGACAGCTTAATGGCTGCATACCCTTTTCATAGAAAGAATTACTTATATTATGCAAACAGCAGTTTTTCATTTTTGCTTTAAATTCGATTTCATCTTGCTCAATTTCAATTTCTTCGCAGAATTTGTTATCTACCAGCCAATTCTTTAATTCTTCAATGTCATTTGCCTTTTCTCCAAGCTGAGATTTAATGTAAGGCACACCTGTTAAGGTCAATCTATATCTTGCACCCTTGCCTCTTTCATCATAAAATGCCTTTTGGACTTCATACAACATTTGGTCTTTAAAATTATTAATATCACTCATTTTATATCCTCCATGCTTATATTTAAATCTGCGCAATGCTTTTACTGATATTATTCCTCGTAATATGCTTCTCCGAATTTTTCATTGAAAATCAAATCCTTTAAAGGAATTCTTGGTCTAGGATTAGCTACTTTAGCAGGATGACCTATTGCAATAATAGCATAAAGCTTATACTCATCAGTAACTTCGAAACGCTCCTTCATTCTCAGCTCATCTCTTATATCTATACATGGAGCTACCAGCCAGCATGCGCCCAATCCAAGACTGGCCACTGTTAAAAGTATGTTTTCAATAGCTGCAGAGGTATCAAATGGTGCATCCCAAACTTCTTTCTTTCCTAATACAATTATGTTAACATCCGCTTCGCTTACAAATGCAGATACATTTCCAGAAGTCAATTTCTTAAATGCAGCTATTCTTTTTTCCTCATCCTGGAGGCCTTCAAATCTAGCTTGCATTTGTTTACTTAAAAATTCGCCTGTGAATCTTCTTCCGCTGCCATGCTTGCCTACATATGACAAGAAGTCTTTATTATCTTGGTCTTTTACTACAATAAATCTCCATGGTTGTGCATTTTCGCCAGATGGTGCTTGTCTTGCACTTTCTAATATAAGCCTTAAATCTTCCTCTGAAATCTTTTGATCAGTATACTTTCTTATACTTCTGCGGTCTTTAATTACTTGAAAGAATACATCCTTTGTGTCTTCCATAATGTGCACTCTCCTTAATTTTTTATTGTATAATTTTATCGCTGCTTAGGATTTGCGAACGATTCCTTAAACCTTATTTATGTAAAAGCTTAAAAAGAATATGTTAAAATCGATATCGTTTTCCTAACAAATAATTTATTTATCTATATTTTTTCATTAACTAACATATTAACTCAAAATAATAATATGCAATTTAAGTGCCATACAAGGTGTATTTATAAAATTAAATAAACCTTGTATTTTCAGCACTATATTGTTAAATAAAATTTGAAAAGCTTTCAAATATTTCATTTTGAAATACAATTGAATTTATAATGATATTTTAATGTTTAAATTTGAAAAGTCATCTGTAATTAGGTATAAACTTTTCAATGTTACAATTTTGAAACATCATATTTGTCCGCTAATTTATTCAGCAATTCTATAACTGCCATATCAACTGGAATTCCTTCCGCTTTTCTCTTATCCATTAGGTTTTGCTCTATTTCACCTGCCATGAATATTTCATTGTCACCCTTCGGAGGCAAATTTTTAATTTTGTTTATTACAGCATCGACATTGCCTTTGTAAACTTCAGGGTCTATGAAACTTTCAATATTAATAGCAACGAACACATGGCTGGTATTAGAAGGACCGCTCATATTTGTAATAGTCTTGACTTCTCCGGTCAATGATGTTCCGGTTAAAACACCGGTCAACAAATCTACTATAAGAGACAATCCGGAGCCCTTTACTCCACCTATGGGAACAAGGCTCCCCTTTAAGGCTTCATTAGGATCTGTTGTAGGCTTTCCTTCAACATCAAGACCCCAGTCTAAAGGCATTTCTTTGTTTTGAAGCGCATACATTCGTATTTTTCCTCTTGCTACTGTTGACATAGACATATCCAGTACAATTGGCTTGCCGTTTTTTGCAGGAACAGCAACTGTCAATGGGTTTGTACCCAAAAGCGGAGTCTTTGTTCCAAAGGGAGCAATAGCAGGAGATGCATTTGTCATTACAAGACCAATCATATTTTCTTCTAATGCCATCATGGAATAGTATGAAGCAACACCAAAGTGATTGGAGTTTTTAACTGTCGCCATGCCAATACCATAAATTTTAGCTATATTTATAGCCTGTTTCATTGCTCTGTAGCCTGCAATTTGACCCATGCCGTTGTCCGCATCAAGCGTAGTTACTGCTGAAAAATTGTTGTTTGTAAATTTCATATCAGCATTTTGGTTTAATAAGCCTTTTTCCATTCTTTCAATGTAGGTTGGAAGTCTAACTATGCCATGAGATGTTACATTTCTTAATTCTGCAAATATTAAAGTGTCACTTATTACCTCAGCGTCTTTTGAACCAAAACCTGCTCTTATGAGCACATTGATGCAAAATTCGTTTAATACATTTATATCGTACAATATAGGTCTATCCACTTTATTCACCCCTCTGTCAGAATCAAATTTATATTATTAAAGTTGAGCCACACCTGTGTCTCTTGCTGCCTTTGCAACAGCCTTTGCAATTGCCGGTCTCACTCTCTTGTCAAACGGCATTGGAATAATGTAATCTTCCGTAAGCTCTTCATCTGCAATAAGTTCAGATAAAGCATGCGCTGCAGCTAGCTTCATTTCTTCGTTTATTGTGGTCGCACGAACATCAAAGGTTCCTCTAAATATTCCAGGGAATGCAAGCACGTTGTTAATTTGATTTGGATAATCACTTCTTCCGGTTCCAACAACTCTTGCTCCTGCTTTTTTTGCCAAATCAGGGTCTATTTCAGGTACCGGATTTGCCATTGCAAATATGATGGCATCCTTATTCATGCTTTTAACCATTTCTTCTGACACTATATTAGCCTGTGATACACCTATGAATACATCTGCACCAACTAAAGCATCAGCAAGAGTACCTTGTTTTTTATCCTTGTTGGTAACTTCAGCCAGTTCTTCTTTTGCCCAGTTCATTCCTTTTTCTCTACCCTTGTAGATAATGCCTGTTCTGTCAACCATAAGCATATCCTTAACACCTACATTAAGAATTATCTTTGCTATAGCAACTCCTGCAGCTCCTGAGCCGTTAATTACTACAACTAAGTCTTCCATTTTCTTTTTTGTAAGTCTTAAAGCATTCATCAAGCCTGCCAATACTATGATTGCAGTACCGTGCTGGTCATCATGGAAAACAGGAATAGAAAGCTTTTCTTTCAATTTTCTCTCAATTTCAAAGCATCTTGGTGCTGATATATCTTCTAAGTTTATTCCACCAAATACAGGTTCTATCATTTCAACTATATTTACTATTTCATCTGGATCCTTTGTTTTTACGCAAATAGGGAATGAATCAACTCCGCCGAATTCTTTAAACAATACTGATTTACCTTCCATAACAGGAATAGCTGCATATGCACCAATATCACCAAGTCCTAAAACTGCAGTTCCATCTGAAACAACTGCAACCAAATTTCCTTTTGATGTATAGTCATAAACTGTGTTAACATCCGCATGTATTTCCTTGCAAGGCTCAGCAACTCCGGGAGTATATGCAAGACTTAAGGAAGCCTTGTCAGTAACAGGTACCTTGCTCATTATATTTAATTTACCTTGATTATCCTTGTGCAATTTCAATGCATCATCTCTTAATGACATAATATATACCTACCTTATACTATTTTGTATTGTTCTTTTCCGATTTTGTATAAATCATTGCTCTGGTTGTCAATTATTACTGTTACGGGGAAGTTTTCAACTTTCAATTTATAAATAGCTTCTGCTCCCAAATCCGGGAACGCTATAACTTCAGCTTCCTTTATTGCTTCAGCAAGAAGCGCTCCTGCTCCGCCTATAGCAGCGAAATAAACACAGTTGTTCTTTATTATGGAATCTACAACCTGTTGGTTTCTGAGCCCCTTACCTATCATTCCTTTTAAACCGTGTTCCATTAGCAAAGGAGCATATGCATCCATTCTGCCGCTAGTTGTAGGACCTGCTGAACCAATAGCCTGCCCTGGTTTAGCCGGACAAGGACCTACATAATATATTGTCTGATCTTTAATATCCATAGGAAGCTCTTCTCCCTTGTTTATTAATTCCGCCAATCTTTTATGTGCCGCATCACGACCGGTATATATAATTCCATTTAACAAAACTCTGTCGCCTGCTTTAAGTTCATTAACCACTTCATTTGTTAAAGGAGTATTTACTATTTTAGCCATTTCTCCACCTCCTATATAATTGCTTCTTGATGCCTTGCTACATGGCACTGAATGTTAATAGCCACAGGCATGCTTGCTATATGAGCAGGGAAAGTTTCAATGTTAACAGCTAAAGCTGTAGTTCTTCCGCCAAATCCCTGAGGACCAATACCAAGCTTGTTGATTTCTTCAAGCAACTCAGCTTCTAATTTTGCCACCTCAGGATTTGAATTATGCTCGCCAACAGTTCTAAGTAAAGCTTGCTTTGCAATTAATGTTGTTTTTTCTATTGTTCCGCCTATGCCTATTCCAACTATAATAGGAGGACATGGGTTTGAACCAGCTTTATCTACAGTATCAACAACAAATTTCTTTATTCCTTTTACACCGTCTGAAGGCTTAAGCATTGCAAGTGCACTCATGTTCTCACTACCGCCACCCTTTGGAGCAAGTATCATTTTTACTTTGTCTCCCGGTACTATCTTTGTATGTATTATAGCAGGTGTATTGTCCCCTGTGTTTTTTCTAACCATGAAAGGATCATTAACAGCTGACTTTCTTAAGTAACCGTTCTTATAACCTCTTCTTACCCCTTCGTCAATTGCTTCGTTTAAATCTCCTCCAACCAGCCTTACATCCTGACCTAGCTCCAAAAAAATTACTGCAAGCCCTGTATCCTGACAAATCGGCACATCATTTGTTCTTGCAATATCCTGATTCTTTAATATATCTTGCAAAATTTCCTTTGCAAGAGGAGATTCTTCTTTATCTAATGCTTCTTCTAATGCTTTCTTAACATCTTGAGGAAGATAATAATTTGATTCTATACAAAGCTTTTCAACAACTTTTGTTATTTCTCCCACATTGATTTCTCTCATCGTAGCACTCCTCCCAGTTTTTATTTCTAATATTATAACTCTCCTGTGCTTATGTCAATAAACACAGGAGAGAAATATATGAAAGTATTATTAATATGCTAATGCAGGTTCCTTAACGTCTGCTATTTGAGGATCTGCTTCTCCGGCTTTTAATTGAATTGCTTCTGGATAGTATCTATGAACCATTTCAAGAACTATTGATGCCTGTCTAGCCATATCAATACCGTTTTGAGCTGTTGTTAATTGTCCATGTCCTGCTACGCATGAGTTACCAGTCTTTAAGTATACAGGTGCACAGCAACGAACCATCTCAGGAGCTTCATAAACACGGATGAATCCGCCTGATCCTGGAGGATTGTCAGTATGTAAATCCAGAGGAACATCTATAGTCTGTCTTAATGCTGACAACATTGGAATTGATAAGTCTCTAACAGGATTTATAGAGTTAGCTCCTAATCTTTCTAACAATTTAAAGCTTGCAGGATTTCCTTGTCCATTATGAGCAGAGTTTTTGAATTTCATTTCTGCAGGAAGTTCTCCGGCTTTTCTAGCTTCATCTAATACCCACAATAAACCTTCGTCATATACTATAAGTCCTCTGATGCCAGCTTCAGCTATACGTTTTGCGTCTTCGATTGCTCTTGCAACTTGTTCTTCGCCTCTAAGTCTGTAAGCTATAACTCTACCTTGTTCACTTAAACGTGTTGCACTTGTATCATAAGCTGCTCTAGGTCCTATTGACATATTTAATCCAGCGCCGTGAGCCTTACAAATAGCTGCATACTCTTTTAATTCAGTGAAAGTGTGGCGGAATGCACCATAAGTTTCGTCAACTCTGTTAATTTGAATTCCTAATCTTTCAGCTTCATCAATTAATGCCTTGCAAGCTAATGAAGTGTTGATAGTTGGAACTTCTATTCCAAAGTGAGCTCCTGTTGGGAATCTTTTTTCAGAAGTTGGGCAATCAAATGCATCACCTTTTGGCAATCCTACGCTAGCTAAAAATTCTCTTGTTTTTTCCATCATTTTGGGTAATCCTCCATAATCTTTTTTGTGATATTTTGTTTATCAAGCTTGACCTATAATAAAACATATACCATTCCGGATTTGGCACTGTTCGTTTTACTTGCTAATATATAAAGCAATTAGCATGCCAACAATAAAAAAATTATGGAAAAAATTTATATTTTAAAGAAAATTGTTTAATTTCAACATTTTTGGATATACTATTTAACTGTGTTGTAAAAATTTAAATTTAACGCCAGATTTTGCTTCGCTTTTTCTTTTCAATTTGAAATGGTTTGAAAGCAAGTTGAAAAATTTATGAAAAGCTTTATATAATTATTACTTTATATTTTTTATTTGGTGGGTAAACGTTATTATAAATATATTATTAATAATTTCAATGAAAATTTATTTTTGCATAATGTTATCAACAATGTTGCAAATAATCATTATTACTATTATAATTATAAAGAACAAAGCCCTTATTGAATTATTTAAAAACTTATGGAAGAGGACTAAAATGACTTTAGATGAAAAAAAGAAGTTTATATTAAATGTAGCATTTATTGTAACGGTTTACGCAGTCCTATATTTTGTGTTTGTTTATGTAATACATTGGATAATGCCTTTTTTAATAGGATTTTTAATTGCTCTTGCATTAAGACCCATTACAAAATTTCTCAACAAAATCTTTAAAAGCAAGGGTAAAGGTGTTGCAGTATTCGTGGTAGCATCCTTTTATGTTGCAGTTGCTTTAATATTGTGGCTTTTAATAACATTTTTAATTACACAGCTCACCGATTTAGTCAATATAATGCCCAATTTGTATTTCAATAGAATCGAGCCTTTACTTTTGGAATTTAATGACTGGATTGTTGCCAACACAAAGACCATTTCACCTGATGCAGCAAACACCATATCTCAAGTTATTACAAACGGTATAAGCTATATATCAGATATCATCAAAAATACTTCAATTACAATTGTACAGATTGTGACCAAATTAATTTCAAACTTTCCATTGTATTTAATTTCAGTGATATTTACCATAGTGTTATCTGTATTTATCTCTGTTGAATACAACAACATAACTGCCTTTATAAAGAGGCAGCTACCTGAAAAATTTAATTCTAATTTTGAGGAAGCTCGTGTGTTTTTAACAGGCACTGTATGGAAAATGATTAAATCCTACATAATAATTATGTCTATAACATTTTTAGAAGTATTAACAGGTTTGAGCTTGATTAAGGTAGACTATGCATTGCCTATTGCAGCAATCATAGCAGTGCTTGACATAATGCCTGTTATAGGAACCGGCGGAATCTTGATTCCATGGGCAATCATTGAATTGATTTTAAAGAATTATACCGCTGGATTTGGATTGTTGATTCTATACCTGACAGTTACAGTGGTAAGAAATATAATAGAGCCTAGAATTGTTGGACATCAAATCGGACTCCACCCTATTATTACAATAACAGTCATGTATGCTGGTTTGCGCTTATTCGGATTTTTCGGTTTGCTTGTTGCACCTATAGTAGCCATACTTGTAAAATATTTAAATGATACAGGAAAAATTCATTTGTTCAAATAAATATTTAGATATAAAAAAAGCAAGAAATTCTTGCTTTTTTATTTATAGTATAAATTATTTTTGATATTGTTTTGGGATGTCCAACATTTATACCTTTTTTAATCCTGTTATATTAATACCATCCTCTTAATTTCATAACTTCAGCTACCTTCTTAACTGAAATCATGTAAGCAGCTTGTCGTAATGTACAGCCTTGTGCTTCTTTAAGAGCATATATATCGTTAAATGCTTGAACCATTTTAACTTCTTGTTTTTCTTCTACTTCTTTTTCTCCCCAATAGTATCCTTGAAGATTTTGTACCCACTCAAAATATGAAACTGCTACTCCGCCAGCATTTGTTAAAATATCTGGTGTAACAGGGATTCCTCTTTTATTCAATACTTCGTCAGCATCTGCAGTAGTTGGGCCGTTTGCTGCTTCGCATATTAATTTAGCTTTAACTTTTTCTGCTACTTCTGTAGTTATTGCATTTTCCAAAGCAGCTGGAATAAGAAGGTCAACATCCAATTGCCAGAATTCATCAAGACTGATCATTTTAGCTTTTGGATAATCAACTAAATTTCTATGCTCATTAAAGTAAGCCAACATTTCTTCAAAATCTAATCCATCTTCATTATATATTGCATATGTGCCAACCTTTGGTGCCCATTCGCCGACAGCTACTATTTTTGCACCTTGTCTTTGAACATTTTTAACAGTATAGCGACCTACATTACCAAATCCTTGGATAGCAGCTGTTGAATTCTTCATATCTATTCCAACTTTTTTAGCTGCTTCTCTGGCAATTATTGCAACACCAAAACCTGTTGCTTCATTTCTGCCTTCTGAGCCGCCCCATGCAACTGGTTTGCCTGTTATAACGCCCAATGAAGAAGTTCCGGTCAATTTGTTGTATTCATCAACCATCCAAGCCATCATCTGTCCATTTGATCCAACGTCTGGTGCAGGTATATCTACTTTTTCACCTAAGTACTTATAAAGCTTCTGAATATATCCTCTTGTAAGTCTTTCCATTTCTCCTTGTGACAGTGACATTGGATCAACAATAATTCCGCCTTTGCCTCCGCCATATGGAAGTCCCATTACTCCGCCTTTAAATGTCATCCAAATAGAAAGAGCCTTTACTTCATCTAAAGTTACGCTTGGATGAAATCTAAGTCCACCTTTTGTAGGACCTACTGCATCATTATGCTGTGCTCTGTATCCTTTAAATGATTTCATTTCACCGTTATCCATTCTAACAGGAATGTTAACCTCAATAACTCTTTGTGGTTCTTTTAAAATTTCATAAACGGCTGGATCTAATCCTAAAGCATCACAAGCAGCTTTAACTTGCATTTGTGCGTTTTCTAATGGATTTAAATTCTCTTTTCCCATAACTTTGCCTCCTGAATAATTTTTAAGGAATTTTTTTATTTTTTATATTGTCAATACATCAACAATATTAGCTAACTAATTCATTATATATCAAATAGTATAAAGTTTACAACAAATTTAATATTAACTTTTTGTTATTTTAACTTTTTAGGTTGACAAGCTATAAGTATTTATCTCATTTTTTAATTTAATATTACTTTTTTAAAGTACTAATTAAATTCGTGTTAACAAATTGTAATATTTATAATTGATGTTAAGTAGTTTGAAATCTCGTAAAACATACAAAAAACAGAGATAATATAATCTCTGCTTTTATTAGTTTTTCATTCATTTATTTCTTTTCTTTGTTCATTTGATTGTAATAGTATGTTAAAGAAAATAAGCTCTCATTCAAATGAACATTTTCGACATGTACAGATTCAGGCATCTTTAAATCCTTTGGAGCAAAGTTCCAAATGGCCTTAATACCGCATTGTACAACTTGTTCAGCTACCTGCTGGCTAACGCTTTTTGGAGTACATATTACTGCAATATCTATCTTTTCTTCCTTCAAGAAGTTTTCTAAATCATCAACATCTTTAATTACGGCATTTCTAATAGACATTCCAATAAGCTTTGGATTTTTATCAAACAGAGCTATCACTTCGTAGTCGGCCTCATAAAATCCTGTATAATTTGCAATTGCCTGGCCTATGTTTCCAGCACCTATTATAATAATTTTATATTTTTTGTCCAGACCAAGTATTTTTGCTATTTCATTTCTTAAATTTTCCACATCATAGCCAAAGCCTTGTTGACCAAAGCCTCCAAAGTTATTTAAATCCTGACGAATTTGAGATGCAGAAAATCCAGTCATTTCGCTTAATTCTCTTGATGAAGTTTTGTTGATTCCGGTTTTTGTTAGTTCCCCCAGGTACCTGTAATATTTAGGTAATCTTCTGATAACTGCAGGTGAAATTCTTTCGTTTTTATCCATAATAGCCTCCTGCTTTTATTTTAACAATCCTTTTGTAACAATGCAAGCTTTTTTTACAAAAAATAAACTTTTTTTCACAAATTTTATGAGTTTTTCATTATAACACTTTCAATTGCATTTACTGCCTCTTCGCAAGCATCGCAGCATTTTTCAAGTCTGTTGAATGCAATTGTCCAAGTCATTATTTCTATTGCGTTAACAGAAGACAAATGAAGCTTTCTGACAGCTTCTGTATAAAGATGGTCTCCTTCCTCCTCTAATCTGTTTACACGGACTACCTTATCATGCAAATCCTTTGATTTGCGGAAATTTTTAAATTCTGCAAAAGCTAGTGTTAACTCTTCACAGCTTTGGAGAATTAATTTTGAAAATTTTATTGCGTCATTTTTTATATCCTTAACATTGTACATATACATATGAAGAAGCACGTCTTCTATATTATCTGTTACTTCGTCAATTTCATGCACAAGCTTGACAATATCTTCTCTTTCAATAGGAGTTATAAATTCCTTAGCCAACCTTCTTACTACTTCGTGCACCTGCATGTCTGAAGCATGCTCTATATCATGCATCTTCTTCATTTTTTCTTCTAAGGTTACAACATCAAAGTTAATTAAAACTTCATCAAGCATTTTTGCTGCTTCACAGCAATATTCTGATAGTTTTACAAAGCTTTCAAAATAATCAAATTCATTTTTACGAGTCATTGTCCACCTCTATTAAAAAATATTTATAAATAACTTTGCCATTAAGTACCCAATTACTCCACATCCGGGAAATGTTAAAACCCAGGTCCATACCATTTCTCTTACTATTCCCCAGTTTACAGAGGACAATCTTTTAGCAGCTCCCACACCCATGATTGATGTAGTCTTGGTATGAGTTGTACTTACTGGAATCCCTGATATGGAAGAAATCAAAAGACAAGTTGCAGCAGCCATGTCAGCTGAGAAACCCTGATATTTTTCAAGTCTGCACATATCCATACCAACTGATTTTATTATTTTATATCCCCCTATTGATGTTCCCAAGCCCATTACCACAGAACATAACAGCATCATCCAAACAGGAATTTGAAAGCTGATTACGCCTGCTTGTCCATTGGCCAGAAAAATACCAAGCATAAATACTCCCATAAATTTTTGTCCGTCCTGTGCGCCATGCATGAATGCCATTGCTGCCCCGCTAGCTACCTGTGCATTTTGAAAAATAACATTTGTTTTCCTCCTGTTAAATCCCCGGAATATAAACTCTGTAAGCTTTACAACAATCCACCCCATTGCAAAGCCTAGAAAGGTAGAGAGAACCAAGCCGTAAATAACCTTCACCCACTCGTAAGCATTTATGCCGCCTAATCCATTGTGCAAAGCAATTGCTGCTCCTGAAATTCCTGCAATCAAGGCATGACTTTCGCTTGTGGGTATGCCAAACCACCATGCAGCAGTTGCCCATGTTACGATGGCAAACAATGCAGCGCATAAGGCAATCAAAGCATCCTTGGAGTTTCCCCCGAAATCTACCATTTTGTAAATAGTCTGCGCAACATTAGAATTGATCATGGTCATTACAAACACACCAAAAAAGTTAAAAACTGCAGCCATTAAAATAGCATTTTTGGCAGATATTGAACGCGTAGATACACATGTTGCGATAGCATTAGGAGCATCAGTCCACCCATTAACCAAAATAACCCCTAAGGTTAGCAACGTTGTGATCAAGAGCACAGGGCTTTGAATCATCTGCATAATAAAGCTTGAAAATGTAACAGCCATATTTTTCTCCATATCTTGATATCTTTACTTTATTTTTACATGAATTTTATTTAATTTTTACAAACACTTTAAATATACCATAGTTCCTTAATATTATCCACTGTTTTTTATACACACAAATCTAATATTAGTTTGTAAACATTATTGCCGTCTTGAATATTATAGTAACTGAGACTTTAGTCAAGGAGGGTATTTATGAAAAAATTTATTTCATTACTTATGGTGGTTCTGCTTGTAACATCTATGCTTATGGTAGGATGCCAGCAACAAGATACACAAATGGAGGATATCAGATTGGTCGAGGTTACACACTCAATATTCTATTCTCCTCAATATGTAGCTCTTGAAAAAGGTTTTTTTGAAGAAGAAGGTTTAAATGTTGAGCTTACTAATGGTGGCGGCGCTGACAAATGTATGGCAGCCTTGGTAAGCGGTGAAGCTGATATAGCCTTTATGGGACCTGAAGCCAGCGTATATGTATATCTTCAAGGTAGAGCAGACCATGCAGTTAACTTTGCTCAGCTCACTCAAAGAGACGGTTCTTTCATAGTTGGAAGAGAAAAGGATGATAACTTCACAATTGACAAATTAAAAGGTCATACAATACTTGGTGGACGTAAGGGCGGAATGCCTTTAATGGCACTAGAGTATGTAATTAAACAAAGCGGATTGACTCCTGGCGTAGATGTTGACGTAAGAACAGATGTGCAGTTTGATATGATGGCAGGTGCTTTCCAATCAGGAGAAGCAGACTTTACAACATTGTTTGAACCTTTGGCATCATCATTTGAACTGCAAGGCAATGGATATGTTCTTGAATCAGTTGGTGCTCTTGCAGGATATATTCCATACACTTGCTACAGCTCATTAGGAAGCTACATTGAAGAAAATCCTGAAACTATTCAAGCATTTGCTAATGCTCTATACAAAGGAATGGTATGGGTTGAAGAGCATACTGCTAAAGAGGTAGCAGAGGTGATACTTCCTCAATTTGCAGACTCCGAAGTTGAATTTCTTGCAAAAATCGTTCAATCTTATAAAGACATAAATTCTTGGAACCCAGATTTAGTATTAGGCGAAGAAGGCTACAACAGATTAATCGACATTATGAAGACAGCTGGCGAAATTGAAGAAGGCGCTCCATATGATAAAATTCAAACACCTGAATTTGCAGTAAAAGCAAAGGAAAATTACAAGAAATAACACAAAAATTTTTACATTAAAAAGTCATCTGCAGAATTGTTCATTCTAACAGGTGACTTTTTTAATATAACAAATTGGGGACATTCCTTTTATGCTTACCCTAACGACTAGCTCTTCATAAAAGGTGTGTCCCCATACATTAATATTGATTAAATACCGGCATTACAGTATCATCTTCGAAATCTAGGCCTGCTTCTTCAAATGATAAGCCTTCTATATTATATTCTACCTCTGCAATATCAAACTGCTCTAAGCAAAGAACAACTATTGCATTCATGTCGCTAAATTCTTGTTCTGAAAGGTTGACTGCTTCAACTCCTAAATTTACAACAGCCATATCGCCTTTAACCTCTACATCTCTTAAACTTACTCCAATAGGAATGTTATTGCTAAGTTCAGTATCGGAAGGCGCCCCTTCAAATAATTTTTCTACTACTGAAATTGCCGGATTGTTAACCTTGCTTGCTGAAAATGTTATAGGAACGTAATGACCAACGACCTCTGTGTCAGGAGCCTTGTAATAAACTGTATAGTTCACACCGTCAGCTGAGCCGTACAAATTTATATTTTCTCTTTCAAAGGCTGTATCTATAGCATAGCCCTTTGGCAGCGCTGCTAATGCCTGACCTTCAACCAACAATTCTACTTTGTTGATTGTTGGGAACTCAGTCAATGTATATGTAAGTGCTGAAATCATATTTTCTTCCTGTTCAATAGAAGAAGTATTCAATATGCTTTTGCTGAAATCAACTCTGCAAAGACCATCCTTTATTGCCATTCCCCTTATTTCGGTTCCTTCTGGCAATACACCATGAAGATTTGACTGAGCAATACCTTTTTCAGCTTCGCTTCCCACCACCATGCTTCGAAGTGTAGCCTTTGCAATTCCTTCCTCCCATGGTATCTGAGTGTTTACCGGAACTATAAATCCGTTATCATCCTCATAATAAGCCAATATATCAGTCATTTTAACTTCTTCTGGTGTTACTGTCACTGTTTCAATTACTGGTTCCTCTGCAAGCTCTTCACCGATTGCATCCTCTACGATTTCAAATTCAGACAACTCTTCTAAATCTGCCACATCCGGATTATTTTCTTCTTTCAGACCAACCATCATATCTAAAGTGCTGCATCCTGTTATACTTACCGCCAAGCAAATTATCAACATTAGTGATATTATTTTTTTATATGCCAATTTTCAAACCCTCCTCGCGCCTTTATATATTTATTATATTTAGCATGTACAGAAGATATGATAAGTTTTTAAAGAAAAATTTAGGACAGTCCCTAAATCCTTAACGATTTTTGGACTGTCCTAAAATTTATTGTTATCTATTATTTCATCATTAAAATTCCTGCCATCAACCCTCTTTTTCCTCCCTGAACACGGTGGGAGAAAAACATATCATTGTTACACTTTGTGCATATTCCTGATATTTCAATATTTTCTTCCTTGATTCCTTCTCTCATTAGCAAATACTTATTTATTTCCCACAGATTGAAATGATATTTTATCCCTTTTATCTCCATGAATTTTTTAAGCTCTTCATTTTCATCAAGAAACATATCCGCAACATCCTTATCAACTTCAAAGCAGCAAGCACCAAGCGAAGGACCGATTGCAGTTATTATGTCTTTTGGATCTGAATTAAAATTTTTAACTAAAGCCTTTACCATTATACCTGCAATATTCAAAAGAGTCCCTCTCCAGCCTGCATGAGCCAAAGCAATTACCTTTTTTACGGGGTCATAAAAAAATACAGGTGTGCAGTCAGCATGAAATGACATCAATGCTAAGTTTCTTTTGTCGGTATATATTCCGTCCACATCCTTAAATGCTGTTTCGCCAAACACTCTTCCTTTATGCTCTTCAGTGACGTACTTGATGTTATTGGTATGTGTCTGGTTTGTTTCAACAATGTCTTCCACATTTATTCCAAGATTTTCAGCCATTATTTCAATGTTTCTTTTTATGTTTTCGTCCCTGTCACCTGTGCTGAAACCTATATTCATTGATTCAAATGAGCCTTGACTCACTCCACCCTTTCTTGTGGTGAAGCAATGCACCAGATTATCATATTTCTCAAATGAGGGAAATGTTATATATTTAAAGCCTTGATTTTCATTTAAATTGTACATAATAACTCCTTATTTTTAATGTCTTATTTGTCATCCGCCGATAGCGAAGGATCTCATATATTAAAGTGCGAGATTCTTCACCTTCGGTTCAGAATGCCAGTATATCAATTTCATTGATAGTTTATTATATCATATGGTATTTTTATTGTATATGTATAAGAAATTTGTTTCTTATACACTGTTGTTGTGTTAAAATAAAGTGTATCTTTAAATTGCGAATAAATTAATGAATTTATACATGTCAGATAAGGAGAAACCATGATAATATCACCTGTTTTTGATAAGAACAGCAGCAAGGCTCTTTACATACAGCTTTATGAATATATTAAAACCGAAATAACCTCAGGCTTGCTAAAGCCTGATTCCAAGCTCCCTTCCATAAGAGAAGCTTCCTCATCCCTTAAATTAAGCAAAACAACAATAGAAAATGCATACAGTCAGCTTGTAGCAGAAGGCTATTTAGAAAACTCCCCCAAGAGAGGATACTTTGTCTGCGATTTAAGTGATTACAATTTTGAAATAAATAAAGAACCAAATAAGCTTTCAATCAGTCAGAATACAGACACAGAATATATCAATGACGGCGTTGACAAGGAAAGCTTTGATTCATCAACATGGAAGAAACTGTACAACCGAGTTATATCCAATGAGTTTATTAATATTTACAACAGCGGCTCCATTCAAGGAGAAAAAATACTCAGAGATGAAATTGCCAACTTTGTAAATACAATGAGAGGCGGGCACACAACACCTGAGCAGGTAATAGTTGGAGCAGGAGTTCAGTACCTTCTTGGCATATTGATAGGAATAATAAAACAGGATTACAATACAGTGGCGGTTGAAAAGCCGGGTTTCAACAAGGCAGAGTTCATTTTTGAAGATTACATGTTCAATATTAGCCATATAGCAATAACTGATAATGGATTTCCTATTAATGAGCTTAGAAAAAGTGATGCAAAATTAATTTATATAAGTCCATCTCATCAATATCCACTTGGCACAATCATGCCTGTCAACAAGCGCATGGAACTTTTGGAATGGGCATATAAAAACAACGGGCTCATCATTGAGGATGATTATGACGCCATGATACGATATGGCGGTATGCCCATACCATGTCTGCAGGGACTGGATACAAACGACTGCGTTGTTTATTTAGGTTCATTTTCTAAAATGCTTCTGCCTTCCTTAAGAATCAGTTTCATGGTAATACCAAAGAAGCTTTTGCCTAAGTATAATTCCATTAAAACCAGACACACTCAATCAACCTCCAAGATTGACCAATTGGTTCTTGCTAATTTTATAAAGGAAGGATACATGTCCAAGCACCTTAGAAAAATAAAAAGAATTTATAAAAGAAAGAACACACTTCTCATAAATAGTTTAAAAAATACCTTTAACCACAAGCTAGAAATAATAAATTCTGATTCCGGTCTTCACATAGTTTGTGAAGCTAAAACAAATAAAGGGACGGACAAATTGCTGGAGGATGCAAAAAAGGCTCATATTTTAATAAATATAATCAGCAGCAAATCTGACAAAATTATTTTTTCCCTAAACTACAGCGGAATAAGCATAGATAAAATTCAAGAATTCACCGAACTTTTGGGGACGGTTCTTTTTGTCTGACAAGCTTTCAGGGAATTCTGGGGACGGACCTTACAGTGGCTAAATTTGCCACTGCAAGGTCCGTCCCCAGAATTCCCACTTTTTTACGCTCTGCCGTTTTTGAACAAATCTTTGTACAATTCGCCCACAATCATGGGTATGAATGAAAATGCCAACACTATTTCCCAGTCGTGCAAAGTAAGCGGCATTACATCAAATATCTCACTGAATATAGGAATATACAGAACCGCTACGGTCAACACAAAGGACAGAATTACTGCCTGTATCATTCTTATATTTGAAAACAAACCGATTTTAAACAATGTATAGACTTGAGATCTGGAAGAAAATGCTCTCAAAAGCTCTGCTGTAATTAAGGTAGTAAATACCACCGTCCTCACGTGTACCAAACCATTTCCGGTACCATACATTCTTGCTGCCCAGTAATAAGACAAAAGTGAAGCAAATGATATGGCAATTGCCTGAAAAACAATTCCTCCCATCATGTTTTTATCAAGTATTGGCTCCTTTGTGTCTCGTGGTGGTTGGTTCATAATGCCAGGCTCTGCATTTTCAACTCCCAAGGCCATAGCGGGGAAACTGTCTGTAACAAGGTTAAGCCACAATAGCTGAATAGGAACCATCGGAACTTCCCAGCCTATCAATATGCTTACAAATACCAAAAGAATTTCTCCTATGTTGCAGCTTAACAAAAAGAAAACAAATTTCTTTATGTTGCTGAATATTATTCTTCCTTCTTCAACAGCATTTACAATGGTTGCAAAATTATCATCAGTCAAAATAACCTCTGCTGTATTTTTTGCCACGTCCGTGCCTGTAATACCCATGGCAACTCCAATGTCAGCTTTTTTAAGTGCCAATGCATCATTGACTCCGTCTCCAGTCATGGAGGTGATATGCCCATTTTCCTTTAATGCAGTAACTATTTTAACCTTATGCTCAGGTGAAACCCTTGCATAAACCTTTGTTTTCTTAACAACTTCTCTTAGTTCCTCATCTGAATAATAGTCTAGCTCCTCACCCATAATAGCCTGGCATTCAGATTCAACCATTCCTAAATCATGTGCTATGGCATAGGCAGTTTCCTTGTAGTCTCCGGTTATCATTACGGTTTCAATGCCTGCTTGTTTGCAAAGCTTAATTGATTCCTTCACCTCCGGTCTTGCCGGGTCAATCATTCCAACCAAACCAACAAAAATCATATCATTTTCAACCTGCTCAAATGTTGGATGCTGAGGAACCTCATTCCATACCTTGTATGCCATGGAAAGTATCCTTAATGCTGAACGAGCAAACTTAGTATTTACAGCTAAAACCTTATCCTTTAAATCCTTTGTGAAATCCATAATTTTGCCGTTTTGAGCAATTTTAGTGCACTTGCTAATAACAATGTCAGGAGCCCCCTTGGTAAATGAAACAATTTTTCCATTAATATAATCAGAATGAAATGTGGTCATCATTTTCCTAGATGAATCAAAGGGAAGCTCTTCAACTCTTGGATAAATCATGTTGAGCTGCTCAGCAGTTTGTCCTAATTTCCCTGCAAAAGTTATGATTGCTCCTTCAGTGGGGTCTCCTATGATTTTATAGCTGCCTGATGCATTGCTTAGCTGTGCATCATTGGCAAGTGAACCGATACAAACAAGATTTCTTAAATTAGAAAGTGAATTTATGTTTATTTTTTTGCCTTCAAGCTTTACATCTCCGAAAGGATCATACCCGCCACCTTCAACGTCCAGTATTTTATCGTCAACAAATGCCTTTACAACAGTCATTTCATTTTGTGTCAAAGTACCAGTCTTGTCTGAGCATATTACAGATGTTGCTCCCAACGTTTCAACTGCCAATAGTTTTTTCACTATGGCATTTTTCCCTGCCATTCTGTTCATGCCAATTGCCAAAACAATTGTTACTATTGCAGGAAGACCTTCAGGTATTGCAGCTACAGCCAGACTTATGGATGTTAAAAGCATATTTAAAACCTGTCTGCCTTGAAGAAGACCCACTAAAAATACTATGATACATATTATGATTGTCAATGTTCCCAATACTTTTCCCAATTGATTTAATTTTGCCTGCAGAGGTGTTTCTTCATCAGCGTAGGATTGAATTTTTGTTGCTATGTTCCCTATTTCAGTATTGTGACCTGTGCCAATTACAACGCCTCTGCCTCTGCCATATGTTACAATGGTGCTTGAAAATCCCATGTTATGCCTGTCCCCAATTCCTACAGAACCAACAATTTGAGCTTTAGCATCCTTTTCCACAGGAACTGATTCTCCCGTTAAGGAAGCTTCCTCTACCTTTAGGTTGGAGCTTTCAATAAGCCTTATATCTGCAGGAATTATGTCACCTGCTTCAAGCACAACAACATCACCTGGTACAATTTCTGCAGCAGGCAATGTTAATAAATTTCCTTCTCTTATTACCTTAGCATTTGGAGCACTTAGCTTTTGTAGCGCTTCAACTGATTTTTCAGCCTTACCTTCCTGATAGATTCCAAGGATTGCATTAATTACAACTATTGAAAGAATAACAAGCGAATCCTCTCTTTCACCCACAAAAGCTGATATACCAGCAGCAATCAACAATATAATGATTAAAAAGTCTGCAAACTGAGCTATCAGTTTTGAAACAAAGCTTTTCTTGGCCTGTGCTTCCAATTCATTTTTACCGTACTTTACTTGTCTTTCCTTTGCTTCTCTGTTACTTAGTCCAACACTTAAATTTGTTTTCAGTTCATTTAATACTTCTTTTTTACCTTTGTTATACCATTCCAAATTATATTCCCCCTATGATAATCTGATGTTGTTTTAAAATTTTATCCAACATTGAATAGTATAATATATTAGGTATTATTGCTTTTTATTACTTAAAATTTGTCCCATTCTCACTCCCATGAGCGAAGCCATCATGAGTCCTCTGGTCCAGCCACTTGAATCTCCCAGACAGTATAAATTCTTTATGCTGGTTTCAAAATCAAGGCTTAAATCAACTCTGTTGCTGTAAAATTTAACTTCAGGTCCGTAAAGCAATGTTTCTGTGGAAGCAAAGCCAGGCACCACCGTATTTAACGCTTCAATGAAGTTGATTATGTTTGTCATGGTTCTATATGGCATTGCAGATGTAATGTCTCCTGCAACAGCATCAGGCAGTGTAGGAACCACATTTGATCTTGACAATTCATGCTGCCATGTTCTTTTTCCATCCAGTATGTCGCCATATTTTTGTACTAAAATTTTGCCGTCTCCCAGCATATTTATGAGCTCTGCAACCTTTGCGCCGTACTTAATAGGCTCATTAAAGGGATGGATGAAATTGTGTGAGCTTAAAATTGCCAGATTTGTATTGTTTGATTTCTTATCCTTATATGAGTGACCGTTGACCACAGCAAGATTATTGTCATAATTTTCCTGGCTTACAAAGCCTCCGGGATTTTGACAAAATGTTCTTACCTTATCCTTAAAAGGTTGAGGGTAGCCGATTAACTTGGATTCATATAATATATTATTTACCCTTTCCATCACTTCATTTCTTACTTCAACTCTCACTCCAATGTCCACGGTACCTGCACTATGCTTTATGTTATGAGCAACACAAAGTGCCTTTAACCAGTCGGCTCCTTTTCTGCCTGTAGAAATTACCACATTGTCAGCATAATATTTTTCTTCTGTTGTTTTCTTTACTGAATCAGTAACAACAACTCCCTTAATAACTCCATCTTCAACAATTATGTCTGTAGAGGTGGTGTTAAATTTTATATCAACTCCGCTGTCCAGCAGATGATTTTCAATTTTTTCATATATTTCCTGAGCCTTTTCAGTTCCTAAGTGTCTTATTGGACAATCAACCAGCTTAAGTCCTGCTTCAATTGCTTTTCTTCTTACTTCCTTGATTTCTTCCTTGCTCTCAACACCTTCAACCTTTGTATCTGCTCCAAACTGGAGATAAATTTTATCTGTGTAATTAATTAATTCCTGTGTATAATCATATCCGATAAGTTCAGGTAAATCTCCTCCAACCTCAGGGCTCAATGACAGCTTGCCGTCAGAAAATGCTCCTGCTCCCGAGAAACCTGTTGTAATGCTGCAATAAGGCTGGCAGTTGATGCATTTCTTTGTTTTGTCCTTAGGGCAGTTTCTTTTTTTAATAGCTTTTCCTTGCTCTATCAACAATATCTTTTTATTCGGTTGTATTCTGTTAAGTTCATAAGCAGTAAATATCCCGGAAGGTCCTGCTCCAACTATTATTAAATCGTATTTCATCTTGTCTCCTTGCATATGTTTCTAAATTATTTTTCTAATTTTGCCGTTCTATTTTACTATATAAATCTTAATATTCTATTAAAACTGCTTCATTTTCATTTAAGCCTGACGTTACCTCTACATAATCATCATTTTTAAGGTCTGTTGTAATTTCCTTTTCAATTTCATTGCTTCCTTCAATAACTGTAACATATTCCTTTTGATTTTTTTCATATACAGCATCTCTGTCCACCAGAAGAACATCATTTTTTTCCTCAAGAACAATAACGACATCAACCTCTGCCCCGATTTTCATTTTCATATCTTTTTCTAAATCAGCTTCAATTCTCACTCGCTTTTGCTCCACACCAAGCTCTGAAATTGTTGCTTCAGCCTTTGGATATATTCTGTTAACTTTAAGTTCCTTTGATTTATCGTCGAAATTTATTATAAAGGGCATTCCGTTAACAGTTTTGACCGCATCTTCAGCTAATACCTCCACATAAATTCCAAGATTGTTTTCATTCTGGATTTCTACTACTGGAACACCCGGCTCTGTCATTCCTCCTTGATGAACATTAAGCTCTGTAATTACACCGTCAAATTCTGCTTTAACTGATGCTCGCTCTATATATTGCTCCAATATTTTAATTTGTACCATTATTTCATCTATTTGTGCTTCATATTGTTTTTTTACATTTGAAGAAACACCCTGCATCATTAAATCATAATTGTTTTTTGCTTCTTGCAGCTGATTTTCCAAAGAAGCTACATTATTTTCTGCTTCCTTGTATTCAACCTCACTGACTGCATTATTTTCATATAGTGATTTTATTTTTTCAAAATTGCTTTTACTTAAGCTTAAATTGTTTTCTAAGGTGCTAATATTGAGCTTCATGTTTGAAATTTCCTGAAAATCTGCTCCCTTTACAGTTTCGTTATAGGTTGCAGTTACTGCTTCTATTTGTTTGTTTGCCCTTTCGATTTCTAAATCATAATTATTTTCATATGTTAATATTATATCGCCTTTTTTCACTTTGTCTCCCACAGAAACATTGAGCACCTCCACTTTCTGACTCATGTCAGAATAAAAAGTGTTGACTCTTTTAGAAAAAACCGTTCCCGTTTCTTCTAATGTATTTTGAATTGAGCCAATTTTCACTTTGGAAGTCTTTCCTTCATATGAATTTTGTCCGCCTGATAGCATTGAGGATGCAACAATTAGTGCAAATACTAATAATACAGATAATATAACATACTTCTTTTTAAGTTTTATTTTCATTTCTACCTCCTAAATTAAATTTATGATATCCTGTTTTTTAAAGCCTGCATGAAGTCAAGCTTGTGAATTTTAGCATAAGTCATCAGCTGTGCTAAAATTATGAATATAATTGTAAGTATTATTGAAATAAAAATGCTCTTTGGATTAACCGGTTCCTTCATGGTATAGATGTCTGTGGTAAATGCATCACCTAAATAATTAACCAACCACAACCCGACCGGTATGCCAGCTATAATTCCTAATACAGTCATAATCATATTTTCACGCACCAACATATTGAATATTTCCTTCTTGGAAAATCCCATAACCCTCAAGGATGAAAACTCCAATGTTCTTTCATTAATGCTCATGAGAGTCATGCTGTATACTATTACAAATCCTAAAAGCCCTGAAAATAAAACCATAAATCCCATAGACATTGCTGTCACTGTTGTAAATTCTTCAAATGCTGATTTCATGTCAGACTGAGACTGCACAGTTATATTTTTCATGTCCTCTAATTTATTAGGAACATCTTCGTCAGAATTTATATATACACCATTGATAATTCCCTTATCAAGGAAATGTTCATTTAAATAATCTACGCTCATATATCCGTTAATGCCTAAGGCTTGATTGATTATACCCTTAACCGTCACATAGCCATCATCATCTGATGCGAAATTATTAAGAAGTATCTCATCTCCAACATCAGCCTTTATAGAATTCGCAAGGTTTGATGATATTAAAATCCCCTGTGAAGGGACTTGAACCTTATTGCCCTTCATATCCCTGAAACCGTAAAATGCCGTATCATGATTTAATCCAATCACATTGACAATTTTAGAATACCTCCCGTTTTCTATTTCAAATGGTATTTCTATTCTGCCTTCCATATTCTTAATGCTTATTTGTTCAGCAAATTCATTTAAAACGCTATCATCCTTAAAACCATCAAAGCTTACATTATATTGAACCTTGCTGAATTCACTGTAATGCCTGTTAAACATCACATCTATTATATCAATCATCCATATTGTCATAATCATCATGCCGCAGGTTATTGAAACTGCTGCTCCTATGAAGGCAAACTTCTTTTTTTCCCTGAATATGTTTCTCGCAACTATCTTCCACGAAAATGGAACATGGCTCCAGAAAACTTTAATATTTTCAATAAATAACCTTTTGCCTTTTTTCGGTGATTCCGGCTTCATGGATTCAGCAGGATTTATTTTAATGATGCCCCTTACACCCCAAAATCCGGCTATAATGCAGAATAATAATGACAGCACTACAGAAATAATTATTCTATAATAATAAACCTTCACTGACAACATTGGTATACTAAAAAACACCAGATAATAGCTCGTCATAACTCCGGATAATGCAGTCCCGAAAATTGAGCCCAACAAGCCTCCTATTATACCTATAATAGCTGCATATTTCAGGTAATGAACCACTATCTCCACATCTGTACAACCAAGGGCCTTCAATACTCCGATGGAGGTTCTGTCCTTTTTTACTATTCTTGACAGCATGGTTGCAAGCATTATGCCGGCAAAGGCCAAAAATACAACAGGTACTGACTTAGACATCATATCAAGACCTGAAATTTCTTGGCTCAGCATGCTGTTGCTAAGCTGGTCTTTTTTTTCAATAACTCTTGAAACACCGTACTCATCTAAATTATCTTCCAAATAATCGGCGGTTTTTTCTATATTATCATCATTATTTAATGCCAACACTATTTCATTGAAGTTACCACGAGAACTATAAATCTTCCTCAAATAATTTTCTTCAAGGTATAAAACCCCAAAATTTTCGGGATTCGGAAGCATTGTCTGCTCATTTTCCATCATGTATACATATTCAGCACTGCTTGCAATTCCGGATACATTAAGACTTATCTGCCTGCCGTTGATTTTTATCTTAATTTCATCGCCAACATTTATATTCCTTGCAGCGGCAAATTGCTCTATTAAAATTACATCCTTTTCTGTTAAGCTTCTCTTCCCGGATTTCATGAACAACTTGTTGATTTTATTCTCGTACTTATCAACAGAAATTACTCTTACATTAACATTTTCATCCTCATTGTCAGTGATAAACTTTGTATCAAACACAATCCTTGCTTCTGCTTCCTTGATATCATTTGTACCCACCAACTGGCTTTCCAACTTATCAGGCAATCTGGTTCCTTTCACAAATATGTCCGCAAAATTTGTTTCCATATAATAATCATCAATTGAGTCATGTAAATTTTTAGCCGAATTGCTTACAGCAGTAAAAACAAAAATACCCGTAATAATAATAGCCAACACTGCAATAAATTGACCCTTTGTATTTTTTATCATTCTAAAAAGTCTTTTATCAAGCTTTTTCATTACCACTCAATCCTTTCAGGAGGCAAAGGGCTTTCATTCAATGTAATATCAGTAATTTTCCCACTCCTCATTTTTATGACCTTGTCTGCCATTTGAGCTATGGATGCATTATGAGTAATTACTATAACAGTATTTTTATATTTTTCATTAACATCCTTTAGAACCTTCAAAATTTGTATGCCTGTTTCAAAGTCAAGAGCTCCTGTTGGTTCATCGCACAGCAAAATCTGTGGATTCTTAGCAACAGCTCTTGCAATGGCAACTCTTTGTTGTTCTCCACCACTCATCTGTGAAGGGAAATGGTCACTTCTTTTACCAAGTCCAACTGCTTTCATTACATCATCAATATCAATAGCATTTTCACACAGCTCTGCAGCAAGCTCCACATTTTCCTTGGCAGTCAATGTAGCCATTAAATTATAAAATTGAAATACAAATCCAATCTTATTTCTCCTGTAATATGTAAGCTCCTTGTCGCTCATGTTTGTTATGCACTCATCATTAAAAAAAACATTGCCGCCAGATGGTGTATCCATACCGCCAATAATATTTAAGAGCGTACTTTTTCCTGAACCGCTGGGACCTAAAATTACAATAAATTCGCCATTTTTAATTTCAAAGCTCACGTCCTCCAAAGCCTTGACGGTCACTTCTCCCATTTGATAATTCTTGCTTAAATTTTCAACCTTTAAAACAATTTCATTCATAATAACGCCTCCGTTATTTTTCACAGTCTATTATTTTTTTATTTGTTCTGCTAAATCGCTCAAATAAATCCATCTGTTCATTTTTTCTTCCAGTTGCTGTTCAGTTATTTGTTTTTCATTCATTAATTCCTGCAGCTTGACATAATCAGTTGCATGAACTCCCATCTGTGATTCCAAATCAGCTAGTGTTTTTTCTAAATTTGCTATATCCCCATCTATAGTTTCATATTCTTTTTCTTCTTTAAATGAGAATTTAAGCTTTTTGGGTTTTTCCCTTGTTTCTGCAAAGTTCTTTTTATCATACTTTTTAACTTCTTCGCTGCTTCTATCTTCTGTTATCCTGACTGCGACATAATCAGAATAACCTCCGTTGTATTCTTTAACTGTTCCTGTATTATCTCCAGGAAGCTCTAATATTGTTTTAACAACCTTATCCAAGAAATATCTGTCATGAGACACGGTTATTACAGCTCCGTCAAAGCTGTCCAGATAATCCTCCAATATTGTCAATGTCTCAATATCTAAATCATTTGTTGGTTCATCCAACAATAATATGTTGGGTGATTTCATCAATATACTTAAAAGAAATAACCTTCTTCTTTCTCCTCCTGAAAGTCTGGAAATTGTGTTGTACTGTACATCCGGTGTAAATAAAAATCTTTCAAGCATTTGCGTAGCGGTTATTTTTCCTTCTCTTGTCTCAACAATTTCTGCTATATCCTTTATATAGTCGATAACTTTTTGAGAGTCATCAACATCATCTGCCTCCTGTGAAAAATAACCAAGCTTAACAGTGCTTCCAATATCCACAAATCCGCTGTCAGGCTTTATTCTTCCTGCTATTATGTTCAAAAGTGTTGATTTGCCTGCTCCATTGCTGCCAACAATTCCAATTCTTGCATCTCTTAATATTATATATTCAAAATTATTTACAATAACTTTGTTTTCAAAGCTTTTAGAAATATTTTTGATTTCTATAGTCTTTCTGCCAAGTCTTGATGAAACAGAGTTTACTTCCAGTTTTTCTTCTGTTTCATTTCCTAGCTGATCCTTAAGCCTTTCAAATTCTTGAATTCTTCCTTTAGCCTTTGTTCCTCTAGCTCTTGCCCCTCTTTGTATCCAAGCAAGCTCCTGTTTATACAATACCTGCCTTTTTCTTTCGGCTGTGGACTCCATATCCTCACGAAGTGATTTTAGCTCTAAAAATTTAGAATAATTGCCCTCGTAGTTATACAGCTTTCCTTTACTAAGCTCAACAATTTTGTTTGAAACTCTGTCCAAGAAGTATCTGTCATGAGTTACCATCAGCAGGGCACCCCTATATTTTATCAAATAGTTCTCCAACCAAAGTATCATATCATTGTCCAAATGGTTGGTGGGTTCATCTAATATTAGAAGTTCACATGGATTCACCAACGCACTTGCTATTGCAACTCTTTTTCTTTGACCAACAGAAAGGAGATTTACATCCTTTTCATGTTCATTGATTCCCAGCTTATTAAGTATACTCTTGGCTTCATATTCCATAAGCATCCTAGTTTCAGAGCTTGAATTTAAAAATACCTGTTCTAATACAGTAATATTATTTTCAAACTCCGGAGTTTGAGGAAGATATCCTACTCTCACGCCGTTAGATTTAATTATATTTCCGTTATCGGGATATTCTGTCTCTGTGGCGATTCTAAGCAAAGTAGATTTTCCAGTACCATTTACTCCAACAATTCCTATTTTGTCATTGTCATTTATATATAAATTTACATTGTCTAATAATATTTTTTCTCCAAAGCTTTTAGAGATATTTTCAAGTGTTAAAATCATATTTTTTACCTTTCTTGGTTTTCATAAATCAATTATATCATAAATTGAATTTATATGTATAGTGAAGTATCTTAAATAAAAACTTTAGCCTTTTCATTTTTCGATTAACATAGGGATAAATTTTTCATATCATATAATGTTATTACAAATATTTCGGAGGTTTACTATGATATCAAATAATAGAGAATGCCTTACAATAGGGAGGATCGCACCTGATTTCACCGCTAATACAACTCAGGGAATCATAACTCTGTCACAATACATAAACAAATGGGTGATACTGTTTTCACATCCTGGAGATTTCACTCCGGTTTGCACATCAGAATTTATAGCATTTACCCAGCTTGCACCTGAATTTGAGAAAAGAAATGTCCAACTATTAGGTATAAGTATAGACAGCAACCCATCCCATCTGGCATGGTTATATAATATTTATCAGTTTACAGGACTGACAATACCTTTTCCTCTTATTACTGACAGGGATGCGGTTATCTCAAGTATGTACGGAATGGTCAATCCTGACAGAATCTATGAGCAAAGCGTAAGAGATGTTTTCATAATAGACCCTTCCCGGAGGATACGTTCAATTTTAAGCTATCCAGCTACAAATGGAAGAAACATTTACGAATTATTAAGACTAATTGATGCCTTACAGACAACAGACGAATATTCCGTTTCAACTCCAGCAAACTGGATGCCAGGGCAACCGGTAATAGTACCGATACCATATACTTATGAAGGGCTCCTAGAAAGGGCAGATAACCCTGAAAGCTTAAATCTCCAATGCGCTGAATGGTATTACTGCTTCAAGGATTACAACGATCTGACTCCAAGAACACCCGACCTTCCGGTTCCACCGCCGTCTGAGAATACAAATATATAGTATAAAACTGATATGTATCCACATAAAAAACTCCAAAGTAGATTTAGTAATTTTAATTAAATTACATTATCTTCTTTGGAGGTGTAATCAAACAGAACGCCTTTTGAAGAATTTCCCTTAAAAATGATTAAATTCTAATGTTTCTACTTTTGTTCTTTTTTATTTTCTAATTTGTTAATATTTAAAACATCCTTGTCTTTATCTTCAAATGTGTTATTCAATTCATAAATCATGTAACCGTTTCTATCAGTTAATTTACTATCATTTCTGTATGTGTCTTGGTTTTTAACATTTTTGTTTTCATTATTGTTATTTTGATTCCCTTGTTTTTTAGTCATTTTTTCTTATTCCTTTCTGAATTTATTTTGTTAAATATATTATTTGTATTATGGTTCAGATTATTACAGTAAAATTGGAAAATAAAAAATGACTTATAAAAAGAGAGCGCCTATTTGTGCCTGTGCTTAGTTAATAACTTTATCCGCCGCCTAAAACATTCAATATGAGAATTTCATCACCATCATTTAATACATAATCCTTATTTACCTTTGAATTGTTAACCAAAAAAACTGCAGCTTTTAACAAAACATAAACTGAATCTTGATCTTTATCATGAACTGCATTAAGTAGATATTCAATAGTAGCATTCTCAGGTAGCTCTACTTGTTGTGGCTCATGATTTAACATGACAGTGCTTAAACCAAAATACTTCAATTTAACTATCAATATTATCACTCCAATACTTTTAAGTATGATTACTTACTTCAGCTTTTTTTAAAGATGAAAAAGCTAGAAAAATATTAATAATACCAAGAATCGTAAATATAATTAAAATCAGATTGTTTGATCCTGTTAAATCATAAGTAAAGTTAACTAAAGGAATTCCAATAGCCACACCTGCTCCAATCAAGGCAGATGCTATTCCAATAATATCACTTAAATATTCATCTCCTGCTATAGCTGATGTGAACAAGGGCAATAATACAGAAAGTGCACTTAATGAAATACCGAATAATATAGCAAACATCCATGCAATAAATATGCTGTTAACAATAAGTAGCAGAAATGCGCTTAATATAAAAGATATTAGGCAAATATTAATAGCAACCTTTATACCTATTCTGTCATAAATAGCTCCAACTAAAATCTTTGACAATGCCATAACGAATAAAACTCCGCCTAATATTTTTGAAGCAAATATTGCATCAAATCCCCTGTCCATTAGATGAGATGCTAAAATATTTAGCCATGGTGCCATTAAAAAACCCATCAAAAATATAACAGTAAGACCTAAAATAACACTTTGCTCTTTTAATAACTGTCTCATCGTTTTTCTTTTAAAAATTATGTTTTCTTCATGTACATCATCAACGTATTCAAATGCATTGTTTTCTTTAATGAATAATGCAATTGGAATAATCAAAATAAATAAAATAATCGAAGTAAATAAATATGATTGTTTAAAACCATAAACAGATATGATATAGCCGACTACCGGGCTCATAACTGAGCCTCCAAAGCCACTTCCTGCAGAAATCAAGCCAAAAATTGTACCTCTTTTTTCAGTAAACCAGCTGTTTATAAGCAATGAAAAAGTCAACATGTTTGTATACGAAAATCCTATTCCAAACAAAAAGGCTCCTATGTAAAATTGTATCAGGTTTGTTGATTTGTAATAAACGAAAAAAGCAGAAGCACACAAAATAGCTCCAAAGATGACTAGCTTTTTAATACCTAGACGTCTATACAATGTCGAGAAAGCAAGATTAGCAAATATTGTAACTATTGATATAATACTAAAAATCAATGAGAATTCAGCCCTGGTAAACCCATAGTGACTTGTTACCGGTACCACATATAAACTGCCTGAATTATTAGCATATCCAATGTAAAAAAATGCAATAATGAAGCATATAGCAGCTACAACATACCCATAATTAATTTTTTTATGCATATACACTCCTTCACAGATAACAAGGCTGTCTATACGGCAGCCTCATGTTATGCTAAATCAACCGCTCCATATAAATTTTCATAACTTCATCAAAATGTAATTAAAAAAGAAACATTCTTAAAACACCTTCATTTGGATATGACCTTTTGCCTGAGCCTAACCCTATTTTCAGTGCTTTATAATTTTCAGGTAAAGTATTGTCTGTTTGAATAGCAGCTAAAATTGCCGCACCTGTAGGTGTAACCATTTCACCATTAATACTTGTTTTTATTATATTTAAGTTATATTCTGACGCAATATTAATTACAGCCGGAACAGGTACAGGTATTATTCCACGTCGACACTTTATGGATCCGCTTCCATCATTGATTTGAGATACTATTACTTCTTTTATTTCTAAATTATCTATGCAAATAGCAGCACCAACAATATCAATTATTGAATCAACCGCCCCTATTTCATGAAAATAGACTTCTTCAATTTTTATATCATGTGCTTTAGCTTCGGCTTTAGCTTTAATTTCAAATATTCTTTTAGCCATTTGTTTTGCATTTGAAGATATGGATGAGTTGTCAATTATTTTGTAAATGTCAAATATATTTCTCTCGAAATCTTTTGATACATTGTGATTTTCTTCTGTATATTCATGTAATATAACATCGAAATCACATGCATTCAAGCCACTTTTCAGCACTCTGGATATTTTTATTTTATAACCATCAATCTTTAAACTTTCAATGCCTTCTAACAATGTGCTGCTATTTGCACCTAAATCTAAAAGAGCCGCTACAATCATATCTCCACTAACACCAGAACAACATTCCACAAACAATGAATTCATATCAAGTTTATCTCCTAATTCATGGTACTTATCCACTACCTAAAGCATGCAGTATGTCCATGACCTGTTATCATATTAATCCGTTAATTGCATCCTCAACAGCATTTTGAAAAATCTCTAAAAATTTCGGAAAATCAGTCTTTTGATAATCTAAAATTCTTTGTGACTCTTCTGTATCATACCAATCTGAGTATGTTGAACTGTCGGGATATTCTGCATCTTCCACAGGAATATCAAGGACTTCCAAAAATCTTTCTACGAATTCATAACCTCTCATTTGCCATGTTTTACCTCCAGCAATAATCATTACCTTATTTGCAGATTCTTCTCTTTCCACAGCAGAAATAAGTGCAGTAACCACATCTCCCCTATACACGAATTCAACTCTTTGCTCTGAGATGAATGGCCAAGCGGGTGGATCCATCAATGCAGCTAATACTACTCCCGATACCCTAAGTATTGTATAAGAAATATTAGAATCAAAAATATATTTTTCAGCCTCTACCTTTGATTTACTGTAATTGCTGTTAGGATTTTGAGGAGTAGATGTTCTAATGGGAGGCTCTAGTTTTGTTGTGTCTCCATATGATGCAACTGTTGATGAAAAGATAAGTCGTGTTTTATTTCCATTTGCAACAATAGCATCTACAAGATTTCTTGTTCCCTTAACATTTACTGCAAATGTTTTATCCCAGCTTCTTTCACTCACAGGTGGCAACAATGCTGCGAGATGTACTATTATATCTTTATCTGAAATTGCCTCTTTCACAGAATTAAAATCAGTTATATCTCCTTTTATACCTGTTATTCCAAAATCATCAAATCCTGAATAATCTGCATTTGGAATATCAAATGCATAAATTTCATATCCTTTTTGGGCAAGCAAAATGGATAATTCTTTGCCCATACTACCTGCTCCGCCTGTTATTAGAACTTTTTTCAAAATTTCTACCCCCTTAAACAATATATTAAAGAATGAACTGCAATATAGTAATATATTGCAAGTTCATTCAATAACCCTATGTTAATTTACATTTTACATTATTCAGCAGTTGCTTCTGCAACTTCATAAAAATCTCTAGCTACTTCTTCTAATCCAAGCTTTTCAAGTGCATTAAGTGATGGTACACCAGTTACTCTATCCCATCCAACATAAGCAAAGAAATTATCTGCAAGCTTGTCATTATCAACAGTTACATTAGCAAGTGGTCCTGCTGTTAAAGGAGGATTGCCAATTGCACGTTGTGAAATTGTCATATCGCTTGGTTTTATACCTTCACGAATGTTAAATGCATGTCTTAATGTTAATATACGAAGTCCTGCTTCATCTGCATTTTGACTTTTAAATGACCTTCCAGTAATAGCTTCAATGTATTCAGCAGCTGATTCAGGAGGTCCAACTATGCTTACAAACATACATAATCCGGCACAGTTTGTAATTTCTAGAGATGCTGCTATTTTAGCATCTAAATATCCTGTTGCAGAGTAATCGTATTTATCTCCAAAGGGATAAGGTCCCATCATTTGAACTGCTCCAAGTCCACCTTTTACGTGGCGTCCTGGTGTAGGATCATATTGATATATTCTTGCTAAACCAGGTGCATTTCGAGGGTCATGCATTGGAAGTTCAATTCCTGATGCAGTTTGAAGATATTGTTCACCCTTTCCAAACTTCTTTGCAGCATATGCTGAACCATTTGCTAAAATAGCTCCAACACCAATTCCATCTGCCATTTTTTCCATAATTGCAACAATTGCTTCACCATCACCCCATTTTAAATCAATTCCATCAAGTTCATCCTTAGTGAGAATTCCATTATTGTAACATTCCATAGCCCAAGCAATTGTCATGCCAGCTGAAATTGTGTCAAATCCATAGGTGTTGCATATTTCATTACATTTAAAAATTGCTTCAATGTCATCGCATAATAAAGTTGAGCCAAATGACGCTGCAGTTTCATATTCAGGTCTTTCTGTCTGAGGTAATGGCCAACGGCCATCTTTTACTTCGTACTCAGCTCCACATCCTAAAGGACAATTAGAACAAGCATATTTCTTAACATTATATTTTTTATCAAATGTTGCTGCAGCAACTTTAGTAGCACTTTCTTCACCAAAATCAACAACGCCAACTCCACCCCAGTTTTTAACCGGTGAATCACCACTTAAAGCTGATGCTCCTGTACCAACGCCAGTTCCGTATGTTCCAAAACCTGCAGCAGCAGGATTATCTTTCATTGATACGCTTATCTTTTTATTAATTTCTGCTACCTTTTCAGGATTCGCTACTTTTACTTGCCCGGTTCCTCTTACAGCTATAGCTTTTAAATTTTTTGAACCCATGACAGCTCCTCCGCCGCCACGTCCTGGTGCTCTATGTCCGTCATTTATTGGGCATGAAATTAGCGATAATCTTTCTCCAGCAGGTCCGATGGCTACTACACGAACTTTAGATTCACCAGTTTCAGCTTTTAAAGTTTCCCAAGTCTCTTTTGAATCCTTTCCCCAAAGATGAGTTGCATTTCTTAATTCAACTTTACCATCATTAATATATAAATATACAGGTTTAGATGATGCTCCTGTAAAAAACACTGCATCAAAACCAGCTTTTTTTAATTCTGGGCCGAAATATCCTCCAGAATTTGCATCATTCCACCCTCCCGTAACTGGAGATTTACAAACAAGTGTATATCTTCCACCAAAGAAAGCTTTTGAACCATTAGTAGGTCCTGTAACAAATCCCAGCATGTTTTCTGGTCCTAAAGGATCAACATTTGGAGGCATCATATCATATAAAACTTTTGCACCTATTCCATATCCACCAATATATTTAGAAGCCATTTCTTCAGTTAATTCTTTTTCTTCAAAAGTGCCATTTGTAAGGTTTACAAATAACATCTTACCAGCATATCCACCTAACATATTTCTTTCCTCCTTAAAAATTTAAATTTACATTATTCGAATCATATTCTTCTTCATCTAAAATAGAGATTTCGTCAACTTTTCCTTTAGGTTTTATATGAAGCTCGGACAAAGACAAATTAGGCAAATCATAAAAATAATTGCCAGGCTCATAATCACCTTTACTTAATGCTTCCTTATTTACAAAACCAAAAATATTGTCAGGAGTATATGGTGGAAACCAGAAATCTGTTTCTTCACCTGGTTCAGATTCTATTAAAACATACTCTGTAGAACCAATGCCATTGTATTCACCTGCATTGCACTGTGCCCATTGACTTACTTTAGCCATGCTTGAAACATTTGTAAACCTTTCAGTCCCTACATCTCCAAAACCAAATTCGTCAGCTTTTGAGCCCGGCATAGCAACTGTTTCCTCTGCTTTTTCAATACAAGCAAGATCTATGGCTACAGGATCTTTTGATGCAAAAATTCCTAAGTTAGGAACTAAAGCTCTATCATGCCAATTTGCACAATCACACCAAGGTGTTATATCCATTGCATAATTTAAAAACATAAATTTATCTTTTCCAATTGCATTTATATAACCTGCTGCAGCATCAGCTATTGTTGGTGCCCAAGCAGCAGTTATTTCTGGCTTCGTTTCTAATAAACCGCCAAAAAGTGCAGTACTAAAACATCCAGCACATTTACCACATTTATCTCTGTGAAATATAAAAGTATCATCTTTCCACTCAAAAGCATCAAATGGACATCCTTTTATTGCACGCTCTACAATAGTAGGGGAAGGACCTTGATTTGCTTGTTTAGCTGCATCTTGATTAACTATCATATTTTGAATTCCATAAATTGGGTGATTCAAATAATGAGTAGAAATTTTACCTC
>JBFXKO010000018.1:0-84144 GCA_050173715.1 Sedimentibacter sp.
AATTTCAAGATAAATTACTAAATTTACATCATTTATTTCAGCTTTATTTTAATCATTACGCCTATGCTTTTCAAGGTTCAATAAAATTTATTTACCAATTAATTACCATGTTTTTGGGTGACAATCACAATATAATTTTGTTTGATTTTTTATCTTAATTCTATAATAGATTATACTAAATTCTTCGATTGAATATCGATATAGTCGATATTATATTATTTTAATCGGTTCCATATACACCCTAAGGTCGAGTTAAAAAATTAGACGTCACTCACTCAAATCTAGTATTTTTAATACTTCCAGCGTTTTAAATTTTCGACATCATACATACCATCTCCAGTCGTGTTGCTGCGATTTTGATGACCATGGAATCTGGCACCCCCTTGATGGCAAGACATATTTCTGAAGTTCTACCTCTTTACCATTCGATTTTTTTCAAATTTTACATTTTCATCACTATTAATACCACTACTTACTTGCCACATTTTGATACTTACTATTTGTTAATACATTCTTCTAATATCCTTTTTATCAAAATTGTAAACAACAAAACCCTCAAATAGTTATTAATTCGAAGGCTTTGTTTATTACAATTTTACATTATTTAGTACTCATATTTTTCCTTAAAATCTTTCCATAAGGATGTGATGGATCCTTATTTTCAACAACAATTAGTTTATTTGCCTCGATCATCTTATCAATACGCAAAGCATACCAACTATCAGTAATTCCCAGCCTATATTCTCCAATTAGCTTACCGATTAATCGTGCCATAAGAAAATCATCATCTGGAAGGTTCTTTGTTATAATAAAATCATAAAAATTTTCTTGTACAGAAATTAGCTTTCCGTTTATAATTGCTCTTAAAGGTGTATTTTCCTCCACTAACTCATGCCAATAGTCGCCTATAATTCGCTTTTCTATCTGAGATAATTGTTTTTCTAGTGGTAAGAACTGATAAAACTTACCAGCATCAACTTCCCCCCAGTGACTATATTCTACTATTTCATTCTCAGATATTTGCTTATATTCGGGTAAAGAGACAACACTTATATCGCAGTCAATATTTCTTAACATATCGCTAACAAAGTAAAATCCACAGGTTGAATAAGGTGCGTTACTTTTCCATATTCGTATGGGTATACCATCTTTTGCAGCAGATAAGAGCTGTTCCATATCTTTACGTTGATTTAGAAAAAACCGTTCTTGCTCCTTATTATCTAAATTAAATCGTCCCCACAATTTACGAAAAACATTTTGGCGCTCATTTCCATCAATCTCACCAGAAATCTCACCAACATCAAGTGAAAAACCTATATTAACCACATCTTTAGAATTTCCCCCAACTGCTTGTCCTTCAAAATGTTTCTTTAATTCAGATTTGGTTGGCTTTTTCCCTATATAACTGTAACTGACTGCTCCATTCAACATGTTCTTTTCATTATAGTTTTTTGCTATTTTCATAGAGCCTTTTTCGCTATCATTAAATACTACCTCAAGCATAATTTCACCACCTAACATATATAATATAATCTTTATTTCATTATAACAGAAACAATAGTAAGTTAATAATCCCATCAAATTGCTCGTATTATATTCTTTTGTTAAATACCACATTAGCCAATCAATCCGGCCAAATAGCTTTTTTATTTCTTCAAACTGAACAGCAATTATATCTATTTTAACAATGTTTATTTTCTTGGTTTCAAAATGAGGTTTTCCATCTTTGTCTGACCAATATCTAAATGCGTCACCATTAGGGTCTATATCTTTATAATAACTTAGAAGAGGTAAAACATCGTCACACAATTCTTTTATTCTAATATCAATATGATGATAGATGCTAGTAATTTTTTGGATTAGCTCATTTAAATTGTGGGTGAATTTTACTTCCTTAAAGTCTTTAAAACACTCTTCAGAAAGTGTGTCAATACAACTTTGAATTGATGTAAGACGTTTCTGTAACATTTCTCGTCTTTTTTTGTTTTTCTCAATATGAGCATTACTGTCGTTTTCATAGTTATTGCTAATTATACAATCACAATCATCATATTGCTGAGATAATCTTGATTGAATTCTTCTTGCTTTATTTAGCCTAATAAAGCTATTACGGTTGTCTTTTGCACATTTTATATATTGAATAGAATTATATAAATCTTTTAAAAACAGCTCTATACTATGCCTTATGCAAAACAAGATGGGATATACCAAAGGATCGGAGAAGTTGCTATATTCGCCAATACTTTTAATTAGGGTATCTACAGCATCCTTAAACCCTTCATAAATTGTAGATTGATCATAACCCCCGTTAGTACCAACACAAGCAGTATATTTAAAATTACTGTTTATTGTATTGAATGGTGACGTTTTAAGGTAATGTTGTCTTGTGATCTCTTCTTCACTATATTGTTGTCTTTTATCGTTTTGCATTCTATCCCTCATATCTATAATCTTACATCAAACCAACAAAATACAATGAAACAATTTTGTTAAAATGTAGATTCACATTATAGCAATATCAGCTTTTCATAAATTTTTTTCGTTATCAAATAATCTGCACATTAAATTTCTATTATCGAATCATTTATAAATAATTCTTAAACGTAATATGTAAAAATATAATTAATATGTTAAAAAAATAGATTTAATAATTTTTTTCTTTTAAACAATCCAGATGCTACTACAATACTGGTACTAAATATTAAAAGCCGTACAAATTTGTACGGCCTAACTTAATATATTATCCCAGATTTAAACCATGACGGATTTCAATAAAAATTTCAAGGAATTAGGTATTACACTTTTTTGAACGACATCTCCATTTTGAGTGAAAAAATTATGACTAAGGGATTTTATATATTCATCAATATATTTACCGGAACAATCTTTACAAACATGATTTTTATGTCCTTTTCCTGAAAACTTTTCGTTGGCTCGTGTCCTTCCACATATTCTGCAATAGTATCCCATTATTAAACCTCCTCATATTTAGTCAGAACATTTCGTTAATATCTCTAACATAATTGGTCATGCAATGCGTGACCATTTAGAAAAGCCATATAAAATTGTTGCATATTCAAAGTAGAAATTCTATGATAATAGCACTTCATAAATTCTTTTATTTTCAGCCATTATGCGTTCAAATTGTTTATACTCCAGCTCTTTTTCTTCCTCTGTACGGGCATCCACATATCCAAGCTCTCTATACAATTCATTCCAAGAAACATACTTCGATGTACCATTTTCGATTTCTTCCTGACGCTCTTTTAATATTTCAAACTCTTTTTCAATTTTAGCTTCAACATCAATAGCATCATAACCGAAAAAAGTCAGTTCATATAATGAATGCGCCACAACAGTTGCTGAACCATATGTTTCAATGCATTTTTCTATAACTATTAATGATAACCATTCTTTCCAAGGCGACATTTCTAATGCATAATGTTCTTTATCTTTAAGCTTAATTCCAAAAACATCATAGACAAATTTACCCGGTTCAAACTCATCTTCAACCTTTACGACAGCCAAACGAAAGCCATCATGATTTGGCTCCGGAGTTAATTCCTTCAGTTGATTAAAAACTCCCAGATATGCCTCAAACGCTTCGTCCTTTAGAGAATATTCTTTGTTAAGTTCTGTCCAAACATCATCAAATGCAACTGTTTTCAATAATTCCTTAAAGATCATTAAATTACCCCCTTTCAAAATTAGGTAGTGATTTTCTTATTTCCAGTCAGTTATATTATATTTGTTCATAAGATTCTGTGCTAATTTTATACCTTCCTCAGTAATTGCAACAGACTTAGAGCGATGACTCCCCTGCCTTATATAATCTTCCTCATCCAATTCATTAATAATATCAAAATCATATCCTTTCCAAGCCATATCCATGCTTGAACCAAAGCGGTTACCTTCATTAAACCTTGATAAATACATCAGAATCATTGTTAATTCTTTCATTGCTTTTTCCGGAGTTGTTTTTTCCACTTTAAAATCCTCTCTTTACTATGGAATTCTTGAAAATACCTTTTTAACCTATTTTATAACTATAACATCATTTTATTAGAAACTTTTGTAATACTCCAACCAAGACTCTTTGCCCATGCACGAGCACTAGATACCTCTTCCTTATCTTCTCCTTCATAGATTATACCTAAGAAATCAGCAAAGCCGCTTAATCCACCAACATCATCAAGTACAGATATGCCCTCTTTATTAATGCAAACTGGTTTGTGCTTATCTAATACGATTTCTTCTGCCTCTTCCAACTCATATTCATTAATAATATTTTGCTTTAGTAAATCTTCACAATCTTTGTACTTGGTTATTTTAACTATCCAATTGTCTCCAAAGTCGTAATTGTAAATAAGTTCCTTGGTTACGGGGAATAACTCTTTTGAAGCAATATCTTCACCTTGAGCTGCAATAACCTTATTTACCTCTAATCGTTCCAACAAACTTTCAGTGCCACCATCTATAATAATGGATGAATTCATCTCTTCAAGTGTCAGATTAATTAACGGTGCCTTTTTTATTATCTTTATTTCAGCATTTTCATCTTGTTTTGCTCGTTCCATATAATCTCCGAATGATTCTCTAACTTCTAACATGCTAAAACGCTCCAATAGCTCCTTTATATCCTCTTTAGCTATTTTGGGATGCTCCATAGTTCCTCCATATATATATGGACCCGTATATTTTTTCTTAAGCCAAACTTTGAAACTACCCCTCTCATAATCATCATCCCAAAAAACATCTTTTTCTGCTTCAGATGGTGGTTGGAATAGTATACCTACTAAATCAGACCAGCCCTTAACTGTACCACCAGTCAATTTATTATATATATCCTCAGGTAAATAAAAACTACGCAAATGGGAATTCTGCCATCCGAATAGTTTTTGAATTGCATAGTGAAGATTATGCAGTGGCATATCAGAAGGAATAAGAATATCTCTGTTTATGGACTCACCAGTACTAGATTCTCCATATCTTCTCAGCATTCTTTTTTGATAATCTGAAAGATAATCATCTTTTAATTCTAAATGAATACGTACTGGGGTAATTTTATCTTTTGTTGCACTTATATTGTTTTTCATCTTCTGCTCCTTTTAATTACTCAATTAACAATTCAAATTATGATTTAAATGCGGTTATACCTCAAATTCGGCTTTTATCCTTATGTTCCCGCAAATTCCATGATCATTTTTTTAATTTTATAGCTATATTACAGTTTACTCAGCGACTCCAAATACTATATCGTTAGAGCGCTGTTTTATATCTCCAACACTAATGAATACAATTTTCTTGTGATATTAATTGACGATAATAAAAACTATCTATTTTTCTTTTCAATTCGACGTAATTCGACAACACTCTCACAATGTACTGTCCATGGAAACATGTCTATAGGCTGAACCTTTTTCAGTGTATATCCTCCTGCTTCTAGAAGCTTAATGTCTCTTGCCAGTGTTGATGGGTTACAGGATACATAAACAACTTTTTCTGGAGTCATACTTATAATAGTATCAATTACCTCTTTTTCGCAGCCCTTTCTTGGCGGATCTACTATTACAACATCTCCCTTGATTCCTTGCTTATATAGTTTGGGGACTATTTCTTCAGCTTTGCCAGAATAAAATTCTGCATTGCTAATTTTATTTCTTACAGCATTTTCTCTGGCATTAATTATGGACTGCTCAACAATTTCAACACCATAAACCTTTTTGGCATGCTTTGCAGCCATAAGAGATATGGTTCCTATTCCGCAATAAATATCAAAGCATACTTGATTATTATTAATATGAGCATATTCTATTACCTTTTGATACAGCTTTTCTGTCTGTATAGGATTAATTTGAAAAAATGTTTCCGGTGAAATTGTAAAACTTAGATCATCAATTGTATCATTTATGGTTCCTTCTCCATAAAGTGTTATATTTTTTCTTCCCATTACAAGATTTGTGTTTTTGTTGTTAATATTTAAAATTATGGTCTTGATGTTTTTATTGTTAAATGCAAGTTCTTTGATCAACGCATCTCTATTACTAAAGTTTTCTGTTGTTGCAACAATAATAAACATTAATTCATTTTTTCTATTGTTTCTAATTACAATATTTCTTATCGTACCTTTACCGGTTTTTTTATCGTATGCATCAATTTTATATTTTATTATCAAATCCTTAAATAGAATTACTGCATCATCTGCTTCTTTACTTTGTATGCTGCATCCATTAATATCTACTATGTTGTATGTGCGCTGCTCATAAGGTCCTATATATATTTCATTATTCTTTTTTGTTACAGAAAATGCAGTTTTATTTCTGTATCTAAACGAACTGTCCATGCCTATAGTATCATATATATCTGCATTGTCCAAAATGATGTCTGCACGTTTCAATTCGTTAATCACACGGTTTTTCTTGTATTTTAATTGTTCCAAGTAGTCCATATGCATGAGCTGACAACCGCCGCATTGTTCATAATGAACACAGTTTGGCTTTATTCTTTTTTCCGAGTCTTTTATAATTTTTAATAATTTTCCCACTGCAAAATTTTTCTTTTTCTCAGTTATCTTTATTTCTGCTAAATCACCTTCAATTGTTCCTTCAATAAAAATAACAAAATTATCAATTTTGGCAACACCTTGGCCAAGATTGTTTAAATCTATTATTTCAACTTCCGTAATTTGACCTTCTTCTATCATAACTACTCCTGCTCATTTGTTATTTTTATTATACTATGATAAAAATCCTTGTCAAACATATACTTTTAAAACAATTTGTAAATATCTTTAGGGCTAAGACGTGGCGAAAAATCACAATCACCCTGAATTTTAAAATTGATTAACAAAATTATAACTATAACATAAAATGATGTACAAGGACAAACTAAGTAAAGTCGTGCTTTAAGGCACCAAGGAGCCAAATCTTAGAACTTCTTAGAACCTTGAGATATCAAGAAATTTTCCAAGGGTTCCATAGTTCCAATATAAATATATAAATATGTATGTAGGTATAAGTAGCACATGCACACACGCCTATACGCGCGTATAGGCTATATAGAATTCTTGTCACCTCTTGGAACTTGGAACTTAAAACAGAAAGGATTTTGTATGAGAGAAAAAATAATAGAAAAAGAATTGAAAAATGCAACAAAGTCCATGGGAGGCATCGCACTTAAACTTATTTAATCGGGTTTTAATGGTATGCCTGACCGTTTAGTGTTATTGCCTCGTGGAAAGATTGCATTTATAGAATTAAAGGCACCGGGAAAGAAACTAAGACCGATTCAAGAAAAACGGAAAAGACAAATTGAAGCATTGGGATTCTTGATTTTCTTAATAGATAACATTGACCAGATTGGAGGAATGCTGAGTGAAATACAAACCTCATGATTATCAAACTTATGCACCAACTTTATATTGAAGAACCCTATCTCAGCTATATTTTTAGATATGGGTCTTGGCAAGAGTGCTATTACTCTTACTTCAATCTTTGACCTTGCACTGGCAGCTTTATTATTCGTAAAATACTTGTTATTGCACCACTTCGAGTTGCAAGAGATACATGGCCTGCAGAAATTGAAAAATGGGATCATCTAAAAGGACTAACCTACTCAGTAGCCATTGGAACAGAAAAAGAACGAATAAATGCTTTGTTGCAAAATCTACTTAATCAACAGAGAAAATGTAGACTGGCTTATAAACAGAAATGGTCTTCCATTTGATTATGAAATGTTAGTGGTTGATGAACTTTCATCCTTTAAGGCATATAGCTCAAGACGGTTTAAAGCTCTTCGAAGTGTACGTCCAAAAGTAAAACGCATCGTGGGTTTGACAGGTACCCCATCAGGAAACAGTCTTATGGATTTATGGGCTGAAATTGGAATACTTGACATGGGTCAGCGCCTTGGACGATTTATTACTCACTTTAGGAATAAGTATTTCATTCCTGATAAACGCAACCAAAACATAATATTTTCATATAAACCGCTTCCCGGTTCTGAAGAAGAAATTTACCGACTTATTTCTGACATAACAATAAGCATGAAAAGTACAGACTATCTGAAAATACCCGAGTGTGTCATAAACGAAATACCCGTTAAATTATCTGATAAGGAAATGAAAGTTTACGAAACCATGAAACAAAACCTTGTATTTTCACTTAAGGATAAGGAAGTTGATGCTGCAAGTGCAGCAAGTTTATCAAATAAACTTTTACAAATGGTCAATGGAGCTGTTTATGCAGATGATGGTTCTGTCTTACCCATACATGACAGAAAGCTTGATGCTTTAGAGGACGTTATAGAAGCAGCCAATGGCAAGCCTGTTCTTATAGCTTACTGGTACAAACATGACATCGAAAGAATTCAAAAGCGCTTCACGGTCACTAAGCTTGACACTGCTGATTCCATAAAAGCTTGGAATAATGGTGAAATACATGTTGCTATCATTTATCCCGCATCAGCTGGTCATGGTTTAAATCTACAGACTGGTGGCTCCACCCTTGTGTGGTTCGGTCTTACATGGAGTTTAGAGCTTTATCAGCAAACCAATGCAAGACTCTGGCGACAAGGACAAATGGATACAGTAATCATCCACCACCTGATTTCCAAAGGCACCATGGACGAACGTGTGATGAAGGCTCTTAAAAATAAAGATAATACACAATCTGCATTAATAGATGCAGTAAAAGCAAATTTAAAAGGCACATTATGAGTAATAACTGTTTTGCATACGGAAACAAAGGTTGTAAAATATTAAAATAAAAAAATGCAACACTAGTACTTGTTCATTTTATAAAACCAAGGAAGAACAAAAAGAAAACATAAACAAGGCATATAAACGCATTTCATCATTAGATTCAAAGCTTCAGAGAAATATTGCGGATATTTACTTTGATGGTAACTTTCCTTGGTTGGAAGTGTGAGACCTATGAATATCAAAGTATACTTAAGTCAAGCTTACCGCATTGACCAAAGAATAAACAGTAAACTTGAGCAGGTACAATCATTACGAGAACTAGACACTAAAGCTACAGCAACACTTAGTGATGACCACCCAAAGGAAACAAGAAACTTTCAGCGTATGGAAGATATTATTTGTAAAATCATAGACTTGAAATCAGAAATCAATTCTGATATTGACAGGTTAGTTGATTTAAAACGTGAAATTGTCAAACTGATAAAATTAATTCCAAATCCTGAACATCAGACCATCCTTGAACTTCGCTACTTATGCTTTAAGACTTGGGAGCAAATAGCTGTTGATATGAACTACAGCATACATCATTTATATAAAATGCATAATGGTGCGTTGAATGTTTGTGATAAACTTTTAAAGATGATACCTAAAGACATAGAACTCCTTTTTTCTCCCTTAGGATGTATCTCCTCAATATCTGCCCAATTCCTAAGCTCATTGATGGAATTGGCATTCCTTACAAAGAATTTTCTACCGTTTCGGTTTTCGAGCTTCCATATCCCTCTCTGTCCCTGGCGCTTTGATTATTTGCGAACCCGGTTTTATCGTCATCCGTTTGATCTATATCAAAGCCAAGCTTCTTACGAAGTGATGCCAGTTTCGCATCATCAAATTTACATCCTGCCGCTATTAAACGGGCCTTTATTCAAAATATGCCTGTTTGCAACACAATTTAGCGCAACGCCGCCATCCATGCAAATGTTTTCAGATCCGGTGGCTTCATGCAGATACTTCACCTTTTCCAGAAGCCATATCACAAAGACAGATAAAGGACCGGATTTCTGCAAAAATGTTGTATACAGATTTTTTGAACTCATTGAACTACATATGTTGAACTGCTTGCACATGTTAAAGACCATACGGATGGGAAATACAAAAAAGGCTTCAGAATGCTTACCCTCGGTTGATCGGGCGGTAATACCTTTTGCCCGCTTTACTCTTCTTGTAGAAGTATTAGTACTAAACCAAATTTTTTTCAAACCCTCCGATTCCAAATTCATCATTGCTTTAATGTTTGGAAAACCCTCATTGTCAATTGAGCCTACTAACGCAATTTTTGAATTTTTTATCAACTCCAACCCTTTTTCAATTACATACTCTTTTTCCATCCTTAGCCCTCCATTTTCTTTAATATTTCCAGTGGTCTTACCACAAGGTGCTGCAAAATTCAGATATTTCGAACTACTCTATACTTAAAGTCTTATCGCAAGTATGGGTAATCCGTTAAAACTCGAAAAATATCTTCTTTGACTCATAAACTCCTAGTCAAGATTTTTTATAGACTTCAACTTCTTCTTATTCAATCAATCACTATTATCAAAACCGTAAAAAATACTAAAGTAATAGAAAACTCACTTAAAAAGCACAAATTTATTATAAATAATATTGTCTGAACTGTCAACATTTGTATTTATTTACTTTTTATTCTACATTTTTCATCATGATTTTACCACTTGAAATTTAATATATAATTCTCATAGCAGTGTAGTCTTATCAACAATTGGAGAAGGGCCGAAATTGGTAATTGACTTGGTAATAATCATATCAATTTTGCCATTCAAGCATTCTTCTATCATGCGATTAAACTCGTCACGCTTTTTTGTGTTGGTTCCATTGATACCGTCATACGCAAATATCCCAGCCAGTTCCAATTCGGGGTTGCTTTGTATATAGCTGTTATAATGCTCCACGTGCCTTGAGTAGACAAAAATGATGTCGTGAAGACCCACTGGTTCCTTGGTGGAAGCTTCATTGAAGTCAGACTCCTATCTTATGACCACATTCTATGTTTGATATTTCCCTGCGATGGCTTCAATTGCAATTTTAAATCCAAAGTGGATTTCCTTTACACACCTAAAGGCCCATTTGCATTACCAGTAACTGGGTCTTCATTAATACCTATTGCCGGCGCAAACATTCTGCCATGTATTAAAATATCATTTTCCTCCGAGTCAACTGTAAAGACATAATATCCATTACATTCAATAACCTTACTCAGCTTAGAAAGAGTATCATAATTCGGATTCAATGAATTTAAAGTTTCAATACTTTTTATACCAACCATAACCTTAGAATGACCCGTTGATACAATCTGAATTTCATAGTCTGCTATCAAATCACTATTTTTTATATTAAGTGCTGCTAAAAGTTCTTCTTTATTTATTCCATCAATAATGCTGCCAAATTCTATTTCCCCCTGTGTCATAACAATTTTATAATCCTCATTTTCCTTTATTATATCAACTGGTAAAATTCCCGCGCCTGTTTTTTGATAAACCCTTGTAGTGTCGAGTCCATTTTCAACCGCGCGAGCATAATGGGCAGCGATAGTTGCATGACCACAAATTGGCACTTCGTTTGTTGGGGTAAAAAAACGCACATGAACATCATGCTCAATACCATCTGAAGAAAAAATGAAGGCCGTCTCTGAATTATTAAGTTCTCTTGCTATTTTCTGCATTTCACAATCAGTCAATCCATCAGCATTTGTTATTACTCCGGCTGGATTTCCTGTAAATTTCTCAAAACTTCTGACCTTGAAGAATTGCTTGAGCAGAATTTAATACTTCGCGAGCCAGGAAGTGGAACCCGTGATATATTAGAACAAGCACTGTATAATCAAAATCTTAGTGTTAAAGATTTCAAAAGAAAAATCGAAATTTGCAATATGAACGCTATTAAAGCATTATGTCACCAAAACATTGGCATCACTTTTATGTACAGGGAAGCAACAAGAAAGGAAATATCTCAAGGATATCTTAAGGAAATTCCAATAAGGAATTTTAACATTAGTCACCCTTTTAGTTTTGTATATTTAAGCAACTGTCCTGACAAATCTCAAATAGAATATTGGTTTGAAAGAATAATATATTTGAGAAATAGCTAACAATTTTAACAATATAGTAAGACTATTATATTAAACTTGAACAGCGTTTTTCTTCCTTATGAGGCAAGATTTTATGATTTTCGAATAAATTAAATTATCCACAGCCATTCCTTGGTGGACCCACTATTACAACATAATTAACTACTAAAATATACCTCTCTTGGGAATACTAAATATAAAGTTTATATTATCTAAGGAGTGTAAAAATGGTAAGTCTTAAAATCAACGATAAGCATTATGAAATATCAGATAAAATGACCGTCTTAGAAGCTTGCAAGCTTGTGAATATCCCCATCCCTACACTATGTTATGATGAAAGACTCAAGGCAAATCATTCTTGTAATTTATGTGTTGTAGAGATTAAGGGACAAGATTCTCTTCAAAATTCTTGTATTCTTCCAGTAAAAGAAGGTATGGAAATCCTCACTGAAAGCAAAAAGGTTATTTCTGCTCGAAAGGAAGTTCTAAATGATCTTTATAAGAAACGACCTCATGCCTTTAGCAATAATTTTCGTTCTTTTGGAGATAAGATTTATGAATACAGTAAACAATATGGAATTCCTTACGGTGAAGACACAGAGGAAAAAGAATATCCTTTGTTCGACAAGAGCCCTTTTTACTATTATGATGCAAATAAATGCATTGGCTGTAAATTATGCATTCAACTTTGTGAAGAGTTACAGGGGAATGGCTGTCTCAAATTAGATGAGAATGGTATTGCGCAGGTTGATTCCACTCATAAAATTTATTGTGAAGAATGCGGTAATTGTATTCACGTATGTCCAACAGGTGCCTTTATTCCTAAGCCCTATCTTACTGAATTTGCTAAAATGGACTTTGAAGTTCCTAAACAAATAGGAGTTAAAGAAGAACTAAAAAATGTAAAAACCACCTGCTCTTATTGTGGTGTCGGTTGTCAGTTAGAACTTACGGTGAAAGAAAATCGAGTGGTAGGTTCAAAACCAGTTAAGGTATTACCAAACAATGGTCTGTTATGTGTAAAAGGTAGTTTTGGCTATAAATTTATTAATCATCCTGATCGATTAAAAACTCCCTTGATCAAAAGAAATGGAAAACTTGAAGAATCCTCCTGGGAAGAAGCCTACAATCTTATCATCAGCAAAGCCAAGGAATATCAAGATCAATACGGTGGAGATGTCTTTGCCGGAATGACTTCCGCAAGATGTACCAATGAAGAGAATTATCTTTTTCAGAAACTGTTCCGAGCTGGATTTCACACGAACAATATTGATCACTGCGCTCGCCTGTGTCATTCTTCTTCTGTTGTAGGGCTTTCTACTACATTAGGCAGCGGTGCTATGACCAACAGCATCGAGGAAATCAAAGACAATGATGTGATTTTTGTCATTGGCTCTAATACTACCGAAAACCACCCTGTCATTGGAACAATGATGCGACAAGCTAAGAAAAAAGGAGCAAAGTTCATTATTGCAGATCCAAGAGAAATAGATTTGACCAGAGATGCAGACATTCATTTGCAAATTCGACCAGGTACCAATATTGCTTTAATAAATGCAATGGCTCATGTAATCATTAAAAATAACCTTTATGACAAAAAGTATATTGAAGAACGTGTAGAGAACTTTGATGAATTTGTAGATCATATAAAGAATTACACACCAGAGAAATCAGCGGAAATTTGTGGTATATCATCTGAATTAATCATAAATGCTGCTAAAATGTATGGAGAAGCGGAGAATGCCGGCATCTACTATGCTATGGGAATTACACAGCATGTCTCTGGAAGTCAGTCGGTAATGACATTATCCAATTTAGCACTTATATGCGGAAATGTTGGAAAAGCAAATGCAGGTGTGAACCCTCTACGAGGACAAAATAATGTTCAAGGTGCTTGTGATATGGGAGGACTTCCTGATGTTTATCCTGGCTATCAAAAAGTGACAAGTCAAGAAATAAGAAATAAATTTGAGAAAGCATGGAATGTTAAACTTTCAGATAAAAAAGGAATAACTCTCCAAGAAGTGATTCACAATGCTGGAAATGGAAGTATAAAATTTTTATACATCATGGGTGAAAATCCAATGATTACAGAACCCGACTTAAAAAACACAGAAAAGGATTTAAGAAATGCAGAGTTTTTAGTGGTTCAAGATATCTTTTTATCAGAGACAGCAGCGCTTGCAGATGTGGTTTTACCGGCTAGTTCCTTCGCGGAAAAAGACGGCACTTTTACTAATACAGAGAGACGTGTCCAAAGAGTTCGACAAGCAATCGAACCTATTGGATATTCTAAGCCAGATTGGATTATTTTAATGGAATTATTGCAGAGATTAGGTTTTGACAAAACATACGAACACCCTTCTGAAATCATGGAAGAAATTGCAAAGCTTACCCCTGAGTATGCAGGTGTCACCTATGAAAAGATTGAACAAGTAGGTATCCAATGGCCTGTGCTTGACCAAGGCCATCAGGGTACAAAATTCCTACATGCTGAAACCTTCCCACGGAAAAATGGCAAAGCCTTATTGGTACCTGTAGATAATGTGTCCAGCTCTGAATTAACCGATGAAAAATATCCGTATGTTATGACAACTGGTAGGATTCTCTTTCAGTATCACAGTAGAACAATGACGGGAAGAGTAGAAGAATTAAATAAAAAAGCTCCTCAATCATATTTAGAGATGAATCCTACAACAGCGAATAAATTAGGACTTAAAGACGAGCAAGAAGTAAAAGTGACTTCAAGGCGAGGGTCTGTGATTACAAAATTAAAAGTTACAGATAAAATCAGTGATGAAGTCCTATTTATGACATTCCATTATTCCGATGCAAGGGTAAATTATCTGACAAATCCAGAAGTTGATCCTATTGCAAAAATACCAGAGTTGAAGGTAGCTGCGGTCAATATAGAAAACACATACATGTTATAAACTGTAATGCAGAAAATTATAAAAGTTCAAAAAAATTGCTCTTTTATTAGAGGAGCGAATACTAATATCACTATCCAAATTGCTAAATTTTATAAACTGCTTAACTGCTACTGATAGGTTTTCAGAAAAGATATTTAATATTCTATCAGTTATTACACTACTACGTTTTTTTGTATTAATATAATCATAATAACTATTCCACCGGTATTTTTCAGGTTAATTTACTATCCCTGCTTTTACTGGATTATTATGTATATATATAAGCAAGGCACTCTACGAAATTGGGGCGTAGGGTGCTGCGCAACCTTAAATTAAAGGAGGAAGAACCCGATTACAGGACCTAAAAAAATAGCTAAATAAATCAACGTTATCCACGGTTGGTAATCTACGTAGAACTCTTTGAAAGTAAGACTCCATGGATGCTTAATAATTACCCAGCAAACAACATCAAATACAATACAGATTCCTGCCCATATTGCGCCAGTAACAAGCGCTTCTTCGAGGCTTGGCGCAGCTAACATTCGCATATATAGCCACCCAAATATGGTAAAAAGAATAGTGTTATAAAGGGGATGCCATGGTTTTGTCTTTTCGTAGCCTTCTCCCATACCCTTTTCGTCCATCGGGTTCATTTTTAACACATAAATGTTGAAAATTGTATGTAAAATACCGATAACCGTGACAATGATATAGGAAAGCAAGAACCATAACATGGACATTCCAAAGTTTTGCATAAATACCTCCTTGTGTTTTGTGGGATTACATAAATAATCCATTTAGTTTGTCATATGCCATCTTTATTAATACAGACTGGGAATATCTTATCTGTTGTTGTTCCGTCTGCAAGAGCGCGCATGTCTAAAAGAATTATCTTCTTGATGATTGATAATTATTTATTTGTTCAAAATATCATCAATGTCATCTGTTTTTTTATATTTTTTCTTTTCTATTTCTATGAAGTTTTTTATATCCCTATCTTTATAACTTTCTGCTAAAACCTGATCCATAACCTGTTTAGATTCAGTAATTAGAATATTAATTTTATCATCATTGATCATAATTTTAAGAACCTCATTTACTTTTTGTTTTTATTATCTTTCTAATTACTAAAAATAATCATGTAAAAAATTTACAATACTACTGCCTTTTTCAACGCTTCCTCCTTAAATTCTTTCATTATAAATTATTGTCAATTAAGTAAAAAAATAACCGAAGTTATCGGTTATTTTTATATACAATAGTTTTTATTAAATCACTAATTTGTGAATCATAACAGAAGCTTCTATTTCTTATGCATCCACGCAACTGTCTCTACTTGGCTCACGAATAGGTTATGTCATAAACCCAATAACTTTTTTATTTCTCCCTCATCAAAACCTATTATTATATTCCCATTTATATCAATTACAGGAACGCCTTTTTGTCCTGTTTATTTCTCTTTCATATACTGCCTTCATAATCATACTTCCCCTTTTACATCAATTAATATAGAAATATTACCTTAAATTTATTCTTTGTAATTTAAGTTCTTTTATTCTAGTCTATATTCTACTTTTTTAAGAAATAGCGTTTCAAAATTTGTATCAGCAACCGGTTTTCCAAAATAATATCCTTGAAACATATCACATTTCATTTTTTTCAATGTTTCGTACTGCTGTTCAGTTTCAACACCTTCAGCTATTACGTCGAATTGAAATCCATGTGAAAGATTTATGATATTTTCCAGCAGGACTTTATCTTTTTCATCCCTATTGATAGTTTCAACAAATGATTTGTCTATCTTTATAATGTCTATTGGTAGTTTTTTTAAATAATTAAGTGATGAATATCCTGTTCCAAAATCATCCATGCTTATCTTAATTCCAAATTCTCTAATCATTCTAATATTATTTATGGCAATATCAAATTCTTTTATAATCATTGATTCAGTAATTTCAAATTCTAAATATTGCGGTGATACATTAAATGATTTTATTCTTTTAATCATGTTTTTACAAAGTCTTTCATTCATAATGTGTTCTGAAGTGATATTTATTGAAATTGTAAATTTCTCATAACCGCTCTTTTCCCAATAGAGCACCTTTTCACAAACCTCATCAATAATTATATCGGTTAGAGGTACTATCAAACCGTTATTTTCTGCAATTACTATAAATTCAGAAGGTGGCAATATCTGCCCATCTTTTTTTATCCACCTGGCTAATGCTTCTGCTCCGATTAAAACCCCATCTTTTGAAAATTTAGGTTGATAAAACACTTTAAACTCTTTATTTTTAATGCCTTCTTTTATTTCTTTCTTTTTAACTGACTCCTCATATAAGTTCAAGCTCATGCCTTTATTATAAAATTTATAGCTGTTTTTTCCAAATTTCTTTGCACTGTACATAGCATCATCAGCGCAATTATAAAGCGTTTGAAAATCACTACCGTCTTGGGGGAGCAAAGCAATGCCGATGCTAGCAGTTACATAATCAATAGCGTTTCCGTTAATTATAAATGGTTTTGAAAAAGTGCGTATAATATCTTTTGCGATTTTTTCAATATCAGCTATATTGTCAGCAGACTTTATAAAAAATAAAAACTCATCTCCGCCAATATGACACACACAATCTTGTTCCTTAATTATCTTTTCAAACCTTTCACCAGCTTGTTTTAATAATTCATCTCCTGACAAATGACCAAGAGTATCATTTACAGCCTTGAAATCATCCATATCCAAATTGATTAATGCAGAAAATTCATTACTATTTGATAATTTATCAAATAAATTATTTATCATGTAATTCTTATTAGGTAATCCCGTAGTGTAACTATAAAATGCATACTTATGTAACTTTTCAAATATTTTTCTAACCAATAATACAATAAAAATAAACAATAAAATCATACTTATATTTAAAAGTATAATTTTTGCCATGAATAGTCTTATTATTTCTATATTCTCATCAATATTTAGTTTTTCTAATAAATCCATTATGATAAATGATACTGTGACAAACTGCACCATTGCTATTATAATCAATATTAACAGCACCAACTGAATTGAAATTCCATTAAACTTCTCTTTTATAAAGCTGACAAACTTCATTTTTTCTCCTACTATTTCATTTTTTGTCTATATTGTCAATTAAATATTATGTTTACTCCAATATCAGTGACATTGTCACCTAAAGGACTCATGTCATAGTTGCGGTCAATATATTTATGCTTGGCACACCAAAAAAGACAGGTTTCCCTGTCTTTTTTATAAATTAATTCATGAAAGATACATAATTACTAAGTTAATTATTTTCCAGAAACAGCGGATTGTCCCGCAAGACGACCAAACACAACTGTTTCCGTTACTGCATTGCCACCTAGTCGGTTACCGCCATGGATTCCACCAGTAACCTCACCACCGGCATATAAACCTGGAATAATCTCTCCATTTACATCTAAAACATGTGCATTTGTGTCAATGCGTAATCCACCCATAGTGTGGTGTAGGGCAGGCACACGAGCAATTGCATAGAATGGACCCTTTTCCATTTTCAAATTTAACAATTTTCTTCCAAATGGATCATTTTTAGTATCAACTGCTTCGTTGTACTCTTTTACAGTTTGCACGAGATTTTCTGCAGGTACGCCTATTTCCTTAGCAAGTTCTTCCAATGTGTCGCCTTGCTTCCAGCCATAAGCACCAATATCTAACAATTCTTTCATTGGAATACCATCAATGTTTACCTGCTTTGATGGATCGCTTAATGAGTCTGCACTATGTAGCATAAACATTTGGCCACCTTCTTGCGCAAATACGGCTGAACTAATCACATCTCGACGCTGATCTTCTGCAACAAATCGCTTACCTTCAGAATTAACAAAAATCGTCAGTTCTGCGGAAACATTAAACACACCTGATAATAGACCGGTCTTTGGTGTTCCTAAATAAAGGAACTGCATTTGTTCCATATCCACTACATCAGCTCCAACCTCTTTGGCCATGCTAATTCCATCCCCTTGTATGCTGTCCATATTTGTTGATACAGAGTTCTCATCTAATAATGGCCACTTTTTCGCATCCCGATATTCCATTACCATTTCTGTATTCTTAGCAAAACCACCTGTTGCAATAATAACACCCTTATTTGCTTTTATGGTTAATTCTGAACCATCGGGATTTGTTGCCTTGACACCAACAACACGGCCGTCTTCTTGAATTAAACTTTCCCCTTTTGTCTCATATAGAATAGTTACATTATCCATCTTGGCAATTTGATCCAAATAGACATCAATAATTCCTGTACCAAGAGGAGCTGGTGTATTGTGTGAACGTGGATGTAGTGCACCTGGCGCTTGAATTACTTTATCTTCAAATATAACGCCTAATTCTTTTAACCAATTTAAACCATCAAAAGCGTTATTAGCTAGAATACCAACAAGCTCTGGGTTTCCAATATTATCTCCGCCTTCCAGCGTTTGCTTCTTAAATAGTTCTGGGGAGTCTTCAATACCTTGTTTTTCTTGTAATTCTGGATCCGGAGAATTATATACACCACCACTTACAACAAGGTTTCCGCCTGCAATTCCATTGGCTTCAAGAACAATAACCGAAGCTTTTTCCTGTCCTGCAGTAACAGCAGCTGCTAACCCTGTTCCTCCGGCACCAATAATAACGACATCCGCTTCTCGCTTTGATTGAATATCACTATCAATTCGATACTCTTCTGCAAATTGATCCTTTGTAGCTCCTGCTTCTTCTAAAGCTTTTTGAACAGTAGCCATCAATCCATTTGAAGATATGGTAGCACCAGTTACTGCATCCACATTTGTACTCTGCCCTTCAACAATGCGATCAGAAACAATCTGTAGTGCAACTTTTCCAACGCCGGCTGTTTCAAAATTTTTTACAACTTCTACATCGTCAATCTTGCCATCTTTGATTGTTACCTTTACGTTCATCTTGCCGCCAAATCCGACACCTTCAACTTCATATGTTCCTGATTTTATTTCTTCAACCTTAGCTTCTGCAGGAGGTTCTTCTGCAGGTGGCTGTGCCGGCGGAGTTTCCGTCGTAGGTTTTTGTTGGGCACATGCTGCTAATGATATAATCATTAATAAAACAAGTAATAATGAAATTAATTTTGTAAATTTTGTTGATTTTTTCATACTTCCCTCCAGTTAAGATTATAGTTTTAGTATTCTTGATAAAGTATCTTGTCAACCATACTATGTTAAGTTATTGTCAAGCATTTTTCATGCCAATAAGTATATGTTTATTTTATTGCAATTTTCATTTCTATAGTGTCACACTCGCTGTAACAATGTAACAATTGTCACGTAACCTTATGTAACAGTTGAGTAATAAAAAAAAGTTGTCTAACTTATAAGACAACCTTTCAAATTTCATAAACCATATTTTTTAATTTTTCTATATAATGTCATTCGCGAAACATCTAAGCGCCGTGCTGCAAGACTTTTATTTCCACCACATTCCTTGATGGCCTGTCTGATTTTATCCGGTGTCAGTTGTTTTTCATTTATTTTTGTCTCAATATCAAAAATATAATGTATTGGTTCTAATTTTTTATAAGGAATAAAAAGTTCACTTGAAGTAATAATTGATTTTTTGCTTAGTAAAACAGCTCTATTAATAACACTTTTCAATTCCCGTATATTACCGGGCCATGAATATCCCATCAAAACTTCCATAGCATCCGTAGATAGTTTGAAGTCATTAGATTTTTGCTTTAGAAAATATTCAGCAAGCAATATGATATCATCACGGCGGCATCGTAATGGAGGAAGTTGAAGTTCTATAGTATTTAATCTATAATAAAGATCCTTACGAAAATGTCCTGCTTCTACCTCATTCCATATATCCTTATTTGTAGCGCATATTATACGTAAATTAATTGGTATAGCTTTATTTGAACCTACTCGGGTGATTGTTCCTTCCTCCAATACTCTAAGAAGGTATACCTGCATATCAATAGGCATTTCGCATATTTCATCAAGAAACAGGGTGCCACCACTGGAGGCCTCAATTTTACCTATCCTGCCACCTTTTTGTGTACCTGTAAAAGCTCCTTCAACATATCCAAATAATTCTGAAGATATTAATTCCTTAGGTATTGCTCCACAGTTTACAGGAAGAAAAGGTCTTTCTTTGCGGTTGCTGTTACTATGAATAGCACGAGCTAATACTTCTTTACCTGTTCCTGTTTCTCCGGTTATCAATATAGGCATATCTGAGTCAGAGAATTTATCAGCTAAATTAATCACTTGACGGAGTGAAGCGTTTTTCCCTATTATACAATTAAAGTTACTGCAAATGTCCGACATTTTAGCAATACTTAATTGATTAGGTAATAAATTTTCCTTTTGGAAGTACACTATAGCTCCTATAACATAATTACCAATACTCCAAGGAATAATAGTAGCAATATATGATTGCTCAGTTTTGTAGCAAACTACCTTGCATGGAGCATCATACAATTCATGAGATAGAAAGTATTTTGGAAAATTCTCGAAATTACTATCTATTTTCTCTCCAACCTTAACATCAAACATAATTTGTGCTGATTTATTTATTTTGCTAATTTCACCATCCGTCTTGCAAATTATACAAGGTTGTTCATTCATTTCAAACAAACAATTTAGCAATGACATTGATTCTTCTTGAAAACGGTACTGAATTGCCTTTTCAATTTTCTGAGCTTCACTAATTGTCCAGTTGAGAGTATGAGCAGGAACAATATCTTTATGTGTTGTAAGCGTTAGTACTCCCAAAACAATCTCAGAATATGGTTCTTTTATGAGAGCTGATGAGCAGTTAATTGTGTGTGCTATTTTACAATAATGTTCAGTTGCAAAAATTTGTATAGCTTTACATGTGTGTAATGAGGTTCCTATACCATTTGTTCCGCAATCGTTTTCATTCCAGCTAGCGCCTACCACATAATTATCACTATTACACTTTTTTTGCATGATTATTCCAGATTTAATAGCTAAAATAATTCCCTTTTCATTACTGAAAGTAACTGCCATATTTTCATTGTGAAATATTTTAAATATATTATCTAAGTATGGATCTATTATATTAAAAAGATCATGATGTCGTTCTTTTTCAGCCATAACCCCCAATCCATCCAATTTCAAGGGAGCTTTTTTCAGATTGTGTGGAACTCCCATCTGCATTGATCTTTTCCACGATTCAAATACCGGATAACGCGGCAAATTAAAATCAGTAATAATTTCTCCGGCAATGAAATGCTCCCATGCTAATTCAATTTTTTTTAATGTAGAGTCATAATTTTGAACTGACAAAAAAGGAAAATCATTCTCTGTGAGCATAGGGTAATATCACCTTACTTCTTCAATTTTTATAATAAAATATAACTTATTATACAATCATTATATTTTACTGTCAATATGAAAAAGAGACATAAACCCTATGTCTCCTTCCCAGTTGATTAGTTTTGCCTAATTTTATAGTATAAACATTCTTGTTGTTGCAAATTCTTGGATACTTGATGCGGTATATTTTACAGTGTGGGAATCAGACTGTGTTACTCCGGGATAAAATGAAGCATGTCTTGCTTCTTTATGTTCCTTATAGTTTATTTCAACCTCGAACTTTTTAGGAATAGTTATCTTGCAAGCTTCTAAATGTTTTAGTCCGTTTTTTACTCCTTCTTTTATCAGGTCGCATGCCAAGTCAGGATTAATGCTTACTGTTGCTCCTCCCACACCTTCTTTGACAGCAACTGTTTCAATTGCAGGATTAAATTGTTTTGCTTTTTCACAAAGCATTTTATCGCCGCTTAAAAACACAACAGGTACTCCATAATTAGCTGCCAAGTAGGAATTTATAACAAATTCTGATGCTTTTTCACCGTTTATCTTCATGTAGTTGTTTCCGAGGTTCATTGTGTGTGCTAATGGACTTCCGTCAGTCCCTGCAGCTGAATGATAGCCTATAAAAATTGCTGCATCAAATGTTTCGTCTAATCCTGCCACCATTGAGTCAGGCGTGTTGGTCCAACCGCGGCTAAGCTTTGCACACCTTGGAAGCTTTGTAATATCTATGTTTCTGGCTGAATCATGAGCATCCTTAACTAATATTTCTTTTGCTCCCATGGCAATTGCACCTTCACAGGCAGCAACAGCTTCCTTTGTCATTTGCTCTGCAAACTGGTTGTAATCTGAATTCCCCAATGTTGTTTCGCTCCAGGCAGTCACCCCTGTTATGCCTTCAATATCTACGCTTATAAATACTTTCATTTTTCCCTCCTGTGATTTTAAGGTCCGTCCCCAAATTTCCGAATTTATTTTAATAATGATAATACATTATTTACCTGTAACACTACTCCCACCTTCAAACATTCTTCATCTATATCAAAACATTCTGTATGAATTGGCGAAGTCATTCCTTTTGAGCTGTTACCACATCCAAGGTGGAAGAATCCTCCCTTTGCAACATCTGAAAAATATGAGAAATCTTCAGCTCCAAGGCTTGGGAATTCCTTAAATACTATATTTTCCTTTCCAAGAAGCTTTTCAGCATTATCCCTTATAACATCAACTACCTCATCATTGTTTATGAGAGCTTCGTATCCATCGTGAAAATGTGCAGTTCCTTCTCCTCCGAAGGCAATGGCTGTGTTCTCAACTATATCTGTGATTCTCTTTTTTGCATAGCTTCTTGTATCATCATCCAAAGCTCTTAATGTCCCTGATATTTTAACCTCATCCGCTATTACATTGTCTTTAATGCCTCCTGAAATTTTTCCCAATGAAATTACAACTGAATTAAGAGGAGAAATATTTCTGCTTACTATTGTCTGCAGCGTTGTGATAACATTACCTGCCATAGCAATTGAATCTATTCCCTTGTCAGGATAAGCCCCGTGAGCCTGTTTTCCTTTCAATGTAATTTTTATTGAATCTGTAGAAGCGTTAAGTTTACCATATTTTAATTCAACCTTTCCTGCATCTATATATGGCATAACATGAAGCCCAAGCACATAATCAACTTTGGGGTTTTCCATGCAGCCTTCTTGTACCATTCTTTTTCCACCGCCTATTGTTTCTTCTGCAGGCTGAAAAAATAACTTCACATTTCCTTCAATAGAATTTTCTGAATCAGACAGTTCTTTTATGATTTTTCCCACTCCAAGAAGTATGGTGGTATGGGCATCATGTCCGCAGGCATGCATCACTCCCGGATTGATGGAGCAGTATGAGACATTATTTTTTTCATCAATGGGGAGAGCATCAATGTCTCCTCTCAATCCTATGGTTTTCCCCGGTTTTTTTCCTCTTATTATTCCTACTATACCTGTTTCTGCACACATATAATTTTCTATATTCCATTCGTTCAGATAATTCTGGATTTTCTTTTGTGTTCTGAATTCATTTTGACTGAGCTCAGGATTTTTATGAAAGTCTCTTCTGATATGAACAAGTTCCTGATATATTTCATTAACCCTTTTTTGAATATCCATAATGTCTCCTACAATAAATAATTTAATATTTTATAAATTTTCCCATCTTTAATGTATACTCTTGGCGTCCTGATTGCAATTCTGCAAACTAATTCATTTTTGTTTGTTCCTGCCAGCTTTGACATTTCGTGAATATCAATAGTGTTGTCTCTGCCATCGCCATAGATTATTGCTTCATCTCCAACCTTAGCTTCTGGTATATCTGTTAAATCAACCATGCATTGGTCCATACATATAACACCTAATATTGGAGCGCTTTTGCCATGGATTGTAACAAATCCCTTATCTCTCATGTTGCGAGGATACCCGTCAGCATAGCCAAACGGAAGAGTTCCTACAACACGTTTTTTATCTGCCTTCCATAAATAATCGTAACTTATACCTTCGCCCTTTTCTAATGTCTTGATGTGATATATTTTTGTTTTAAATGTCATTGCTTGCTTTAATACCACTGAATCGTCTCTGTAGGATTTAAGTCCGTAAATGATAGCTCCTGGTCTTATCATGTTAAGTCTGTACTCAGGATAATCAATGCCTGAAATACTATCACATATGTGTTTGTATTTAAATTTCCATCCTTTAGCTTCAAGCTGATTCACTGCATTCATTAATTTTTCATATTGTATGTCATCTTCTTTCCTGCCAGCCAATGCAAAGTGAGAAAATATTCCTTCAACCTCAATGTTATCAAGTTGGAAAATCTTATCTATTTCATGTATGCTTTCCTGACAATCCTTGAAACCAAGCCTATTAAAGCCCGTATCATATTTTATTTGCACTTTAGGTGTTTTATTATGCTTTTTTCCTAAATTGCTTATTATTTCAGCTTGTCTAAATGAAAAGATAGTTTGTGTTATGCCATTTTTTACAACATGCTCCAAATATTCATCTGGCGTGTATCCCATTATAAAAATATTGTAGGTGCTGTAGTGATTTCTTAACTCCAGTGCTTCAGACAATGTTGCAACTGCTAAATAATCTCCGCCACTTTCCATGATTATAGGAGCTATATCCACGGCTCCATGACCATATGCATTGGCCTTCACAACAGCTGCTATCGCAACATCCTTTCCCACTATCTCTTTTATTTTTTTCATGTTATATGCAATGTAGTCCAAGTTTATTTCTACGTATGTGTCTCGTATTAGTTGTTCCATGAATCCTCCTGTTAAAGATGAGATCCTTCGCTAATGTTCAGGATGACAAGTTATATGGCCTTGTTATTTACAGCCGCTTTCTGTAAAGATAACCATATTTAAATCAGCATCTATTTTTACCTTTGTACCTAAAGGCAGTGTTGGTTGAGGGAAGCTGTGACCGGCTTTAAAGTTACAAATTATTGGCTTCTTAAATGGCACCACCGTGTTGTTGATTACTTCTTCCAATGTAAGATCAAGGCCCCCTTCATAGGCTTTTTGTTCACGCTCACAACCTACAAATGTTCCGAATACAACACCTGCACATTGTTCAAACTTACCTGCCAAAGCAAGTGTATTAAGCATTCTGTCTATTTTATAAATTGGTTCATTTATTTCTTCTATGAAAAGTATTTTATTTCTTGTATCCAACTCATATTTAGAACCCATGGTTGAAACCAAAAGTGTAAGATTTCCTCCTATAAGATTTCCTTCCGCAGTTCCTCCATAAAAACTTGTTAATGGTTCATCCTTAGGATTTATATGCTCACCTAAAGACTCATTTGTAAATATGCTTTTCCGTATGCTTTCATATGTATATGGTTCAAAATCCACAGCATCATTGTTAAATTTTGCAAAATTTGAGGTTGCCATAGGTCCATGGAACGTTGTCATGCAGCATATTTGATTGAAGGCAATGTGAAGAGCAGTAATATCGCTGAAACCCACAAAGACCTTTGAATTAGCAGCAATCATTTCATAATCTAACATATTTAATATACGAGGTGAACCATAACCCCCTCTTAAACATATGATACCTTTTATGCTTTCATCCTTAAAAGCATCATTTATGTCCCTTGCTCTTTCTATATCCGGAGCAGAAAGGTGGCCATAATTTGTATAGCAGGTTGGAAACATAACAGGATTTAATCCCATTGCTTTTAGCTTTTGTTCTCCCTTTTCTACAGATTGTAAATCTGAGGCAGATGATGGTGCAACAACAGCAACCTTGTCACCATCCTTTAATGCTTTTGGTTTATTCATATAATCCCCCTCAAAATTATAATATAGCTAAAAAGATTCTTTAACTACAGTCGAAGGTTGCAGGCAAAGAATCTTGGATTTTGACTAATTTAATTCATTGTTGTTTTCTTCATTGGCATTTGCAGACAAGTTAACACCATATAAATCATAAACTATTTTTGTAATTTTCTCGCCGTCTGCAATGTAAAATGATACTCCACCCAGCATTTTGTCTGTTCCTGGCAAGACAAAAGTTTCAAGGTTTTCCATTGAAAATCCTATGGCATCTTTACCAAGACCAAGTAAGTCAGTCAAGGTTAAGTCAGTTTTTATATGAGGATATACGGCACTTATAACACTTGGAAGCTTTAAGCTTAATGATTTTTTTATTGCAGATTTAATAAATTTCTGCTGCACCTCAATTCTTCCCAAGTCTCCGTTTGCATACCCAGAATAACCTTCATAATTTGTTTTTCTGAAACGCAAAAATTCCATAGCCGTGTCACCGTATATTATTTGCTTTCCAGGACGTATATTTATATCTAAAGGCGGGTCATCATATGGGTCTGTGTATCTCATGTGAAATGGCACATCAACTTCAACGCCACCGATTGCATCCACTGCTGCCCTTACTCCGTCATATTTAATTGTTGCATAATTGTCTATAGGAAGCCCTGTTAAATCTTCAACTGCTTTTACCAAGGATTTTATGCCGTCTTTCTCCATACCGTAAACTGCATTTATCTTTTGTGTGTCAGAATATTTATAATAGCCTTCTCTTTGATAATAAGTATCTCTTGGAATTGACATTAAGCTTGCTTCCTTAGTTTTTCTGTCATAGCTTGCAAGCATAATTGTATCTGAACGTGTACCTTCAAGACCTACTAAGAGAACATTGATTCTGTTGCTTTCGTGCATTGCCTTTTCCAGGGGAGTATCAAATTCATTTTCGCCTTCTTCGCCTTCGTTATCTTCTTCGTTGTTATTTGGATCTGCTTCAGCAATTTCGTCAGGCGAAATATATTTTACATATGTAAAAATTCCCGCTGAGGCTACTAATGAAAATACTATCAATGAAAAAATAAATATTTTAATGAATTGTTTCATATAAAATTCCGCCTTTCAGTTATGTAACTGTTAATTTGTTTGTTCTTCTGATTTTGTAATGCCATACATTTCTTCAACAACATTTTTTATACCATTCTTGTCAGGAATATAAAATGACAAGCCTTCCAATGGTGTTTCAGCTCCCGGCAATGTTGTCAACCTTATGTTATCCGCTGAAAATCCTACAATGTCACCAGCCATAAAAAGTATGTCAGTTACTCTTACGTTTGTTTCAATATATGAATATGCCTCTTTAATCAAAGAAGGCAGCTGAAGTCCCAATGCCTTTTTTAAAGCTGATTTGATAAATTGCTGCTGAGCATTTATTCTTCCCAAATCCTGGTTATCGTATCCCTTTCGATATCTTAAAAATTTCAGTGACTGCTCTCCGTTTAAAATTTGATTGCCTTCCGGAATATCTATATACAATGGTGGATCATCATAAGGGTCTTCGTAAACCATATGGAAAGGGACATTTACTTCTACCCCTCCAAGCAAATCCACGCATGCTATAACTGCTTCATAATCTACAATCACATACTTTTCTAATGGTATCCCTAACATTTCCTGGACTGTTGGTACCAGACCCTCTATTCCTTCCTTAGCATACACTGCATTGATTTTTTTTAAATCAGGACTGTCATCAACATCCCTTGGATAATATGTGTCCCTTGGGATGGATATTAAGTCAGCTTTCTTATTTTCCATATCGTAGGAGGCAACCATTATTGTATCAGTTCTTGAATCTTCAAGACCTACCACCAGCACATTAAATCTCTTAAAATTTTCAGCTGATTTGCCTAATTCTGAATTGTAATCATATGTTCTTGATTCATAAAATTCCGGTTCAGACTGCTGTGATTTATCAACATCAATTGATCCAATAACTATATCCTTATCAACAAACAGCATATATCCCAAAGCTGTTGCGCTCAATATTACAGAAATCAATACGACTGATGCAAAAAAAATCTTGCAAAAATGTTTTATCATTAGTTTATCACCTAATTAATTTTCCAAATTAAATAAAATATTATACTAAATAATTATAGCAAAGCTTTACCTTTATTTCAATTTATTATTAAAATAAATTTGTCAATTAACTTTTAGTTTCTTTAGAAAAACAGGTATTTTGCAATATTATACAATTTATATAATATATAGTCACATCGCAAAAACATTTTCATACATTTAAAACTTTTTTATTATGTTTAAATGCTAATACTTTGGGTATATAAAAAAATTTATACTTTTTTTATATATATGTATTGCAATTTAAGCAAAAAGCTGTTACAATACAGGTATCTTTTTTAAATATCGGAGGGTTTTTTTAATGAAAACAGGCACAGTGAAATGGTTTGATTCTAAAAAAGGTTTTGGTTTTATATCTTGTGATGACGGCAAGGATGTATTTGTACACTTCTCAGCAATAGTGTCAGATGGCTTCAAAACTCTTGAAGAAGGCCAAAAAGTAAACTTTGATATAGTTGATGGTCAAAAAGGACCTCAAGCTAGCAATGTTACTGTAGCATAGTATTTGTTTTAAGAAATAATAATTAATATAGATATAGCACTACTTACTTATATTAATATTGGTTTCAAGGAGACGTGATAAGAACTACAGTAGTAGTTCTTTTTCATTATAAACAAATTATATTTATTAAAAAACTTGGAGGATTTAATGAAAACAGGAACAGTGAAATGGTTTGATTCAGCAAAAGGTTTTGGATTTATATCTGGAGAAGATGGAAAAGATGTTTTTGTACATTTTACAGCAATCTTATCTAATGGCTTTAAAAATTTAGAAGAAGGTCAAAAAGTTTCATATGAAGTTGTTGATGGACAAAGAGGACCTCAAGCAGCAAATGTAACAGTTATATAATTACTTAAAAAAAATTGGCGCAAGCCAATTTTTTTATTCCTTAACTTTTCATTGTTCACTGTTCACTGTTCATTGATATTTGCTCCAATGTTGGCATGCCGCTTTGAGCTCCTAGCTTAGTAATTGCATAGGCTGCTGCTTTGTTTGCAAATTTTATTGATTCATGTAGGCTAAACCCCTTAACCAGGGAGGCTGCCAAAGCTCCGCAAAATGTATCTCCTGCTCCGGTTGTGTCAACCACCTCTGCCTTGTATGAGGGAATCATCTTAATTTCATTGCCGTCATAATATTTAACTCCCTTTGAGCCCAAAGTTACAATCAGCTTGTTTGGATACTTTTTAATTGCTTCTTCAGCATTACAATCTTTTCCCAATATTATTTTGAGTTCATGCTCATTTGGGGTTATATAGGAAGCATTTTCAATCATGTAATCGCTTAGCTCTACAGCAGGTGCAGGATTTAACATTACCTTCACATGATTCTTCTTGCAAAGCTCCAATGCATATTCTACTGTTTCCAGCGGGATTTCCAGTTGCAACAACACCATGTCTGCTGATAATATAACTTCTTTGTACTTATCAATGATGTATTTGTCAACTTTATAATTAGCACCTGGAATAACTATTATGCTGTTGTCATTTTCAGCAACAATAATATTTGCAACACCTGTTGGAACATCAGGTACAACATCGATGCAGCCAGTGTCCACATTAACCCTTTTAAAATTAGCTATTGCAAAATCACCGTTTGTATCAAGACCTACACAGCCAATCATCACACTTTCGGCTCCCAGCTTGGCTGCTGCAACAGCTTGGTTTGCTCCCTTTCCTCCGGGAATGAGAGAAAATGTGTTTCCAAGGACTGTCTCTCCTGCCTTTGGTCTAGTATCCGAAGTAAAAACCATATCAACGTTTATTGAACCAACAACTACTACTTTACCCATAATAACCTCCTAATTCAACACCCGGACAGGGGGACGTTTCACTTGTCTTTTTTGCGAGACAGGTGAAACGTCCCCCCTGTCTGCCCCTGTCTGCCCCTGTCTGTGTCCACTGTCCGCGCATATGTCCGCTATTCATACATTTCGTCAAGTTTATATAAGTCTTCCATAAGAGTTTCTCTGAATTTTTCCAAATCCACATCTGTTAATACCTTCGGATAAGTTTTATCATCGCCAATCCATTCTCTGAAGTCACAAACAGTTGTTCCTCTGTTTAATTCTTCTGAACAATCAACTAGCACAGGCATATGTTTAAATTTATACAATTCAGGATGTAATAAATACATTATTGCACATGCATCATGGATTGGCGTGAAGGTTCCCTTTTTTACATGGTCACCTTTAAAGTAATAATTTAAAATTTCACCGCACATTTTTGTTACCTTTCCGGTGCTTTTCATGAGTGCTTCTATATCATTTTTAAACATTCCTGTTGAATGAGTGACATTTAAGCCACTCATAACTATAGGAAGCTTTGAATCGAAAACAATTCTTGCTGCTTCAGGGTCAGCCCAAATATTAAATTCAGCTGTTGGTGTTGTGTTTCCTATTCCTGTAGAGCCGCCCATAATTGAAACAAGCTCTATTTTATCCATTACCTCAGGGAAAGTTTTAATCAATAAAGCTATATTAGTCAATGGACCTACAGGTACCAATGTTACTTTTTCTTGTGATGATATTATGGTATCTCTTAAAAATTCAATAGCATTATTAGAGTAAAGCTCTTTTGTATGAGGAAACTCATAATCTCCAACACCATTTTCACCGTGAACCTTTATTGCAGGTCTTTTTTCTCGAAGCAACGGGCATTTAGACCCTTTTGCTATTTTTATATCCTTATTTAAAAATGACATTATACCTATTGCATTGTTTGTAACCTTTTCAATAGTCTGATTACCCGCAACGGTAGTTATACCTAAAATATTTAATTTATCTTCATTTGCTACAGCAAAGCACAATGCTACAATATCATCTATGCCAGGGTCACAATCAATAATTATATTTCTTTTTTTCATTTGTCTCTACCTTCCACTTAACTTTTCCCTTTTTTTCATTCTTCTATAGCTGTAAATTCCTAATCCAACTATTGTTGTAATATAAGGAATCATCTGTATTAATTCATATGGCCATGCACCCAGCTGCAGTATGTTTGACAAGGCTGAAGCAGCGCCAAATAACAATGATACTAAGAATGCACCAACCGGAGTGTTACCACCCATGGAAGCGGCTGCTAATGCAATAAAACCTCTTCCGGCACTCATACCGGTGGTAAAATTGGTCATATATCCTCCTGATAGGAAAAAACCGCCCATTGATGCAAAGACACCGCTTAATATCAACGCAATGTATTGTACCTTTTTTGAACTGATACCCACAGATTCAGCTGCATTTTTATTTTCTCCCACAGCTCTTATTCTAAGGCCAAGAGGAGAACGGTATAAAAACAAATGAACTATTACAACCATTAATAGTGATATATAAGTTATGATGTTTTGATTTGAAATAACTGCTCCTAAATATGGTATGTTTTCAATAACTGGTATATTAATTATAGGAAGAGGAATTGAAGGTACTGAGGAAGAAACTCCTCTGTCTCCTGATACTGCCAAAAGTATAAGCACTGTTGCACCGTTGGCAATAAGATTAATTGCTATGGCCGCAAGAATTTCATCAGTTTTCAATTTCAAAACGAAAAAGGCCAGTAAAAAGCCTATTACTCCTCCCATAAACATGGTAGCTACTAAACCAAGCCATGCACTTTGGAAAGCTGCTGAAAATAATACCCCAAACAATGCTGCAAACAACATTATTCCTTCAAGGGCCATATTTATAATTCCTGACTTAGAAGCTACAGCTGAAGCTAATGCAGCAAACAAAATCGGTGTTGTGGCTCTTAAAGCCGCCCTCAAAAATTCCGGTGATAAAAGAGCTTCTATTATCATTATTCAGCCTCCTTAATATTGTTTAAAGCTGATTTAGCTTCTTTAGCAATCATTTTATGTTTATACTTGCTTAAGAATTGTTCTGCAACAACCAATAAAATTATAATTCCCTGTGTTACTGTAATAATTTCCATTGGTACATTTGCAACAATTGACATCTTTGAAGCACCTGTTCTTAAGTAAGCCAGGAAAAATGCAGCAAACGGAACATATAACGGATTCTTTTTAGCTAAGGTTGTTATTATGATGGCGTCCCAACCATAACCTAATGATGAGGTCCATGAAAAGCGGTTGTACATTCCTAGAAGTTCTACACCGCCTCCTATACCAAATATAAATCCACCAAGAAGTTGCGATATAAGAGAAACCTTTAAGACATTTATGCCTGAGTATCGAGCAAAATTTACATTTTCACCTGTTACACGTATTTCATAGCCAATTTTTGTCTTATATAGGAATATATAACCAAATGCTGCTACTAACAGCGAAATAAATAGTCCGGCATGAATTCTTGTTCCGGGAATTATTGCATTAAGCTCTGTTGCTTTTGGAATAGCATATGATACTGTTGCTCCGGCACTTGGATCCCTTAAAAAATAACTTAAAATATAACTTGCAAAGAATGTAACCACATAGTTCATCATCAAGGAGGAAACCAATATATCTGAATCTGTTTTTATTTTCAAGACTGCAGGCACTGCTGTTATAAGTGAGCCGAAAAATCCTGCCATCAATATGCATACCAATGGACTTATACCTGCAGGCAGTGTAGTGTTGATTGCAATAAATGATGCAACAAGTCCACCAATATGGAATGATCCTTCACCTGCAAGGTTTATCTGGTTTGCTGAAAACATGATGCTGACTCCTACACCTGTAAATATTAAAGGAATCATAGTTTCAATAACATTGCCTATACGCCTTGTGCTTTTCAAGGGTCCCGTGAGAAGCTCTAATATTGCCTTTACTGGTTCATCACTTGTAAGAAAAATAATTATAAATGAAATTAATAATGCTATACTAATGGATAATACAGTTCGTAAAATATCATATTTCTTACTACTGTTCATATGTTATTCCCTCCAATCTGTCGTCCTTTTTAATGCCCAGCATATATTTTCCAAGCTCTTCTTCAGTAAGGTTTTTTACGTCCTTAAAGGCTCCTGCAAAGCTGCCCTTGTACATGACAGCCAATCTGTCGCTAAGCTCAAATACTTCATTTAAATCTGCCGATATTAAAATTACAGCACACCCTGCATCTCTGAATTCTATGATTCTTTGTCTTATAAAAGAAGCTGCTCCTACGTCTATTCCACGTGTAGGCTGGTTAGCTATAATAATCTTAGGATCTGTAGAAAACTCTCTTGCTACAACAACCTTTTGAATGTTACCACCTGATAGCATGCCCACATTTTGTCTATATGACTTGCATTTTATCAGGTACTCTTTTATAAGGCTGTTTACTCTTGTTTCAATCTTTTTAATCTTAAGCATAAATCTGCCTGAATATTCAGGACTGTCATATTGATTAGAAAGAATATTATCCATTATATTCATATTTGAAGCGCAGCCTAAAGTCATTCTATCTTCAGGAATATGTGCAACACCTAATTTTCTAATGTTATGGATGCTGCTCCTATTAATATTTTTATCAAATATCTTAATTTCACCGGAATATTTTTTTGTAAGCCCTGTTAATGCTTCTACAAGATGACCTTGACCATTTCCCTCAACTCCTGCAATTCCAAAAATTTCACCTGCCTTTACATCAAAGGATAAATCATTTACTCTTTTCATGCCTGTTGCACCTACAACATTTAAGTTTCTTACTTTTAAAACTGTTTCTTTAAGCTGTGCAGGCTTTTTGTCAAATGTCATTACAACGTCTCTACCAACCATGAGCTTAGACATTTCTGTTGTAGAAATATCGCTGACATTGTGTGTTCCCATGCTTTTTCCATTGCGCATTATGGTAGCTCTGTCACAAATAGATTTTATTTCATCCAGTTTGTGGGATATGAAAATAATAGTATGACCTAGTTCTCTTAATTTTTTTAGCTGCACAAAAAGTTCATCTGTTTCCTGTGGAGTCAATACTGCAGTAGGTTCATCCAATATAAGTATATCTGCTCCTCTGTACAAAGCCTTCAATATTTCAACCTTTTGTTTAATACCCACAGGAAGCTCTTCAACCCTGGATGTTACATCTATGTCAAAATTGTATTTCTTAGCTATGGAGTCTGTTATTTCAATAGCCTTATCCATATCTATGAACATGCTTTTTTTAGGTTCTACACCAAGCACTATATTTTCCGCAACTGTAAGGGAAGGCACCAGCATAAAGTGCTGGTGAACCATACCAATTCCTTTTTTTATTGCATCCTGAGGAGACCTTAATTTAATTTCTTCACCATGTAATATAACTTGACCCTGCTCAGGTGATTCAAGTCCAAACAAAACCTTCATTAATGTGCTTTTTCCTGCTCCGTTTTCCCCTAATAATGCATGTATTTCCCCTTTTTCAAGCTCTAAGGAAACATCTTCTACCGCAACTACCCCATTAGGATAAATTTTCATTATATTTTTCATCTGAAGCACTTTATTGCTCATTTTATCCTCCGTTATTTTATAAACAGTCAGGGTTTATCCCTGACTGTTTATATCAATAAACCTTATTGTACAGAATTCTTAATTGCTTGGATTTCTTCTGTAGTCATGCCTAAAGCTGTATCTACAACTATATCTCCATCAATAATTTTTTGTTCTAATTCATCTATTTTAGTTCTGATTTCTTCTGGAAGCATTTCTTCATAGTGAGCATCCTTCACTAATTCAACTCCGCCTTCAGCAAATCCTAACGATTCAGCTGTACCATATTCAAGCTTGCCTTCCATATCAAGCTTAATAGCTCTAATTAATGAATTACCTACATTTTTAAGAGCAGATGTGGGAATTACAGCATCTAATCCTTTATCCTTCAATAAAGCTGCCTGATCTGAGTCAACTCCAAATGCATATCTGTTAGCATCAGCTGCTGCTTCAATTTGACCTAAGCCTGCAGCTCCTGCTACGTTGTAGCCAACATCAACACCACCACTTTGATATTGAGTAAGAGCAATGTCTTTACCTGCTGCCGAATCATAGAAGTTTCCAACATATCCTATTGCTACTTTAACTTCAGGTTCAACTTCCTTTGCTCCCTGGATATATCCAACCAAGAAGTCATTGATTATTGGGTTTTCAGCTCCACCTAAGAAGCCTATTGTCTTAGTAGCAGGATCAATGTTTTCAAGCTCTGAGTTTGTTGTCATCATAGCAGCAGCTGCTCCAACAAGGAATGACACCTCATTTTGCTTGTACAATACGTTGTAAATGTTTTTGTTGTTTACTCTTTCTTCAAAATTATACGTTTCATCGAAGAACATGAATTTTTGATCAGGAAATTGTTCAGAAGCTTTTTCTAATGCATCTATCATCTGCCAAGTTCCGATTATTATAACATCATATTCACCACTGTCACAGTATTCCAACAAAGTTGGTTCCCAATTCTTTTCATCAGCAGGTGTGGCACCCATTTGTTCAACCTTTAACTCAAACTTATCAGCGCCTAATTCTTGTTCTAATTTTTCAAGACCTATATTTGCTGAGTCAAAGAATGATTTATCTCCTAATGTTCCGTTTAATAAAAGTGCTGCCTTGTATGGTTCACCATCTCCACTTTCAGCAGGTTTTTGTGCGCAAGCAGTCAATGAAAAAATCATCATAACTACAAGCAATAAAGAAAGTACCTTTTTCATTTGTTTAATTCCTCCCAATTTTTGCTTTTTTTATGTATTTTAAAGTATCATCTACTAATACATCTAGCTTGATTTCCTCGTAATGTCTCATGTAGGTTACAAGTTTCTCAAATGCCGGTGATATTAGCCGATTTGGAATGATACGCATTCCCTTTTGAATTCCCAAAACAGGCATAATCATACCTGCATTGCAGTCTGCATCAATTCCGCACATGGTAATAATGTTTAGTGTTTTTTCATAATCGCCTTCGCCGTACATTAGAGCGATAATTTCACAGCATGCATTTGGGTATGCATGAATCCAATTGTATTTTATATATTTCTTTTCACATTCAGCTAATGCGACATGCCAGTCACTATATTTTAAGCAGCAGTCAAGAGCAAATTTTACCACTGAATAATATTCGCTGTCAGACGGTATCGTTGAGATTGCTTTCTTAACTATATCTTTAACATCATCATTTACAAATGACAACGAAATCATAACAGCATTAAAAACTTCACCAAGTATGCCGTTGTTGATGTGAGATACTTCCCCATCCTTCCAGGCAAGTTCAGCTGCCAGCCTTGGATTTCCAGGTGCAACTATGCCGCATATTGCTCCTCTCATTTGTGCACCAATCCATTCGTTGAATGGGTTGTTCCATTTTGCACTTTCTGGAGGCATCATTCCTGCACGAATATTTCTTAATGTCAGCTCTTCAGCAGACCAGCCAACAGGTATCAACCCAATCCATGACAAGGCAATATCTTTGCTTGTCACTTTATAGCCCTTGTCCTTAAATGCATCAAGAAATGCAATTTCAAATGTTATGTCATCGTTATATGTATTTGGTTGTCTTATATAGTCCTTAACATCTCCAAATGCTTCATAAAGATTTTTTGATGTATAGCCTTCAACCATGGTTCCCATGGCAGCTCCTATAAACTGAGACATCCATGCTGCTTTTATCTGGTCTTTGAATATTTCTGAATTTATATCTACCTCTATAGCTTCAGTGAATTGCACACTTTTTTCATATTGCTCAAAACTATCATAGTATTTGTATTTCCAATAAGGTGAATCTTCATTTTTCTTGGCATGCAAAAATTCATTTCTTAGAGCTGCTGAAATTTTTTGAAGCTCAACCTTATTATTTTCCTTATGAGCCTTTAACCCCTTTTCCAATAGAGCATATGCATTTTCAACTGTATATCCTCTGTTTTCAAGAGCTTGAACTGCAGCAATCATGGCAATTTCAGGTGCACCTGAACCAGGAACATTACTGCCCCAGTCAAGTGCAAGCATATTGTCATAAAAATCAGCAACAGCTTTTAAGCCGCTCCAGCCCTGCTCACCTTCTTGTAACACAGTCGGTTTTGCATTTGAAAATAGGTCATATGACATTTCCCAAGCTTTTTTCATAAAATCCTCATGCAATCTCAAGAGCAATTTTCATCATGTCCTTGAAGCCTTTTTCTCTTTGCTCTGGGGTAGTTTCTGTATGATTTGCTATAGAATCTGATACTGTAAGTATAGTCAATGCATTGACACCAGCTCTAGATGCATTGCAATACAGCGCAAATGATTCCATTTCCGCTGCCAAGCATCCCATTTTTACCCAACTTTTCCAGCTTTCAGAATCATCATGATAGAAAACATCTGAAGAAACAATGTTTCCAACGGTTGTTTCAATATTATTATCATCAGCAGCCTTCTTAGCTTTTGATAACAGCTCCCATGAAGCTGTTGCTGAAAATGTTCCAGGCAGATTATATTGTGAAGCATAATTTGAATCTGTGCTTGCCCCAATTGCCAGAATTATATCATAAAGATTTAATTTTGGATCATAAGCTCCACATGAACCTATTCTAATTAAGTTTTTCACCCCATACATATGTATTAATTCATATGAATATATTCCAATTGATGGGCATCCCATTCCTGAGCCCATTACAGAAACCTTTTTTCCATTGTATGTTCCTGTGTATCCAAACATATTTCTTACTGCATTAAACTCAACTACATCCTCCAAAAAAGTTTCTGCAATAAACTTAGCTCTTAATGGATCTCCAGGCATTAAAACAGTTTCTGCAATCTGACCTTTTATTGCACTGTTGTGTGGTGTTGACATATTTTTCTCCTTTTGTATGAATTTTTTTTATAAATTACTTTTTAGGTGCTCTGCCGCCTTTGTTATTTTGTGGTCTTCCCTCTTTGTTAAATGTGCTTCTGCCATCTTTGTTGAATGATGATTTGCCATCCTTACCAAAAGTTGTCTTTCCATCTTTGTTAAATGATGTCTTGCTATCTTTGTTAAATGTAGATTTACTATTCTTGTTATATGTAGTAGTTCTTCCGCCTTTATTTGCTGTATATGGTCTTTTACTGTCTTTGTTTTCACCCTTTTTACTTGCATCAGCTAGACGAATGCCTTCTCTTGTCATTTCTATGACATTTTTTTTCATGAGTCTGCCTGCTGCCTTCTTAAAGGAGCTTTTGCTCAGTCCAATCATTTTAGTGATGTCTTCAGGGCTGGAATCATCGTTTAGTGGAAGAATTCCCTTGTTCTTTATTACCGCATTGAGAATCCTTTCTCCATCCTTGTCTATTTGAAGCCTCGGTGCATCCTTTAAGCTTAAATCCAACTTTCCGTCTTCCTTGATATGGCTTACTCTCACTTCAACAACGTCACCTGCATGGAGCGGCTTCAAAATTTCCCCTTCATGTATTAACCCAAGATACTTGCCTTCAACGGCAACCATAGCTCCAAGCCCTCTTTTTAAACTGAAGACTGTTCCTTTAACCATATCGTTCACCTTGTAGGGTGAGTCAGTTGTTAAAACCTTAAACAGGTTCATGGTAGCACACAGACGTTCTGATTTATCAATATACAAACCAAATAAATATTCACCGTTGAGCTTTAATTCACCAATTTGCTCCTTAAATGGAAGGAATAAGTCTTTTTCCAGACCCCAGTTAAGAAAAGCTCCTATCTTGGTCATCTGCACAACCTTTAAATAAGCAATTTCACCCATCACTAATTTAGGTCTTTTAGTTGTTGCAATCACCCTGTCGTTTGAATCCTTATAAACAAATACCTTGATTTTATCTCCGATATTAGCATTTTCAGGCACTTGTTTTAAAGGCAGCAATATTCTGTCTTCGCCTTTAACATCGTCGGAGCTTTTTAAATACACCCCGAAATCAACTTTCTTTGTTACTTCCAGTTCCTGCATTTCTCCTAATTTTATCATATTATCTCCTCATAATACGTATTTATAATTTTTTACCTTTTTCCCAACAATCTAAACATATTTTTTTTATAATTTTCGACTCCTGGCTGAGTAAATGGATCTATGTTGTTAGTATACCCGCTTATTCCGCATGTCATCATAAAAAAGTAAAAAAGCTTTCCTAAATAAAACTCATTCATTTCAGGCACATTAATCACAATACCCGGTACCATTCCTTCACTGTGAGCCATGAAAGTTCCTTCAAAGGCATTTCTGTTTATATAGCTTAATTTCTTACCTGATATGTAGTTTAGGCTGTCAAAATCATTTTCATCATATGGGACAACCATATCAATGTTGCTGTTTTCTATAATAACTGAAGTTTCAAAAATTATTTTCCTGCCCTCTTGCACAAATTGACCCATGGAATGAAGGTCAGTTGTAAAATTCAAGGCTGCTGGGAAAATTCCTTTACCTTCCTTGCCCTCGCTTTCTCCAAACAGCTGCTTCCACCATTCTGAGATTGATACAAGAGATGGCTCATAATTAACCAGAATTTCAACTTCCTTGTCTCTTCTGTTCAATATGTTTCTTGCAGCAGCATATAGACAGCAGATATTTTCATTGAAACATCTATTCTTGTAATCCTTCGCTCCTGATTTAAGACCGTTTATAAATTCATCTATATCAAGACCTGCAGCAGCCATTGGAAGCAAGCCAACAGGTGTGATCACAGAATATCTTCCGCCGATGTCATCAGGAATTACAAATGTCTTGTAGCTATTTAATTTTGATATGCTTTTTAATGCACCTTTTTCCTTGTCTGTAACCACGAAAATTCGGTTATTTGCTTCCTGCTTGTATTTTTCCTCCATGAGTGTTCTGATAATTCTGAAGGAAACAGCGGTTTCCAGCGTTGTTCCAGACTTAGAAATTACAATGACACATATTTCCTTGTTTGTTACAACCTCTACCAACTTTTTCAAATATGCGCCGCTTAAATTTTGTCCTGCATAATATATTTTTGGATTTGAAAGTTCGTTATGGAAATCACCCCTAATTGCTTCAACAGCTGCTCTTGCACCCAGGTATGAACCTCCTATTCCCAACAGTATAAAAGCTTCGCAATTGTTTTTTATGTACTCAGCTGTGTTTTTAATTTCGTTGTACTCGTCCATGTTCAAACTGTCTGCATAATCAATCCATCCGGTCATATCACTGCTAATGCCTTTTTTTTGTAATAATAACTCCTGTGCAGCCATGATTTCAGGTGCAATTGCTTTTAATTCATCCTCATTAATAAAGCTCCCCTTTATATCTAAAACAATATCTCTCATAATAAACCCCTTTCAAGTAACAGTGAAATTATATTATCTCCGCCATAAGTATGGCATAATCATCCTTATGTATTTTGCAATATTCATTCAATGAATGTTGCAAATTTTGGAGTATGTTTCCATCCCCCTTAATAATATTTACCAATCTGTCCTCTCCATATTGCTGATCTTCATCATTTTTAGCTTCAGTAATACCGTCAGTGTATAAAAACAATCTGTCTCCAACATTTAAATTCATCTTGTTTACATCGTACTTAACATTATCAAATATATTGGCTATAGGATAACCCTTGGATTTTAGCAAATTTAAATCACCGTCTTTTTTTAATAAAATTGGCTCTGAGTTGTGTCCTGCATTCACATAACTGAATTCGTGAGTTGTTTTGTTATAATTCCCAAGAAAAACCGAAAAATATTTATCAGAATCCAAATTTAATGAAAGAAAGGTTTTATGCAACTCCTTCATGATTTTGTTTAAGCTCATATTTCCTTTGGCAATGGTTCTTATAGACTGTCTTACAAATATGGTCAACAGAGAAGCAGAAACACCATGACCAACAACGTCACAAATATAAACACCGGTATTTTCTTCATCAATTTTAAACACATCAAAAAAATCTCCGCTTAATGATTCTGAAGATTCATACAAATAATCAATGCTTAACCCGTTGTACATACCCTTAGGAGGCAGCATTCTTATTTGCATGTTTCTGGCAAATTTTATATCATCGCTCATTTTTTTATTTTTTATGTTTATTTTTTTTGCCAGATCCTTTTCCTTGGTTATATCCCTAAAAACTTCTACCGAACAAATTGTTTCTCCTGACTTGTCCTTTATTGGAGATGATATAACCGCATAAGTCTTGTCGTCTATGGATGCTTCCTTTTTCATAATTGAGCCATTTTCTAGTGTGATTTTAGAAATACAATATTCACAATTTTTATTTGCACAAAAAATCTCATAGCATTTCTTTCCAACAATTTCTCCTACTTCTTCTCTCATTTTTTTGTTAGCATACAATACTATGTTGGATTTGTCTACAACTCTTACCCAGTCTATCATTCCGTCAACTATTCCTAGCTGAGATTCATTTAAATTCAACCTGTCCATAAAATCACTTCCTTAGGCTTTATTTTTTTCCCTGTAGTAATTAAATAATAATTGCCCAATTTTTTCAGAATTGTGCCTTATATAATTTTTTCTGATGTCAACAAAATTGCTGCTTATAACTTTAATATTCATTTCTTCCAGCTCTTTTATCTGTTCATCATCAATTATTACTTGTTTTGCGCCCTTGAATTTATAATTTTCTATTTGACTATCAGAAATAAGCTCATCATTGGCAATGACGTAATCTATAATGTATCTGTTGCCATGCTTTATGATTGCATTCACATGGTCATAAACATTGTAATTGTCTGTTTCTCCCGGTTGAGTCATCAAATTGCATATGTAAAAAACCGTTGCTTTTGATTCTGATAACAGCTCAGGAATATTTTTCACCAAAATGTTGGGAACAACACTTGTATACAAGCTACCTGGTCCTAAAACTATAATATCCGCTTCTTTAATATCTCTTAATGTTTCCTCCAAAGGCATGCATATTTCTGGAACAAGAGATACCCTATCTATTTTGTGACCTGATTTATTCACATACTCAGGTATATCCTTTTCTCCCAAAATGCAATCGCCGTTGTCAAGATAAGCTTTAAGCTGTGCATCCTGCAGCGTCATGGGCAAGACCTTGCCTGAAAGTCTGAATATGCTTCCGATTTCCTTTAATGCATGCTCATAGTCACCGAAAATTTCATACATTGCTGCAATTAACAAATTCCCAAAGCTTTGTCCATTTAAATAACCGTCCTTGAAACGATGCTGCATCAATTTTATCATTGTTGGCTCTATATCTGACAGCGCTATGATACAATTTCGCATATCACCGGGAGGTAGCATACCCAAATCTTCTCTTAATACTCCTGAGCCTCCGCCATTATCTGCAACAGTTACAATTGCTGATATATCCCTGGTATAATTTTTAAGACCTCTCAACAGTATTGATAAACCTGTTCCTCCTCCAAAAACCACTATCTTCATATTTTTTCCTCTTACTTATCCACATCTCTGTGATTTAACAGCACCCTGTAATTTTCATCAGCGAGGATGGATGCAATTTTATTTGAAATTGTAACAGAGCGGTGCTTGCCTCCTGTACATCCGATAGATATTACAAGATTTGATTTTCCTTCTTTAATATAGTGAGGCAACAAGAAAAGCAACATGTCTTTAAGCTTGTTGATAAAAATTACTGTTGTATCAAAGCTCATGACATAATCCTGAACATTGTTGTCATTGCCTGTATATTGCTTTAAGGATTCAATATAAAACGGGTTAGGCAGAAATCTCACATCAAATACCAAATCTGAATCCTGAGGCAGTCCATATTTATAACCAAAGGACATGATGGTAATGTTGAGATTGTGTGTGATGTTGCCTTGCACAAAAATGCTTAAAAGCTCTTCCTTCAATCTTCCAAGCTTCATATTTGTTGTGTCAATTATGTAGTCCGACCTTTTTTTAACCTCTTCCAAACTGATTCGTTCTTCACGAATTCCATCCACAATAGTTCCTGTTGCGCTAAGAGGATGTGGGCGCCTTTGTTCCTTGTATCTTTTCACAAGCTCATCATCTGAGGAGTCAAGAAACAATATGCGATATTGTATTCCCATATTATTTAATTCGTCAAGGCTGTTGAACAAATCCTTAAAAAATATTCCGCCTCTTATATCTGCCACTACAGCAACCTTATTGACCTCTTTTGACGAACTTTTGCAAAGCTCAGCAAAATTAGGAAGGAGAGCCGGAGGCATATTATCCATACAGTAATAATTAATATCTTCCAAGACCTTAATTGCCTGGCTTTTGCCTGCGCCAGACATTCCTGTTATAATAACAAACTCCATATTCTCCTCGCTTTCTATTTTAAATTTATAATGCGGTTTAAATCCAAATTGGCATCCATCGCAGCCTTTAAACCCTTATCATGGCTTCCGATTTTGTCTTTTATATGTGAATCGCTGTTAATAACAAACTTAACATTATAATTTTTAGCAATTTTAATTTCCTCAGCATTAAGATGGCTGTGGCTGTTGTTGATTTCAAGAACTGTACCTGTTTTTTCTGCCGCCTTTGCTATTTTTGCTGTGTTTAAAGGTATTTTATCCCCTGGATGTGTCAATATATTTATTTTATATTTATACATTGCTTTGACTATTGCTTCAGTATTTTTTTCCTTCATTTCCTCATATATCTTTTTGTTTTTTCTGCCTATTTTATTCATGACAGTAAACTTCCAGGCATCCTTTGGAGAAGAAAACAAAACACCTATATGGTAACCGCACAATATTATATCGCAATGCTTCATAACTTCATCAGTTATATCGGTGTTTCCTTCATAATCAAGTATATTTGCTTCCACCCCCAGCAATATTTTAATTTGAGGGTATTTTTCCCTCATTTCAATTATTCTTTGTTTTGCTTCTTTAATTTTATTTTCCTGTATTCCAAACAAATAGTGCCTTGGTCCATGATCTGTTATGGCTATTTCTTCTAAGCCAAGCTCAACAGCTCTTTGAACAATTTCTTCTATTGTGGACTTTCCATGATTATGTCTGGAATAGGTTGAGTGCACGTGATAATCAGCTATAATTTTCATAAAAACCCCTCGTATCAATGAACAATAATCAATCAATAATGATCACTGAATAATGATTGTTGAATTTGTGCTTAAGCACAAATTCTTCATTAATTGTTCAATGTTCAATGTTCTTTATAATTCTGTTCCCACTATTTTAACTTCTGGTTCAAGTTTTATACCATATTTATCATACACAGTACTTATTACTATTCGCATGAGCTCTAGCACATCCTCACAGCACGCATTGTCAACATTTACTATAAAACCGCTGTGCTTATCGGAAACCATTGCCCCCTTGTATCTTAAACCCTTTAGTCCTGCATCCTCAATCAGCTTTGATGCATATCCATTTTCAGGCCTTTTAAATGTGCTTCCGGCACTGGGCAGATTAAGAGGCTGCTTTGATGTTCTTCTTTCATTTAAATCCCTTATTACAGCCATTATTTCATCAACATTGCCCGGCTTAAATTCAAGCTCTGCCTCAATTACTATAAATTCCGAATCGGAAATTTTCGTATGTCTATATGTAAATTCCATTTCTTCATTTGTAAATTCATGCTGTCTTCCTTCATAATCCATGCATTTCACTTTGGTTACCACCTGCTTCATTTCACCGCCATAGGCACCTGCATTCATGTATACAGCACCGCCTAGGTATCCCGGAATTCCGCTGGCAAATTCAAAGCCTGCCAAACCTTCTCTTGCAATGAATTTAGCCAATGTAGACAATAGAACACCTGCTCCTGCAACAACCTTGTTTTCAAGCCTTTCAACTTTGTTAAATTTATCTCCTATTTTTACTATTATACCATCAAACCCGTCATCTGAAACAAGCAGGTTAGTACCATTTCCTATAATAAAGTATTTTACACTATGTTTTTTTATCAGCTTTAAAACTGTTTTTAAATCTTCAGTATCTTCAGGCTCTGCAAATATGCTTGCAGGACCGCCTATTTTAAAATATGTGTGATTTTTTAAAGGCTCTTCCTTGAGTACAACACCTCTTGAAACGGAAGTCAATTCCTCGTATAGCTCATTAAATTTTGCTTGATATTCCATTATTTCACCCTTTCTAAATCATCTGTTTATATTGTAACATCACTTCAATATTTTTTAAAGATATATTTTTATTTGCATAATGAATTAATATTAATTAATTAAATTAATTCATGCTTTCAAAATAATTGACATCGTTTATCAATAATGATAGTATAATAATATTGTATAAATATTATTATATGATGGTATTTTATTTAAGTATTTAATAAGGGCTTTGCCCGCCATTCAACGGTTTCAGTTGGAGAGTGAACTCCCACTGAAAAAATTAAGTGGTACCCGCCGCCTATAGAGGCGGGGGACATTTAATTTAAGTTATAATTTTTGGAGGATATATGAAAGATAAAGTTTTAAAAATAATTAATGAGCTAACTCCTGAGCTAAATGAATTAAGCTTGGAAATTTACAACAAGCCTGAGCTTGGATATGAAGAATATCAAGCATGCAAACTTCATACTGAAATTCTTCAAAAATATGGTTTTAATGTACAAACAAACTTTTCAGGAGTTGAAACAGGCTTTAAGGCAGAGTATATAAGCAACAAACCTGGATTAACAGTTGCTTACATGTCTGAATATGACGCATTGCCAGGCATTGGTCACGGTTGTGGTCACAATCTGTTAGGAACAGTCAGCACTGGCGCAGGAATAGTATTAAAACAAATAATCGATGAAATAGGCGGTACAGTAATAGTTTTCGGAACCCCTGCTGAAGAAACAAGCGGAGCCAAGGTTACATATGTTGAAAATCATGAATTTGACAACGTTGATATCGCAATGATGGCACATCCAGGAAATGACTATGTAAAAAGCGGAACATCTCTTGCACTAGAACCTGTACAGTTTGAATTTTTCGGCAAGACTGCTCATGCCGCTGCAGCACCTGAAAAAGGAGTTAATGCCCTTGATGCAGCTATTCAAACATTCAACTCTATTAATGCATTGAGAGAACATATGAGAAGCGATTCACGAGTTCATGGCGTAATTCTGGATGGCGGTAAAGCTGCCAATGTAGTTCCTGATTATTCTTTGAGTCAATTTTATGTTCGTTCAACTTCAAAAACATACAACCTTGAGCTCTTAGAAAAGGTTAAAAACTGTGCACGTGGAGCTGCACTTGCAACTGGCTGCGAATTAAAAATAACAAAATATGAATTTAACTATGACAATATGGTTACCAATCAAGCATTGTCAAATGTATTTAATGAAAAAATCTATGAGGTAGCAGGAATTGAAATGAATGAACATCTTGGAGGTTCAGGTTCCATAGATGCGGGTCAGGTTAGTCAAGTATGCCCTGCTATTCATCCGTATTTTGACATAACAAACGATAAAAATATTGTTGCTCATACAAGAGAAATGGCAAGTTGCACCTTAACAGACTATGCCAAAACACAAATGAAAAATACAATAGCTGCATTGGTGCTTACTGCTGCTGAGGTTATTCAAAATCAGGAATTGTACCAAAAAATAAAATATGAATTTGACCACACAGAAAAATAATTCAGAACTATAATTGGCAATTATTAATAATAAAAAATGCTCTCTTTAATAAGGGAGCATTTCTTGCAATCACTTCAAGGAGTCAAGCCAGCTTTTTCCTTCATTTATTTGTCTTTGGACTTCAGAGGGAGCAGTTCCCCCATAGGACACTCTTCCGTTTACACAGCCTTCCATGCTTAAATCAGGCAAAAGGCTTAAACTCAATCTTTCATCGATGATTTTTAATTCTTCCTCAGTCAAGTCACAAAAATCCTCACTGTTGTTCTCACAATATTTTACCATTTTCCCCACCATTTCATGAGCTTCTCTAAATGGAATATTGTTTTTAACAAAATACTCAGCCACATCTGTTGCGTTTAAGAATCCCTTGTTTAGCTGATTTTGAATGTTTTCCATGTTGAATTCGGTTTTCTCTATCATTTTAGCCATTATCAGCAGGCTTTTCTTGAGAGTATCCACCGTGTCGAACAAGCCTTCCTTATCCTCCTGAAAATCCTTGTTGTATGCAAGAGGAGTTCCCTTCATAACAGTCAACAGCTGTACTAAGTTTCCGTAAATTCTCCCTGTCTTGCCTCTTAAAAGCTCTGCCATGTCTGGATTTTTCTTTTGAGGCATTATGCTTGAGCCGGTACAAAAGCTGTCATCAATTGAAATATATGAAAATTCCTGTGAATTCCAATAAACAAATTCCTCTGCAAGTCTGCTTATGTGCATCATACAAATGGATGCAGCGCTCATAAATTCCAGGATATAATCTCTGTCACTTACTGAATCCATGGCATTTTCAGTAACATTCTTAAAGCCTAAAAGCTCAGCTGTCCTGTGTCTGTTAATTGGAATGGTTGTTCCTGCAAGTGCACAGGAACCCAGAGGATTATAATCTGTTCTTTCATAGGAATCCAAGAATCTTTCCAAGTCTCTTTTAAACATCTGGAAATATGCCATTAAATGAAATCCAACTGTAACAGGCTGCGCATGCTGCATGTGTGTAAATCCCACCATAATTTTGTCATAGTATTTCTCTGCCTTGTCTAATAGCACAGCTTCCAAAAATTTTAAATTTTCAACTGTTTCCTTAATTTCTTTTTTAACATAAAGCCTGGTGTCCACAGCAACCTGGTCATTTCTGCTTCTGGCAGTATGAAGCCTTTTACCGGTATCTCCAAGCCTTTTTATCAATATGCCTTCAACAGCCATGTGAATATCTTCATCATGGACATTGAACTTTATTTCCCCATTTTCTATTTCTGTTTTTATATTTTTTAACTCTTGAACTATTTTATCTTTTTCTTCAAAAGAAACTATTCCTTGTTCGCTAAGCATGGTTACATGGGCTATGCTGCCTTCGATGTCACAATCATACAATCTTTTGTCAAAAAAAATTGATGCATTAAATTCCTCAACAATTGATTCCATGCCCTTTTCAAATCTTCCACTCCACAAGTTCGCCATAATTTTTTCCTTTCTAATTGAATCCATTAACTATTTATTCATTATTTTGTTTATTATATCATATAAATGCCATACTTCAAGAATTATTTGAAACGCTCAGAAAAAACACTTTGAAAAATGGGGTTAGGGCATACAAAAAGTTGCCAGTAAACTGACAACTCTTAAAATTTATAGCAATTATTAATATTTAATATGCCTTAGTATATAATTCAAAGTGAGCTTGAGGATGAGCACAAACAGGACACAATTTTGGTGCTTCTGAGCCAAAATGAACATGACCGCAGTTATCGCAAATCCAAACTTGCTCTCCTTCTCTCTTGAATACCTTACCTGTTTTAACATTGTCCAACAATGCTAAATATCTTTCTTCATGACCTTTTTCAATTTTGCCAACGCCTTCAAATAAATAAGCTATATTGTTGAAGCCTTCTTCCTTTGCTTCTTTTGCAAATGTAGCATACATATCAGTCCACTCATAATGTTCACCTGCTGCTGCATCTTCTAAATTTAATGGAGTTTCACCAATTCCGTCATGCAAAAGTTTGAACCAGATTTTTGCGTGTTCTCTTTCATTTCTTGCAGTTTCTTCGAAATATTTGCCTATTTGCACATAACCGTCTTTTTTAGCTTTGCTTGAATAATAAGTATACTTTACATGTGCTTGTGACTCGCCTGCAAATGCAGTCATTAAATTTTGTTCAGTCTTGCTTCCTTTTAATTCCATATATACACCTCTCTAATATATTTATCCTTATTGCGGATATTTTATAACATGCTGGTAATGCTTATTTTTCGGTTTAATAGTAATACATGTTATACTAAAACCCATTAAGTGAAAATTTAATTGTTTGTCATTCTGAGCGTTAGCGAAGAATCTCATAATTTAAATGCTTCGGAGATTCTTCACTGCGTTCAGAATGACATAAAGTTACTTTTTGATAATAATCATGTTATATAATATAACAAAAAACATAATTCAACCATTAAAATAAAATTTTACCAGAACTCAACATTTTATATATACCCATTCTTTGATTCTTTAATCATTAATTATGCTGTACATTTCCTTGTAATCATCCTTCATCACATGCTCAAGAACCTGTTCGACCTTTATTTTCATTGGTTTTGTACCGAATATTATTTCTATTTCGTCACCTGTATTTACTTCTGTGCCTGGCTTAGCTGCCTTTCCATTAACAAGAACCCTGCCCTGGTCACATGCTTCCTTGGCAACGGTTCTTCTTTTAATGATTCGGGCATTTTTTAAATATTTATCTATTCTCATATTACTCTGCTACTTCCTTAAGTTTTTCAGCTTGGTCTGAGGTTAATAGAGCTTCCAGCATTTCTGTTATATCTCCGTCTATGAAAGAATCCAGCTTATAAAGAGTCATCCCTATTCTGTGGTCTGTCACTCTGCCTTGTGGGAAATTGTATGTCCTTATTCTTTCGCTTCTGTCTCCTGAACCAACCTGACTTTTTCTGGTTTCGGCTAGCTCTGCATTTTGCTCCTGGCTGTACAAATCATATAGTCTTGCCTTCAATACTTTAAATGCTTTATCTTTATTCTTAAGCTGACTTTTTTCATCCTGACATGAAATTACTATTCCTGTTGGTATATGTGTAAGTCTTACTGCTGAGTCTGTTGTATTAACACACTGTCCGCCATTACCTGATGAACGGAATACATCAACTCTTACATCGTTTGGATTAATTTCAATATCTATGTCATCAACCTCCGGCAACACTGCTACGGTTGCTGATGAAGTGTGAATACGTCCGCTTGATTCAGTATCAGGAACACGCTGAACTCTGTGAACACCGCTTTCGTACTTAAGCTTTGAATAAGCTCCCTTTCCTTTTATGGAAAATATTACTTCCTTGTAGCCTCCTATACCCTGATCATTCACAGATATGAATTCTGTTTTCCAGCCCTGTCTTTCAGCATATCTCAGATACATTCTTAAAAGGTCACCTGCAAATAATCCTGCTTCATCCCCGCCAACACCTGCTCTGATTTCAACTATAACATCCCTGTCGTCATTTGGGTCCTTAGGTAAAAGAAGTATTTTTATTTCCTGCATAAGCTCCTCTTCTCTTGCAGAGAGCTCCTTAACCTCTTCCTTTACCATTTCTCTGAAGTCATCATCTAATTTATCATTAAGCATTTCCTTTGAATCCTTAAGCTGTGTAAAAACTTCCATGTATTCATCATATTTTGACACTATAGGTTCAAGCTGAGCTTGTTCCTTCATTAATTTTTGGAGCTTTTGCGAATCACTGAGAGTTTCAGGATCTGAAATTTTTTCGCTTAGCTCTATATATTTATCCTTTAAAGCTTCTAATTTATCTAACATTTTATACCATCCTATTTTAAATTACTATTAATATTGTACCTGTATGAATAAGCCCACGGCTGTCATTCTGAACCGCAGGTGAAAGATGCCCTAACCCTATTTTTCAGAGTCTTTTTTCTGAAAATAGCGGTAGGTCATTCGCACTGAGCACCAAATTTATGTGAGTTATAACGAACAATAAATTTGTGTGCGAAACTGCGGAATTTCATATGAACCGCTACAAGAAACCAATAATTACTCGGTCATTGCCTCCTAAGTCCTTTTCACATTCTACTTTATTAAAAATATTTGCATTATTAAATAATTCCATAACTGTACCCTTTTGGTCGTATCCTATTTCAACAGTAAGTATAGCACTTTCTTCATGTATTTTTTCAAAAACCTTGACTATATGCCTGTAGTAATCAAGACCATCAGTACCGCCATCTAACGCTATTTTTGGCTCATATACCGAAACCTCTGTAGGCAGCGTACTAATAACTTCTCTTTCAATATATGGCGGATTTGAAACAACTATATCATATTTTTGATTTTTAAAATCATGATTGAAAATATCGCCTTTTAATGTTCTTGTATTTGTTAATTCATATTTTTTTATGTTTATATTAGCAGTTTCAATTGCTACGTCACTTATATCCATTGCAGTTACATTTGAATTTTTCAAATAATATCCAAGACTTACTGCAATTGCTCCACTTCCTGTACCAATATCAAGTATATTAATTGTTTTATCTTTAAATGCACTGTTATTTACTATATTAATTACTTTTTCAACTAATGTTTCAGTATCAGGTCTTGGAACAAGCACACCTTCCTGAACAAAAAACTCAAGCCCCATGAATTCTTGTGAATTGGTCATATACTGCAAGGGATAGCCTCCATTTCTTTTTTCAGCCATCTCATAAAACATCTGTGCTATAACATCATCTACTTCTTGCTTTCTGTGCACATGCAAATAAATCTTATCTTTCTTAAGCAAATGAGATAAAATTAGCTGCACATCAAGTAAGGGATTGTTAAACTCTCTTTGCTTAATGATTTCTATTCCATCCTTCAACAATTTTTCAATTGTTACCATTTATCATCTTCTCCATTTTGAGGAATAACTCTTTCCATAGCGGCTATTGCCACTTCTATCATTGAATCATCTGGTTCTTTAGTAGTTATTTTTTGTATTTGAAATCCAGGCCAAGTAATGATTTTAGTAAATATATTTTCACTTGAACATCTTCCCACATACCTGTTAAGTTCATAGGATAATCCTGCTATAACAGGGAGCATTGCAAGCCTTATTACAAGTCTCATAACGGGATTCGGCCATCCGAAAAACGAAAATACCAATATGCTGATTAACATAACATTAATCATGAAACTGGTTCCGCATCTTGGATGGAGGGTTTTATATTTTCTGACATTTTCAACTGTCAGCTTTTCTCCATGCTCATAACAAAAAATTGTTTTATGCTCAGCACCGTGATACATAAAAACTCTTTTTATGTCATTGAGCTTAGAAACAAGATACACATATCCTACAAACAACAATACTCTTATGACACCTTCTATTAAATTCAACAACAATGTGTTTGTTACAATACTTTTTAAAACATTGGTCAATATGGTTGGTCCTAATATGAATATACCCACAGAAAAAATCAATGCTATAATGACGGATGCATAGATTATTGCCGTATCTGCCTTATCTTTAAAAACCTTTTTAAGGAATTTATCAAGAGCATCCTCTTCATAATCCTCTCCGTAAAATTCAGCAGAATACATGAGTTCCTTTACTCCATTTACCAGAGAATCAATCAACACAAAGCTTCCTCTTATTATTGGAAGTTTAAAAAATTTATGTTTAAAAAGCTGTTTGATTTCACTTTCCTTTACCTCAATTTCACCATCCGGCTTTCTTACTGCAGTTGCTATCTTGTCAGGACCCTTCATCATGATGCCTTCAATAAGTGCCTGACCACCGATACTGGTTTTTTTAACCTCATTTTTTATTATATCGCTCATTATGTCCCCTTTTCTTATACAGTTGTCTTGTGTTTCATGAGTCCTTTTTCATGAAACACTAGACAACTGTTGCATATATGAATGAATTTAACATAAATGCAAACTCATGCTATTATACAATTATTCAATAAATTCTTCAAGTATTTGTTTCCAAATTAAAAGCTTTGTAATTATACATCACAAAGCTTAATCTTTACCTAATTTACTTCAAGAATTTCATATTCCACAATGCCGCCAGGGGAAGAAACTTTTATTTTAGCACCCTTTTTCTTACCCAAAAGTTCTACTCCAAGAGGAGATAAGTTGGAAATTTTTCCAGCAACAGGGTCAGCCTCAGTTGCTCCCACAATATTGTAATCAAGAATCTCATCAAATTCAACGTCTCTTAGTTGTACCTTGCTTCCGATTTGCACTATATCCTTAGTTTTTTCGTTATGCTTTACAACCCTTGCTTGTTTGATTGTATATTCAAGAACTATTATTCTGGATTCATTCTTATTTTGTTCTTCTTTTGATTCATGATATTCAGCATTTTCGCTTAGGTCGCCTTCTTTCATAGCTCCCTTTATTCTTTCAGATATTTCATATCTTAACTTTGTTTTTCTGTATTCAAGCTCATCTAGAAGCTCTTTGTAGCCTTCTTCTGTTACTAATATTTCCTTATTATCCATTTCCCCACCTATATTAATGCCAATTTAAGTAAAAAGTTTATATTTTCTGGCAAATTTATTTTTAAGTTAATATATATATTATAACCAAAAAACAAAAAAATTCAATAATATTTTATCACCTAGTATAACTAAATTAAATGCCCCCCCCCCCGCCTCTATAGACGGCGGGTTCCACCTAATTTTTTTCATGGGGGTTATTGAATCTATAAATATTATTTTTATTAATAAATAAGGCACAACATAATTTCAAATGTTGTGCCAGTATTACTAACTTTATATAACCTTGTAAATCCATCCTTCAGGAGCTTCAATATCTCCCATTTGGATTCCGTACAATGTATCATATAATTTCTTTGTTACAGGACCAACTTCTGTTTCACTGTGGAATACATGAAGATTTCCTTTATATTCAATTCCGCCGATAGGAGTAATAACTGCTGCTGTTCCGCATGCTCCTGCTTCTTTGAATATATCTAGTTTATCTATGTAAACTTCTGTTTCAATAGCTTCCAATCCTAAATACTTCTCAGCAACCTGCATCAATGAAATTCTTGTAATACTTGGAAGAATTGATGATGATTTTGGAGTTATGAATTTATCATCCTTAGTGATACCAAAGAAGTTTGCAGCTCCTACTTCATCTATTTTTGTATGTGTTGCAGGGTCAAGATAAATACAATCTGCATATCCTCTTTGTACAGCTTCATGATGTGAATGCAAGCTTGCTGCATAGTTTCCGCCAACCTTGATTTTACCTGTTCCATGTGGTGCTGCTCTGTCTTCATCTGTAGTAGTAAAGTTAACCGGATTCATTCCGCCTTTGAAATAAGGACCTACTGGCATACAGAATACTGCAAAAATATATTCAGGTGCTGGCCTTACGCCTATGTTGTCACCTACTCCAATTACAAAAGGTCTTAAATATAATGTTGCTCCTGAACCATATGGAGGTACCCAAGCTTCATTAGCCTTAACAACCTGCATACAAGCATCAATAAATTTTTCTACCGGTACTTTTGGCATCATTACTCTTTCGCAGCTTGTTTGCATACGTTTTGCATTTTCATCAGGTCTAAATAGTTGAATTCCGCCATCCTTAGTTCCATAAGCCTTCAAACCTTCAAAACATTCTTGACCGTAATGCAGGCATGTAGAACCTTCATTTATTGATAACATATTATCTTCTACTAACTTACCGTCATCCCATTTTCCGTCTTTCCAGTATGATATGTATCTTAAGTCAGTTTTTATGTAACTAAAACCAAGTTCAGACCATTTGATATCCTTTTTTTGCATTTTTCATCCTCCTTAATTTATAATTATAATATATAATAAGTATAACCTTTAATTTTTTATTTTTCAAGCTATAAAATATAAATATTAAAAAACTGCTTCTTATAAAAAAGAGGCAGTTTTATCTTATTTTTTTACAATAATGTTTGAATTGTGAATCTTGTTATTTATTTACTTCATTTGTTGCTTTTCTGTTTTCGTCAAATTATTTCCCAGGTAATTACAATCAATTACAATCCAAGCTCTTCCTTGACTTCCTTAAATGCATTGAGAGCAAAATCCAAATCTTCTTTTGTGTGTGCTGCAGATATTTGTGTCCTTATTCTTGCTTTTCCTTTTGGAACAACCGGAAAATAGAAGCCTACAGCATAAACTCCCTTTTCCAAAAGCCTTTCTGCCATTTTTTGCGATAAAACAGCATCACCAAGCATTATAGGAACAATCGGATGATTGCTTTCAATAATTGAAAGCCCGATTTTTTTGATTTCCTGTCTGAAATACTTTGTATTTTCATCCAAGATGTCTCTGTATTTTGTACTTTCCATAAGCATTTCTAAAACCTTGAGAGAAGCTCCTGCAATTGCAGGTGCCAATGTGTTAGAAAATAAATAAGGTCTTGAACGCTGTCTTAAAAGATCTATAATTTCTTTTCTTCCGCTGGTATATCCGCCACTTGCACCACCTAAGGCCTTGCCCAGAGTTCCAGTAATAATATCTACTCTTCCCATTACATCTCTGTATTCATGCGTACCTCTTCCTGTCTTACCTACAAAGCCAACTGCATGGCTGTCATCAACCATTACCAAAGCATTGTACTTGTCTGCAATGTCACAAATACCCTTTAAGTCTGCTATTATTCCATCCATAGAAAATACGCCATCGGTGGCAATTAATTTTACCTTTGCGCCATCTTTATCTGCTTGAATAAGCTGTTCCTCTAATGATGCCATATCATTGTTTTTATATCTGTACTTTTTAGCCTTAGCAAGTCTTACCCCATCAATTATGCTGGCATGGTTAAGTTCATCACTTATTATTGCATCATTTTCAGTGGTAATTGTCTCAAATAATCCTCCGTTAGCATCAAAACAAGAAGAATATAGTATTGTGTCATCAGTTCCTAAAAATTCGCTTAGTTTTTCTTCAAGCTGTTTGTGGATTGACTGAGTTCCGCAAATAAAACGAACTGAAGAAAGACCATATCCCCATGAATCATAGGCTTTTTTGGCTGCTTCTATAACCTCCTTGTTGTCAGCAAGACCTAAATAGTTGTTGGCGCACATGTTCAATACGCCATTAACCATTGTTGTGTTAATTCTGCTTTTTTGAGGTGTTGTAATTATTCTTTCGTTTTTCCAAAGCCCGCTGTCCTGTATGTCCTTTAAAATATCGGAATAATATTTTTTATTTTCTGTATACATAAATTTTCTCCTTTTTTATGTGTCATTCTAAATGTAAGTGAAGGATTCCTTATTACAAATAAAAGATTCTTCAGCTGCACTTCAGAATGCAAAAAATTTATTTTTTCTCAGTCCAGTCCAGAATAACCTTTCCGGATTTTCCGCTTATCATTGCTTCGAAGCCCTTTTCAAATTCAGTATAATGATATCTGTGTGTTATAATCGGCGAAATGTCAAGCCCTGCTTTAATCATTGCCTGCATCTTATACCAAGTTTCAAACATTTCTCTGCCGTAAATTCCCTTAATTTGAAGGCCGTTAAAAACAACCTTGTTCCAATCAATACCTGCGCTTGTTTCCTGAAGGCCGAGCATTGCAATTTTTCCTCCATGTGCCATGAGATTAACCATTTGTTTAAGTGCTGCTTCATTGCCTGACATTTCCATTCCTACATCAAAGCCTTCCTTCATGCCCAGCTCCTTCATAACATCATCCAAATTTTCATTTTTGGTGTTGACTGTTCTGAAATTTCCCATTTTTTTTGCAAGCTCTAATCTGTTGTCATTTACATCAGTTATAACAATAAATCTTGCTCCTGCAAATTTAGCAATGGCTGCTGCCATGATACCAATTGGTCCTGCTCCTGTTATGAGTACATCTTCTCCAAGAACATCAAAGGATAAAGCAGTGTGAGCTGCGTTACCAAACGGATCGAATATGCTGTATAGTTCCTCTGGCAATGATTTGTCGCAAAGCCAAATATTACTTGCAGGCAATGATACATACTCAGAAAATATACCCGTTCTGTTTACGCCCACTCCCTTGGTATCCTTGCACAGGTGTCTTCTTCCAGCTAAACAATTTCTACATTTTCCGCAAACAATATGACCTTCACCTGAAACTATGTCTCCAACATGCAAATCATTTACGCCTTTTCCTAATTCAACTATTTCACCAACAAATTCATGGCCGATGGTCATTGGAACAGGAATTGTATCCTGGGACCACTTATTCCAAACGTATATGTGAACATCTGTACCACATATTGAGGTTTTATGTATCTTTACAAGAACCTCTCCTTCTTCAGGAACTGGCATCTCCACATGTTCAAGCCATAATCCTGGTTCTCTGAACTTCTTAACAAGAGCATCCATTTTTGCCATTATTCTCACCTTTCCTTCATTTATTTAACAACAAACGTTTCTTATAAATAAATCATACTGCATAATTGTTTCTATGTCAAGAGCCAAATATATTGTTTGTACACAATTCATAAACAGTTTTTTATGATGATATTTATGAAATTTTGTCACAAAAAAACAGATACTGTAGTATCTGCAGTATCTATTAAAAAATTCTTTTTAGCTTAAAATCCATGTAATCGCTTGAAACACAATGGACTGATATTTGATCAATCATTCCTTCTTTTACGTTCTTGTGACCTTCTTCACCGTGAAGATGACCGTAAATACACACATCCACCTTATATTCTTTCAAAATTTCAAAAAATTCATTTGGAAGACCAGACGAATCAAAGGGAGGATAATGAAGCATGGCTATTTTCACATTCTTGCTTTTCTTGGCAGATTCAAGGGAAATTTTAAGCCTATTCATTTCTCTTAAATATATTTTCTCATTTGATGCTTCCTCTGAATGCTCCTCCATGGTGTCCCATCCTCTTGTGCCGAAAACAACAACACCGTCATATTCATAGCTGTTATTTTTTAAAAACTTGATACTTTTAAATCCAAGATTGTCTAGCTTGTTTGATGTAGACCACCAATAATCATGGTTTCCCTTGCCTATGATTTTTGTTCCAGGAAGCTCATCAATTTTCTGCAAATCATCTGTTGCTTCACCTAGCTTTGCAGCCCATGAAATATCCCCCGGAATTAAAACAAGATCATCATCATGCACTTGTTTTTTCCAGTTAGACATTATTTTTTCTTCATGGTTAATCCAATTGTCACCGAATATATTCATTGGTTTTTCTTTTTTGCTGTCAAAATGCAAATCGGCTATGGCAAAAATTTTCATCTTACAGTCCTTAAAGTTTTATATAGTTAAATTTAATGTTCATTTGCTTTGCAAGCTCTACTTCACGCTCCTGACACGTAAAGAGAATAACTTGTCTTCTTTCGCTTTCTCTTGCCAGCATTTCAACTGAATTTTTAAGTCTTTTTGAATCATACTGAACAAAGCTGTCATCAAAGATTAATGGTACGTTTTGATTGCAGCTTAATATGTTGCCCAGTCCTACTCTGAGAGACAAATAAAGCTGGTCTAAGGTTCCTCCGCTTAAGCTTTCAAGCTCAATGTTTCTTTGTTTATTATCCGATTCAACCACTGCAATATTCATATCTTCATCTATAACGACCTCACTGTACTTTCCGTTTGTCAAATAAGCAAAATTATCGCTTATTGATTTACGCAACAGCGGCATGAAATCTCCTTTAATAGAATCTGATATTTTGATTATTTTGTCTGCAGCGATTTGAGCAACCTTGACTTTTCTTTTAAATGTGTTGATTTTATTATCATAAAAGTCTATTTCTTCCTCAATTTCAGCTAGGCTTCTGGTGCTTTGTTCTATTTCATCAATTTCCTTTAAAATATTGCTTATATTATCCCCTAATCTTGACTTTTCATCGCTTAGCTTGAATATATTCAGCTGGTGCTCCTGCTTGTCAATTTTTTTAACTTCATAATGATTTATAGCTTTTGTCTTATTATTTAAATCTTCAAAGCTTTCATCACCTAAAATTTTATTCAAAATGCCTTCCTTGTAATTTTTGTTATTAATAAGCTCTGTATATTTTTCATTATACTGCGTTGCTTTTTTGAAGCTGTCCAAATCATCCATGTTGTTGCTGCTTAAAATCATAGAAAGTCTTCTTTCTTCAAAGGAAATTTCCTTATCAAGCTTAACAATGTTTTGAGCAAGTTGCCCTATGTTGTCATTAAGACTTGAAATTTCTTCCCTTATCAAATCCTTTCTTGAATATGCTTCATTTATCACCTGGATGTTCTCTGTATTAATTCCCTGCATTCCCAAAGCAGCAAGGCTTTTCATCAAGCTATTTTTTATTTCTGAATTATCCTGTTCTAGTGTGTTCATAGCTTCTATATCATAATTAATTAGTTTGTTTTTTTCTTCATACAAGCTTTTTTCTGTATTTTGTTTATTAAATTTTTCAACAAGGTTGTCGAAGCTTTCACAGTCTATGTATTCTATGATTTCATGTTTTTCCTCATTAAGCATGTTCAATGAAATTGTGTGATCTGCATACTCGCACTCCATGCTGTCTATTTCATTTTTAGAGCTTTTAATTTTGTTTAACAGTGGTTTTACCATGAAAACAAAGAGCAATACCATTAATGCAGTTACTGCTCCTGCTAAAATATTTACAGACTCTGGAACAACATAATATTGATCAATGAAGCTTTTAATTAAATCCTTGTACCTAAAGCTTGCCCACCATACTCCTAAAGTCAATGCAGCAGCCAAAAAAAGTAAACCAGTCACAGAGCTGATGCAGGAGGATCTGTATTTTTTCATAGCCTCATAATCTTGGCTTTCTAGAAATACATTAGTTATTTCAATTTTTCTGTTTATATCTTCGATTTTTCGGTAGCTTTCAAAAAAGTTGTTTATATCTTCTATATTTATATTGCTTATACTTTCCTTTCCTGTATTTATCTTTTGCTGAAGATCCTTTAACTTTTCAATATTGTTTTTATACTTGCGGTACTCCATATTTAACCTGTCAATATTAAATTGCTCTGTGATTTTATTAGAGATATCAGATTTTAAATTTTCCAGCTCTTCTTCCTTTTCTTCTTTGAGTTTATCAAGATTTCGTCTTTGGCTGTACATGGAATTCAAGGCACCTTCTATATTCAACGCTTCCTTGTAGTCGCTGTCTGAATAATTCTTTAAACTTTCTTTATTATAATTTTTTAGCATTTCATTGATTTCGTCTATTTCTATTTTAATTGGTTCTGCCCTTAAATATTTGTCCTTATCCAATGAAGACTCATGCTCTAGAAGCTCCTTGTTAAGTTCACCTATGCGAAAATTTAACTCTTGAATTTTGCTTTTTATTTTCTTCATTTCCATGGCAAGAAACATTACCTGTCTTTTAGCAATGATGGAGTTTTCTCTTGAGCTTTTAAGCTCTGCTAAACGCAGCGAATATTGCCCAAGAAGCGTCTTATAGTTATTTTCATCGCCAGCTTCATCCTTGATACTGTTTAATCTCTGTAGAATTCTGTCTATGGAGATAGTTTCCTCCCTAGTCATGCTTAAGTTTATAATTTTATTTTTAAGCTCTTCAACCAGCTCCTTTTCTGTTTTGTTTCCAAGCTGTCTCACGCTTACAGTATTGCTGAAGGAAATTTTATTCATGTTAAAAAAATACTCGCCGGGGCATTCAATATCTATTTCATCTATGCCGGATTCTTCATCCTGCTTTTTGAATACTTGTGTTGTACCCAGTAAAAAATCCTTTGAAATATTATATTTTTCACCAGATACATCCTTCAAGTTAATGGAGCCCTTGTATAAATTGCTGTCCCAGGGTTTGAATTTGTTACACCTTACAATGCCCTCTTCGTCTTGGTCAAAGCCGTAAAAAATAGCTTCTATAAAATTATGTACCGTGCTTTTGCCTGCTTCATTTTCTCCATATATTATATTGAATTTATTTTCAAGATATAATCTTTTATACAAAAACTTACCAAAGGCTCTCAAATGTAATTTATTTATATACATATTATTTTACCACCTTTTCTTTCCTGAGAACCTCAAGACCAAGCTTAAAGGCTTGCTGCTCAAGCTTATCCTGTTGATTGTTAAATTGCAGCTTGTAGCTCTCAATTATATTATATTCATTGTGGTCGTACACCTTTTCTTCTAAATTCTTATAATTGTAATTTTCTTCAAATTCAATATAATAAAAAAACTGCTTTGCTTCATTTTCAACTTCATCCATAGATATGTCTGTGTTGATTGTGCCTATAAGATTAATCTTTACATAATCCTTGACATTTGAAAAGGTATCGCCTGAAAATTTTATTAAATCAAGTATTTTGTTGAAGCTGTAGCTTATGTCCAAATTAATATGGCGTGTTACAAATTTTCTTTTTGCCATTGTCTGGAATGCATACACTGTATTTTTTTTTCTAAGTTCGCCCTTAACTACTCCATGCTCCCCTATTTCTTCAAAGGACAAAGGCTCAGGGCTTCCTGAATACGCAGCATTACTTATTGGGCACTCAAAGTTGTGTCTGCCTCCTAATGCACAATAATCAAATTTATTTTTTATTATATCTAAATTGACATAAAGCTTGTTTGATTCAGGATTTGTATCGCAGTACAGCAAAAGAACATTGACTTTGCTTTCATCAACAGAGATATCATAAATTGCCTGAGTTTTTTGATTAAATTGATGATTGTCCCAGCTCATGGAACTAATACATAGATTGTCATCAGGGAAGTTCAATTTTTCAACTGCTTCGGTATTTTTTATGATATATACATTCTGAGGCCATTCGATATATTCATACATGCTGTTTATATTGTATGGGTCGCTGCTTCCACATGATATTATTACTCTTGTATCAGAAATTGACTTAAATTTCGATGAAACATTTTTAAGGCTTTTAAAATTAATATATTCTCCGTCGGTTAAATCACCGGCAAAAAACAAATACTTAGTTTTTTCATTTTTAGCCATTTTAATTATTTCATCAAAAGTATCCCAAATTTCCTGTCTTCTTTTTTCCCGTTCTTTTAAACTGAAATTTTCAATATCAAATTTCTTACCTAAATGTATATCTGATGTATGTATAAAATTTATCATGGACGCTCTCCTTATACCATATTGTACTTGCAACAAGGTTTGATTTGTCTCAGGTTATTGTCAGTTAGAATATTATATTTTCATTGTATTTTATCACAAAATGTACATTCCTTCAATGATTAAAAATAAACTATATTTAATCTGCCAGCTCCTTCAGCCTTTCTAAATCTATTATTTTTACAGTTGAACGGTATACATCTATGATTTTATCATGCTGCATGTTTGAAAGTTCTCTTGACAGGGATGGTCTTTTTACATTTAAGAAATCCGCCAGCTCCTGTCTTTTCATAGGCATGTCAAATATGATGGAATTGGTCTTTTTATGAAGCGCCAATAAGTAGACCGCAATTCTGCCCTTTAAAGTTTCGGCATTCAAAATGTTCATTTTATTGTTAAGCATAACAATCTTATCCGACATAATTGTCAGCATGTTGCTGATTAAGGTATTGTGGAAGCTGCATAACTCCTGGCACATGTTGAAAAATATGTTGTAAGGAATAATTAAGGCCTTGCTATTTCCTGAGCTCACCAAGTCATAGGGTGATTCCTTGATAGAAGAAAATGCCAGTGCTTCGCCAAAAAGGTCATTTTGCTCCAATGCTGTAACTATTACTCTAGTGCCATTATATTTCTGAGACACAATATTAAACTGACCTTCTAATACTATGCCCATCTTTTTAATGGTATCATCTTTTTGAAATACGGTCTGATTATCCTTATATTCAGCAACTAATGTATTACCGCATTTAAGTATATGTTTTATTTCCTCTTCATTTATATTATCAAACAATTGATTATTTTTAATCACTTTAATAATTTCGTCCATATAATCTCCTTCATAGTAACAAATGTTACATACTTTACTTTTTCATTTTATTATAATATTATAAATAAGTAAAGTATAATTTGAGACGAGGTAATATATGAAAAGGAAAATAGTAAAAATACACGAAGAAAAGTGCAATGGCTGCGGATTGTGCGTTAATGCATGCCATGAAGGCGCACTGGAGCTTATAAACGGCAAGGCAGTACTTTTATCAGATGTATATTGTGACGGTCTTGGGGACTGCTTGCCTCAATGTCCGGTTGACGCAATTGAAATAATTGAAAGAGAAGCAGATGAATTTGACAAGGAATTAGTTGAAAAGAAAATGAAGGAAAGAAAACAAAAGCAGGAAGAACCTCTACCATGCGGATGTCCGGGTCATCAAGCAAAGGTAATAGCTCACAAGGGGCCTATCGCAAAGGTAGAAAAGATTGAATTGTCAAGCCAACTAAGACAATGGCCTGTACAGATAAAACTGGTTTCTCCTATGGCTCCTTATTTTGAAGGTGCAGATATTCTTGTGGCAGCAGATTGTACAGCTTTTGCATATGCTAATATTCATCAGGATTTCATGAAGGGTAAAATCACTCTTATTGGTTGTCCTAAGCTGGATGATGTGGATTATTCAGAAAAACTTACAGCTATACTAAAAAACAATGATGTAAAAAGCATTACCGTATTAAGAATGGAAGTTCCATGCTGTTCAGGAATTGTAAATGCAGTTAAAAACGCAATTATTGCTTCAGGAAAGATGATTCCTTGGGGATTTAGGGTTGTTGCAACTGACGGAACGTTAATAGATTAATATATAATAAAATGTCATCCTTGATTAACTTAGGATGACATTTTTATTTGGTTTTCAAGAAAGTATAGCATGTAAGTAACAGCCAGCAAATCTGCACATCCTCCAGGGCTTATGTTCATAGCAATAAACTGTTTGTCTAAGTTTTTAATATCTTCTCTAACCCTCCAGCACCTGAAAATAAACTGACTAAATTCATTTCTTCACCTCTTAAAATTTCATTATCAAGAAAGATATCTGTCAATTATATTACGAACATTTGTTCTGCTATTATATACTATTCACCAATAACTGTCAATGAATTTTTTTGCTATAAACGAAAAAATAATAACAGCGTTTTTAGAATTTAGTTTAAAACTGATAATTTATTATCTTACTCAATTAAACATTTGTAAATTCTGTTTTAAGTTCAAATATTTCATATTATTTCAAATCTTCAACAGACAACGCCCATAAATATAATGAGGCTACTGAGCCATAGGGCGAATATCTTTTTTTATAACGCTCAAATTGTGTCTTTGTAAGCTCCTTGTGATGATATAAATTGCACATTCCCCTTCTGATTGCCAAGTCACCTCAGCTTACAACATCAGGTCTTTCCATGGAAAATATCATAAGCATTTCAGCAGTCCATACTCCTATGCCATTTATAGATGATAGCCTTTTAATAACTTCTTCGTCTGATAAATTATTTAATTCATTAATATTTAAATTTCCTGAATAAACACTTTCAGCAACATCTTTTATGTAAGAAGCCTTTCTAACAGTCATTCCACGACCTACCCCTATAGAACTTACAGCACCTTTAAAATATTATATGAACTTCAAATCTATTATTGCATCTAGGACATTTTACCATATGCTTGCCCTTTTTTCTAGGTAAACGGATTACTGTTTTGCAATTAAAACAAGTTCTATAGCGATGAGTTTTTATTTCTCGTATTTTACGAAATGACAAAGAAAATTTTGCTTTAACAGGAGTCCAAAATTTTAAAAACCTTGCGTTTTCTAACCTCCTTTTATAAATATTTCTAGAATATACTCTGAAAATCAATACAATTAAAACAACCCATGTAAACGCACTGATAACAGATGATTTTATAAATGAATTTGCAATTATCAAGACAAAATATAACACCATTAATCCATAATACAATTGATCAATACCGTATCTTCCATTCATAAAAATATATAATTTTTCTTTAAATTTTTCCATTTAACCTACTCCTTAAAAAAATGGTTGTAAACAGAACCTACAATATAAATTTGCAAAGCAAATGCCAAAACAAAATTTGTCTATACTGATAGTTGGCATCCCAAAGTCCTGTCTTTGTTGTTGATATACACGTCCGCCCTTTTGAATAGTATTTAATACCCTTTGATACTCCAGATTGTCAGGTTCCATTTGCGCTGCGCATTTAGCGTGATTAAGAGCTGTGATATTGTTACCGGCACCCGAATTTGCAAGAGCACTGTAATAATACCATTCTGCACTTTTATTATTTATTGTTGCAAGAGCATTAAGAGCTTCAGAATAATAACCGGCACGTAAATAGTTTTTAACTGAATCGAATTCAGAACGCTGATAATTACCGAAGCTTCCAAAACCTCCAAAGTCTTCAAACCTACCAAATCCAAACGGGTCAAAATCTTCACCAAATGGATTGTAGCCATTGTTTTCAGTGTTGTTTCCATAGGAGCTATTATTGTTAGTGTTGCTTCCATAGGCACCATTATTGCTGTAGTTACTGCTGCCAGCGTTTTGAGAAGTGTTTCCACTTTTAATTTGTTCATAGGCAGCATTTATTTCAGCCATCTTTTTTGTAGCTTCTTCATTGTTTGGGTTTACATCCGGGTGATATTTTTTTGCAAGTTTACGATATGCTGATGTGATTTCTTTTTCTGTTGCAGTGGAAGAAACACCAAGCACTTTATATGGATCATAAATCATTTCTGTGACTCCTTTGTTTTTTGTTTCATTGCTTCAAATTTGCTCCAAACACCGGAATAAAGGATATTATCTAATATACCTTTATACTGTTTTATAGGAAGCTTGTTATATATTTGAATGCAATTAGCCATAAGAACATCCAATACGTCGGTAAAACTTTCTGATGATGTAGTGACCATTGGATTGTAGCGTTCTTTTGTCAAATCTTCTTTTAAGTCTATACAAGCATCCATGATGTAGATGAATTTTCCAAGGCACCTTCCAAAGTCTCTCAAACTATTAGCATATTCATCCTCTTTGATAACAAAAATTTCACCCATGAGTGTTCCAAAACAATTAGCTGGAATATCAGGATTTAATTCTCCTGCTTTCTCAATACTGCCAAGTTTATTTAAACAATAGTTGGTTGTGTTGCATTGCCTTGGATAATTTGATTGTATTGTTTTTACTTCGTGTTCGAATAACTTTGCTTTACCTTTAGATAGAATATTTTTATCATCATTCCAATCATCAAGAAAATTATAATAGGCAAGAGCAATATTCATATCTGCTGCGTAGTTTGTAATTTCATTGTGCAAGCTTTTATGTGGTTTCATTGGATGAAAGACACATCTCTCAGTCTCAATTTTGGTATTATCTTCATCTATAGAAGAAATGAGCAGTATGAGAAATGTCATATCATAGGACAGGGTTATGCGTCCCTTTGAACCGTAATTTTTTCCTAATGATTTACATAACCCACAATAACAAGACCTATATTGCTCATTTTCTTCTTCTGTTAATTTATCAATATTTGCAATTACATATCCAAACATATTTCACCAACTTTTTATTCAAATAACATTAAAATTTAAATTTCTTCATCTGTTGATTCAAATTCACCATCCTGGTAATCTTTGCTTTCATGATTAGAGCCATTATTTGAATTATCATCATCAGATATTTTGCTCTGCATAGTCTCTAATGTGGACGATAATTCATTTGTAGTTTCTATAATCTGAGTAGTATCTTTATGTTTCAAAGATTTTTTTACTGCCTTTACTGATTCATTAAGTATAGAACGATCATTTTTATCAAGTTTTTTCATAATCACATTTGCTTCATTAATCAATTGCTCTGCTCTATCACGGGTAGTAGCTTCTTCTTTAAGTTTTGCATCTTCAGCAGCATATTGTTCTGCATCTCTTATAGCTCTTTCAATTTCTTCCTGACTTAAATTAGAAGAAGATTCTATAGTTATATTTTGTTCTTTACCTGTTCCTAAATCTTTAGCAGAAACACTTACAATACCATTGGCATCAATATTAAATGTTACCTCAATTTGAGGAACCCCTCTTGGAGCACGTTTAATGCCTGTCAGTTTAAATTTTCCTAATGTTTTGTTCTGCTTTGCCATTTGACGCTCACCCTGCAAAACATGGATTTCTACTGAGGTTTGAAAGCTGGCAGCAGTAGTAAAAATTTGGCTCTTTTTTATTGGCAAAGTGGTATTTCTCTCAATTATTTTAGAAAAAACTCCTCCCATAGTTTCAATTCCCAGAGAAAGAGGGGTTACGTCCAACAATAACAAATCTCTAACTTCACCTACGAGAACTCCACCTTGTAGAGCAGCTCCTATGGCAACACATTCATCTGGATTAATGCCCTTAAAGGGGTCTTTACCAATAAATTTTTTAATTGCTTCTTGTACTGCCGGAATACGGCTAGAGCCGCCAACCATCAAAACCTTGTTGATATCAGAACTCTTTAATCCTGAATCACTAATTGCCTGTTGAACCGGTCCCATTGTTGCATCTACAAGGTGTGAAGTTAGTTCGTTAAATTTAGCTCTTGTGAGGTTTATATTCATATGAACTGGCCCAGATTTATTTGACGTTATGAATGGAAGATTTACCTCTGATGATAAAACAGAACTTAATTCAACCTTTGCTTTCTCTGCAGCTTCTCTGACACGTTGAAGAGCTGTGGTATCTTTTGAAAGATCAATTCGGTTTTCGCGTTTAAACTCTTTGATAAGGTAATCAACTAAGCAGTCATCGAAATCATCACCACCGAGACGATTATTTCCAGCAGTAGCAAGGACTTCTATTACACCATTATTTATATCGAGAATGGAGACATCAAATGTACCACCGCCTAAATCATACACCATGATTTTTTGAGCATATTCTTTATCCACTCCATAAGCAAGTGCAGCAGCTGTAGGTTCGTTAATAATTCTTTTTACATTTAAACCGGCAATTTTACCTGCATCCTTAGTTGCTTGTCTCTGAGAATCTGTAAAATATGCTGGAACGGTAATCACTGCTTCAGTGACAGTTTCCCCAAGATAACTCTCAGCATCTGTTTTTAATTTTTGCAAAATCATTGCAGATATTTCCTGAGGTGAATAGTTCTTATTATCAATTTTAACTTTGTAATCGCTGCCCATCTCTCGTTTTATAGAACTTATTGTGCGGTCATGGTTGGTTACAGCTTGGTTTTTAGCTAATTGACCAACTAAACGTTCACCAGATGAGGTAAATGCAACTACAGACGGTGTAGTGCGTCCACCTTCAGCATTAGGAATTACAACTGATTCACCGCCTTCCATAACTGCAACACATGAATTAGTTGTACCTAAATCAATACCAATCACTTTAGACATACTTGTTCTCCTTTTTTAATGATGTCAAATTATAATATATCTTTATAAACTGAATATTAACTTTATTTAAATATTTAATAATTTAAACAATTTTAAATAAAAGGATTGATTACTATTAAAAATGTGTATAAAATTAAGTATTAATTATGTTGTAGGTTATGTGGATGGAGGAATGTTATGTTTAGTATTATGGTAGTGGAAGACGATAAAAATACAAGGAAATTAATGAATGAGGTTCTCCAACAAAATGGCTATAAAGTAACATTAGCGAAAGATGGAATTGAAGCACTTAATATAATGGCTGAACACCATGTTGATTTGATTATCCTTGATATTATGATGCCCAATATGGATGGTTATAAATTTACAGAAACATTGCGTGAATGCGGTTACTTTATCCCAATATTAATGGTTACTGCAAAAGAAAACCCCGAGGACAAAAAGAAAGGTTTCATTGTAGGTACAGATGATTATATGGTTAAACCGATAGATGAAGAAGAAATGATTTTGAGGATTAAAGCACTTCTTCGCAGATCTAAAATAGTAAATGAGCATAAACTCACAGTGGGTAAAACAATTTTGGATTATGATTCAATTTCAGTGTTCCAAGGTGGTAATGCTATTGAATTGCCCAATAAAGAATTTATGCTATTATATAAACTATTATCCTATCCTAATAAAATTTTTACTCGAAGAAGTTTGATGGATGAAATTTGGGGGATGGACTCAGATACTGATGAACGAACTGTAGATGTTCATATAAATAGATTGAGAGATAGATTTAAAGAAAATGACGATTTTGAAATTGCTACTGTTAGAGGTCTTGGATATAAGGCGGTGATAAAATCATGAATGGTTTGAAAAGTGTGAAAAATACCAATAGAAATACTAATAGTATGAATAGAGAAAAGTCATTAAATATTCAAATGGTATCTTTCGTATTTAATGTTATGATGTCAGCAGGAACATTAACGGGAGCATGTTTTATATTTTTATTTGCTATAGGTGTTTTTCCAACATCAGGAATTGCTATATTCCTAATGCCGCTGATTGCGCTTTTTGTCAGCATTATGATAGGAACATCAATTTCGGCTATAGCCAGTGAAAGGGTAGTGAAACCACTTAATCAATTGATCAATGCAACTAAGGCTATATCAGATGGAGATTTTAATGCACGTGTTGAAGAAACTAATAGTGATAGTGAAATTATGGAATTACTTAGAAATTTTAATCACATGGCTGAAGAACTCAGCAACATTGAAATGTTTCGCAATGATTTCATCAATAATTTTTCCCATGAATTTAAAACTCCAATAGTTTCAATCAGAGGTTTTGCTAAACAACTGCAAAATGAAAATTTACCAACTAAAAAAAGAAAAGAATACACAGATATAATTATAAGTGAATCTGACAGATTGTCAAAAATGTCATCGAATGTCCTTTTGCTCACTAAATTTGAAAACCAACAAATAATAACAAATCAAAAAGAATATGACCTGGATGAACAAATCAGAAATTGCATAATACTTTTAGAAAAACAATGGACTAAGAAAAATATAGAAATGAATATTAATTTAGAAGAGATAAAATTTTATGGCAATGAAGAGATGCTTTCACACCTTTTTATCAATTTAATTGAAAATTCAATTAAGTATTCAAACGAAAATGATCCTGTGGATATTAATTGTCAAGCCATCAATAACTACATCCTATTTAAAATAACGGACCATGGAAACGGCATGGATAAAAATACTCTAAAACATATCTTCGATAAATTTTATCAAGGAGATAGTTCAAGAGCAACAAAAGGCAATGGACTTGGACTACCTATCGTAAAGAGAATTGTAGAACTTTATAAGGGAGAAATAATTGTAAATAGCGAAGTCGGAAAAGGCACAACATTCAGTATTAAATTGCCAAGATAATCAAAACTATTAGCATTGAGTTAAGTATAATTTCACATAGAAAAACAGCACTAACCTAGTGCTGTTTTATTTGTATTTTATTCCCACTCGAGTAGCTGGTGGCTTTGAAGTTATGTCGTAAACAATTCTGTTTACATTATCCACTTCATTAACTATTCTGTTTGATACTTTTTCCAACACTTCATATGGTATTTTGTTTTTCTTTATATAAAATTCTTATAATCAGTCCAATTTTTTACTAAAAGTGTAGTGGTATCTAATCCATATGGACAATTATTTTTACAGTGTTCACAATGAATGCAGTTATCAATCTTCTTCATTTCCTCTTGCCACCTTTCTCCCAAGAATACAGTAGTTGGTGCTCTCCTAATCATTAATGACATTCTGGCCGCGTCAGGAATAGATATATTTGAATGCCCCAAATTGGAAGTACATTTTCATATTAAGCCAAATAAGCATACGCTGCAGCTGAATTTGTAATCAATCCGCCTGATAGAGCCTTCATTGCTATAAATCCTATACTTATTCGTTGAATTGGTAGTGCACCAAATCCATTCTTATTTACAATTATACCTGTTCTTCCCAACTTTACCTGTATCATATTATTATCCTTTCTTATTATGTTTATAAAGCATAACATTTACAATCACACGAACTTGATATAATTGTATTAAAATTCGCTATTTCTAATTAATATACTATAATTGAAACTCCAAAAAATACAGCATGTATGTAATAGCCAATAAATCTGCGCATCCTCCAGGGCTTATGTTCATATCTATAAACTGTTTGTCTAAATTTTTTATATCTTCTATCGAGATATTCTCTATTTTCTTTTGCTCAATTAAATTTTTAATATTACTTTGAACTAACTCCTGGTTATGAATGTTTGATCTGGAGATTATATTTGTATCCTTCACATTTGCTATTAGGTTTAAGAGGGTCAATGCTCCTGAATCATTTAACGACTTGCCCTTTTCCGTTAGTTCCTTCAATACAGGAAGTCCATATTTTTCAACCGATTTAAAACCATTTAAGGCTTCACCCCTTATTCCGGTTATGCCGTAATCAGCATACAGCTTTTCTCCGTAGGTTTTTGCATTGTCTTTTGTTACATTTTCAAAATCCTTTAAAACACTGACAGTCATTTTTTTTGACATATCTAAAATGCTGTCAGTATCTGTATTTTTATTGTTAGCATATAACCAACCAAGTGCAGCACATATGATACCAAGGGAAAATATCAGCCCCTTGTGAGTGTTTATATTGCTTGTAGCTTTATACATATCTTCCTCTGCAACCATTCCAAGATATCTTATTCTTTCAAACAGCTTTTCAGGCTTGTCATTGTGAAATTCTATTCCAGCAAGCACAAAATCTCTGAAATGTGCTGAAAGTATGGATGAGCTATCAATAAATGTATATATGTCCATATCCTTGTGAGAACCGTTGTTTAATCGGTCAACCAAACCGGGCTTTGGTGTTGTCATCACTTCATACAGAAGTGCCTTACATGCACAGGATGAACATGCATTTGCAAATTTCTTAAAAAAATAATCAAGCATTATTTCAACTGTCATCTTTATTAATTCTTTTTTGTTGTGTATTTTGCTCCTTGCACATAAATAAGCAAATTCACCGCACAATAAGCATTTGCGTCCTTCCATGCCTATATCTTCTCTTGAGATTTTCTCGCCATTTTCACTTAACACATCTATATCAAAAATTCTTCCCAACATGCAGCTGTTTTCTATTTCTACCATCAAGCTTTTAATGAAATATGCATCACTTTCTACAGCATAAAAAGCTTCATAGCCTGTCTTGCTTTTGTTATCCTTTGAGTATTTAATATTAACCTTATGCCTTTTTAAGTGGCTTGAGATTAATATCTTACCTTCTTCAAAAGTCTTTTCTGCAAGAGGAAAATATTTATAGGAGCCAGGTATGTTTAAAGTAAAGGAAATAAGGGTGGTGTTATAGAGTGATAATATTTTCTCCTGCTCCCATGCTCTTTTCTCTCTTGCATCAAGCATGTCTTGCAATGTGACTTCGTTATTTCCCAATATTTCTTTTAAATGCAATTTATACATTCTGACTCCTTAATTTTTCAGCAATTTTCAGCCCTTCTTCGGATATTAAATATTCATAGGTAATTAACGGAACTAAATTTTTAATTTGTTCATAATCCTCTTCAGCCATGAGCCTTCTGACCCTTGAGGCGCTTATTGGCTGATTATCATCTTCGTACCTTGGAATTTCTTCAACCTCAATACCATGTTTTCCCAAAAACTCTTTCATTTGCGCATTATATGAGGCAGTGACCACATCAAAGGGCTCGGTGCCCACAAATCTTTTCTTAATATTTAATATTTTTGCAAAGTATTCTTTGAAAATTGTTAAATCCAAAATGCAATTTATGTCATCGGCTTTATATTTGTCCTTTATAAAATACGTTGGAAATGTTGCAGATGATATCAAATAATCTGATGTAGGGTGCACAACAACATTGTTTAAATGCTTAACACCGTTTTTAACCAAACTGTACCTTACACTTGATGGAAATACGCTCTTGTCTTCAGAAACAACAAATAAATGAAGCAAGCTGCATTTTTTTGCTGCTGTTTCAATTAAATACAAATGTCCCTTTGTAAATGGATTACAGTTTAGAACTATTGCTCCCACATTGTCATCACAATCATAATCTGCAGATTTCAGAGAATTAACATACTCTGAAATCCCGTTTTTCTTATTTTCCATCAGTGCTGCATCATTGGTTAGAGCAATTAAATAAAAGCCTAAATCCTTGAATATGCTTATGTTTTCAACCTTGGTGAACAAAAACAAATGGCTGTATCCATTTTTTATTGCTTGTGATATCAAATAGGTGACTATTTTTGCAGACAATCCTTCTCCTTGATACAAATCGGAAACTGCAATGCATTTTAGCACGTTGCCTTCCAGTGAGCCTGTTGCTGCAATATTTTTCTTGCTGTCACAAAGGTTCACTGTAAATTCTATACCTTCATCATATTCTAGGTTTTCATTTTTTAAAAAATCTTTTAATTTTTGAAGCTTGCTGCCCCTCATAGGGAATCCCAAGTCTTCATAAAATGCTTCATAGCCCATATCGTACCCCTAATTGTGGACATTCCTTTAAAGCCTGCCCCCTCATACTAGCTGCCTTTAAAGGTGTGTCCCTGTCCCTATTTCAAAGTATTTTTTATTGTATCTATTATTGTGCCGTCTCTGTAAATTACGTTGCCAACAACCTTGTCACCCAATTTTATATCCTTTGGAACTCCGGTTATTTTGTCTCCAATGCTTTTTAAATCATGTATATCTATAATCGGTAATTTTGCTCTTTTTAATGCTTCCTCTAAATCCTTTCTTAAAGGATTTACTGCAATTCCTCTTTGGGTAACCAATACATCCACTGTCTTTCCTGGTGTTGAAACACATAGCACCTTATCCACAACTATGTTGAGTCTTGCTCTTGTAAGTGGTGCCACAATCATTGTCAGCTTTGCTCCTGCAGCAGTATCGCTGTGTCCTCCTGAGCCTCCCATTATGTAACCGTTAGAATCAGTGTGGACGTTTACGTTAAAGTCAGTGTCAATTTGAGTTGCCCCTAATATAACAACATCCAAATTATCAACTATTGCACTTTTCGCAGAAGGACTTGCATAATGAGAAGCAGTAACCTCTCTGTGCTTCGGATTTTCTCTTAATGACTGAACAGCTCTTAAATCAAAACATTGGACATCCATTAGCGTTTCAAAGCAGCCTGCCTCAAGCATATCCACTAAGTATGCTGTAATGCCTCCCATACCAAAGCTTCCTTTAATATTATCCTTTAACATCAGTTCTTTCAAGTACTTGGCAACTGCTAATGACGCTCCTCCTGCACCTGTCTGGAATGAAAAACCATCCTTCAGCAATCCTGAATGCTGAATAACCTTTGTGGCATAGGAAGCCATCATCAATCCAACTGGGTCTCTTGTAATTTTAGTTGTACCTGAAACAATTCCTGTTGGGTCTCCTATTTTATCAACACATACAACATAATCCACATATGTTTCTGATATTGAAAAATCAACTAGAGGATAATCAACTAGGTTATCAGTTATAACAACCACCTTTTTAGCATGCATGGCATCTACAAATGCATAGCCTAATGATCCGCATGCTGATTTACCGTACTTACCGGTGCAGTTTCCCATGTTGTCGGATGTAGGTGCAGCTATAAATGCAACATCTATGGGGGTTTTTCCTGATTCAATATCACTTGGTCTTCCGCCGTGGCTTCTGAAATCTACAGGCTTTTTCATTACTCCTGATGAAATTTCTCTTCCAACTGCTCCTCCCATATAATTAACTTCAAGTCCTGTCACTACGTTGTTTTTAATATGATTTATGAGTGGTGCATGTATGTCAAATACAGAGCTTGCATTGACTGTCAAATCCTTTAGATTAAGATTTGCTATTTCATCCATGACCATATTTATTACATGGTCACCGTTTCTTAAATGATGATGGAATGATATGCGCATTCCGTCTTTTAATCCGCTTAGTTTTATTGCTTCCTTTAATGAACCTACAACCTTACTCATATTGTACCTCCTAACGCTTCAGCCATTTCCAATGTCTGTTTTGCTCTTGCAACAATAGGAGCATCAATCATTTTGCCGCGAAGTGAAATTGCGCCCTTGCCTTGTTCCTTTGCAACTCTGATAATGTCCATTACCTCTTTTGCATATTCAATTTCTTCAACAGTTGGGCTGAACACCTCATTTATAGTCATAACATGTCTTGGTGATATGGCTGCTTTACCTGTGAAGCCAAGGCCTTTAGCAAAAGCTGCATCATCTCTTAAGCCTTCTTCATCTTCCACATCTGTAAATGGGGTGTCATAAGCATCTATATTTGCTGCTCTTGCTGCAGTGACTATTCTTCCTCTAGAGTAGAATATTTCATCGCCTTTTTTAGTTCTCTTGCATCTTAAATCTGCAGTTAAATCCTCTGCCCCTAAGAATATTGCCTTCACTCTGTCTGAAGCTAATGCTATTTCAAATGCATTTTCTACACCAAGTGCTGTTTCAATAAGAGGAATAATGTAAGTAGGGCTAGTTATGTTATGTTTTTCTTCCACTGTTTTTATGTAATGTGCAACTGCCTGAACATCTTTGGCAGAGCTTACCTTTGGAGGCATAATCATGTGTGGCTTTAAAGGAATTATTTCATCTAAATCCTTTTTCCAGTAATCTGTATCGATAGAATTGATTCTTATGATTATTTCACAATTGCTGTAGTGAAGATATTTTAACGCATTTCTTACCAAAATGCGGGCTGAATCCTTTTCATCAGGTGATACTGCATCTTCTAAATCCAAAATTACACTGTCTGCTCCTAAAGCGTCTGCATTTAACAGCATCCCAGCGTTGTTACCGGGCATAAAAAGCATGCTTCGTCTCATTATATCACCCCTTCTGCTCTTTTTAATGCTGTTTCTACTCTTGCACGTATTGCACACTCCACAGCTCCTCTGTCTTTAAGCTGTATTTTTATATTTTGAACATTAAAATCATTTAATACTTCTCTTACTGTCTTTTCAATTTCTTCGCCAAACTGATTAAGTACAATTGATTCAAGTTCAAGTTCAATGCCTTTTTCATTAGGTTCTACCAATACATAAATATCGCTTGATTCCAATGTTCCAGCTGCTGCTTTATTTTTTATTTCCATGTGAACACCATCCTTTGCAAAATCAGGGACAGCCCTAATGCATTAAGTTGCAATCAAGTCAGTCCCATTTTATTATTTTTGTTCTTCTAACATACGTAGTCGAAACAGTGGTTTTATGCCACCTGCTTCTAGAATTTTCATGGCATATTCACCAATTTTATCACCATTAATAACTTTACCACTGCTTAATACTTTTACTGTTCCTTCTTCAATGTCAACTTCAATTTCATCACCATCATTTAATTCCTTGCTGATATTTTTGCATACAATTAAAGGAAGACCTAAGTTAATTGAGTTTCGGAAAAATATGCGAGCAAAGGAATCAGCCAACACACAGCTTGCTCCCATGTTTAATAACGATATTGGGGCATGCTCTCTGCTTGAACCACATCCAAAATTAGTGCCGGCAACTACAATGTCACCTTTTTTGAAATTTTTTGCTATATTTTCATCAACCCCTGCCAAACAGTGAGTTCCAATTTCCTTTGGTTCAACAAGCTCTAAAAATCTACCTGGATAAATTTGATCAGTGTCAATGTTATTTCCCAGTACAATAACTTTACCTTTTAATATAGTTTCCATTATACCTCCTGCTGTAATTCACATGGATTTGTCAAATAACCAGTCAATGCTGATGCTGCCACAGTTGCAGGCGATGCCAGATATATCTTGGATTTATTGCTACCCATACGTCCAGGGAAGTTTCTGTTGGACGCAGTTACACATACTTCACCTGGTGCAAGGACTCCTTCATGAGCGCTTAAGCAAGGCCCGCAGCCCGGTGTTGAAATAGTTGCTCCTGCATCCATGAAATCCTGTATATATCCCTTAGCAATTGCCTCCTTCATGACCTCTGCTGAAGCAGGTATAATTAACAACCTTACATCCTTATGGATTTTCTTTCCTCTTACAATATCAGCACCTGCTTTTAAATCATCTAACCTTCCACCGGTGCATGTTCCAATAAAACCTTGATCTATCTTTACCTTCTCAGTATCATTTAAAGGAAATACATTATCAACACTGTGAGGTACTGCAACCTGTACTGCTAAATTAGTCACATCGAAATGATATGTTTCGCTGTATTCAAAATCATCGTCTGTATATTGAACCTCAAAAGGTCTCACTGCTCTTTCTTTAACATATTGCATAACTTTTTCATTTGGCTGCATATATGCCGTCTTAGCTCCCATTTCAACCGCCATATTACACAATACCATTCTTTCAGAAACGCCTAATTGATCAATGTAGCTTCCAGTAAAATCAATAGCTTTATAAACCGCACCGTCAGCCCTCATCTGTCCCATTATATATAATATTACATCTTTTGGCATGATGCCAGTTTGAGGAGTACCGTCTATACGTATTTCAATAATTTCAGGAACTCTGAACCATAATTCTCCTGATATCAATATTGTTGCCATATCAGTGGCACCAACGCCGGTTCCCATAGCACCAAGAGCACCATGTGTAGTTGTATGAGAATCAGTAGCTACTATGATGGCACCAGGATAAATTAATCCTGTTTCAGTCAAAACCTGATGACAAACTCCGGCATTCACATCAAAGTGATATGTTAAATCATTTTCTCTGGCAAATTCCCTCATTTCTTTATGAATTTGTGCAGAGTTTATGGTTGGAGCAGGTGCATAATGGTCAAAAACAAATGCAACCCTGTCCTTATCCCAAACTTTTTTGCCATTCATTTCTCTAAATGAATATATTGTCTGAAGATATAAATCATTGACTTGTGCAAAATCAACCTTTGCCATTACTATTTCACCAGTACTTACAGATGATTTCCCGCTATTTTTAGCAAGTATTTTTTCAATAGCATGCATATCTTATTTCTCCTTTTTATTTTAAGTATATATTCGCAGGTACGTTCACCAAATTATTTGCGCTATATCGCTCACATAATTTAGGAACTCATTGCGGTTGACCTACCGCCATTTACATAAAAAAACTCTGAAAAATGTAGTTAGGGAATACAGCAAAGCTCACCTTTTAGGGTGAGCTTAATTTGAAATTTTATCCAATGTTTATCCGAAAAATATCGGTACAAGGAATGTAGCAAGAAGTATGATAAATGCTCCACCAAGTCTAGATGAAATCTGGGCAAAAGGCATTAATTCCATTCTGTGAGCTGCAGTTAAAACTGCAACGTCTCCTGTTCCTCCCATATTTGCCATACATAAGCCTGCTGTAATAGCTGCTTCAATGGGATAGAATCCAACCATTTTTCCTACTATTGCTGTACCAATTACTGCTCCAAGTACAACTAAGAAACATAATACTAGATATACAGGTGTAAAGGCTGATATAACCTGACCGAGATCTGTATACGCAATACCTATTCCCATTAATAGTGCAGGAGTCCAGTTAGAAGCTACAAATTGATACCAGTTTGCACACGCTTTTTCATATTGTTGAGGTACTATATTAAATGCTTTTGCAACAGCAACTGAAATTATCATCCATGCATATGTGTGAATATCAAGCCCTGCATAAGTATCCATTAAATATGCAACTATTTTTCCAAAAGCGAAAAATGTAGTGGCGATTGCAATACCCATTCCGAAATCTTTCAAATTAAAGGATTCTTTTACTTCTTTTTCTTTTAAATCATCTTCTCCTATGTCCATCAGCTTTCCATCACCGCTTAACTTAGGATACTTTTTACCAAGTCTGTCTAACAGACCTCCAAATACAATTGCAATTGCATTTCCTAAAGCAACCGCCGGAACAAGTCTAGATAATATAGTTTCAGCAGGAACTCCCATTCCTTGTGCAAATACCTCAGATATTGGAACTGCACCCGCACCCATACCTCCACCCATTATTGGAATACCGATATAAGCTATAGATTCTGCAGGTGATTGACCAAAAGCTAAACCACCAATAGCAACAAAGCCTAATGCTACAATAACTCCACCTAGTATGGTTGGGAAAAATCTGATTGCTGCCTTAACAAGAAGCTTCTTGCTCATTCCAAGAATTGAACCTGTAATAAGAGCAGCAATATAGAAGTCAAGGAATCCACCGCCTTTCATAAATGTTGTTACAGTTTCTGTAACTGATTCAGGAATTAAATTATAGTAAACAAGTGCGGCTGAACCAAATATAATAATTATCGGTCCGCCACCAAAGAATGTTTTAACGATTGGTGTATTATTTCCTATAACATCCAACAATGCACCAACTATCATCATGAATGCAAAAGCACCAATCATACCACCAGGCAATACATTAAAAATCATTGCAATAACAATTACAGCTAATAATGTGAAATAAACCGGTAAGGTTAATCCCATAATTTTATAATCCTTCATATATCCTCCATATAATATATTATATTATTAAAAATTTAATTATAAAATTAAATTTATAATCTCGCTACACCTGATTTTCTTGCTGCCTCTGATATTGCTTTTGCAACAGCTTTAGCTACATTTTTGTCCAAAGCGCTTGGAATGATATTGTCTTCGTTTAAATCCTTTTCTTCAATATAGTCAGCAATAGCATGTGCTGCTGCTAGTTTCATTTCTAAGTTTATTTCTTTTGCTCTAACGTCTAATGCACCTCTGAAAACTCCAGGAAATACTATTACATTATTAATTTGATTTGGAAAATCAGAACGTCCAGTTCCTACTACTCTTGCACCAGCTGCTTTAGCAACATCAGGCATAATTTCAGGAGTTGGATTAGCCATAGCAAGTATAATTGCATCCCTGTTCATTGATTTTACCATGTCAGGCTTTACTATATCTGCAGAAGATACTCCTATAAATACATCTGAGTTTTTCATTACATCAGCAAGTATTCCTTTTTCATTATTAGGATTTGTTACTTTTGCCAGGCCATTTTTAGCATCATTCATTTTTTCTCTTCCAAGATATAATGCACCTGTTCTGTCGCAAGCAATAACATTTTTAGCGCCTGCTGCCATCAATAAATTAGCAATTGCAGTACCTGCTGCTCCTGCACCATTTATTATAATTTTCAAATTTTCTATTTTTTTGTTGACTATTTTCAATGCATTTATTAATCCTGCCAATACTACTATTGCTGTTCCGTGTTGGTCATCATGAAATACAGGAATATCTAATTCTTTTTTCAATCTTTCTTCAATTTCAAAGCATCTTGGAGCTGAAATATCTTCAAGATTTATTCCGCCAAGCCCTGGTGCTATTAATTTAACTGTTTTTACTATGTCGTCTACTTCTTTAGAATCTACGCAAATCGGAAATGCATCAACATTTGCAAATTCCTTAAATAAAATAGATTTTCCTTCCATAACCGGAAGCGCTGCCTTAGGTCCTATATCTCCTAATCCAAGCACTGCTGTTCCATCCGTAACTACTGCAACTATATTACCTTTTGAAGTATACTTGTATACATCGTCTTCATTTTCATGGATTTTTCTACAAGGTTCTGCAACTCCAGGTGTATAAGCCAAGCTTAGATCATCCCTTGTCTCAACTTTAATTTTTGAAATTACCTCAATTTTTCCTTTTGTTTTTTCATGTAATTTCAAGCTTTCTTCAAAATAATTCAAATCGTTTTCCCTCTTTCATTCAAATATTTTTCTATTACATGTTAACATTCCATTATTAATATGTAAATATTCTGGTACTTTAAAAAAGTTTTGTTCATTAAAAATATTTTGACTATATATTAACAAAGTATGCATGAAATTAATAATCTGAAGCAATTAAAAAACGAGTCTATATAAAATAAACTCGCTAAACTTTTCTATATTTATGCTGAGGTCTCCCTATCCTTCCATACTCCACCAATTTTTCAAGCTTTCCTTCCCTTTCCATAAATTCAAGGTATTTTCGGACAGTAACTCTGGCAACGCCTGACTTTTCGGAAATTTCTTCAGCTGTTGCATACTCATCATTTAAATTAATGATTTCATTCCATATTAATTTATAAGTATATTTGTTTATTCCCTTTGCCGAATCATTTTCGCCTGTATCTTTCTCAATATCTGTAATTTTCTGGGAAATATATCTGTCCAAGACATTTTGGTCAATGGTATCTAGATTATTGATGCTATGATACCTTTCCTTATAATTTACCAATGAATCTTTAAATCTTTCAAATGTAAATGGCTTAATGAGATAATCCACTGCACCGTATCGAAAAGATTCCTGTATCATGCTGCTGCTCCTATCTGCAGTTATTAAAATCACATCAAGCTTTATTTCTTCTTTTCTCAGCCATTTTAAAAAATCAATACCATTTTCCTTTGGCAAATATAAATCCAACAAAATTAAATCCAATTTTAATTCACTTATATATTTTTGAGCTTCTGCAATTCCTGATACTGCTTTTGAAAGATGAAATTCTTCTAGCCTTTTTAAAAATTTAGAATTTATTTCTCTAACCATAGGATCATCTTCCACAATCATAACATTTATCATGCTACTCACCACCCTTTCTATGAATCTCTATATGCCATGCAGTACCTTCTTCAGATGATAAGGATATATGTCCATTAGCATTTTCTATAATATTTTTTACAATATACAATCCATAGCCTCGTTGTCCTGTCTTTGTGCTGAAGCTTCTTTCATATATTTTTTCTTTTATTTCTTCAGGTATTCCAGGACCGTTATCCTTGATTTCTATAATCAATTTATCCTTGTCTTCAAGAATATTGAAATATATTTTTCCTGTTCCGTCAACATTAACTGCATCCAATGAATTTTCTATTAAATTTCCTATTACAGACACTAGGTCATCATCAGTCATTAATTCCGTAACATCATTTATATATGATTGTTTGTCAATTTCCAAGCTAATTCTCATTTCTTCTGCCTTGTAATACTTTGCCAAAAGAAGAGCAGCAATTTTTACATTTTTAATGTTTCTGGTTATTACTTCTGTTATACTATTTCTGCTCTTTGCTGCTTTTGATATATATTTTAAAGCTTCATCATATTCTTCAAGTTGAATTAATCCTGATATTGTATGCAACTTATTCATAAATTCATGATTTTGGGCTCTTAATGACCAAGCCATTTTTCTGATTCCCGTCAATTCTTCGGCTGCTTTTTTCACTTCTGTCATATCTCTAAAATTAATTACCTGACCTATTACCTTATCTTTGTCATTTTTAAGAACATTGTACTTGCATAAAATGGTAACGCCTGGTCTGATTTTAATTTCGATATCATCTAATGTTGCAAAATCATTTAATTCATTGAAGATTTTATTTCCTTTGATGTAATCAATGACATCCATATTCTTATCAGTCAATCCAAGGATTCTTGCTGCTTCCTTGTTATATTGTATAAGATTTCTGTTTTCGTTTAATGTTATAATTCCTTCCTTAACATTTTCAAGAATTGTTTCCTTCTCCTTAAATAATAATGTGATTTCATTTGGTTCCATTCCCAATATTGAATATTTTATATTTGTGGTTAATATATAAGCACAGCAAATTCCCAATATCAAACCTATAGCTATAAACGGTATAAATTGCTGAGTTTTTATAAAAGTTTCTCTATTTATTTCAGTCAATGTGCTTCCTACGCTTACTGCTCCCACCTGTCTGCCTTCATAAAATACTGGAGCAAATGCTCTTTTTGAAATTCCCAGTGTTCCTTTAGCTTCCGAAACATAGCTTTCTGCTTCAGTTAACACTCTTTCTTCATCTCCGCCCTTAAACTTTTTTCCTATGTTTTCTTCAACAGGATGAGTGAGTCTTATGCCATTCATATCAAATACAACTATAAAATCCACATCAGTTGCTAGTCTAATTTTTTCTATATGTTCATTTAAATTGTTTGGAGTGTTGTAAGCTGCTAACGAGTTTTTAACCAAATAATCTTCAGATGCATAATAAGCAATATTCATAAGCTTGTCTTCAAGCTGATCATTCAAGATATCCTTCATTTGATAATAAGAAAGCAGCGTCATACTGCCTAGTGAGAATATTAAAATTACGACAAAAAAAAGTGATATTTGTGTTTTAAGTTTCATAATAAATTCCTTTTCCAGGTATAAAAATAATGAGTCAAATTAAACTGGTATTGTATTAATATTCAACATCCTTTAAAAACAGTGCCTTTGCAGGAACCATTGGACCTGCTTCAGCTCTTGTTTTAGCATTTAAAATATTTCCAATGTCGCTTATGGTTAATTTTCCCTTGCCGGCTTCAATTAAAGTACCTAATATTATTCTAACCATGTTCCACAAAAAACCGTTGCCATTGACTTCTATTTCTATTACATTGTCATTTTCTTCAATATTGATATAATTGATGGTCCTGACTGTTGACTTTGTTTTTGATTTCAATGTAGTAAAGCTTTGAAAATCATGTGTTCCTATTAAGATTTGAGAGCAATTCCTCATTTTTTCTAAATCTAATTTTTCGCCTATATAATGAATATATCTTCTGTCAAAAATATTTTTAACTCCTGAGTTGTTAATTCTATACATATATGTCTTTGAAAGTATATTGTACCTTGCATGAAATCTTTCACTGGCATTTTTTATTGATAACAAGGCTATGTCATCAGGCAAGTTTTCACATATATATTTTCCCATATCATCTATAAGCATATTGGAATTTGTATGAAAATTAGCCGTATAATTTAAAGCGTGAACTCCCGTATCGGTTCTTCCACAACCAACAAGCTGAATATCCTCTTTAAGAATTTTATTTAATATATTTTCTAACGTTCCTTGTATTGTATTAACCTTTTCAGTCTGCTTCTGCCAGCCCTTGTATCTGGTGCCATCATACTGGATAATCATTTTTATGTTTCTCATTAAGCGATGTTTAGCAATTGATAAGCTATTGATGTACAATAGGATAGCAATCGATCTCCTTGTATAAATTTTATAGGACTATTATATAGTATATCACAAAAAAAACAAGGAAAGATTTATCTTTCCTCAGATTGATGACAAAACTAACTTTGGTTGTTGTCATTCTGGGGGTTTGCCCGAAGAATCTCATGATTTCAACAGTATGAGATCCTTCACTAGCGTTCAGGATGACAATATTAGGGTTTTTCGTTTTCAAAAAGGAAACAAAAATAACCGTCCCAAAAAATCCTTCTTGCATTGCTTCAACTAAACTGCTTCTGCCAAGGAGCCGTAATTTCTTGAATTGTAAATGCTCAGCAGTTCTTTTTCTGTTATGTCCTTATTTCTTACATCCAATATAATTTGACCTTTGTCAAGCATTACAATACGGTCTGAATATTTTATAGTGTCCT
>JBFXKO010000019.1:0-72778 GCA_050173715.1 Sedimentibacter sp.
AGGACACTATAAAATATTCAGACCGTATTGTAATGCTTGACAAAGGTCAAATTATATTGGATGTAAGAAATAAGGACATAACAGAAAAAGAACTGCTGAGCATTTACAATTCAAGAAATTACGGCTCTTTGGAACAAGCAGTTTAAAAACATTTGCTGAACAATAGGTGAACGTATGTGGTTTTTCCTAATTCTTCATATAACAACTGAACATTTAATGCCCTTTTTCATATAATATTAACATAATGAAAAGGGGTGAATTTATGAATGATTTTATGACGAATTTTAATAATTATTCCAATATGTACAATCCAAATTACACAAACACTCAATGGGATAATTATTTAGACAATAAAAATGCAGTATACGCACAGATGAACAGCTGTTTTTGTAAAAAGTCATTTTTTAGAGTGCTTAACACTTACTCAGATAATCTTGATGTGCAGGTTAATGAAATAGTTATGGCAGAAAATTTAAATTCAGGTGAATTTACAAGGTATGTAAAATTTGTTCCTGGTACATACCAAATAAAGATTTACAAATCAGAACCTAAAAGGTTAATTTTTGAATCAATGATAGATATCGAACAAAACCTTGCTTACACAGGCGTAATAGCTGAAGATGACGAAGACAAAACTGACGTAAGTGTATTGATGATACCTGAAGCAAGGGAGAATGCGCATAAAGGAAAAATGGCAGCTGTTAGGCTTATCAATCTGGCTGTAGATGCACCTGATTTAGAATTAGTAGCTTCGGACAAAACAATATTGTTCTCCGGAATAAATTACGGTGATGTTTCTAATAACGTGGCAGTTCCATCGGGGCTATATACATTGACCTTACAGGAAAAGAAAAGCAAAAATGAAGTGCAAACAATAACCTTGGACTTTGCGCCAAGAATGCACTATACTTTGTTTGTTTCCGGAAAGTATAATGAAATTCCTGATGTTAAAATAATAATACCGGAAGACGGAGTCAATTACTTAGAATTATGTTAATGATAAAAACAAGCGAAAGCTTGTTTTTTGTATGCCCTAAATTGGTAGACCCTCCGCAAGGAATTCACAATACTGCGACTGATAAGGAGAAACAAATTGTTGAATTCTATTGTTCGGAAATTTAACATGTGATATAATTACATTGATTAAATAAAGAGGTGGAAAATGAAGACGATAGGAATAATAGGAGGGATGGGTCCTCTTGCAACAGTGGACTTATACAGACGTATAGTTTTAAGAACTAAGGCCTTAAGGGATCAGGAGCATATTCATGTGTTGATTGACAGCAATACAAATATACCTGATAGAACAAAAGCAATCATAGCAAATGGCGAAGACCCAACAGTTGAGCTTATAAAATCGGCTAAAATGCTTGAAGAAGCAGGAGCGGATTTCTTAATAATGCCTTGCAATACAGCACATTATTTTATAGATAAAATAAAAGAAAGCGTACAAATCCCCTTTGTAAACATGCTTGAAGAAACTGTGAAATATACATATGACAAATACGGCAAGGACATTGTAGTAGGCATAATGGCAACTGATGGAACCATAAAATCCAAAGTATATGAAGATCATTATAATAAATTAGGCATAAAAACAGTTGTTCCTGAAAAAACTCAGGAAAAAATAATGAAATTTATTTATGATATTATTAAAAGCGGAAAGTACGAAGTAGGAACCGATTTGTTATTTGAATGTGTTGAAGAGTTAAAGAAAAAGGGAGCAGAAGCATTCCTGTTAGGCTGCACTGAGCTATCATCTGCACAGTATTTGTACAATATCGAAGGACCATTCATAAATCCTATGGAAATTTTGACTGAAGCATCAATTAAGTATGCTGGCGGAGAAATAAATTAAGAAATAATTATTATATGCTCATAGCAGAACTTGGGTATGAATGGTTGTTTAAAAGTAAAGTACAATAGTTTATAAAAAAAATTATTTAAACATCTTGAATGTTGCGAACAATTATTATATAATTATTTAAAAACATTCGTATGGAGATATTATGAAAAAGTATAAAAGAAATCAAAGAATTGGCGCATTAATGAAAATTTTTGCTGAAAAGCCCAATTATGTTTTTTCTTACAATTATTTTTCTGAAATTTTTAATGCAGCAAAATCAACTATAAGTGAAGATGTGGCAATTGTAAAAGAGTTGGTATCTGAACTTCAATATGGAAAAATTGAAACAATATCTGGGGCATCAGGAGGAGCTGTGTTTGTTCCTGTTCTTGGATTAAAGGATAAAACTGAAATATTAAATGAATTGTGTGATTTATTTTCAAATAAAAACAGAATACTGCCTGGCGGGTTTATATATATGACGGACATATTTAACAATCCCAGCGTAGTGACAAATATTGCAAAGCTAATATCATCGGAATTTTCTAATAAAAAAATTGACTGTATAATTACAGTAGAAACAAAGGGAATTCCTGTTGCTATTTTAACAGGTCAAAAGCTTAATGTGCCTGTTGCTGTTATAAGAAGAAACAACAAGGTTACTGAAGGTACTACTGTAAGCATTAATTATGTATCTGGTTCATCCAATAATATTCAGACTATGTCATTATCAAGAAGGTCATTGAAGGAAAATTCCAGAGTATTAATTGTTGATGACTTTATGAAGGGTGGCGGAACCTGCAAGGGTATGGCTGACATGATGAGAGAATTTAATGCAGAGGTAGTGGGAACCGCTGTAGTTATAGAAACAAAAGAGCCCGATAATAAACTGGTAGATGATTATTTATCCATGCTGGTACTGAATAAAATTGATGAAAAGGCAGGAATCATTGATATACAACCAAATTTTAAATTGTTAAAATAATTTCACATATTTTCCTAAAAAAATGAAAATGTTTTTTGCTTTTTTTATACAGATATAGTATAATAGAACAAAATGGACATAATTTTCGGGGGAAGGTGGTGACAACATGAAAATATCGGACGTTAGAGTAAGAAAAATCAATTCAGAGGGTAAGATGAAGGCAATCGTTTCCGTTACTTTTGATGATTGCTTTGTGGTTCACGACATCAAGATTATCGAAGGACAAGAAGGCTTATTTATAGCAATGCCAAGCAGAAAAATGCCGGATGGAGAGTTTAAAGATATAGCTCATCCAATTAATTCTGAAACAAGAAACCTTGTTGCAGAAGCTGTTTTTAAGGCTTATGAAGAAAAGCGCCTAGAAGAAGGAGAAAGTGCAGAAGCAGCTCTTCTATAGCGCCATGACTGATGATTTTATAATCAACAGTATCCGGGTCTTTTTAGTAGAAAGACCCTTTTATTGTGTTGTGAATAAGGCTTTTATGAGTCGTTCTTTATGAAATTTTTTTGACTTAATACATAATATGTACTATAATAACGAAGTATTACAAATTAAGGAGAAATTATATGAGTATGTCAATTATTTTAGCAGCCGGTGAAGGTACTAGAATGAAATCTGATATTCCAAAGACATTGCACAAGGTCTGCGGAAAGGAAATGATAAAGTATGTTATAGAAGCTGCTAAAAATTCAGGTATAGAAAAAAATATTGTTGTTCTTGGACATGGAAAAGAAAAAGTTGGACACAATATTAAGGACATGGAGGTTATAACGGTTGAGCAGCCAATTGGAGAAGGAGCTCCTTACGGTACAGGCTTTGCTGTTATGGCAGCTCAGTCGTACATCAACGATGATGATACAGCATTGATTCTTGTGGGTGACGGACCATTAATCAGAAAAGAAACCCTTAATGCATTTATGAAGTACCATGAGGATAAAAATTACGCAGCATCTGTTATGACGTCTTTTCTTGATAATCCAAAGGGCTATGGAAGAATTGTGAGAAATGAAGATTCATCTATTATGAATATTGTGGAAGAAAAGGATGCTTCAGCGGAAATTAAAAGAATCAAAGAAATAAATACAGGAATATATTGTTTTAACGGAAAATTATTAAAATATGCTTTAGGTAAAATTGATACAAACAACTCGCAAGGAGAATACTATCTTACTGACACAATAAAGGTTTTAAATAATGAAGGTTATAAAATCGGTGGATGGGTGCTTGATGATTCTAATGATATTAAAGCTGTGAACGACAGGGTGCAGCTAGCTGAAGTAACAAAAATAATGCAAGAGAGGATAAACAAATCTCTCATGCTTTCAGGCGTAACAATAATTGACCCAGAGCACACTTACATTGAGGATACGGTTAAGATAGGCAATGATACGGTTATTTTGCCGGGCACATTGTTAGAAGGAAATACGGTCATTGGCTCCAGATGCACAATCGGACCGAATACACTCATAAATAACTCAACTGTAAGGAACAATGTAACAATAGAAAGTTCAAAGGTAATTGAAGCTTCAATAGATGAGGAAACAACTGTAGGACCATTTGCTTACTTAAGACCAGACACTGTCTTAGGGAAAAATGTAAAAATTGGAGATTTTGTAGAAGTTAAAAAATCAACCATAGGTGATAATTCAAAATCATCTCATTTAGCATACATAGGAGATGCGGAAATAGGAAAGGATGTTAACATTGGCTGCGGTGTTGTCTTTGTTAATTATGACGGAAAGAAAAAGCACAAAACATTTGTTGGTGATGGCGCCTTTATAGGCAGCAATTCAAATTTGGTTGCACCTGTAAATGTTATGTCTGGCGGCTATGTTGCTTGCGGTTCAACAATAACAGATGATGTTGAACAAGGAGACTTAGCTATTGCACGTGCTAGGCAGGTTAATAAAAAAGGTTTAGGGAAGAACAGATATTAGAGGTAAATATGTATATAATTGCAGGACTAGGCAATCCGGGTAAGGAATACACAGGTACCAGACACAATGTAGGCTATGATACTTTAGATTGTTTGGCAGAAAAGAATAACGTACAATTGAATAAATTAAAATTTAACTCCGTTTATGGGGAAACAACCATAAACGGAGAAAAAGTTATGCTTGTAAAACCTGTTACCTATATGAACAGAAGCGGTGTTGCTATTGATGAAATAATAAAATTTTATAAAATTCCGGTTGAAAATCTCATAGTAATTTATGATGATATAGATATACCCGTAGGGACACTAAGAATAAGGCCTCACGGAAGCTCAGGAACACACAACGGAATGAAGTCTATAATACAGCATGTGGGCAACAATTTTCCGCGCATACGCATTGGCATTGGAAGAAATCCGGATATGGATTTGGCTGATTATGTACTTCAAAAATTTAATAAAGAAGATAGAGAAAAAATACTTCCAATCATGGAAAAAGCAGCTGAGGCTGCAGTTGAAATTATTGAAAATAATGTAGACATGGCAATGCAGAAGTACAACATTAGAACGATAGATTAACAATTGAACGAGCAATATATAGCATTGGTCATCAAATGGAGATTCTTCAACTGTCATTCTGAGGACGATAATCCGAAGAATCTCTATAGATTATCTATTGTAAATCAATAGCAACATCAATGCTCAATCCATTGTTACAGAAGGGCTATAATGAATAAGATTTTGTTTGAACAGTTTCAAAAAACAGATAAATTTAACAAAATAATTGAAAATTATAAAAATGGAAAACGCCAGCTCATACAAGGAATTAATGAAGAGAGCATGGCGTATTTGGTATGTAATTTATTGGATAGCACAGCAAATAAAATCTTGCTGATTACAAGTAATGAAACTAAAGCCAAAAAATATGAAGAAGAAATTAAAGCGTACACTGTCAATGGGGACAGACTCCAGGCAAAGGAATTTTTATTATACAATGTTGATGCCTTGAGCAAGGATATTGAATATAAAAGAGCTGATACTCTTGATAAAATTTTGCATTCCAAAAAATCTGTGGTTACAGCTTCCATAAACTCTATAATAACAAGGGTGATGCCTAAAGCTAGATTTAAGGATTCTATAATAGAATTGAAGTATGGCAACAGCTATGATTTAAATGAACTGAGAAGCAATCTGGTTAATCTTAAGTATGAAAGAGTTGATGCAATAGAAGGTGTTGGTCAGTTTTCTGTCAGAGGAGGTATAATTGATATTTTTTCTCCTTCTGAACCATACCCTGTTAGAATCGAGTTTTTTGATGATGAAGTTGATTCAATTCGTTCAATTGATTTAAAAACTCAACGTTCAGTTAAAAACTTAAAATCAATAAGGATTATTCCTTGCAGCGATTTAATATTTCAAAAAGATGAAATTAAAAAAATCGCAGCTGAAATAGACAGAGATTATCAAAACAGGATAAGTAAAATAAGGGATATTCACAATTCAAAGGATGTTGAAAAAAGGCTTAAATCCCTTTATAACAGCTATCAAGACAAGTTAAGCGGCGGCTTGGGAATAGAAAATGCTGACTTATTGGTTCCTTTCATAAAAAATAATTTTGTAAGTATCCTGGATTACTTTGAAGATAATTTTATACTGATTATAGATGAGCCTGAAAGAATTTTTGAAGAATTAAAAAACCTTAATGAAAGCTTTGGGTTAAAATACGGCGAACTGTTTGAAAAGGGCGAAATATTTACAAAACAAAACGGCGTCTATATAACAGAGCAGGAATTAAAATCAAAATTTTTAGAAAAGTCATTTATATCTGTAAACGGTAAGGACAAGATTATTGAAACCGATGATACCATATCATTGTTGTTTAAAGAAGCTCCATCATATTATGGAAAGATGGAGGATGTGTCCAAGGATTTAAACAGATTAAAATACAAGGGCTACAAGGTTGCAATTATACTTTCTAGCAATGAAGGTTGCCTAAAGCTTCACAACATTTTAAATGATTATGAATGCACCACCACGCTTTCAAAGGATACAAATGTAGCAGCAGACAGCGGACAAGTGGTTATTGTCCCGGGAGAACTGAAAAAGGGCTTTGAATATTACGACAATAAAATTTTGGTGCTCACCGAAAATGAAGTGTTTGGAACCCTTAGAAAAAAAACTCAGAAACATAAAAAACAAAAGGGCTCCAAGATAGAAGTTTTTACAGATTTGAAGGTTGGAGATTATGTTGTACATGAGCACCACGGCATTGGACAATATATAGGAATTGAAAAAATAGACGTCCAGAACATTAAGAAGGACTATCTTTGCATCAAGTACAAGGGTGAAGACAAACTATATGTTCCTGTAGACCAGATGTCTCTTATTCAAAAGTATATCGGATCAGATTCTGAAAAGCCTAAACTTAATAAAATGGGCAGCGTTGAATGGATAAAAGCCAAGGAGCGCTCCAAGGCAGCAATTGAAAATATGGCGGCTGAGCTTGTTAAGCTTTATGCGGAAAGAAAAGTAGTAAATGGCTATCAGTTTTCGCCTGACACAGAATGGCAGAAGGAATTTGAATACAAGTTTCCGTTTCAGGAAACAGATGATCAGCTTCGCTGCATCAAGGAAATAAAAAAAGACATGGAAAAGCCCTTATGCATGGACAGACTTCTTTGCGGCGATGTAGGCTTCGGCAAGACTGAGGTTGCCCTGAGAGCGGCATTTAAGGCTGTTATGGACTCAAAACAGGTTGCAATACTGGTGCCTACAACAATTTTGGCACAGCAGCATTACTCAAACATTGTGGACAGATTCAGAGGCTATCCTATTAAAATTGAAATGCTATCAAGATTCAGGACACCATATCAACAAGCCAAGGTAATCAATGACTTAAACAAAGGTCTTGTTGATATAGTAGTAGGTACCCACAAGCTGTTGTCCAAGGATCTGAAATTTAAAGATTTAGGGCTTCTCATAATAGATGAAGAACAAAGATTTGGAGTTAAGCACAAGGAACTTATTAAACAGCTTAAAACCAACATAGATGTGTTGACATTGTCTGCGACACCTATTCCAAGAACCCTTCATATGTCAATGATTGGAGTGAGGGATATGAGCATCATATCTGAACCTCCGGGAGACAGACTTCCTATTCAAACATATGTAATTGAATACAATGAAGGAATAATAAAGGATGCAATTGAAAAGGAAATTTCAAGAGGCGGGCAAATTTATTATGTTCACAACAGAGTTATTGATATTGACAGCGCTGCAACAAGACTGCAAAAGCTTGTGCCTGATGCAAGAATTGCAGTGGCTCACGGACAGATGAATGAAAGACAGCTGGAAAACATAATGTTTGAATTCGTCCAAAAGGAATATGATATTCTTGTATGTACTACCATTATTGAAACAGGAATGGACATTCCCAATGCAAACACTCTTATAATTGACAATGCCGACCATTTGGGACTTTCACAGCTTTATCAGCTCAGAGGTCGTATAGGAAGGTCAAACAAGGTTTCATTTGCATATCTCACCTATGAAAAGGACAAAATGCTTTCAGAAGTGGCAGACAAAAGGCTTAAAGCTATAAAAGAATTTACCGAATTTGGCTCAGGATTTAAAATAGCAATGAGAGATTTAGAAATCAGAGGCTGTGGAAATATTTTAGGTGCTGAGCAGCATGGACACATGCTTGCAATAGGTTACGACTTGTACGTTAAGTTTTTAGACAGAGCAGTTAAAGAGCTTCAAGGCAAAATAAATGAAGATGAAGATATTGAAACATCAGTTGACTTGAGTGTTGATGGCTACATTCCTTCAACATATATTGAAAATGAAGAACAAAAGATAGAAATTTACAAAAAAATTGCAGCAACCTTAAGTAAGAATGATATTTACGACATAACTGAAGAAATAATTGACCGCTTTGGTAATCCGCCTAAGCAGGTTGACAATCTTTTGAAAATTTCTTACATTAAGTCGCTTTGCAAAAAGCTGCATGTAAAATCAATCGCTCAAACAGGAAATACTGTTAATATTGAATTATATTCAGCAAATGATTTAAGTCAGGATATAATAGGTTTCTTAATTGAAAATTACAGTGCAAAAATAAAATTTGACGTTTCAAAAGAACCTGTTATTAAATTTAAATTAGATTCCACAGAACAGATGCTGATTCTTGCGGAGCTAGAAAAATTCTTTGAAATCTTAAATAATTATAAAGCAGGTTTAAAGGAATCTGCCAGGGAGGAAAAACATGAATAAATTAAAAAAATCACTTGTATTAGTACTTGCTCTAAGTATGGTGCTTGCAGTTACCGCATGCCAAAAGGAAAGTCCTGAAGCAGTTGAAGAAGGCGTTAAAGCAAAGGTTAATGACAAGATAATAACGCAGGAACAATATGATGAGCATTTATCAGTATATAAAAAAATGGCAGAAACACAATATGGTGAGGGTGCTTGGGATAAGGAAATTTCTGAAGGACAGACTATGGGTTCATATTATGAAAGCACATTGCTTGACCAGCTAATAATGGATTTAGTATTGGTAGATGCTGCCGAAAAAGAAGGAATTACAATGACTGATGAAGATATGAAATCACAGATGGATGAATTTAAAGCATATATGGAAACTGATGAAGAATATCAAAAATTCCTTGAAGGCTATGGCATGACTGAGGAATATTTGAAGGAATCATTAAGAAAAGAATTTTTAATCAATCATTATTTATCGATTAAAATAGAAAATTTACAGCCATCAGATGAAGAGCTTCAAACATTGTTTAATGATTTAAAGATGAATGAAAGTGTTAGAGCAAGCCATATACTAGTTGATACAGAAGAAGAAGCTAAAAGCATCATAGATAGAATCAATAAGGGAGAAAGCTTCGAAGAACTTGCAAAGGAATTGTCGACAGATACAGGAAGCGGAGCTAATGGCGGCGATTTAGATTATTTCAATTATACAGACATGGTTCAGCCATTCTCTGAAGCTGCATTTGCATTAGAAATTGGAGAAGTAAGCGAACCTGTTCAATCTGAATTTGGTTACCATGTAATTAAATTAACTGATAAAAAAGTTGACAATGCAGTTACAGTTGAAACTGAAAAATCAGTATTGACAGAATATTATAAATCCTTTAAATATGAAGAGTTGCTGGAAAATCTAAAAAGCAGCGCAAATATTACGAAATAATTAATTTATTATTACTAAAATCAAAAAAATGTTAAAATTGGTAAAAATCAGTTGCTATTAATAAAATAATCCTATATAATAATTATGATATTTCCAATAATATCCGTAAACTAATCAGGATAAAATCTATTAAAGTGCAAATAATAGAAAATATTAAAAGAAATGTCATATAGATAAAATTATTCAATTGGAGGAACTTAAGTAATGAAAGCAACTGGAATTGTCAGAAGAATTGATGACTTGGGCAGAGTCGTTATACCTAAGGAAATTAGAAGAACATTGAGAATCAGAGAAGGGGATCCTTTAGAAATATTTACAGATAGAGAAGGTGAGATAATTCTCAAAAAATACTCACCAATTGGAGAATTAACTGAGTTTTCAGGAGAGTATGTTGAGTCCTTATTTGAAACTACAAGGCATATTGCCATAATAACAGATCGTGACGGAGTAATAGCTGTTTCAGGAAGCTCTAAGAAAGATTATGCTGAGAAAAGATTAAGTCCTGAGCTGGAAAAAATAATTGAAAGCAGGGAAATTTATATGACAAATAATAATGCTAAACCAATTAGAATTACAGCAAATGAATTTAATCCAGACAACTATGTAAGCCAGATTATAGCTCCAATTTTAGCTCATGGCGATCCAATAGGAGCAGTGATGCTTTTATCAAAGGAAAAGGCTTCAAAGATGACTGAAGTTGAAGAAAAATTAATTAAGACAGCAAGCATATTCTTATCAAGACAAATGGAAAGCTAAAAATATTATAAAAAGATGATATGTTTATATCATCTTTTTAATTGCTTTAAATTTAGCTAGGTCCACCCCATTAAACCATTTATATTATTACTGATAACGTTTTGACATTAATTCGTATTTGCTTTATAATAATAGCAATAACAATTATGGAGGAAATTATGAATATCAGATTTCTAGGTGCAGTTAAAGGAGTTACTGGCTCAAGCCACTTAATACAATTTAAGGATAAAAAAATATTACTTGACTGCGGAATGTATCAAGGCAAGGATGAAGATTTAAACTTGGAAGAATTTGAAGTAAACCCGGCTGATATAGATTTACTGCTATTAAGCCACAGCCATATAGACCACAGCGGAAGGATTCCATTGTTGGTTAAAAAGGGGTTTAAGGGTGAAATATATTGCTCAAAACCTACCTATGACTTATGCGAAATAATGCTTACAGATTCTGCTCACATTCAAGAAACTGAAGCAGAGTGGAAAAATAAGAAGGCATTGCGCCAAGGGAAAAAATTAATTGAACCTATGTACACTCAAAAAGATGCAATGGAAAGCTTTCAATATTTTAAGCCTGTTATGTATGATCAAATAATAAACATAACAGATGGGCTCACTATAAAATTCAATGATGCAGGACATATATTAGGCTCATCAATTATTGAAATGTGGTTTGAAGATGGAAATGAAAATGTAAAGCTGGTTTATTCAGGAGACCTAGGCATGCATGAAAAACCGCTTTTAAAGGATCCGGCCGTCATTGAAAAAGCCGATTATGTAATTATGGAAGCAACATATGGTGACAGGATTCATGATGATATTGAACAACGTTCTGAAGAGCTTATTAATATAATACTGAAAACAACCAAAAGAGGAGGAAGTGTCATCATACCTTCATTTGCAGTTGGTAGGACTCAGGAACTTATATATGAATTGAACAAATATTATGACAGCCATCTTGATAAAATGGGTACAAAAGAAAACGAGTTAAGAAGGATTCCGGTTTACATTGATTCTCCTCTTGCGACAAAGGCAACAGAAGTGTTTAAAAATAATGCTAACGTGTTTGATACGGAAGCAAGAAATTACATTATGAAGGGAGATAATCCTCTGGAATTTGAAAACCTTCATTTTACTCAGAGCTCAGAAGAATCTAAGGCATTGAATTTTTCATTGGAACCAAAAATAATAATTTCAGCCAGTGGAATGTGCGAGGCAGGAAGAATAAAACATCATTTGAAGCACAATCTTTGGAGGAAGGAATCCAGTATTGTATTTGTTGGATATCAGGCTGAAGGCACACTGGGAAGAAAGCTGTTAGATGGTGAAAAGATCGTGAAGGTTCTAGGTGAAAGTATAAACGTCAAGGCTGAAATACACAATATTGAAGGCTTTTCCGGTCATGCTGACAAGACAGCGCTGTTGAACTGGCTTAAAGGTTTTAAAGAAAAACCTAAGTCAGTGTTCATTGTTCATGGAGAACAGGAATCAAAGCAGAACTTTGCTAAGGAAGTAAAGGATAGTCTTGGCTTAAATTGCATTGTACCAGAATATAATATTGTTTATGAAATTAAGAAATCTAAAAAAGTCGAAGAAGTTCAGGTTGAAGCCATTACTACGAAATCTAAAACTCTTATGCCTTCTAAAGCAATAGTAAATGAAAAGCTCATAAATGATTTGCTTTCTGACATAGAGGAGCTTAAGAAACTATTTGATATTGCAGCAGAAAGAGCTAAAAATCACTTGAAGGAAAACATAAGTATTGAAGATTACAAAAATATCAACAATACAATAATAGATTTAGAAAATGAAGTAATAAACCTTACTATGCTTACAAATGAATAACAGGAGAATACAATGAAAACATTGGCTATAGTAAGCTATACCATAGAGTCTGTCAACAGTTACTACAATCAAATAAATAGTTTGTTTTTAAATAAGATTGTTATTAATAAATATTGCTTGGAGGATTTTAAAACAAGCAATATTATAATTGATTCTGATGTTTTGTTGATTCCTTCATACCACTTATTTAAAAAGATTAAAAACTTTGTCAATAAGGATACGGAGCTTTTATTTGCAAATAGAACAATTTCAAAAGCAGGAATGGATAAAATAAACGGAATAATGAAAAACTCAAGAGTTGTTTTGATTGATGAAAGCCCGGAAATGGCAGAGCAAATCATTTCTATAATATATCAGCTGGGAGCCTCACACATTGAACTTTGCTCCTACTGGTCAGAAGACTGCTCAAATGATGAAAACAGCATTTATCTTATATTGGGGCAGTCAGATTATGTGCCTAAAAATGCAAAGAAAATCATAAATGTTGGAAACAGCCTTTTGGACATTAATTCAATAATTGATATTGGAACAAAATTTGACTTGTTTTCAGTCTTGGACAAACAGGATGTTGTAAGAAGCTATACAGAAATTAAGACTGCAAATTTCGGCTTGCTCAAAATATTAGGGCTTACCAACAGCAGGGAAAGTCAGCTTGATATTTTGCTTCAGACAATTGATGCAGGTGTAATAGGAATAAATACTGACGGAAATATTTTTATTTATAATGAAAACGCAAGAGATATAGTAAAAGAAGATTTTAGTGATGTGTTAAACAAAAATGGCTTAGTTTTGCTACCTGAAATTCCATTTGCATACACACTTGAAAATTTAAAATCTGTGGAAGAGAAAATAATAAAAATAAATGGCTATGATGTTGTTGTTTCGGTCAATCCCCTTCTTCATTCCAATAAAATGTACGGTGCTGTTGCAATATTAAGAAAGTATTCCGATTTAGAAAAAAAGGAATATATTTTAAGGAAAAAGCTTATTGGCAAGGGATATGCAGCAAAATATAATTTCAATGATATCTTTGGAAAGAGCAGCACCATAACAGAATGTAAGAATATAGCAAAAAGAATGTCTAAATCTAATTCTTCCATTTTAATAACAGGTGAAACAGGTACAGGAAAGGAATTGTTTGCGCAGGCCATTCACAATAATTCATTGAGGAAGGAGTTTCAGTTTGTTGCAGTCAATTGTGGAGCATTTCCTGAAAGCCTATTGGAAAGTGAGTTATTTGGCTATGAAGATGGTGCTTTTACAGGCGCCCGCAAGGGAGGAAAGCCTGGTTTGTTTGAACTTGCACACAAGGGTACCTTATTTTTAGATGAAATTACTGAAATGCCGATGAACCTTCAGGTTAAGCTTCTTAGGGTGCTACAGGAAAGAGAGGTTGTAAGGCTTGGGGGCGACAGAATAATTGATGTTGACATAAGAATAATAGCCGCAACCAACAAGGATGTTAAGGAAATGGTTGATAGAGACGAATTCAGGCAAGATTTATTTTACCGGCTGAATGTTCTGCCTTTAAGAATCCCAACTCTGCGGGACCGAAAAACTGACATAATTGGCTTGGTTGATTATTTTAAAAAGAACTTCAACAGTGATTTTATTTTGACGGACAAAGCCAAAGAGCTTTTAATAAACTATAGTTGGCACGGTAATATAAGAGAGCTGAGAAATTGCGTTGAATACTTAGTTAATTTAGATTTAAAGGTCATTGAAGATAAGGATCTTCCTATTGATTTCACTGACAAGGAAGAATTATTTGAAAAAATATCCTTAGAGCATGGACAATTAACTGAATTTACAGAAGCTGCAGGAAATAATTTGAAAAAGTATATTTTTGTTTTAGAGGAATTAAAAAAAGCATATGCAAAAAATCAAAGGCTTGGAAGAAGAAGCTTAAGTGAAATTGCAAAAAATAAAAATGTGTTTATATCAGAACAGGAAATAAGAACTATTTTAATCAATCTAGAAAAATTAAATATGGCAGAAATATATAAAGGAAGAAGTGGAACTATCATAACCGAATATGGAATAAAAACTTTAAATTATTTTTTAATGGGTAAAGGGGTTTAATGGGTTGAACCATTCAACCCGATAATTTGGCTTAATCTTTTAATGTTGTATTATTTAAAATTCTGAAGCTGCAATTTCAAAGCTTGTCATGTTTGTTTTAATGATGCTAATACATGGCATAATTTATGCATATATAATTTTAGTGAATTATGACAATTTTTCTCTTTTTTTAGTTTTAATAGGAGATAATTGCATGATGTATAAAATATTTATCATAAATTACGCGTGATTTGAAGGAGGGTAAAAATTGAAAAAGTTATTGACTGGCAATGAGGCTATTGCTCGCGGTGCCTATGAAGCAGGCATTCATTATGCAGCTGCTTATCCAGGAACACCCAGCACAGAAATATTGGAAAATATTGCTCCTTACAAGGAAATAATAGCAGAATGGGCGCCTAATGAAAAGGTAGCTGTTGAATCAGTAGTAGGTGCTTGTTATGCAGGAGCAAGAACTTTAACAGCAATGAAGCATGTAGGTTTGAATGTTGCTGCAGACCCATTTTTTACTATGGGCTACACAGGTGTAAATGGTGGAATGGTTTTAATAAGTGCTGACGATCCAAGCATGCATTCATCACAAAATGAACAGGATAACAGATATTATGCGAAAATGGCTAAGGTGGCTATGGTAGAACCTTCAGACAGTCAGGAATGCAAGGACATGGTCAAAGCGGCAATTGAAATAAGCGAAAAATATGATGTGTTAGTTATGATAAGAATGACTACAAGAATTTGTCACAGCAAATCAGTGGTTGAAATAGGTGAAAGAGTTGAGGTTCCAATAAAACCATATGTAAAAAATACTAATAAATTTTTAATCGCCCCAGCTGTTGCAAAGCAATTGCATTTAAAAGTTGAAAAGAAGCTTATAGAACTTGAAAAGTTCTCCAATGAAACAGAACTGAACTTCATTGAATGGAATGACAAGAAAATAGGAGTCATAACTTCTGGAGTTGCTTATCAATATGCTAGAGAAATATTTGGAGACTCTGCTTCTTATTTAAAGATAGGATTTACAAATCCTCTTCCAATGGAAAAAATAAGAAAGTTTTCTGAAGAAGTTGATACTTTATATGTAGTTGAAGAATTAGAACCGTTCATGGAAGAGCAAATAAAGGCAGCCGGAATCAAATGTATCGGAAAGGATATGATACCTAACACATGGGAATTGAATCCGGATATTGTAGAAAAGTCATTGCTTGGAACAGAAAAAACTACTATTGACTATGACAAGACAATTGCAGTAGGAAGACCACCAACATTATGTGCAGGATGTCCACACAGAGGATTCTACTATGAATTGTCCAGAAGAAAGAATATTATGATAACAGGTGACATCGGTTGCTATACATTAGGTGGTGCTGAGCCATTAAATGCAATGGATACTGTTGTCTGCATGGGAGCAAGCGTAAGTATGGCTCATGGCGCTAAAAAGGTATTCGAGAAAAACAATGATGATAAACGATTAGTTGCAACTATTGGAGACTCAACATTCTTCCATTCCGGCATGAATAGTTTGCTGGATGTTGTTTACAATAAAAGCAATACAATAACATGTATACTTGATAACAGAATAACAGCTATGACAGGACATCAAGAAAACCCTGGAACAGGCTTTACTCTTCAAGGTGACACAACTAAGATTGCTAATATTGAAACAATTGTAAAAGCTTTGGGAGTTGATAAGGTTAAAACAATTAACCCATTGAACAGAATCGAAATGAAAGAAGCAATGGATTGGGCATTTGAGCAAACTGAACCATCAGTAATAATTTCAAGATATCCATGTGCGCTTAAAAAGTATTCGGAAAAAGATTTAGAAGAATTTGGACCTATTCAAGGAGAATGTGTAGTTAATCAGGATACTTGTATAGGATGCAAAGCATGTGTGAGAACAGGCTGTCCTGCAATCCATTTCCAAAAAGAGATTAAAAAGTCTTCAATTAATGAAGAACAATGTGTAGGCTGTGAATTATGCATGCAGGTATGCCCTACAAAATCTATTTCTAAAGTAGGAGGTGTTCAATATGCCTAATAAAAATATATTATTAGTAGGAGTTGGCGGCCAAGGAACCATATTGGTGAGCAAAATTTTGTCAACAGGGCTATTAGAAGCAGGATATGATGTTAAAATGTCTGAAATACATGGCATGGCACAAAGAGGAGGAAGCGTATCAACACAGGTTAGATATGGTGATAAAGTTTATTCTCCAATTATCGGAATCGGCGATGCAGACATACTGGTATCCTTTGAAACAATGGAAACATTAAGGTGGCTAGAATTCTTGAAACCAAGTGGCGTAGTGGTTTTAAATGATTTTGAAATACCATCAGCCCCAATATTATCAGGCAAAGCTGATTATCCTCAGGGAATAATTGAAATAATAGAACAAAAAGCTGATACAAAGGTAATAAAGGCTGCTGAGATAGCTGAGAACTTAGGTAACACTAAGGTAATGAATGTTGTTTTATTGGGAGCTTTAATAAAATCAATGAATTTGACTGACATAGATTGGGAAAAAGTAATTAAAGATTTAGTAAAGGAAAAATTTGTGGATTTAAATATTAAAGCGCTTCGCGCAGGCATGGAATGTGTAGCTTGTGAGGAAGCTAGCATTTAATACTATACTAATTAACAGAGAGGTCATATGAGCTATAAAATACTAGCAATTAATCCTGGTTCAACTTCAACAAAATTTTCTTTGTATGAAGATGAAAAAGAAATATTTACAAAAAAATTTGACCATCCATTGGAGCAAATTGAAAAATTTGAAAATGTGGAAGATCAGTTGAACATGAGAAAAGATCTTATTATGACTTTTCTAAAGGAAAAAAATATTGACATTAATGAATTGTCGGCAGTTGTAGCAAGAGGTGGAATGCTTCCGCCTGTAAAATCAGGCGCATATGTAATCAATGATTTAATGATAGACAGAGTTGAAAACAGACCTGTTATGGAGCATGCATCCAATCTTGCAGCACCAATTGCATATGATATTTCAAAGGAAGCAGGCATACCTGCATACATTTATGATTCTGTCATGTCAGATGAACTACCTGACATAGCCCGTATATCAGGAATGCCTGATCTCCCAAGAACCAGTGCAAGCCATGTGTTAAACACAAGAGCTATGGCTATAAAGGCAGCTAAGGAGCGCGGCAAAAAATATGAGGACATGAATATAATTGTGGCTCATTTAGGCGGAGGCATATCCTTAAATGTACACGAAAAAGGAAGAATCATAGACATGGTTGGTGATGATGAGGGTCCATTCTCGCCAGAAAGAGCAGGCAAAGTTCCTTGCAGAGAATTAATCAATCTTTGCTATTCCGGCAAGTATGACAAGAAGACCATGCAGAGAAAATTAAGGGGATACGGTGGACTAAGAGCATATCTCAACACCATTGATGCAAGAGAAGTTCAGCAGATGGTAACTGATGGCAACGAGTATGCAAAATTGATATATGAAGCCATGGCTTACCAGATAGCCAAGGGAATTGGCGAGCTGGCAACTGTAGTAGAAGGCAATGTTGATTTGATTATTTTAACCGGTGGCATTGCATATTCTCAAATGCTTACAGAATGGATTATTAAAAGAATACGATTCATAGCACCTGTTGAAATACTTCCAGGTGAAAATGAAATGGAAGCACTTGCTTTTGGAGCTCTCAGAGTATTAAGAGGCGAGGAAATAGCAAGAGAATATACTGATTAATAAAATGTTTAAAGCTCAAGGATTGAATTCTGTATGCAGATTCAGTCCTTTTGTTTTGCATATCTTCATATTCTGTCATAATTGTAATAAGTCGGAGTAAAACGAAAGATAGCATATTAAAATAATTAGTATGTGCGTAATTATACGAATGTATTAAAAATATTAAATAAAAATTATCAGATTTATTGTTGACATTACATTAACGATTTGCTAATATGTATTTGAAATAATAATAACAAAAGTGAGGCTATTATGAATTTTGAAGTCAAAAGAGTCTATGTGGAAAAAAAACAATTTTTTAATACTGAAGCTACAAATTTAAAAAACAACTTATCCTTAAACTTAATGTTGGATAATTTGAAAAATGTTCGTGTTTTAAACAGATATGATGTTTCGCCCATAAGTGAAGATGACTTCCAGCAGGTTGTTAAAACAGTATTTTCTGAACCTAACCAGGATTATATTTATGATGAAATAGAATTTTCAGGTAATATTTTTGCCGTTGAATACTTGCCGGGACAATATGACCAAAGAGCAGATTCAGCAGCACAATGCATTCAAATTGTTACAGGCAAAGAAAAACCAATTGTGAAGTATGCAAAGGTAATTGTGCTGGAAGGAGAATTGTCTAAGGAAGACATTATAAAAATTAAAGAGTACTACATTAACCCTGTTGATTCAAGAGAGGCGGATTTAAGTAAGCCTGATACATTGGAAGAAGTGTATCCTGAGGCAAATTGGGTTGAGACAGTACAAAATTTTAATAGCAAATCTGAAGAAGAATTAGAGCAATTCCGTATTGACAGGGGTCTTGCCATGAGCTCTCCGGATTTGCTTTTTTGTCAGGAGTATTTTAAGAATACTGAAAAAAGAAATCCAACAATAACAGAAATAAAGGTTATTGATACTTATTGGTCTGATCATTGCAGACACACAACATTTTCTACGATTATTGAGAATGTACAATTTGAAAATGGGAAAATAGCAAATGAAATAAAAAATACCTATGAGGAATATTTAAAGACTAGGTTGTTTGTATACGAACATAAAGCTAAGGACATTTCATTGATGGATCTTGCCACCATAGGTGCCAAGGAATTGAGAAAAAAGGGTCTTCTTGAAGATTTAGAGGAATCTGATGAAATAAATGCATGCAGCATAGTAATCAATGTAGATGTAGACGAAAAAAATGAAGAATGGCTTTTGATGTTTAAAAATGAAACTCACAATCACCCAACTGAAATAGAACCATTTGGCGGTGCAGCCACATGCCTGGGAGGAGCCATCAGAGACCCCTTATCTGGTCGCTCCTACGTATACCAGGCAATGAGAATATCAGGAAGCGGTGACCCGAGACAGAGATTGGAAGATACACTTCCCGGAAAGCTTCCTCAAAGAAAAATATCAACAGAAGCAGCATCAGGCTACAGCTCCTATGGCAATCAAATAGGACTTGCAACCGGATATGTAAATGAAATATATCATCCTGATTATGTTGCAAAAAGAATGGAGGTAGGTGCAGTTATAGCAGCAGCACCTAGAATTAACGTTAAAAGAGAAACTCCTGAAAAAGGAGATGTAGTTATACTTTTAGGCGGAAGAACAGGCAGAGACGGTTTAGGCGGTGCAACAGGGTCTTCAAAGGAACATACTGAGGATTCCATATTGCTATGTGGTTCTGAGGTTCAAAAAGGTAATGCTCCAACAGAAAGAAAAATTCAAAGATTATTCAGAAATCCAAGTGTAAGCAAAATGATAAAAAGATGCAACGATTTTGGAGCAGGAGGAGTTTCTGTTGCCATAGGTGAATTGGCTGATGGATTAAATATAAATCTTGACCTAGTTCCTAAAAAATATGAAGGTTTGGATGGTACAGAGCTAGCTATTTCTGAATCACAGGAAAGAATGGCAGTTGTAATAAGAAAAGAAGATGTTAAAAGATTTAATGAATATGCCCATGAAGAAAATCTTGAATCAACTGTTGTTGCTGAGGTAACAGATAGTAGAAGGTTGAAAATGACATGGAGAAGCAACATAATTTTAGATATAAGCAGAGATTTTTTGGATACAAATGGCGTCAAACAAAAAATTGCAGCAATAATAAAAGAGCCGAATAAAGTTAGAACAGAATTAAATTTAAAAAGCGATGATTTGACCGAAGCATGGCTTGAAAACTTAAAAGATTTAAATGTTACCAGTCAAAAAGGAATGGTTGAAAGATTTGATTCAACTGTGGGCGCTGGAACAGTGTTAATGCCTTTTGGAGGAAAAACACAGCTAACTCCAGCCGAAGGTATGGCAGCTAAAATTCCTGTACTAGGTGGCACAACAAATACATGTTCATTGATGACTTATGGTTTTGACCCTTACTTGTCAAAACAAAGTCCATATCATGGAGCAATGTATGCAGTAATACATTCCGTTGCAAAAATAGTAGTAATGGGTGGAGATTATAAAAATATCAGATTAACATTTCAAGAGTACTTTGAAAAGTTAAACAAGGAGCCTGAAAGATGGGGTAAACCTCTCAGTGCATTATTAGGAGCATTTAGAGTTCAGCATGAACTTGAAATTCCTGCAATTGGCGGCAAGGACAGCATGTCAGGAACATTTAAGGATTTAAATGTACCCCCTACTTTAATAAGCTTTGCTGTGGCTACTGAAAATGTTAAAAACATCATTTCTCCTGAATTTAAAAAATCAGGAAACAAAGTTTCATTACTTAAAGTAAAAAAAGATGAAAACAATATTCCTAATTTTGAGGATATAAAATTAAAATATGCAGCAATATATGAAGAAATAAATACAGGAAATATTTTAAGCGCACACACAGTAGGTCATGGGGGCATTGCAGCAGCCATAAGCAAAATGACTCTGGGAAATGAAATAGGATTTATTACAAAAGATGATTTACTGTTAAGCAGCAGTGAATGGTTTTCTCCTAGCTACGGAGACATAATTCTTGAAACAAAACAGGATTTAATTATAGATGGTTGTATTGAAATAGGAAGTACAATTGATGAAAAACAAATAATAATAAATAGTTCATTTAAAATAAAGCTTGAAGAAATAAAAAATACTTGGTTAGAGCCTTTAAATAGTATTTATCCCGTTAAAAAGGACGTAGAAGGAAAAATCATAAACTATCACAAGCTTGTAGACAATAACAATAAATACACAATAAACATAGCTAAACCAAGAGTATTTATTCCGGTTTTTCCAGGCACAAACTGCGAATATGACACCAAGAGAGCCTTTGAACGTGCAGGTGCTGAAGCAGAATTATTTATATTTAAAAACTTAAGCTCTCAGGATGTTAAAGAATCCATACAGGAAATGAAAAAACGCATACTACAGTCTCAAATAATTGCATTCCCTGGAGGTTTTTCAGCCGGAGATGAACCAGAAGGTTCAGGCAAGTTCATTGCTGCAGTATTTAGAAATGAAATTTTAAAGGATGCTGTAATGGAGTTATTAAAAAACAGAGACGGTTTGATAATAGGCATATGTAATGGATTTCAAGCATTAATAAAGCTTGGACTTGTGCCTTTTGGAGAAATTGTGGAAATAAAAGAAGATTATCCTACTTTAACCTACAACAAAATAGGAAGACACTTTTCAACATTTGCAAAAACAAAGGTTGTAAGCAATTTATCTCCATGGCTTAACATGTCAAGAGTGGGAGATGAGCATTATCTTCCTGTTTCACATGGTGAGGGAAGATTCGTTGCTAATGAGGAATGGATACAAAAATTAAAACAGAATGGTCAAATAGCAACTCAATATGTAGATGCGGAAAGCAACCCAACATATGATGGAACATTCAATATTAATGGTTCAGTTGAAGCAGTTGAAGGAATTACAAGCCCTGATGGAAGAGTGTTTGGTAAAATGGCTCACTCAGAACGACTTGATAAAGATTTGTACAAAAACATCCCCGGAAACAAGAATCAATTAATATTTGAATCCGGTGTTAAATACTTTAAATAATTGGGAGGATACATGAAGGTAGCAATAATAATGGGAAGTGATTCAGACTTTCCTGTGGTAGAAAAAGGATACAACATATTAAAAGATTTTGGAGTTGAAGTAACAGTAAGAGTAATATCTGCTCACAGAACTCCTGATGAAGCAATGAGCTTTGCAAAAAATGCAGAAGCAAATGGAATTGAAGTAATTATTGGGGCTGCCGGTAAGGCTGCTCATTTGCCGGGTGTATTGGCAGGTTGTACACCTGTTCCGGTAATAGGACTTCCCATTAAATCATCTGAGCTAGACGGTATGGATGCGCTTTTAGCTATTGTGCAGATGCCACCGGGAGTTCCGGTTGCTACAGTGGCAATAAATGGAGCTGAAAATGCCGCACTACTTGCAATCCAGATTTTATCGGTAAAACATGAAGAGCTGAGAGTTAAGTTCAAAGAATACAAAAAGCAAATGGCAGAAAAGGTATTTGAAAAAAACAAAAAATTAAATGAAAAATTAAAAGGATGATTAGTATGAAAAAATTAGAAATGATATATGAGGGAAAAGCAAAAAAAGTTTACAAGACTGATGATGAAAAAAAATATATAGTAGATTACAAGGATGATGCTACTGCATTTAACGGAGAGAAAAAGGGAACAATCGTAGGAAAAGGCGTAGTAAACAACAAGATGTCAGCAGCATTGTTTGCTCTTTTAGAAAAAGAAGGCATTCCAACTCATCAAATAGAGCTTTTAAGCGACAGAGAATCATTGGTTAAGGCTGTTAAAATTCTTCCATTAGAAGTGATAGTAAGAAATGTGGCAGCAGGCTCTCTTGCTAAAAGATTAGGACTTGAGGAAGGGGTTTTAATGAAGGAGACAGTTCTTGAATTTTCTTATAAAAATGATGCATTGGGCGACCCTATGGTCAATGACTATCACATTAAGGCAATGGGCTTTGCAACAGATGAACAGCTTGAAACTGTTAAGCAATATGCTTTGAAGATAAATGAAATATTGAAAAAGTTCTTTATTGAAAAAAATATTAAACTAATAGATTTCAAACTTGAATTTGGACTTTATGACAATCAGGTAATACTTGCTGATGAAATATCACCAGACACATGCAGACTTTGGGATGCAGAAACAAACAAGAAACTTGACAAGGACAGATTCAGACGGGATATGGGCGGCGTAGAAGAGGTATATCAGGAAGTTTTATCTAGAATCAGCAACTTATAGAGATAAGAGGAGAAAATATGTGTTTTGAATTTATAGAAGATGACAAACTTCATGAGGAATGCGGCGTAGTGGGTGTTTTTACGGAAAATCCTCAAATAGCTTCACAATTGATATACTATGGCTTGTTTGCTCTTCAGCATAGAGGTCAGGAAAGTGCAGGAATTGCCATTTATACAGGCAACAAAATTGAATACCACAAGGACATGGGGTTGGTAGCAGATGTAATTAAACCGGAAGTGGTTTCTAAATTTACTGGCAATATTGCAATTGGCCATGTGAGATATTCAACATCTGGAGAAAGCGAGATACAAAATGCTCAACCTTTGGTTGTCAGATACAAAGAAGGCTCCATAGCATTAGCTCACAATGGCAATTTGGTTAATGCTGATTCCATGAGAAATATACTTGAAGACAACGGCGTAATTTTTCAAACATCCACAGACTCAGAAGTTGTTGCAAACATGGTTGCCAGACATTACAAGGGTGATATTGTAAAATCAATAAAAAATGTAACTGAAATTGTTAAAGGTGCATATGCCTTCGTGTTCATGACGGATAAGGAATTAATAGGTGTGAGAGATTATTATGGATTAAGACCGCTATGTCTTGGAAAAAGACAGGACGGGTATCTTTTAGCATCTGAAAGTTGTGCAATAAGCGCCATGGGCGGAGAGTTCATAAGAGATATCGAGCCAGGTGAAATAATAGTTATAAACAAGGATGGAGTAGAAAGCATAAAAAGCACAAAGTATGCGCAGAAAAAGTTGTGCATATTTGAGCATGTATATTTTGCAAGACCGGACAGCAATATAGACGGAGTGAATGTATATATGTCAAGATACAATGCAGGAAGATTCTTAGCTCAAGAATCACCTGTAAAAGCAGATTTAGTTTTTTCTGTTCCTGATTCAGGGACACCTGCAGCCTTAGGCTATGCTACTGAGCTTAAAATACCATTTGGTCTTGGTCTTATAAAAAACAGATATGCTAAGCGCACATTTATTGAGCCTAATCAGGAGCTTAGAGAACAAGGAGTAAAAACAAAACTAAGTGTATTAAGTGAATTGGTTAAGGATAAAATTGTTGTAATGGTTGATGACAGCATAGTGAGAGGCACTACAACAAAACAAATTGTGGGCATGGTTAAAGCAGCAGGAGCAAAGGAAGTTCATGTACGAATTGCATCTCCACCTGTTACTCATTCGTGTTTTTTTGGAATAAACACGCCTGATCGCAGTAAATTAATAGGTGCAAACAAAACGATACAGGAAATACAAGAATTTATAAATGCGGACAGCTTGTATTATTTGAGTATAGAAGGATTGATTAAATCCACGGCTTCAACAAACAGCTACTGCCTTGCTTGCTTAAACGGTAATTATCCTATGGAAGTGCCCAATAATGGGATATAAATGATTAAAAGGAGAAAATATGTCTGATAAATTAACATATAAAGATGCCGGCGTAGATATTCATGCAGGCTATGAAACTGTTAGATTAATTAAGGATTATGTGAAAAAAACATACACTAAAGGCGTCATGAGTGACATTGGAGGCTTTGGCGGAATGTTTGCAATAAACAAGGACGAATATGAGGAACCTGTGCTAGTTTCCGGAACAGACGGTGTTGGAACTAAACTGATGATTGCTTTCAAGACAGATATTCATGACACCATAGGTGAGGATGCAGTTGCCATGTGTGTTAACGATGTGATATGCCAGGGTGCAAAACCATTATTTTTCCTTGATTATATAGCAACAGGCAAACTTGATCCCCAAAAGGCTTCTGACATAGTAAAGGGAGTTGCAAGCGGATGCATTAAGGCAGGTGCTGCCCTCATAGGAGGAGAAACAGCAGAAATGCCTGGACTTTACAGTGAAGGTGAATATGATATAGCAGGCTTTTGTGTTGGCATAGTGGACAAAAAGAAAATAATCAACGGTTCTAAAATTGTAGAAGGTGATATCCTTATAGGAATTCCTTCAAGCGGCATTCACTCAAACGGCTATTCATTGGTGAGAAAGGTATTCTTTGACCATAAAAACTATAATGTAAATGATTATATAGAAGAACTGGGCTGCACTTTAGGCGAAGCATTGATGGTGCCCACAAGAATTTATCCTAAGCTCATAATGGATTTAATTACAAAATTTGAAATCAAAGGCATGTCAAATATAACAGGCGGTGGCTTCTATGAAAATATTCCAAGAATGTTCCCTGAAGGAATAACTGCTGACATAGAAACGAAAAATATCGAAGTTCTTCCTATATTTAAGCTTATGCAAAAGGAAGGCAATATTGACAATGAAGAAATGTATTCAACCTTCAATATGGGAATCGGAATGGTGCTAGCTGTAAGCAAAGTTATAGCTAACGAAGTAGTAGAATATTTGCATAGTGTTGGCGAAAAAGCAGTTATAATTGGAAAGACTGTAAAAAGGGAAGGCGGTCTTAAAATATGCCATTAAGAATTGGCGTGTTAATATCTGGCTCCGGTACAAATCTTCAATCACTCATAGACAACATTGAAAATGGATTCATAAAGGGAGAAATATCAGTTGTTATTTCTAACAAGGAAAATGCATATGGTTTGGAAAGGGCAAGAAAGCACAACATAGATGCAGTATTTATAAATCAAAGATATTATGAAAGCTTTGAAAAATTCAATGATGCAATAATGATGGAGCTTGAAAAGCATCAAGTGGATATAGTAGTCTTGGCAGGCTATTTGAAAATTTTATCACACAAATTCATCAAAAATTATAAAAATAAAATTATTAATATACATCCATCGCTGATACCTGCATTTTGCGGTAAAGGATATTACGGAATAAAGGTACATGAAGCAGCAATAAATTATGGAGTGAAGATAAGTGGTGCAACCGTACATTTTGTTGATGAGGGTGCAGACACAGGTCCCATAATTCTACAGGAAACAATTGCTGTTGATTTTGAAGATACTGCTGAATCTTTACAGCAAAAAATATTGAAAATAGAACATAGACTTCTTCCATTTGCAGTCAAGCTTTTGTGTGAAGACAAACTTGAGGTTGTTGGAAGAAAGGTAAAAATAAAGGAGTAGAATTAATTTAATGAGAGCATTAATAAGCGTATCTGATAAAAAAGGCATTGTAGAATTTGCTAAAAAGCTCCAAGAGCTGGGGGTTGAAATAATTTCAACCGGAGGAACACATAAGATTCTTGAGGAACAGGGAGTAAAAGTAACAGGAATTTCAGAGGTTACCAAATTTCCTGAATGCTTGGATGGAAGAGTAAAAACACTGCATCCAAGCATTCATGCAGGGCTTCTGGCTATGCGCTCAAATCCGGAGCATATGAAGCAGCTTAATGAATTAAACATTGAAACCATCGATATTGTGGCAGTAAATTTGTATCCCTTTAAACAAACCATATTAAAAGAAGATGTTACAAGACAGGAAGCAATTGAAAATATAGATATAGGCGGTCCAACCATGCTTCGCTCCGCTGCTAAAAATTATCAAGATGTGGCAGTGGTGGTGGACCCAAGTGATTATGACAGGATTATACAAGAATTAAAGGAAAATAAGGAAGTATCTCTGGATACCAAATTTTATTTGTGTGCCAAGGTGTTTGAGCATACGGCTCATTATGATGCATTAATTGCTTCATATATGAAAAGGGAAAGAAAGGATTTAAGTCTTCCCCAAACATTTACCATGACATATGAAAAGGTTCAAGATATGCGCTATGGAGAAAATCCTCATCAAAAAGCTGCTTTTTACAAAGAAGTTTCCAGCAATAAGGGGCTTTTGTCATCCGCTGAGCAGCTTCACGGAAAGGAGCTTTCCTTTAACAATATAAACGATACAAATGGAGCATTGGAACTTTTAAAGGAATTTGAAGAACCTACGGCAGTTGCATGCAAGCATGCTAATCCATGTGGAGTAGGGACAGGAGAAAATGTTTATGAAGCATACAATAAGGCCTTCAATGCAGACCCAACCTCCATTTTTGGCGGTATCGTAGTTTTCAACAGAGAAATAGATGAAAAGACAGCAGAAGAAATAAACAAGATATTTGTTGAAATAATTGCAGCTCCTGCATATTCACAAAAAGCTCTTGAAATTTTAACCTCAAAGAAAAACATAAGACTTTTGCTTATAGAAGATATATTTAAAAAACAGGATGAAAATGCATATGATTTTAAGAAGGTGGCAGGAGGCATTTTAGTTCAAACAATTGATTCAAAGCTTCTGCTCGAACAAGAAGAAATTAAATTAGTTACGGTTAAAAAACCTTCGGAACAGGAAATGAAGGATTTAATTATGGCATGGAAAATAGTTAAACATACAAAATCAAATGCCATAACCATAGTTAAAAACGGACAGTCAATCGGCATTGGACCTGGACAGGTCAACCGCATTTGGGCTTGTAAGCAAGCTATTGAACATGCAAAAGAATTTTTGGGATGCGAAAGTTTAAAGGGCGCAGTTCTTGCTTCAGACGCATTTTTCCCATTTTCTGATTGCGTCGAAGAAGCAGCAAAGGCAGGCATAACTGCAATCATTCAGCCAGGCGGTTCATTAAAGGATGATTTGTCAATTGAAGCATGCGATAAATACAACATATCAATGTTATTTACCGGCATGAGACATTTTAAACACTAACAATAAAGAACAATTGGAGAACGATAGTATGTGATATAACACATATTATAATTGACGTACTGTAGCTCTCTATTGTTACAAGGAGGAACTATGAATATTTTGGTTGTTGGAAGCGGCGCAAGAGAGCATGCAATTTGCTGGAAAATAAAACAAAGCAATAAAAAAGATAAGATTTACTGCGCTCCAGGCAATGCAGGCATTTCTCAAATTGCAGAATGTGTGGATATAAAAGTTGATGAATTAAAGAAGATTGTTGATTTTGCAGCATCAAACAATATAGATTTAACGATTATAGGTCCGGAAGGACCGCTGGTGGACGGGCTTGCTGACATGCTTTATGAAAAAAACATAAAGGTGTTTGGACCATGTAAAAAAGGAGCAAGATTAGAAGGAAGCAAATTATATTCAAAGGAATTTATGAAAAAGTACGCTGTGCCTACAGCTAAATATGAAGCTTACTCTGATTCTGAAAAAGCAATAGAAGGCTTAAAATATTTCAATTTGCCTGTTGTAGTTAAGGCGGACGGTCTTGCGGCAGGCAAGGGTGTACTCATTTGTGAGACTGTTGCAGATGCAAAAGAAGCAATTGAAAATATTATGGTTAAAAAACAGTTTGGTAATGCCGGAAACACCGTTGTAATAGAAGAATTCCTTGATGGCACGGAAGCTTCTCTTCTTTGCTTTGTTGATGGAAAATCTATTATTCCTATGGAAAGTGCAAGAGATTACAAAAAGGCTTATGACAATGACTTAGGACTTAACACCGGAGGCATGGGGTGCTTTTCTCCAAATACAATTTACACCCACGAGCTTAACGATTATATAAATGAAAATGTATTGAAAACAACATTAAATGGATTCAAAAAAGAAAATATTGACTTTAAAGGTGTTTTATTTATTGGACTGATGATAAAAAACAACCAAGCAAAGGTATTGGAATACAACACGCGCTTTGGAGATCCTGAAACTGAAGTGGTTCTTCCCAGATTGAAATCAGATTTGGTTGACATAATGCTTAAATGTATAGATGGAAATCTGACAAATGAAGATTTAGAGTGGAAGGAAGAAAAATGTGTCACAGTTGTTTTAGCATCAGGAGGGTATCCTGAATATTATGAAAAAAACAAAGAAATTATAGGTTTAGAAAATGTTGATGAAGATTTGATGGTTTTTCATGGTGGAACAAAGCTTAAGGATAATAAAATTGTAACTGACGGCGGAAGAGTCCTTGCAGTGACAGCATTAAGCGATACTTTAGAACATTCAAGAGAAAAAATATACAAAAATATTCTTAAAATTCATTTTGAAAAAATGGAATACAGAACAGACATAGCAAAGTAACATAGGACAGTCCTAGATTAAAAATCAGGACTGTCCTTAAAATTTTAAGTGATTTTTATCATGATGAGCAATTGCATGAATATATTTATAATATATTAGGGAAATTGGGAGGGTTATATGTTTATTCATGTTGTTCAAAGTGGAGATGTATTATGGAAGATAGCCGATTATTATAAAGTTGACATTAATTCGATCATAGAGGCTAATTATTTGCCTGAGCCAAACAAGCTTTTAGTGGGTCAATCACTTATAATACCAACAGATGACAATTTATATACCGTGAGGGCAGGTGATACAATTTGGAAAATTGCCAAAAGTAACAACATACCTATACCAGATATCATAAAAGAAAATCAATTGACCAATTCAGACGTTTTATATGTTGGGCAGACACTTCGCATTCCAGACAGACCAAGACCGGAAATTGAAGTCAATGGTTTCACATATTTTTTAGGGCAGGATGCTGTGCCTGTAGTAAGTGAAATTGGAGATCTGTTCACATATTTAAGCCCATTTGCATATTTAGTGCAGGAGGATGGAACCTTGGTGCCCATAGATGACGAAGCGGCAATTGGTGAAGCAATATCTCATGGTGTTGTTCCTATGATGTCTATTGTTAATTTCACATCCAATGTTGCAGGAGAAAATGTGGCAAATAAGGTATTAAATAATCCTGATGTTGTTAATACTTTGCAAAACAACATTCTTAATGTTATGAGAGACAAGGGATATAGAGGGTTGAACATTGATTTTGAATATGTGCTTCCTGAAGACAGAGAAGCTTACAACAGATTTTTAGAAAACACTGTTGAAAGATTTCATAATGAAGGATATTTTGTATCAACTGCACTAGCACCAAAATTAAGCGGTGATCAAAAGGGACTTTTATATGAGGCTCATGATTATCCTGCACATGGAAGAATTGCTGACTTCGTAGTTTTAATGACCTATGAATGGGGTTGGAGAGGCAGCCAGCCAAGAGCTATTTCTCCTATAAATGAAATAGAAAAGGTTATTGATTATGCTGTAACAGTTATACCAAGAGATAAAATACTTATGGGATTCCAAATTTATGCAAGAGACTGGACACTGCCATTTGCCCCAGGACAGGAGGCTGAAACTATCAGCGTAGAAGAGGCAATGGATAAAGCTTATGAACACAACGTTCAGATTCAATATGATTATATGGCACAATCACCCTTTTTTCGTTATACAGACAATGAAGGAAATGCTCATGAAGTATGGTTTGAGGATGCAAGGAGTGCTCAAGCGAAATTTGATACTGTTAAGGAATATGGTTTAAGAGGATTAAGCTACTGGGGGCTGGGATACCCATTTACTCAAAACTGGGTATTGCTTAATGACAATTTTGATATAAAAAAATTATAAGACAGCTTTCATAAGCTGTCTTTTTTAGTTCTAAACATTTGTAGAATGTGTCTTATTAATCGGCAGCCTTATTATATTGATAAAAGGCACAAGATACAAATAAAATGCATAAAATATGCTTTCTGAACCAACTGCCAAAGTTGCAAGAGGGACAGCTATGGCTATGCTCCATGGGAAAAGCTCGGATGTCATAATGGCTGTGTTTTCTATATCTATGGCAATATCCTCTTTTGTTAAGCCCTTTTCAATATAAATTTTATTCATTAACTGATATGTCAGTAATACAGGCAATGTTTGATTGCAGCATATTGCTCCTGTAATTAAGGCAGTAAAGGCTGTAGTTAAATATATGCCTATTTTACTGCTCATTTTTATTAAGAAACCTTGAATGTCATTGAGCATACCTGTTGTTTCAAATATGCCGGAATATGAAGAGGCTATTAATACAATTAAGGATACATTAAACATTGAAAACAAACCGCCACCTGATATAATGCTTGGAAGCATGCCTTCTCCATGAAGCTTAAACCCAAATATTATGGTGTAAATTAAATCTCTTAAAGGCATTTTTTGAACCCACAAGCATATGACGAATGCAGCTATAATGCTGAAGAACATGGAAGTCTTTACATTTTTTCTGAAAAAAGCCAGCACAAATATTATGACTGTAGGAAAAATCGTAACAACGCTTAAATTGAAATGATTTTCTATTTCGTCCAGCAGGGTGCTGTCAGTAACATATATAGGATTGTTTTTTGAAAGAATTAAATAAATTGCGGATGTAACTATAAAAGGAATTATCCCGGTTAACATCATCCTTTTTACATTGTCATACAAATCAGTATCTGTAATAGTAGCTACCAGGTTGGCACTGGAAGAAGTGGGAGAGCATCTGTCTCCAAAAAATGCTCCTGAAACAATTGCTCCTGCTGCAGCGCTTACGTTTACTCCTCCTCCCTTGGCTAAAACAATAAGCACAACTCCTATTGTTCCAACAGTTCCAAAGCTTGTGCCCAGCGCAAATGAAACCATACAGGATAAAAGAAAGGCAAACAAAATAAAATAATTTGGATTCATAAGCTTAGTACCGTAATAAACAAAGAAGGGAATAGTGCCGCTTGCTCTCCATACAGCTGTTATAATTCCAATTAAAGCAAAAATAGGCATTAATGCTATTGATTTTTTCATTCCCCTTAAAATCATTTTTATAACATTTTTTATACTATACCCCCGATGTATACTGGCTAATGAAAAAGAAATCATTCCTATTAACAAAGGAATTAATACTGATATTCCATTTATTATGCTTAAAATAAGCGCTAAGGTAAATGCTGCAACTGATATGACAAAGTCCATTATAAGCTCCATATAATTTATTCAAACAATATATATTATAATGCTTAAAATTAAAAAGACAATAAAAAAATCTTAGGTAAGACAAAAAGTATAAGACCATCGTCCAGCAAACGATGGTCTTATTTTATACTTTATATTAGGAGATTTCCTGAATTAAGTGATTGACAATTTAATTAGTTTTTTCTTTTTTGTTTAATGAACAAATCCAAGGGTTTATTATTAAAATAATTTATTTATTTTATTATAATTTGCAAATATGAAGATTTTATGAAGAAATTTTATAAAATGTGTATTAACTACATAAAATCTTCACAGAAAAGAATTAAAATAGAAAAAAACAAAAAAGGATGATGAATATGGGTTGCTGTGGAGGACCAAGACCGGTTAAAAAATATAGCTTTAAGGAATATTTATTTTCATCGATAGCAATTATTGCTATTGTGTTGTTAGTTTATTTTTTGACTAAGTAAAACTTGGATGGTGAAAAATGGGTATAAAAAAGGGAAAAATAAAAGTATACGATATGACCTGTACATCTTGAAGCAAGAGTCGAAAGGGTAGTTTTAAACACTGAAGGCGTCATTACTGTGAAGGAAGCTTCAGTGGTCAATATGCACAAGATGAATTTAATGATGAATTATGCAGCGAAGAGAAGATAATGCGGATTTGGAAGCAATAAGAGAAAATTTAATTGTAGAATAAAAAAATGGGATACTATAAAGCGGAACTTCAAATTTTCCCTTTGTGATATCCCTATTTTTAAAGTTATTGACAATGTAAATGTAACAATTTATATTATAAATATCAAGTATATTGGAGTCAGTATGAAAAAAATATTAGTAATAGAAGACGATGAAAGAGTATCAGATATAATAAAGGCATATCTTGAACGAGAAGGCTACCAAGTGTTTTTAACGCCAAAAGGATTAGAAGGAATAGAAATAGCAAGAAAAAATGATGTGGATTTAATAATACTGGATTTGATGTTGCCTGACATAAGCGGTGAAGAAGTGTGCAAAACCATAAGACAAAGCTCTGATGTCTATATTTTTATGCTTACTGCAAAAAGTTCATTAACAGAAAGAGTAGAAGGCTTAAATATTGGTTCGGACGAATACCTGATTAAACCTTTTAGCCCCAGAGAGCTGACAGCAAGAGTGAACGCCTTATTCAGAAGACTTATAAAAGATAAAGAACAAATAGATTCATTTTATGATGATGGAAATTTAGAAATAAATTATGATAAAAGAATCGTAAAAGTAAAGGGTGAGGAAATTTCTCTGACTCCAAATGAATTTAATATTTTATATTTATTGGCAGTCAACAAGGGAAATGTTCTATCAAGAGAGCAGATTATAGATAAAATTTTTGGACTGGATTTTACTGGCTATGACAGAACAATAGATGTACATATTAAAAATTTGCGTAAAAAGGTTGAAGAAGACTCTAAAAATCCTAAATACATAATTACCGTGACCAAGGCAGGTTATAAATTTGGCGGTGAGGACAGATGAGTATAAGAAAAAAAATTAGTATATTGCTGTTGACATGTTCGCTTGCAGCAATTGTTCTTATAATGATGTTTGTTAATTTTACCATTAATGACATTTTCCAGGAGTACATGGCTGATGTGCAAAATAAAAGGTATGAAAGAATTATCAATTATCTTGTGGAAGTGTATAAAAAGGATGGGAAATGGAGCGAAAACTCGGGAATAGAATTAATGCATGAAGCATATATGAGCAATTACAATCTAACTCTTTACGATGAAAATGACACCCTAATTTGGGGAATGAACCCAATGGATATCAGAAACAAAATTCACCTGGAGAATATGAAGGTGCAAAATGAAGGTGTCTATACTGCGAATAAATTTGATTTAAAATACAATGACAATATCATAGGATATGTAGAAGTAGGACAATATGCTCCGCTTTTAATGACTGAGGAAGACGTATTGTTTAAGTATTCCATCAATAAGAGTATTTTATTAAGCGGAATTTTTACATTGATTATTATAACCGCTGCAAGTCTTTACTTTTCAAGGCAGTTTTCAGCCCCCATAAAGGAAGTCGCAAATATGTCTGTTAAGCTTTCAAAGGGCGAATTTAAAGAAAAATCGACCACAAATACAGATATTAAGGAAATAGTAGATTTAAGAAACAGTATAAACATACTTGCGGAAAAGCTAGACAATCAGGACATGCTGAGAAAAAGGCTTATATCGGATATAAATCATGAAATAAGGACCCCTCTCAATGTTTTACAAAACAACCTTGAAGCCATGATTGATGGAGTATGCCCTGTCACACAGGACAGACTTGCCAGATTAAATGACGAAATTATTCGTTTTGGCAAGCTATTAAACAACTTAGAAAAGCTTAAGGAATTTGAATCTCAAAGCTTGAAGCTTAACTTTCAATCTATTAACTTGATTTCTTTGGTGGAAAATTTACTCAATGATTTTCAAATGGATGCTGATAAAAAACATATTTCACTCAAGTTATCCAAGGAAGAAAATAAAACATATTTCTTATTGGGTGATTCTGACAAATTAAAGCAGGTATTCTTAAACCTAATAAACAACTCCATAAAATTCACTAAAGAAAACGGCGAAATTTCAATAAACATTTACAAAAGCAACAAAATATTTGTAGATATAAAGGATAACGGTATTGGTATAAAAAAGGAAGATCTGCCATTCATTTATGAACACTTGTACAGAGGAGATAGAAGCAGGCATGAAATTGAAGGCTCAGGCATTGGTCTTACAATTGCAAAAAGTATACTATCCATTCATTCTGCAACCATTGAAGTTGAAAGCGAAGAAGGAAAAGGAACTAAATTTACAGTTTGCTTTAATTCTATAGATGAAACTTGAAATTAAATGTGAAATGGTTTAAGATTAAACCTGACGGAATAAATTTAAACCATTAGTATTGTTAACATTCCAAGGCTGCGCAAAAATGGAACAATATTATTCCAGAATTGCGTAGTTTTATTTTTTGAAATCAAAATAATTGTTGCTATTAAGCCATTAAAGGGTTGGCACGATATATGCTATTATGAAAGAGAGGTCATTATGGAAGCAAAGAAAATAAAGTTAACAGCGGTGGAGGACAGGGCGCACATTACCTATGAAGCATTGTCTGTGCTGCATAAATATGATGTAGGATTAATTTGGATGGAGGTATATGCATTTGTAGCCTACATTAAATTAATGCCTGTAGAGGATGTTGTTTGGGAAAATATAAAAAAAGAACTAAAAGATTTAGATGGCTGGGCAGATTTAGAGGAAATTGAGCTGTTTCCTTTTGAGGAAAAGGATACAGAAATGAAAAATGTTTTGGATGTAATTCCTCATGGGGTGACACTGTTAAGCAGGTCAGGAGACATTAAATATTTTAACAATTATGCTGCGGATAAAATATTTAATACAGAAGGCAAGGACATAACAGGAGTAAGCATTAATAAGTACTTAGATTACAACAAGCTTTTCTCTTCATTAAAAAACAACAGAAGTAAAAAGAACATGATAAAGGAAAAAATGACCATAGGAACTCAGCTTTACGAGGTGAATTTGCAGCCTATTACTAAAGGGGAAAACGTATTGAGCAGCTATTTATTGTCGTTTTATGATGTTGACACACATGTGTATGACAGATATGACAATCCGATTACTTTTAATGACATAGTTGCTGAAAGCAATAAGATGCTTGAAGCTATTGAGCAGGGCAAACTATATTCCGCTTCAGATTCTCCTGTTCTCATAACTGGTGAAAGTGGCACAGGAAAGGAGCTTTTTGCAAGGGCAATTCACAATGAAAGCAAAAGAAAGAAAAAGCCATTTATTGCAATTAATTGTGCAGCTATCCCTGACCAGCTTTTGGAAAGTGAGCTTTTTGGATATGAAGGTGGAACATTCACAGGCGGCAGGAAGGAGGGCAAGGCTGGTATATTTGAAATAGCAAGCGGAGGAACAGTATTTTTAGATGAAATAGGTGATATGGCTCCTCATCTACAGGCTAAGCTTTTAAGGGTGCTTCAGGAAAAAAAGGTGCGAAGAGTTGGAAGCCCTAATGAATTAAATGTTGATGTAAGGCTGATATCAGCTACTAACCAAAATATTGATCAAATGGTTAAAAACAAGGAATTTAGGATTGAGCTATTATTTAGAATTAATATTTTCAATATCAACATCCCTCCTCTTAGGGAAAGGAAGGAAGATTTGCCGATTTTATATGAACATTTTGTAAATATTCATTCTAATAGATATCACAAAAATATTTTAGGAATTGACAAGGAAGCAATGAGAAAGCTCATTAATTACAATTGGCCCGGCAATGTAAGAGAATTTCAAAATGTTCTCGAAAGAGCGGTAGCACTTTCAACAACAAGAGAAATAATGCCAAAGGACATATTTCTTAACTATGATATTGTTCCTGAAGAAAATACAGAAGGCAAGACATTAAAGGAATATATGGAAGCTTTAGAAAAAAAGAAAATTGTTCAGTGCTTAAAGGAAAGCAAAAGCATAAGAGAAGCTGCAAGAAATCTTGATGTAACTCACACTCTTCTCATCAACAGAATGAAAAAATATAAAATTGAAATGAGACACATATCAAATTATTAATTTTAATAGGAGGCATTATGGATAAGGAAAAATTAAGTAAATTAAAGTTTTCAACAAGAGCTGTGCATGCAGGTTATAAGAAAAATGAATACGGAGCTTTATCAACACCAATTTATCAAACCTCAACATTTATATTTGATTCTGCCGAGCAAGGAGGCAGAAGATTTGCTTTAGAGGAAGATGGCTACATATATACAAGGCTTGGAAACCCAACAAGCTCTCAGGTTGAAGATAAGCTTGCAAATCTTGAAAATGCTGAGGCAGCAGTGGCAATGTCATCTGGTATGGGTGCAATAACATCTGTATTTTGGGCTGCTTTAAAAAGTGGAGATCATGTGGTTGCTGCAAAGACATTGTATGGCTGTACATTTGCCTATTTGAATCACGGTCTTTCAAGATTTGGTGTTGAAACAACTTTTGTAGATGCTTCTGACGCAGAAAATATAAGAAAAGCCATGAAACCAAACACAAAGATTGTTTATTTGGAAAGTCCTGCTAACCCAAATATGCTAATATGTGATATTGAAGAAATATCTAAAATTGCCCATGAGACAGAAGGCTGCATAGTAGTTGTTGATAATACCTATTGCACTCCTTACATTCAAAGACCGTTAGATTTAGGAGCTGATGTTGTTGTTCACTCAGCTACAAAATACTTAAACGGACATGGAGATGTTATAGCGGGCTTTGCGGCTGGTAAACGTGAATTTATGAATCAGGTCAGACTGGTCGGCATAAAAGATATGACAGGTTCAGTAATGAGCCCATTTGATTCATACCTTATTAACAGAGGCATGAAGACTCTTGAAATAAGAATGGAAAAACATTGTGCAAACGCTCAGAAGGTTGCTGAATTCCTAGAATCGCATCCTGCAATCGAAAGCATTGCATACCCAGGATTAAAGAGTTTCCCGCAATATGAACTTGCTAAAAAGCAAATGTCTTTGCCGGGAGCTATGATTGCATTTGAAGTTAAAGGCGGACTTGCAGCAGGAAAACAACTGATGAACTCATTAGAGCTTTGTACATTGGCAGTGAGCCTTGGCGATACAGAAACATTGATACAGCATCCGGCATCTATGACACATTCCCCATACACTCCTGAAGAAAGAGCGCTGTCAGGAATTTCTGAAGGTCTGGTTAGATTGTCCATAGGGTTAGAAGATGCTGGAGATATAATAGATGATTTAAAACAGGCACTTGATAAATTAGTATAATAAAGGTAACAAAAATTAAGCCATTCTTTTGAATGGTTTTTTTAATTAAAAGTTTTATTTTATTGACAGGTTAATAATTTAGCTATAAAATGATATACATGAAATATATATTTCTCCGAGTTTATTAATCTAAGGCAAACGCTATGAATAATAAGCCGTAAGGGTATAGCCGGAAACAGCTGTGCCTCCCGTTGGAAAGGAGATTGCTATTTAGAGAATCTCTTTTCGTATATCACTATATGAGAGGAGTTTTTTAATGAAAACAAAAATGAAAAATTTGTTGGTATTATTACTTTCAGTTGTTTTAATTCTTTCACTGACAGCATGCCAACAGCAAGAACAACCACAGGCACCAGCAGAAGCACCTAAGGAAGAGCCCCAGGAAGAGGCAGAAGAGCTGGAGCTGGCTGAGGTAAGAAGTTTTATTTTAGCAACTACAACAAGCACACAAGATTCAGGATTATTAGATTACATATTGCCTATATTTAAAGAAAAGACAGGCATACAGGTAAATGTTGTAGCAAAAGGCACTGGAGCAGCGTTAGAGCTTGCTAAAAATGGAGATGCTGACGGTGTGCTAGTACATGCAAAATCTCAAGAAGAACAATTTGTTGCTGATGGTTTTGCAAAAGAAAGGTTTGATGTAATGTACAATGATTTCATAATTGTGGGATCTGAATCAGATCCAGCAGGATTATTGACAAATGCACCAAACGATCCTATTAAAGCTTTCACTTTATTGTCTGAAAACCAAGGAACATTCATTTCTAGAGGAGATGAATCAGGTACACACACAAAAGAAAAAGCTTATTGGAAAGATGCCGCTATCACTCCTGAAGGAGAATGGTATGTTGAAGCAGGAACAGGAATGGGTGCTGTACTTCAAATGGCATCTGAAAAACAAGGCTACACATTAACTGACAGAGCTACATATTTATCTATGAAAGATGAACTTGATCTTGTAATAGTTACAGAGAAAAATGATAAAATGTACAATCAATATGGTGTTATGATGGTTAATCCTGAAAAATATCCAGTTAAAGAAGCAGAAGTTCAGGAATTCATGGACTTTATCCTTTCTGACGAAGGACAAGAGCTTATTGGAAAATTCGGAGTTGAAGAATTTGGGCAGCCATTGTTCGTACCAAATGCAAAATAATAAGGTGAAATAATGTTTGAATTTATTAAAGATTTTTTTACAACTTACAATGATATATTGCCCGTTATACTGCTTTCCTTGAGAGTATCATTGACTTCTGCTCTCATAGCATCTGTAATTGGGCTTACACTAGGCATAATAACAGCTTTAAATGAATTCAAATTAAAAAAACCAATCATGAGGGTGATTAACACCCTCATGAGTCTACCTCCTGTATTAATCGGACTCTTGGTTTATATGTTAATATCAAGAAAAGGTCCTCTTGGAGCATATGGTCTTCTTTTCACACCTACAGCAATGATAATTTCTCAATCGCTTCTTGTTTTCCCTATAATATTTGGACTAACTGTTTCATCAATTTCCGAAACTGCTAAAGATATTGAACTTACATGCATAACCTTGGGTGCTGGAAGAAAGGATACTTTAATTACAATAATAAGTGAATGCAGAATGCAGCTTTTGTCAGTTATAACAGCTGGCTTTGGAAGAGCTATTTCGGAGGTTGGAGCTGTTATGATGGTAGGAGGAAACATCAAGGGAACCACAAGAGTAATGACAACCTATATAGCACTGGAAACGGGAAAGGGCAATTTTGAAGAAGCAGTCTTTATTGGAATTGTATTATTGTTTATTTCTTTTTTAGTTAATATAGTTTTGTACAGGGTACAAAGGAGGGAATAAATGATAATTTCTATTGAAAATTTGGTAAAGGATTATGGAAGCACTCGTGTGTTGGATGTTGAAAAACTCCAATTTAGAGAAGGAATATATGTTATTTTAGGCTCAAACGGAAGCGGAAAAAGCACCTTGCTAAGCTGTATGTCAGGATTATTAAAACCTAGCGTTGGCAAAGTATTATATGATGGAAGTGAATTCAACAATTCAATTAGGAATGCTATTTCAATACTGGTGCAAAAACCATATTTATTCAGAAAAACATCCTATGAAAATATTGTAAGCGGATTAAAGTTTAAAAAAATAAATAAGGAAGAATCTGATTTAAGAGTAGAAAAATATCTTCATTATTTCGATGTTAAACCATTATTAAATAAAAAATCACATTGGCTGTCAGGCGGTGAAAGAGCAAAAATAGCACTTCTTCGTACAGCTGTTCTAGAAACAGAAGTAACTATTATGGATGAGCCAACAGCAGCTATGGATATTGAAAGCACAATGAAGGCAGAAAAACTTATAAAACATATGGCAGAAAACGGAAGAACAGTAATAGTAGTGACCCATGACGTTTATCAAGCAAAACGCATTGCTGATTATGTAATATTCATGGACAAAGGAAAAACAATAGAAATGGGGCATAAGGAAGAAGTTTTAAACAATCCGAAAAATGCTCTCATAAAACAAATATTGAACATTTAAGTATAGCTTGACTAATTATAAACAAACAATTTATACTTTTATATAAAAAATTGGAGGAAGCATATGATTAGAACCGGTATTTTAACTATAAGCGACAAAGGGTCAAGAGGAGAAAGAATTGACGGCACAGGACCAGCTGTAAAAGAAAGCTTAGATGAAAATATTTATACGGTAGAATACTATAAAATAATCCCGGATGAAATGGATTTAATATGTAAAGAATTAATATATATGAGTGATGAACTTAAACTTGATTTGATTCTTACTAACGGAGGGACCGGTTTTTCTAAAAGAGACGTAACACCTGAAGCAACTATGAAAGTTATTAAAAAGCAAACACCGGGCATACCTGAAGCCATGAGGCAAATGTCACTTGCAATTACTCCAAAGGCGATGCTATCAAGAGCTACAGCCGGCATCAGAGACAATACATTGATTGTAAATCTTCCGGGAAGCCCCAAGGGAGCAGTTGAAAATTTAAACTTCATACTTCCTGCACTTCCTCATGGAATTGAAATACTGAGCGGCACTGGAGGAGAATGTGCCAGATAAGGAGCAATAAATGGATTTATTTAATGTACTTACAGTAAAGGATACTTCAAAATTAATAGATGAAAATTTTAATTATAAATTAGAGGGTGAATGGGTTAATCTAACTGAAGCTACAGGAAGAATATTGAAAAATGATATAATTGCCAAAGAAAACGTACCTGATTTCAGAAGGTCAACCGTGGATGGCTATGCCGTTTATTCAAGAGATGTGTTTGGAGCAAGCGAATCAATTCAATCAATACTAGACTTAAAGGGCGAAATTCTCATGGGGCAGGAAGCTGGGGGAGAAATATCCATTCCGGGACAATGCTACTACGTTCCAACCGGAGGCATGCTTCCAAAGGGTGCAGATTCTGTAATAATGATAGAATATACAGAAAAGCTTGATGATACAACCATTCTCACCTCAAAATCATCTTCGCCGGGGGAAAATGTAATAGAAATAGGTGAAGACATTAAAAATGATGAAGTTGTCATAAAAAAGGGCACAAAGCTTAGAGCATATGAAATAGGAGTTCTTTCAAGCCTTGGATTTTTTGAGATAGAGGTTTTCAAAAAACCTAAAGTAGGAATCATCTCAACAGGCGATGAGGTGGTCCATCCCTCTCAAAGCATTAAGCCTGGTCAAATAAGAGATATTAACACATATTTGCTTTATTCCTTAATAGAAGACAAAGGCTGCATACCTGTAAATTACGGTCTTATTAAAGATGAATATGAACTTCTAAAAAACACAATGGAAAAAGCTGTTTCTGAATGCGATATTGTATTGACATCAGGTGGAAGCTCTGTCGGGAAAAAAGACAACACACTTAAAGTAATCAAGGATTTAGAGGATGGAGAGCTATTGGTTCATGGAATATCAGTTAAGCCAGGCAAACCTACCATAATAGGAAAGTCCAAACAAAAAATTATATTTGGGCTTCCTGGACATCCACTTGCATGTGCAGTAATATTCCAGGTAATGGTAAAGTATTATATTGAAAAAATTACAGAGCATAAGTACAAAGAATTTCCTGTAACATGCAGCTTTAAATATAATTATCACAAGGCAAAGGGACGAGAAGAATACCTTCCTGTCACAATAGAAGAAATTGGCTCTTCTCTTGTTGCCTCGCCCGTATTTGGGAAATCAGGACTCATAACCAGTTTCTCCAAAGCATGGGGCTACATTAAAATTGAAAGAAATGAAGAAGGCATCAAGGAAGGTCAAATTGTAAGTGTGTATAAGTTTTAGGAGGGATAAAATGCAAAATGTATATTTGTCTAATTATGAACTAGAAGAAGCATTGCAAATTTATTTAAATAAACTTGGACCATTAAATACAGAAACTGAAATTTTAAATACATGGGACACTAACGGAAGAGTGACTGTAAAAGCTTATTTTGCAGCATTGTCTTCCCCTCACTATAATTCATCAGCAATGGATGGTATAGCTTGCAAAAGTGAAAAAACATTCAATGCCTCAGACAGAAATCATATTGTTCTAACAGAAGGAACTGATTATGTAGTAGTTGATACAGGAGATCCCATACTAAAGGAATTTGACTGCGTCATTATGGTTGAGGATTTAATTAAGATAGATGAAACTCATGTGGAAATTTACCAAAGCGCTGTGCCGTGGCAAAATATCAGGCCATTAGGTGAAGACATAGTTGAAAACCAGTTGATAGTTCCATCAAAACACAAAATAAGACCTGTGGACATAGGGGCTTTAATAGCAGGAGGAATTAATAAGCTGGAGGTTTATAAAAAACCAACAATTGGAATTATACCAACTGGAACTGAAATAGTTGAACCTGAAACTGAGCTAAAGGTTGGAGACATAATAGATTTTAATTCAAGAACTTTTTCTGCCCAGGTAAGTGACTGGGGTGGAATACCAAAAAGATACAGCATAGTTAAGGATGATTATGCTCTTATAAAGCAAGCTGTAATAAAGGCAAATAGAGAAAATGACTTGGTTTTAATAAATGCAGGCTCATCAGCAGGACGTGAAGATTTTACATCATCAGTTATAAGTGAGCTAGGAGATGTAGTAATTCACGGAGTAGCCATAAAGCCTGGAAAACCTGTAATGATGGGTATAATAAATGGGAAACCAATTATAGGAATACCCGGATTTCCTGTTTCAGCATACTTTGTTATGGAGGAATTTGTAAAGCCTATAATTTATAGCTTCCAGGGTCTTGAAATAGAAGCAGAAAAAATTGTGGATGCAACCCTTACAAGGCGATGCATGTCATCACTGAAGTACCATGAATTTGTAAGAGTGAAGCTTGGCTATATTGGTGGCAAGTATGTGGCCACTCCTTTAACAAGAGGTGCAGGTGCTACAATGTCATTGGTTAATGCAGACGGTGTTCTTGAAATAGAACAAAGCATAGAAGGAATTGAAGCAGGCAGCAAGGTCAAGGTAAAGCTTATAAGCTCAGAGGATAAAATTAATAATACTTTGATATGCATTGGAAGCCATGATCCGATTATTGATATTGCTGCAGATATAATGCATAGCAAGAACAAAAAATATTTCCTATCATCTTCAAATGTTGGAAGCACAGGTGGCTTAATGGCATTAAAAACCGGTGAAACCTACATGGCTCCTACACATTTATTAGATATGGAAACAGGAGAATACAATGCTTCATATTTAAAGAAATATGTTCCTGACAAAAAAATTGCATTGGTGAAATGTGTAAACAGAATTCAAGGTTTCATAGTTAAAAAGAGAAATCCTAAAAATATTACTAAATTTGCAGATCTGGCAAGAGAAGATGTAAAATTTGTCAACAGACAAAGAGGTTCAGGAACAAGACTACTATTGGATTATAATTTAAACAAATTAAATATTGATCCTAAAAAAATAAACGGTTATTATAGAGAAGAATTTACACACTTGGCAGTAGCTGCAGCTGTGGAAGCAGGAGATGCTGATGTAGGTCTAGGAGTTTTTTCTGCCGCATCAATGATGGGGCTTGACTTCATACCGGTGTGCAATGAAGAATATGACCTGGCAATACCTGATGAATATATGGATTTAGATATAATTAAAACATTTATAGAAACCATAAAATCAAAGGAATTTAAGGATAAGCTTGATGAGCTTGGCGGATATGATTACTCAAATACCGGCAGAATTATTTTACAAGGAGCAGAATAATGCTTGATAAAAAAGGAAGAACAATAGATTATTTAAGAGTATCCCTCACTGACAGATGTAACTTAAGATGTATTTATTGCATGCCGGAGGGTGGAATTGATAAAAAGTGCCACGAGGAAATATTGCGCTTTGAAGAGGTGGAAAAAATAATCACGGCATGTGCGGCTCTTGGTGTCAAAAAGGTCAGGTTTACAGGAGGGGAGCCTCTTGTTTTAAAAGGCTTAGACAAGCTTATAAAGCATACTGCCTCCATGCCTGAAATAAATGATATTTCATTGACAACAAACGGGATACTGCTTGCTGATATGGCTGAGGATTTAAAAAAGGCAGGCTTAAAACGTGTTAACATAAGTCTTGACACATTGCAAAGACATAAATTCAATAAGATAACAAGACTCGGAGATATTAACAAGGTTTTTAGCGCAATTGAAAAATGTCTTAGCCTTGATATGGTGCCTGTTAAGCTGAACATTGTGCTGATGAAGGGTATCAATGATGATGAAATAGGTGATTTTTTAAGATTGACAATGGATTCTCCCATTCAGGTAAGATTCATTGAGCTTATGCCCATAGGTGAAGGACAAAAATATTATGAAAAATGCAGCATGAAGGTTGAAGAAATAATTGAAATGTATCCGGAGCTTGTACCTGTGGAGGATGAAAGCAGGGTTGCATCAGTTTATAAATTGCCTGGTGCTAAGGGTTCTGTGGGACTCATAAGCCCTGTAAGCTGCAAGTTTTGTTCTAGCTGTAACCGCATACGTTTAACATCAACAGGAACCATAAAACCTTGTCTTCATTCAGCAGAAGAAATTAATTTAAAGCCTTTTATAGATGATGAGCAAAAATTAATTGATGTAATTAAAAATGCTGTATATAATAAACCTAAGGAACATCACTTGGATACAGAAGGAAAAAGCGACACAGACAGAATGATGTTCCAAATCGGAGGTTAATATGGATTTAACTCACATTAATGAACAAGGCAGAGCCAAAATGGTGGACGTCAGTGAAAAGCAAGATACATTGAGAGAAGCAGTTGCTTGCTGCAACGTTTATATGAAAAGAGAAACATTAGAAAGAATAAAAGAAGGCAGCATAAAAAAGGGTGATGTTCTGGCTGTTGCACAGGTTGCAGGAATAATGGGGGCAAAAAAAACATCTGACATTATTCCCATGTGCCACACAATAATGATTTCAGGCTGCAATATAAATTTTTCTCTAAATTTTGATGAAAACATGGTAGAGATAACTGCAACAGTTAAAAACACAGGTCAAACAGGCGTTGAAATGGAAGCGCTGACTGCAGTTTCAATTGCCGGACTGACCATTTATGACATGTGCAAGGCTATAGACAGAGAAATGACAGTATCTGATATAAGATTGATGAAGAAATCAGGCGGCAAATCAGGAGTCTTTGTAAGAAAATAGAAACAAGGTTAAGAAATTTTAAAATACAATAAATTTGGGAGATAATAAAATGGCAAAAGTATTAGCTGTAAACATAAGCGAGACTAAAGGAGTACCAAAGAAACCAATTGAAAATGGATATTTTGAAGTAAATAATGGATTGGTAGGGGATGCCCATGCAGGAAACTGGCACAGGCAGGTAAGCTTATTAGGGCAGGAAAGCATTAATAAGCTTGATATTGAAAAAATAGACGGCTCATGTGTTGGAGTATTTGCCGAAAATCTCACAACAGAAGGAATAATCCTTTATGAGCTTCCCGTAGGCACAAAATTAAAAATAGGCGAAACAGAAATGGAAGTAACTCAAATAGGAAAAGAATGCCACTTGGGATGTGCGATAAGAAATCTTGTGGGTGACTGTGTTATGCCTAGAGAAGGAATATTTACCAAGGTTTTAAAACCAGGGTGGATTAAAGCAGGAGACGAAATCGAAGTTTTAAAATAAAATCAATTAAATAGATTATAAACATTTAAGAAATAATATGAAAATTATAACAAATCTTGAATGAATAAATACCTTGAAATAAATCACAATATATTTGAGGTGATTTTATGGCAAAAGCAGGTATGAGAAGACCAGATCCAAGAGAACCCCATGGAACTGAAAGCAATAAAAAGCAGCATTTCGCAAAAAATGAACAACTACCTGTACCTGAAATTCAAGGGAAAGCAAAATATGGGCATGAAAAAGCAAAACAAATAATAATTAATTCTATACACCACAAAGAATTGGAATAAATCAAAATTTTTATAGACATATTGTAAAAATATGGTATGATTATTTTGATAAACTAAAATTTTAGGAGGATTTATGAAAGCTACAGTAGACAGAGATGCATGCATTAGCTGCGGACTTTGCGCTTCAGTATGTCCAGAGGTATTTGAATTAGATGATGAAGATATTTCTACAGTAATTCAAGACCCAGTTGCTTCTGAAAATGAAGATTGTTCTAGAGAGGCAGCAGATGATTGCCCAACAAATGCAATACACATAGAAGAATAATTGTTAAAAGACTTTTCTCAAGCGGAAAAGTCTTTTATTTTTTGTATTATATGATATAATAAAAACTATCAATAAAAAAGACTTTCATCTTTGTCTTGATGTATTTAATGTATCGGTGTGAAGAAAAACAATTAGCGGCTTAACTTATGAATAAAAAAATAAGGTGGTGGCATATGAATTACTTAATTGGTATTGATGCTGGAGGAACTAAATCTGAACTTGTTGCATATGATTTAGATGGTAACGTTATATTCTGCAAAATAGGCGGATTTGGAAATCCTGCTGTTAATCTAGACAAAACAATAAATAATATTATAACATTAATAGGCGATTGCACAAGCGAATTAGGCAAGGATGAATGCAGATTTATATCAATAGGCATGGCAGCAGCAGAAACAGGTAATTATGCTGAATTGATAAAAAAATACGTGGAAAGTACATATGGGATTAAAACTTTAGTTTTAAATGACGCTGAAATGGCATGCAAAGCATATTTCGGCAATGATGACGGAATACTTGCAATAGCAGGAACAGGCTCATCATGTTATGTTCAAAAACATGGACAAGGTGAAATGGTAGGTGGATGGAGCCATATTTTAGGAGACGAAGGAAGCGGCTATCATATAGTTATAAATGTATTTAAAAATATAGTTTGCAGATTTGACAAAAATCTTCCCTTTGACAACTTGAGCAAAAAAATATTAGCTAAAATCGGCGGAGCTTCACGATCTGAAATTATGGAGTTTATATATAACAATGAAAAAAGCACTATTGCTGCGTTGTTTCCTATAATAGTTGAAAGCTCTATGGAAGGAGATTCCTATGCAGTTTCACTTTTAGAAAATGCAGGAAAGAACCTTGCAGAGCTTACGTTGACTGCATATCAAAAGAAAGCTTTTAAGGGAAAGGTTACTATAGGAATAAAAGGCGGAGTATTTCACAACAGCTGCTGCATAATTTCATCATATATTAACGAGCTTCAGAAAAATTTGGGAAATTTTGACATAATATCAGAGGATATTTCAACAACAAAGGCTGTTTTAAACATATATAGGGAAAATGATAACTTGAATTATTACAATAAATAAAAAGGTGCGATGCACCTTTTTTAATCTTCTCCGAACAAGTTTCCAATTCCAATGCTTCCTAACAAGCTTCCTTCTCCCTTGCTAGAAGCCCCTATATTTGCTTTTTTGCTTGCAGAAAAAATTCTGTCAGCCATTCTGCTGAATGGAAGAGACTGAAGCCACACAGTTCCTGGACCTCTTAATGTTGCTAAGAATAATCCTTCTCCTCCGAACAAGGCGCTTTTAACATTTCCTGCAAATTGAACATCATAGTCAACACCTGCTGTAAATGCAACAAGACAACCCGTGTCAAGCTTCAACATTTCACCAGAGCCAAGTTCTTTTTTTATTATAGTTCCTCCGGCATGCAAAAATGCAAGACCGTCACCAACCAGCTTCTGCATAATGAAGCCTTCGCCCCCAAAAAAACCTGCTCCGATCTTTTTTTGGAAAGCTATGCTGATTTCTATTCCCTTTGCTGAACATAGATATGAATCTCTTTGACAAATTAACTGTCCGCCATATTCCATCAATTCAACAGGTATTATTTTTCCGGGATATGGTGCAGCAAAAGCCACCGATTTCTTGCCCATACCTTTGTTGGTAAATGTTGATGTAAATAAATTTTCTCCAGTTAAGACACGTTTTCCTGCAGTTGCTAAAATTCCCTTCAAACCCTTTGAAGAATCTTTTCCACTTCCATCTCCAAAAACGGTATCCATCTCAATACTTGAATCCATGTACATCATAGCACCAGGTTCTGCTACAATAGTTTCACCATAATCCAATGATATTTCAACAAACTGAATATCATCGCCAAAAATTTGATAATCAACGTCGTGAGCTATATTCATTTCTCCTCCTTTTAATTTAGAATAATTACATATTCATATTAAGAATAGCAAAATAAATAACAATATGCAATATTATTTTTTAAGCAGTTTTCTTGTTAAAAAAGTGGATTTTTAAGGATTCGTTTAAATTTTTCCTTGTAATATGTCGCTTAACTTAATATAATTAAAAAGATAAAGAGGTGTAATATGATTTATTTAGATTATGCAGCAAACACACCTGCACATGAGCAGGTTATTAATACATTTAATGAGACTTCAAAATTATTTATAGCAAATCCTAATTCAACACATAAATTAGGAAGAATGGCAGCAGAACGCTTGAAGGAAAGCACTATAAAAATAGCAAGCTTGCTTGGGGTTTTGGAAAATGAGGTAATTTTTACATCAGGAGCAAGCGAATCAAACAATATGGCCATAAAAGGCTCAGCCTATCATAATAAAAGATACGGAAAGCATATAATAACAACATTTTTAGAGCATTCTTCAGTTAACGGAGCCGTAGCCTATCTCCAAAATAACGGTTATGAGGTGGATTATGTTGAAATAACACCTGATGGCCTCATAGACTTGGAAAGCTTAAAATCTATGATAAGAGATGATACGGTCTTGGTGTCTATATGTTATGTTGACAGTGAGGTGGGGTTAACACAGAGAATTGATGAAATAGGTAAAATAATTAAAAATTATCCTCATTGTGTTTTTCATGTTGATGCAACCCAGGCAGTGGGGAAAATACCGGTAAATTTTCAATATGCAGATCTCATTACATTTGCTCCCCATAAATTTTATGGTTTAAACGGCTGCGGTGTTCTTATAAAAAAGGAAAATGTAATGCTTGAACCCCTCATTCATGGGGGAATAAGCACTACAGCATTTAGAAGCGGAACTCCTGCTCTTGGAATGATTGCTGCAACAGAAAAGGCTTTGGAATTAGCTTTCTTAAATTTAAATGATAAGTATAACTATGTTAAAAGCATAAACGAAATATTAATGAAAGAATTAATAAAATATCCAAATGTTAAGATAAACAGCAATGAAAATTCTATACCGTTCATATTAAATATAAGCATAAGCAAGGTCAATACTGAGCAATTTAAACTAGAGCTTGAATCTTATGATATATATGTGTCCACAAAGTCAGCATGCTGTGCCCCAAATACTGCATCAAGACCGGTGTATGCTATGACAAAGGACAGAAAAAGGGCGCTTTCAACTTTAAGAATAAGCTTGAGCCATCTGACAACTCGAGAGGAAATTAATATGTTTTTAGAAGCATTTGATAAATGCTATAAAAAAAGCTTCAATTAAAGAATTATAAGGAAGCTTTTTTGATTGACGGGCAAAGCCCTTATTGAAAGTAGGTAATTATGGAAAAACATGTAGAAGTAGAAAGAAGTATAGTTAAAAGATTCAGAAAGACCATATGGTCAAAATTCATTTCTGCAATAAAGGAATATGAATTGATTAAAGATGGAGACAGAATAGCTGTGTGCATTTCAGGAGGCAAGGACTCAATGCTTATGGCAAAATGCATGCAGCAGCTTCAAAAATACAGCGAAATTAAATTTGAGGCTGAGTACTTGGTCATGAACCCGGGCTACAATGAAATGAACAAACAGATGATAATTGAGAATGCAGAGCTTTTAAATATCCCGATTAAAATGTTCGAAACTCAAATTTATGACATAGTTGCAAATGTTGAAGAAACCCCTTGCTATCTTTGTGCAAGAATGAGAAGGGGATACCTTTACAGATATGCACATGAGTTAGGTTGCAATAAAATTTCTTTGGGACATCATTTTGATGATGTTATAGAAACAGTATTGATGAGTACTTTTTATGCAGCAGAATTTAAAACTATGATGCCTAAGCTTAAAAGTACGAGTCATGATGGTATGGAGCTCATAAGACCAATGTACAAGGTTAGGGAGGAAGAAATTCTATCATGGAAGAAGTACAATGAGCTACAGTTTATAAGATGTGCCTGCCGTTTAACTGAAAACTGTGTGTTAGGTGATGACGGTATTGGTTCAAAACGTCAAGAAATGAAAGCTCTCATTAAAAAGCTTCGTGCAAATAATCCTCACATAGACCAAAATATTTTTAAAAGTGTTCATAATGTTAATTTAGATACAATAATAGGATATAAAAAAGGAGACGAAAAATATAGCTTCCTGGATGATTATGACAATTAAAATTATAAACTCCAATTAATTCAAACATAAGTTGTAATTTACAAAAAGTATGTTATAATTTAAACAAGTTAATCTTGGATGTTTAGAATGCGTAGGATAATAGTAATAATAACTCTAGTATCTGTTCCTTTTTGTTTATTTATTTTTATTAAAAGCGGAAATAATTAAAAATGATGAATGGGTGACTGTAAATGGAAAGCTGATTGTTAAGAGTTTTCTGAATACAAATACGAAAAAAGAGAGTTACAAATACTACATAGAACCTGAAAGTATTGAGAAAATAGAAAGAAATTCAGATTTTACATTGTAATGATAACACTTATTAATTAGTAAAGCATTTTTATGTCTAAGGGGGACATATGTTCCTATAGCGAGAGTTGCGTTTGCAACTCTTTTAATATATGGCTTATAATTTTAATTTGATGATAATTTTGGTATAAAATTAAATTATTGTGGAAATGTTTTCTCGATTATGATATAATAATTATTATTTTTAAGGGGGGAATTTATGAAGGATTCTAATCAATTTAAAAATATGATGGACAGCCTGAGTGACGGAATACTTATTATTGATAATAACAAAAACATATTAATTAACAAGAAATTTAAAAAACTATTTAACATGGAGGATGAAAATCCTGATGTAATTATGGAATTATTGAGGTCATATGGGCTTATTAATATTTTGAATACCGACATTAAAATTGAAAAAGAAATTAGTGTGGAAAATAAAAAAATATTAGTTGAATCATATTATATTCATAAATCTGATGAAAAGAGTTACATAGTTTCAATTTTTAAGGAAGTTATTGATATTGAGGAGACAAATTCTGAAATAGAAGAACTAAGACAAGGTCTAAGCAGCATGAAGGACATACTTGATAATGCATATCAAGGTATAGTCCTAGTAAATGAAGAAGGAAAAATAATCAAATGGAATTATGAAAAACTGTTTGGTATCAAAGAAGAGGATGTGCTAGGGAAACCTGTTGAGGATGTAATAGAGAATACCAGGATGCACATCGTTGTTAAGACAGGAAACAAGGAACTATATGATATACAAAGAATTCAAGGTCATGACATGATAGCAAGCAGGACGCCCATAATAAAAGACGGCAAGATTATTGGTGCTGTTGGTACTGTATTGTTCAAGGATGTCAAAGAGGTTAAGGATTTGGCATCAAAGCTGAAAATTCTTGAAAATACGGTAAGCATATATAAAAATGAGCTGGGAAAGATGTATTGTGCCAACTATACAATGGACGATATTATAACCCAAAATCCAAAGATGATTGAGCTTAAAAAAATTGCATTTAAGGCAGCCACCTCTTCATCAACAATATTGATAGAAGGTGAAAGCGGAACAGGTAAAGAATTTTTCGCACATGCCATACACTATGCAAGCAACAGAAAAAATGCTCCATTTATAAGAATAAACTGCGCAGCAATACCTCATGAATTATTGGAATCAGAATTATTCGGCTATGAGACAGGTGCTTTTACCGGCGCAAAAAAAGAAGGCAAAATCGGAAAGCTGGAACTAGCAAACGGTGGAACCGTCTTGCTGGATGAAATAAGCTCAATGCCATTCAACATGCAAGCAAAGCTATTAAGAGTTCTTGAAGAAAGAGAATTTGAAAGAATTGGTGGCAATACAGGTATAAAGATAGATATTAGATTTATTGCTTGCACTAATGAAAATTTAATTAAGTTGGTTGAAAAAGGACATTTCAGGCATGATTTGTACTACAGGTTAAATGTTGTTGAAATAAAAATTCCGCCTTTGAGAGAACGCCTAGATGATTTAGAAATATTATGTGAAGATATTCTTAACAGGCAGTTGGAATCTAGCTTGACCTCTAAAGCGGTTACAGACAAGGCAATTCTAGCAATGAAGCTTTATGATTGGCCAGGTAACGTCAGAGAGCTTAGAAATGTTTTGGAAAGAGCAGCTAACATATCTACTGGTAATTTTGTAACCATGCAGCATTTACCTGAGTTTATAAGCAATAAGTTAATATTGGAGGAAAAATATTCAGAAAATAAACAACTTAGAGATAAAATAGCTGAAGCAGAAATTGAAGCAATAGTAACTGCATTAAAGGCATCTAACGGAAGCAGGACAGGAGCAGCAAAAATACTTGGCATACACAGAACTGCATTATATAAAAAGCTTGCAGGCTATGGCATAGATATAAAAAATATAGTGTAGTGAAATTTCTACAATTCAAAAATGTGTAGACAATTTTCTACAAGTCCCAAAAATGCCTATTTTTTAATTTTAAGTAAAAAGTAAAAACTTAACAATTAAAGAGTGTAGATAAGTGTCTACACTCTTTTTTTACATAAAAATACAGTCATAATATATTAATTCAATTGGACGTTGAAATTTAAGGAAAAGTTTTTTCATAGAAAACATTTTCATGGTTGGCATGGTTATTGCTTTGTATAAGATGGAGTATTGTGGATAAAATACTTAAACTAATATAATTAAAGGAGGAGTCATGAGAGAAGTTGTTATCGTAAGTGCTGCAAGGACACCTATCGGTAGCTTTGGAGGTTGCTTCAAGGATGTACCGGCTGTAAAGCTGGGTCAAATTGCTGCAGACGCTGCTCTTAAGAGAGCGAACGTTAATCCTGAATTAGTGGATGAAGTTATTTTCGGAAATGTGCTTCAAGCTGGTATCGGACAGAACTTAGCAAGACAAGTTTCAATAGCAGCAGGTATTCCAATAGAAGTGCCTTCAATGACAATAAACAAGGTTTGTGGTTCTGGTTTAAAAACAATACAGCTTGCTGCTCAAGCAATAGCTCTTGGTGAAGCAGATGTAGTATTAGCCGGAGGAGCTGAAAATATGAGCATGGCCCCATACATTCTTCCAAAAGGAAGATGGGGATTCAGAATGGGAGATGCCACAGTTGTAGATACAATGGTATCAGATGGATTAACTGATATATTTAATAACTACCATATGGGTATCACAGCAGAAAATATAGCTGAGCAATGGAATATAACAAGACAAGATCAAGATGAATTTGCAGTAAGAAGTCAAAACAGAGCAGAAAAAGCAATAAAGACAGGAAAATTCAAGGATGAAATAGTTCCTGTAGTTCTTCCTCAGAAAAAAGGCGACCCAATAGTTATCGATACAGATGAGTTCCCTAGATTTGGAGCTACTTTAGAAAGCTTGTCAAAACTAAAACCTGCTTTTAAAAAGGATGGAACCGTTACAGCAGCCTCATCATCAGGTATCAATGACGGTGCAGCAGCAGTACTTCTTATGTCAAAGGAAAAAGCTGATGAACTGGGCATTAAGCCTTTGGCAACAATTGTATCCTATGCATCAGCAGGAGTTGACCCGAAAATTATGGGTTATGGTCCTGTACCTGCAACAAAAAAAGCATTGGCAAAAGCAAATATGACTGTTGAAGATTTAGATTTGATAGAAGCAAACGAAGCATTTGCTGCTCAATCAATTGCAGTAGTAAGAGACTTAAGTCTCGATTCCGAAAAAACTAATGTTAATGGCGGAGCTATAGCATTAGGTCATCCAATAGGATGTTCAGGAACAAGAATCCTTGTTACCTTAATACATGAAATGATTAAGAGAGAAGCAAAAACAGGACTAGCAACGTTGTGCATAGGCGGAGGCCAAGGTACTGCATTAATCATTAAGAGATAGGAGGCAATACGTTGACAAATAAGTTAATTTCTGTACAAGAAGCAGTGGATATGATTCAAGACGGCATGACCATCATGGTAGGCGGATTTTTAGGATGTAAAAATCCATATGTGATAGTAGATGCTTTAGTAGCAAAGGGAGTTAAAGATTTAACTTTAATTGCTAATGACACATCATTCCCTGAAATAGGCATAGGCAAATTAATAGTAAATAAACAAGTTAAGAAATTAATTGCTTCCCATATTGGTACAAACAAAGAAACAGGTAACCAAATGAATTCAGGTGAAATGGAAGTTGAATTGGTTCCTCAAGGAACATTGGCTGAAAGAATAAGAGCAGCCGGAGCCGGTCTTGGAGGTGTTTTGACTCCTACAGGGCTTGGAACTGTAGTTGCCAAAGGAAAAGACATTATTATCATAGATGGAAAAGAATACTTGCTTGAAAAACCTCTTAAAGCAGACATTGCCTTAATAGTTGGCGCTAAGGTTGACAAAAAGGGAAATGTAAGATATGCAAAAGCCACAAGGAATTTTAACCCTATTATGGCTACAGCAGCTGACGTAGTAATTGTAGAAGCTGATCAGGTAGTTGAAGTGGGCGAAATTGATCCAGATGACGTTATGACTCCGGGAATTTTCGTAACATATATAGTAGATGCAGGAGGTATATCATAATGGATGAAAAAGAGTATATAGCAAGAAGAGTTGCGAAAGAATTAAAAGATGGAGACGTTGTTAATCTTGGAATAGGCCTTCCAACAATGGTTGCTAACTGTCTGCCTGAAGGAATAGAAATTACATTGCAGTCAGAGAACGGATTCTTAGGAATCGGTGCTGCACCGGAAAAGGGACAGGAAGATCCGTACTTGGTTAATGCAGGAGGAATTCCTGTAACAATCAATCCGGGTGGAGCATTTTTCGACAGTGCAGAGTCCTTCGCTATAATAAGAGGAGGCCATGTTGATGCAACAGTTCTTGGAGCATTAGAGGTTGATGAAAAAGGAAACCTTGCAAACTGGATGGTGCCAGGAAAGATGGTTCCGGGAATGGGCGGTGCTATGGACTTAGTAACAGGAGCTAAAAAGGTTATTGTTGCTATGAACCATACAGCAAAAGGAAATCACAAAATATTAAAAGAATGTAAGCTTCCTTTAACAGCAGTACATGCAGTTGATTTAATAATCACTGAAATGGGTGTTATGGAAGTTACAGATAAAGGTCTGGTTTTAAAAGAAATAAACCCTGAATTCACTGTTGAAGATGTTCAGGCTGCAACAGGAGCTATATTGATTATTGCAGAAGATTTAAAACCAATTGAACTTTAATATAAAATATGGGAGGATGTTATGTTAGAAAATAGAGTATGTATCGTTACAGGAGCTGCCAGCGGAATAGGTCTTGCTATTGCTGAATCATTTGCAAATGACGGAGCTAAAGTTGTAATGGCAGATATTAATGAAGAAAAATTGCAAGAAGAATCACAAAGAATAGGAGCTGTTTATTTTAAAACTGATTTAAGCAAACAAGAAGACTGCAAGGGTTTGGTAGATTACGCACTTGAAAAATATTCAAAAGTTGATGTTCTGGTAAATGTTGCAGGAATTCAAACTGTTAGCCCAATAGAAGATTTCCCTGAAGCTAAATGGAAATTCATGATGGATTTAATGCTGACTGCTCCATTTTTATTGACAAAATATGTATGGCCTTCAATGAAAGCTCAAGGCTGGGGAAGAATTATAAATATGGGTTCAATTCACGGATTAATTGCATCAGAATATAAGTCAGCTTATATATCAGCTAAACATGGTCTTGGTGGTTTAACAAAGACTGCTGCAGTTGAAGGTGGAAAATATGGTATTACATGCAATATGATTTGTCCTTCATATGTAAGAACACCTTTAGTAGATAAACAAATAGCTGATCAAGCAAAAACTCACGGAATACCAGAAGATAAAGTTATTTCAGATATTATGCTTTCAAAAGCATTTGTTAAAAAGTTATTGGAACCTAAGGATGTTGCAGATTTAGCTAAGTTCTTATGTTCAGAAACAGGCGATTACATGACTGGCGGTATGATTACAATCGACTGCGGTTGGACAGCTTCTTAATAATAAAAAGTAAAATAAATTGCAGCTTTAGCAAAGCTAAAGCTGCTTCCCCGAATCATTCCAATAAAAAAATAGGAGGATAATTATGTTTGGTATTATTTTAGGTTTAGTACTATTAATGTTTTTAGCATACAGAGGATACTCAATTCTTTGGGTTGCCCCAGTTTGTGCGTTGGTTGTTGGTTTAACAGGCGGGCTTGATTTGCTTACAATGTATAAAGATACTTATATGACAGGCCTTGCCGGTTATGTAAAAAGTTGGTTTCCTGTATTTATGTTAGGTGCTATATTTGGTCATTTAATGGACTACACAGGTGCAGCAAAATCTATTGCTCACTGGTTAACAAAAACATTAGGACCTAAAAGAGCAATTATTGGTGTTGTAGTTGGTTGTGGAGTTTTAACTTATGGCGGTATCAGTTTATTTGTTGTTGTATTTGCTATGTATCCATTAGCATTAGAATTATTTAGAGAAGCAAATATTACAAGAAAATTAATTCCTGGTGCTATTGCCCTTGGATCATTTACATTTACTATGACAGCTATTCCTGGAACACCTCAAATTCAGAACATTATACCTACAAACTATTATGGAACTACTCCTACAGCAGCTCCAATCATGGGTATTGTTGCAGCAGTATTAATGTTTGGGTTAGGAGTATTGTGGTTACAATATAGAGAAAGAAAGTTTACTGCAGCAGGCGATGTATTTACAGAACCTAAAGGTAAAGAAGCTGTAGAAGTTGATTATAGTAATCTACCAAATCCTTTCTTGTCATTCTTACCATTGATCACAGTAATTATAACAATGAACTTCTTAGGTTGGGACATTATATTAGCTTTATTAGCAGGTATAGTATTATCAATGGTTATAAGCTTTAATAAATATCAAGGATTTACAAAATCAATAAGTAACGGAGCTGTTGGATCTATAACAGCAATATTAAATACAGCAGCTGCAGTTGGATTCGGAACAGTTGTTAAAGCAGTACCTGGTTTTGCTACATTAACTGCATTATTGTTAAATGTTCCAGGAACCCCACTTATTTCTGAAGCTATTGCAGTTAACTTACTAGCAGGAGCTACTGGCTCAGCATCAGGCGGTATGAGTATAGCGCTTGAAGCATTGGGTGAAAAATATCTTGCTATAGCTCAACAAACAGGTATTGACCCAGCAGCATTCCATAGGGTAGCGTCGTTAGCATCTGGTGGCCTTGATACATTACCACACAACGGAGCTGTTTTAACATTATTAGCAGTTACAGGAATGACTCATAAGGATTCATATATTGACATTATGATGACATCACTTATACTTCCTATCGTATCATCAATTCCTGCAATATTGTTAGGAAGCTTAGGAATTTACTAAAAAAATTAATAGAAACAGAGATGCAGCAAGCTGCATCTTTATTTCTATATATTAGTTGTTAAAATATTAACTAAAAAAGAAGGGATATAATGAATTTACAAGATATTAAAAAAATTGGTGTTGCCGGAGGCGGCACAATGGGTTCGGGAATTGCCCAGATTTTTGCTCAGCATGGTTATGAGGTTGTGGTAACAGATATAGCTGAAAAATTTTTAGAGAATACAAAAAGAATTATTTTATTAAACCAAAAAACCTTAATTAGCGAAGGTTTGTTGACAGAGGAAGATGCCAAGGAATCCCTAAAACATATTTCATATACTACAAATAAGAATGTATTTAAAGATGCTGACTTAATTATTGAAGCTATTATTGAAAAAATGGAAATTAAGCAGAATTATTGGCTAGAAGTTGAAGGAATAGCAAAGGAAGATTGTATTTTTGCTACTAATACATCAGGACTCAGCATTAACGGTATATGCAGTAAGTTAAATAACAAAAAGAGATTTATCGGAATGCATTGGTGGAATCCTCCCCATATTATTCCATTAATTGAGTTAATTAAGGCGGATGATACAAGTGAAAATACAGTCTTGATATTAAAGGAATTGGTGGATAAAATAGGAAAGGAATCAGTAGTAGTATTAAAGGATGTGAATGGATTCATAGGAAATAGAATTCAGTTTGCAGTCTACAGAGAAGCATTAAAAATTGTTGAAGAAGGAATAGCAACAATTGAGGATGTGGACAAAGCCATGAAATACGGTCCTGGATTCAGATATCCAGTGCTAGGACCCTTTGAAACCTCTGATTTGGGTGGTCTTGATACCTTCTACTATATTTCTTCATACTTATTTAATGAGTTAAGTGATGTAAAGGAACCGACCAAGCTTCAACAGGAAATGATGGATAACAATAATCTTGGTGTAAAAACTGGCAAGGGCTGGTATGATTATTCCGACGGAAAAGCTGAGGAGGCAATGGCTAGAAGAGATAAAAATTTCTATAAAATGTTAAAGCATATTCATAATAATTAAAAAAAATTGGACCTTTCATTTAGCTGAAAGGTCTATTTTAGTTTTCTTGAGTATTTAATTAGATTTGTTTTCATTTTTTGGTTTTTTAAATAATAAAATATTTAACATGACACCTAAGCCTACAGCTATGGCTACTAGGAAGAAAGTTGTGGCACCATTAACTTCAGGTCCCAACATTGGAGCAGCAAAGAATGCTAAAACAGCAAAGACAACAGGAAATAAAAGTTTTTTAACCATCTCAGTCACCTCCTTCCAAATAAAATATATTTTTAAGTGGATTAGACAATAAAAAATAGATAACTCAAATCAAATGGTTATCTATCCATTACTAAGTATCAAGTTAAACAAAAAAAGATAACCATTTGGCTATCCACCCTGATAGTCTAATCTCACATAAGAACATCTTATCTAAAAGGACTTAGATGACTTACTCCGCTCACATCATTTTCACAAATATGGCTTTGACCGACAATATTTATCTTTCTTTTTTTCTTTATTATACAGCCATGTTAAGAAAATGTCAACGTTTTTTTACAGGAAAAACCAATCAAAAATAGTTCAGGCAAATGCCTGAACTATTTTTCTACACATTAAATCTAAATAAAACAATATCTCCGTCTTCCATTACATATTCTTTTCCTTCTAGACGCATCAAGCCTTTTTCCTTTGCTGCATGCATTGTGCCGCACTCTACAACATCCTTGTAGGAGGTTACTTCAGCTCGGATAAATCCTCTTTCAATATCAGAGTGGATTTTACCGGCTGCTTGCGGTGCCTTTGTACCCTTCACAATAGTCCAAGCTTTTGACTCCATAGGACCTGTTGTAAAGAAGCTGATTAATCCAAGCAGGTGATAGCTTGCTCTTATTAGCTTATCAAGACCTGATTCTTCAAGTCCAAGCTCTTTTAGAAATTCTTTCTTTTCATCCTCTTCCAAAGCAGATATTTCTTCTTCAATTTTGCCGCAAACAACAATAACCTCTGAATTATCTTGTGCAGCATGTCTTTTAACTTCTTCAACATATTTATTAGAGGAAGGATCAACAATATAATCTTCGTCCACATTAGCAACGTATAATACAGGTTTTGCAGTAATTAAATTAAAGGTTTTAAGAAGTTTTTGTTCTTCTTCATTATAATCCAGATATCTTGCCTGCTGTTCATTTTCTAATGCATTTACTATTTTTTGAACTAATTCTAATTCAGGCTGCAACGACTTGTCGTTTTTAACAATTTTAGATAATCGCTCTAATCTTTTGCTCATTACCTCAAGGTCAGCAAGAACAAGCTCAAGCTCAATAATTTCAATGTCTCTTTTTGGATCCACTGTGCTTTCAACATGTATTACATTTTCATCATCAAAGCATCTGACCACATGAACAACTGATTCAACTTCTCTTATGTGGGATAAAAACTTATTACCAAGACCTTCACCCTTGCTTGCGCCCTTTACTAAGCCAGCTATGTCAAAAAATTCTATTACTGCAGGAACTGTTTTTCCTGAATTGCTTATTTTAGTCAAGAAATGCAATCTTTTATCAGGAACCTCCACAACTCCTATGTTTGGTTCAATTGTACAAAATGGATAATTAGCAGATTCAGCTCCTGCTGAAGTTATTGCATTAAATAATGTACTTTTGCCTACGTTTGGAAGTCCTACTATACCTAATTTCATAAAACGTGTTACCGTCCTTTCATTTCTTACATATTCCAATATAATGTCAAATTATTATATAACATAAAAAAATAAACTTCAATACATTTCTTAAAGAGTACAAAAGGCAAAAACAACTAATACCAGTATATTTTTTTAGATTTAAAAGCATATATTAAAATCCTATGAATAATATGATATATATAAGACAAATTATGGGGGGAAGAAATTGTTATGAACGATAAACAGATACAGTCAAATTATATAAGGATTGTTGGCAAAATAAACAGTAATTTGGAATTCAGCCATGAGGTTTTCGGTGAAAAGTTTTACGAGTTTTTTTTGGAAGTGCCAAGATTAAGTGACACCAAGGATTTGCTGCCTGTTATAATATCTGAAAGAATAATTAACGATATCGATATGAGCGTTGGAAATTATTTTGTTATTGATGGTCAATTCAGATCATATAATAGATACGATAACACATGCAACAAATTGCTTCTTAGAGTATTTGTAAGAGATATTATGGTGCCTGATGAAAACGAATTAGAAGAATTAAAAAGACATCCTAATGAGGTCTTTCTAAATGGATATTTGTGTAAAGAAACAAAATTCAGAACAACACCTTTTGGCAGGGAAATCACAGACATGCTTATTGCTGTTAACAGATCCTATAACAAATCTGATTACATACCTTGCATTGCATGGGGGAGAAATGCAAGATATTGTGAAAAGCTTGAGGTAGGAGATCATGTAAAGCTCTGGGGCAGAATTCAAAGCAGAAAGTATCAGAAAAAGAATGAAAGCGAGTCATATGAAACCAAGACCGCATATGAGGTTTCTGTAACTAAATTAGAACATATTAAAACAGATAACAACAGAAAAAAAGAAGAAGACGAAGAAGAAGAAGATTTTGAGCAATAATTATAAATTCTAAAAATGAAGCCGAAAGGTTTCTTTTTATTTATTTATTAATTTACATTTTTGTGGTACAATAATATTTATCAAAATTAAAGGAAAATAAAAATGATTTTAGTATTAGCAGAAAAACCATCAGTTGGTAAGGATATAGGAAAAGTTTTAAATTGCAATAAAAATGAAAATGGATATGTAGAAGGAAAAGAATATGTTGTAACTTGGGCTCTTGGTCATCTTGTTACATTAGCTGACCCTGAAAGCTATAACCCAAAATATGCCCATTGGGAATTAGATGATCTGCCTATAATTCCTAAAACAATGAAGACAGAGGTTATTAAACAAACAAAAAAACAGTACAGCGTAGTCAAAAGCCTTCTGTTAAGAAAAGATATAACAGAAATAGTTATAGCTACTGATGCAGGAAGAGAAGGAGAACTTGTAGCAAGATGGATTATAGAACATGCTGAAGTGAAAAAGCCACTAAAGAGACTGTGGATTTCATCTGTTACAGACAAAGCAATCAAAGACGGGTTTAATAATTTAAAGGATGGAAGATTATATAATAATCTTTATCAATCAGCATTAGCACGTTCTGAAGCAGATTGGATTGTAGGAATAAATGCTACAAGAGCTCTTACTTCAAAATATAATGCACAGCTTTCCTGCGGCAGAGTACAAACTCCTACTGTTGCTATGATTGCAGCATTAGAAGATGAAATACAACAGTTTAAGCCTGTTCAATATTATGGAATTGAAGCAGCAGCTGGCAGCTTTAAATTTACATGGCATGACAAAAATAATGAAACAAAATTATTTAATAAAGAAAAGTGCGACAATATTATAAATAGCATTAAATCTAAGAAATTAGAAGTTACTGACATTTCAAGAAACAAGGCTTTAACATATGCTCCTCTTTTGTATGATTTAACAGAGCTACAAAGAGATGCAAATAACATCTACGGTTTTTCAGCAAAAGAAACACTTTCTTTCATGCAGACACTTTATGAGCGACATAAGGTTTTGACATATCCGAGAACTGATTCAAGATATTTAACAGACGATATTGTTGAAACATTAAAGGACAGAGTAAAGGCGTGCAGTGTAGGACCTTATGCAAAAATAGGTTTTAAAATAAGTTCAGCTCCTATAAAAGGAAATAATAACTTTGTCAATAATAATAAGGTTTCAGACCATCATGCCATAATTCCAACAGAACAAACTGTGTTCTTAGGTAATTTAACTGACAGAGAACGAAAAATTTACGACCTTGTTGTAAAAAGATTTTTAGCTGTATTATCAAAGCCTTTTGAATTTGAGAAAATTGTCATGACAGGCAAAATTTACAATGAAGAATTTACATCAAGGGGCAGAATCACATTGTCCATGGGGTGGAAAGAAGTATATGGAAATTATGACGATGAAGAAATACTTGATGATTATCCTATAGATGAATTAAATGAACTAAAAAAAGGTAATCAAATGCAAATTTCATCTATTAAGAAAACTGTTGGGGAAACAAAGCCTCCTGCAAGATTTACAGAAGCTTCGCTTTTATCAGCAATGGAAAATCCTATTAAGTTTATGAAAAATGCAGATAAGGAATTAAAAAAGACTATAGGTGATACTGGAGGCCTTGGAACTGTTGCTACAAGAGCAGATATAATTGATAAATTATTTAATAGCTTTGTAATAGAAAAGAAGGATAAATACATTTACACAACATCTAAAGGAAGACAGCTTTTAGATTTATCTCCAGTTGATTTGAAATCACCTGTACTAACAGCAAGGTGGGAACAAAATTTAACTGATATAGCCAAAGGCAATATGGACAAAAATAAATTTTTAAATGACATGATTGATTACACTAAAACAATCATTAAAGAAATAAAAACAAGTGATAAGAAATTCATACATGACAATGAAACAAAATCTAAGTGTCCAGATTGCGGAAGTTACCTGCTTGAAGTAAACGGTAAAAAAGGAACAATGCTTGTATGCCAAAACAGAGAATGTGGCTACAGAAAAGGAATTGCTCAAGTTACAAATGCAAGATGCCCCAACTGCCATAAAAAGCTAGAGCTTAGGGGCGAAGGTGAAGGTAGACTATTTGTGTGCAAATGCGGCTTCAGAGAAAAGCTATCAGCATTCAACAAGAGAAAGGAAAATGAAAAAGGTTCTATTTCCAACAAAGAAGCAGCTAAATACCTTTCAAAGCAGGATTCTAAGCAAGAAGAAAATTTAAATACGGCTTTAGCCGATGCTTTAGCTAAATTAAAGCTTAAATAAAATACAAAGGAGAATCAATATGCAATATGTTTTTATAATCTTAGTGATTATTTTGATATTTATAGTTTATAAAATTAAAAATCAAATTAAGGAAGTAAATTATTTAAATGATATTTTATATATCAAAAAAGAGCCTGAAAAATATATAGAAGCTATGGATAAAATACTTGCTGCTAAACAGACTGAAAAAAATGCTGGCATCAATATTATACAAAAGACAACAGGCATGATTTATGCAGGCAGATTTGATGAGGTTATAGAAATACTTGAGAAATTCAAAAACGTTCCTAAGAACTGGTTGCCAATATACTATCAAAACTTGATTTTAGCTTTGTATTTCAAAAAGGATAAACATAAAGCCAACGAAACATTTAAAAATGCTAAGCCTATATTTGAACAGTTCAGAAAAAATCAATACTACAAGGAATTCATAGATATAGTATATTCTGTGTCTGATTTTTATAACAATAGAGGCTCAAAAAAATATTTCAGCGAATTAGCCGAAGCAGGAGCCAATGATTACAGAAAATCATTTGGATATTACTTCTTAGGTATGATTAATAAAAATGAAAAGAATTTTGAGGCGTCAGAAGAGAATCTTAAAAAGGCAATGGAATTAGGCAAAAATAGCTTCATCGAAAAATTTTCAATGGAGTAACAAGGAGAAAAAATGTATTATATTTTAATAATTTTAGTTGTTGTTTTTATTTATTTCAATAGAAGAAGAAATACTTTGGAAAAACAGGCTGAATTGTTCAACCGTCTCTTATATGTGGAAAAAAATCCTGAAAAATATGTCACTGAGGTTGACAAGCTTTTGTTAAAATCATTGTCAGAAAGAGAAAGAAACATTAATTTGATTCAAAAAACAACAGGACTTTTCTATATAGGGGAGTTTGATGAATCAATAAGAATTCTCACTGAGGATGTAAATAAAATCCCTCCAAATTGGCAGACAATATATTACCACAACCTTCTTTTAAGCCTTTATTTAAACGGTGATTATGAAAGAGCCAATGATATGCTTTCAGAGGTTAAAAACACATTGGACATGTATTACAAAAGAGATTATAACAAGGTAACAATTGAGTTGATTTATGCAGTGTCTGATTTTTACAGCGGTAATATTCAAAAGTGCAAGGATTTTTTTGACATCTTAGTTGATGTGGCAAGAAATGATTATAGAATAGCGCTGGGGTATTATTTTACAAGCAAAATAAATGAACTTGAAGAGAAAATTGATGATGCAGAGGACAATTTGGAAAAAGCCAGAACCTACGGTCAAGGAAGCTTTATTGAAAAGTTGTAGAAGGAAAAGGATTATGAATATTATAGAAAAAAATAATCAATTAATAATTGAAAATATGAGAGATTTTAATGTAACTCACATATTTGAATGCGGTCAGAGCTTCAGGTGGAACAAGGAAGAGGATGGCTCATATACGGGAGTTGTTAAAAATAAAGTAATAAATGCTGAACAACATGGTTCAACGGTTATGTTCAACAATGTGAACATGGAAGATTATTCTATTATCAAGGAATATTTTGATTTAGAAACAGATTATACAGAAATTAAAAATAAAGTAAATACAGATGAAATTATGGCAGAAGCAATAAAATTCGGAGATGGAATAAGAATTTTAAATCAGGATGAATGGGAAACAATGATTTCATTCATGATTTCTGCCAACAACAGAATACCAATGATAAAAAAAGTTATTGAGAATTTAAGCTCCCGATTTGGCGATTTTATCTCAACCTACAGAGGCAGGGATTATTACAGCTTTCCTTCGGCCGAACAGCTGTCCCAATTGCCTGTGGAAAAAATACAGGAATGCAAGGCAGGATTCAGATCTCCAAGATTAAAGGAAGCAGCGGAAAGATTCTTAAAGGAAAAAGCAATTATTTACAATATTAAAAACACAAGCTATGACGAAGGACTTGAATATTTAAAAACCTATAAAGGAATTGGGGACAAGGTTGCAAACTGTATATTGCTATTTGCAATGAAACAATTTGATACATTCCCAGTGGATGTGTGGGTTAGAAGAGTAATGAAAGCCTTGTATGTGGATAAAAATACAAAGGATACTGATATAAGAAAATTTGCAGAAAACAAATTCGGCAAATATTCCGGTTACGCACAGCAGTACTTGTTCTATTATGCTAGAGAGAACGGTATAGGAAAATAATTGACAAACAGCGAAAAATTGACTATAATTATAACTAAATTAAATGTCCCCCGCCTCTATAGGCGGCGGTAGACATTTAATTTCTTCAGTGGGGGGTAATCCCCCACTGAAGACGTTGAATGACGGGCATAGCCCTTATTGAACGTTGTCGGGGTGTAGCGAAGCTTGGTATCGCGCATGGTTCGGGACCATGAGGCCGAAGGTTCAAATCCTTTCACTCCGACTTTTGTTATATTCAAAATAATGTGAGGATAAAATGAATTCTGAAGAACGAAGAGAAAATATATTATCTGTTTTGAATAGCAGCAAAGAACCAGTAACTGCAACTGTACTTGCAAAGAAGTTTTCAGTAAGCCGTCAGGTAATAGTAGGGGATATTGCTTTAATGCGCGCTGCAGGCTTTAAAATATCTGCCACCCCTAGAGGTTATGTGTTAAATACTGAACCTGAAACTAATGACCTGGTATTTACAATAGCATGTCGCCATGATGAAGAAAACATGGCCAAGGAGCTTTACATAATAGTAGACAATGGCGGAACAATCTTGGATGTTACGGTAGAGCATCCCGTATACGGCGAAATTTTAGGAGAGCTTCGCATTTCAACACGTTATGATGTTGATTCGTTTATGGAAAAAATCAAAAATAATGAAGCTCAGCCATTAATGAAGCTTACAGGCGGAATACACCTTCACAGAATAAAGTCGAAAGATGAACAATCACAAAAAAGAATTATAGAAGCATTAAAAAAAGAAAATATTATTTTAGAATAATATTGACAAACTAATCAGTCTTGTCTATAATTGTATCATTAGGTGTCAAGACATATGACAAGACAGATATGGAAAGGAAATATTATGAAAAGAAATAATAAACTAAATTCAATGGTAATATCCGCACTTCTTTGTGCAATAGGAATTGTTATTCCAATTATCTCTCCCATTAAAATAACAATGGAGCCGGCATCTTTTACTTTAGCAAGCCATGTGGCAATATTTATAGCCATGTTTATTTCGCCTGCAACTGCAGCCTTTGTTGCAGCAGGTACTGCAGCAGGATTTTTAATGGCAGGATTCCCCATAGTGGTAGTGTTTCGCGCAGCATCGCACATTGTATTTGCAATAGTTGGAGCACTGTATTTAAATAAGTTTCCAGACACATTGAAGACAGTTAAAAGTTCTCAAATGTTTTCTTTTATCTTGGGAGCTGTGCATGGATTATGTGAAGTATTTGTAGTGATGCCGTTTTATTTTGGAAACAGCATGGCATCAGGATACTATGCAAAGGGATTTGTAGTTTCAGTAATTTTATTGGTTGGAGTGGGAACATTAATACACAGCATGGTTGACTTTTATCTTGCACAGGCTATTTGGAAGCCTGTTACTAAGGCAATTAAAATGCCAAGAGAAGTAAGTGCAAATTAATTTATAAAAGTTCGAGAACGACTTATAAACAAAGTCGTTCTTTTTTGTATATATTTCTGTCTGAGCCTTATAAATATTTTTAATTGGAATACACTAACATTAAAAGCTAAAAAGGAGATAAAATGATAATAAAAGAACAAATAAATACCGGATGGAATTTAGAAAACAGTTATGCAAGTTTGCCGGAAATTTTTTATTCAAAAATAAATCCAAAAAAGGTACCATCACCTCAATTAATTATATTAAACAATACATTAGCAGAATCATTGGGATTAAATTCACTAGAACTTAAAACCAACGAAGGAATTGATGTTTTATCAGGCAATTCAGTTCCTGACTGCTCAGTACCTATTGCTCAGGCATATGCAGGTCATCAATTTGGTTATTTTACAATGCTTGGCGATGGTCGTGCCTTGCTGATTGGAGAACAAATTGCTCCTTCAATGGAAAAGTTTGATATTCAGCTTAAGGGCTCAGGCAGGACACCATATTCACGGGGAGGGGATGGTAAAGCAGCATTAGGACCTATGCTTCGTGAATACATAATTAGTGAAGCGATGCATGCATTAAATATTCCCACAACCAGAAGTCTTGCAGTTGTAATAACAGGAGAATCTGTAATTAGAGATAAAATTCTAAAGGGTGCCGTCTTAACCAGAGTAGCTAAAAGTCATATTCGTGTGGGAACCTATGAATATGCTGCAAGTTATGGAACTAAAGAAGATATCAAATCGTTAGCTGACTATACAATCAACAGGCATTATAAAAATATTTTTATAGAAGAAAACCCATATTTAAGCTTGCTTAGAGAAGTTATTAAACGTCAAGCATCATTAATTTCTAAATGGATGCTGGTAGGCTTCATTCATGGGGTTATGAACACTGACAATATGACCATAAGTGGTGAAACTATTGATTATGGGCCCTGTGCCTTTATGGATACATATGATCCCAATACCGTTTTTAGCTCCATCGACACATACGGACGTTATGCATACGGCAATCAACCAATCATAGCTGAATGGAATCTTTCTAAATTTGCAGGTGCTCTTTTGCCGCTTATACATGAAAATCTGGAACAATCTAAGGAATTGGCTCAAGCTGCATTAGGAGAATTCAAATCTCTTTATAAAGGCTCATGGATTTCAGGAATGAGATCAAAATTAGGCTTATTCAATGAAGAAGCGGAAGATGAAAAACTTTTTGAAGATCTATTAGATTTAATGTATAAATACAAAGAGGATTACACAAACACATTTGTAAAATTAACCTTTGACAAAATAGAAGAAGAATCTATGTTTAAAAACCAAGATTTTGACAACTGGTATAAAATGTGGCAAGATAGGCTTGACAGGCAAAAAGAAACCAAAGAAATGTCAAAAATGCTTATGAAAGAAACAAATCCTGCAGTTATACCTAGAAACCATAGGGTTGAAGAAGCATTAGAATCAGCAGAAAATGGAGACTTTAGCGTTATGGAAAAACTTTTAATAGCATTACAAAAACCATTTGCACATTTACCTGAACAATATGAATATGCAAAGCTTCCTCCCTCATCCTTTTGCAAGTATAAAACATTTTGCGGCACCTGATAATTTAAATAAGAATTTGTTCAATAAGGTCATCCTATTAAGGGCGGCCTTTTATTGTCTTACAGAGAATATTGATATTTTGCTTAATTTTTATGGTAGAAATAAACTATGAAGGGTATAATATATGAATAAAAAGTAATGGAGGTAATTATGTCCCAAGAATATATTGATAATGATAAAGAGGTTCTGCTCGTTTCTAATCTTAACACAATAGAAGCAGATATTATTATTTCAAAGCTTCAGTCATATGGAATTCCTGTTTTGAAGAAATCAAAGGGAAGCGGAGAAATTATGGAAATTTATACCGGAGCTAATTTATACGGCGTAGACATATACGTGCCATCCCACATGTTGGACTTGGCAAAAGAGTTGTTAAAACCAATCAATGAAGAAGATAATTTAGAATAATAAAATTGTAAATACTTAATTCAATATTTAAGAAATTATACATATAAGATATACAATACAAATGAAAACTAGGGAGGATATTATGAAACCATCGATTAATCCGAACATTTCAATAATAGGTGTGGCAATTGATTTAGGAGCAGGAACTCCTGGGGTTAGTCTTGGACCATCTGCCATCCGCTATGCAGGCATTATTGAAAAATTAACTAATATAGGCTATGATGTAAAAGACGAAGGAGACATACTTGCTAACAAACCTTTAAGCCCAATGAATGATGGAATCAAGTTAAGATACTTAGATGAGGTGGCAAGAGTCAACACAGAGCTGTGCAACAAGGTATCAAAGGTAATGAGTGAAGGAAGATTTCCATTGGTTTTAGGAGGAGACCATTCAATAGCAATCGGAACTATTTCAGGAGTGCTGCAGCACAAGAAAAACCTTGGTGTTATTTGGTTTGATGCCCATGGAGACATAAACACAGAGGCAACCTCTCCATCAGGCAACATTCATGGTATGTCTGTTGCAGTGAGTCTTGGTTATGGTCATGAGCGCCTAACTTCAATTGGATGCAAGGATTCAAAACTAAAGGCAGAAAGATTAGTTTTTATTGGCAGCAGAGATTTGGATGCAGGAGAAAGGAAGGTTCTTAAGGAGCATGGCATAACTGTTTTCACAATGCATGAAATTGACCGATACGGCATGACTGAAGTAATTGAAAGAGCTATTAAAATAGCAGGAGAAGGTACCGACGGAATTCACGTGAGCTTTGATGTTGACAGCATGGATCCTATGTATGCAAAAGGCACAGGAACAAGAGTACCGGGAGGGCTAACATACAGAGAGAGTAATTTAGCACTTGAAATGATTGCATTAACCGGAAAACTGGTAAGCGCAGAATTTGTAGAGGTAAATCCAATCATTGATGTAAAAAATCAAACAGCTAAGGCAGCTGTATCTCTTATGGGTTCTCTGCTGGGAGAGTGGCTGATATAATTAAAAATTCCTGAGCTTTAAAGAAATCAGACAATTATGAATATAAATCTTTCTTTGTAACATACTTAAATAAAGATTTAAATTTTGTAATTGGAGGCTGAAGGATGGATATAACCATTAATAATTTACGTTTTGAATATGATGAAAATTCAAACTGTATCAATACTTATGACGCATTTACCAACAGTCTTGTTTCATATATTCATGTAAATAACAATGAAGTCAAAGACAAAATTTCTTTTGAAAATGTGTGTCAAATGTGGGCATCATCTATTGACAACTATAACAATATATATCAGGGAGTTGATTATAACAGCTGGTACTAATTATTTGTTAAAATTTCCTGTTAATTTAAAAAACCAGATTTTATCTGGTTTTTTAAATTAACAGGAAGAAAATATTAAGTAAAAGAATTTCATAACTTATTATATCCATACTTTCAATTATATAATAGGGCAATTTTGATAAAATTATTCATTGTAAATATTATTGACTAATTGAGTAAATTAGAGTAATATCTTGTTACAAATTTAAAAGGGGTTACAATAAATGGATGGTAGCAAGGTAAGAAAATTACGTAAACTAAAAGGGATGACTATAGAAGAGCTTTCTGAAAAATCGGGTTTTACAGCAAGCTACATTTCTCAAGTTGAAAGAAATTTAATTGAACCATCCTTAACAGCCTTAACAAAAATTTGCAAGGTTTTAAATGTTGCGACATATTATTTTTTAGACGAGAGCAACAATGTGGTTGTAACAAGAAAAGAAGAAAGACAGAAGCTGATAATTCCAGAAAATAATCAGGAATTGGAATACTTGGTTCCATTGAGTGATGAATACAAAAACATGATAAAAATGGGAATTTATAAATATGACTTGAATCCTGGCATGTGGGATAATAATAAATTTTCTATAATAGATTCCGATAAATGTGTAATAATATTAAAAGGAAAATTAATTGTTAATTTTACTGACTATAATGAAATAATTGATGAAGGAGACAGCATATATATATGCTCTAATGTACCGCATAAACTATTTAATCCTTCGGATGAAAAAACCGAATTGATTTGTATTATTTCGCCTGCAGTATATTAAAATATTTTGATAAGAGGAGAGCCATGGAAAAAAAATTTGAAGAAATTAAAGAAGAATTTATAAATGCAACACTAGAAGAAAAAATTAAAATTTATACTCAAGCACAGGGTCTTACTGTTGAACAGTTCAAAGAGCTTTTGGCATATTTCCCGATTAAGTATTTGGATAAACTTGAGGAAGCAGTAAACGGAATATAATAATTATCCGTGAAACGTAAGACAATTGTATAAAATCACTTCTTTTGGAAACAATTTCTATAGAGGTGATTTTTTATGGTTGAAAACAATAATACAAGAAAAAGATTTATAAAGGAAGCATTAGGAACACGCAACTATTTCAGTTATAGAACTGATTTGTTTTTATATAAGACTATGCTAAGCATTTTAGTGTTATTGGTAATTTTTTTAATATCATCAGATTGGAATCTTTCTATATTGATAGCCGCAGAAGTATTTGTGATTTTTACATTAATTAATAAATTAAATATAACAAGAAAGAAAAATGAAGGCGAAGAAAAATTAGTTACTAAAATGAAAAAAGAGCATTTCAAGAAAAAGATAGATGAAATAAACCCTGAGGATTTCGAAATGCTTATTGGTTTTTTATACGAAAAAAAGGGTTGCATGAACTTCATAAAAAAAGGTCACATGTTTTTAACTGAAAAGGACGGTTTGATAAACTGCATCAAAATATATAAGCTTTATGATGATATTGAACTGGAAAAAATAGATGTAAGAAACTTAATAACCTTTATGCTGCAAAATAATATAAAAATTGGGCACTTGGTTACTACCGGCAGCTTAAGCGAAGAGGCTAAGGAGCTTATAGAAAAGTTTAAAGATAAATTGGATATTGAAGTGGTTGATTTAGATGGATTGTTCTCTATAATGGATGAACAAAGTATACTTCCAGACAACAATTATTTTTACAACAAGATTGCAGATATAAAAATCATAGAAAAGAAAAAAATCAAGTTAAAAAATAATGTGTTTGACATTAAAAAAGTTATTGTATACATATTGG
>JBFXKO010000020.1:0-67787 GCA_050173715.1 Sedimentibacter sp.
AAGCCTTATCTTCTTTATTTTATAAACATTTATTAGAAATATTAACTTTTCAAGGTTCAATAAAAATTAGATTTGCTAATTAAACACAATTTGTTTTTTGAAATCCATAGTTAATGGGTTACAATCACAGTATTATATTCTCATTATCTTTAATTTGTGTGCCATCTTAAATTGTATAAAGTCTAATCTAACTATTTTATTTATAAGGTTGTTTTTACGCAGAGTCATTTAGTGTTCCATTTTTGACTGTATATCCATTACTTTTTCAATTTCAACTTGTGTATCATGAGATATATCATAAAAACTACCTAAAATATATGCATGCATATATGGCGGCATGTCAGGCATTTCTTTGTCAGGGTTTACGCTTATTACATAATTTCTTACAACTTCAGGAAGATTATTGCTGTTTACTAGCAATAAGGGCGTATGCTTGCCTAAATGGGCAAAGGGCACACTTGAGATGATATGGTACCATTTGCTTAGATCACTGAATGAAAAAGCCCAACCGTCTTTTTTGTTATGCTTCCACCCAAACATATCTACAGGACTTTCATATTTAGAAAAATTTACTGAAATCGTAAAAGGATCATGACCGTTTATTCTAAACACATTGCCTTGTATCATATTCCTAATTTGTGATTCGACAATTTCGCTAATAGTATAAGTGGATCCTACTATATAATAATTTTTGTTTCGGTTTCTTGAGATAAAATTTTGAATTGGTTGAGGTATGTCATTTTGTCTAACTATAATAATTGGGATACCTTTATGTGCTGCATAAAAGGCTGAAATAATGCCTTCAGCATAATTTTCCCCTGACATCACTATTATATCGTTTTTTCCTTCTTCTGATGTGGGTGCAACAACATTAAGTCTGAAGTCTGCTATTTCAATGCATGCATTGAATACATCTTCAGAACTTGTAATCCTGTATGTTGTTAATCCGAATGTTTTTATATAATCTTCTACTCCCTTTGATATTGGCCCGACAATTAATACCTTTGCAGGAACATCCATACCTGAAGGATCCAACCTCAATATTTCATTTATAATCACAGGAGGCATGTAATTTCTTTCTGTGAACAACACAGGTGCATTAACAGGGAAATGGACAATGCTTGAGGCACAGGTTCCATATTGCCACATATCAGATGGCACAAGAATTACGGCATGTGGCCGCCAGTGAATATTTCGGCTGGGGTATATGATATTTGATACAGCAGCATTATAGTAGTACATGTCATCATAATTTACTCTTGTAGTATTAACTGTTGCAGAAATATTTGTATAAAATGGAATAGGATTTTGTTGTATAGGGTTATTGTTTAATTTAAACATAATTTCACCTGCTTTCTATAGTCTAATATATGATTGATAATGTAATTTGATATTTCTATAACTTAAAATGAAACCTATTATAAACTAAGTTAAACTTAATATTTCAACTGTAGTGTATTCCATTTGAGAAATCAAAAATATAAAATTAATAAATTAAAATCTTTATAAGTTCTTCACAATCATATAGTAACATTTAAATACCCCGCGGGGGTGCGGTATAAGGAGGTTTTAAAATGAATACTACTCAAACAATTAAATTAAAGCAAAGTAATATGTTATGCAATAGATGTTTAACGAATGTAGTCAAAGCTCTCAGTCTCATAGAAGGGATTCAAGAATTAAATGTAAATCTTGATAAAAAGTTAATTAAGATTACTTATGATAATGACAAATTTACAAAAAAGGTAATTCAAAAAATTATTAATGATTCAATCGTTCACGGAAAAGTGGACAGCAAAATATATTCATAAAAATTTTTATTGAAAGGTGACAAAAATGAAAATAGGCTTAGATGTTGGTTCAACTACACTTAAATGCGTAGTTTTAGACGATGATGATAATTTAATATTTCACTCATATGAAAGACATTATTCTCAGATTAACCAAAAAACTGCTTTTTTACTAAAGCAAATAAAAGAAAGGTATCCAAAAGAAGAGTGTTTTGATTTAGCCATATCTGGCTCAGCAGGTATGGGGCTAGCAGGGAACTGTGGGATTCCATTTATTCAAGAAGTATATTCCACAAGAATAGCAGTAAAAAAAATACTTCCATATACAGATATAGTAATTGAACTAGGTGGCGAAGATGCTAAAATTCTTTTTCTTCAAATAGTATGGAAGTTAGAATGAACGGTTCTTGTGCAGAAGGTACAGGTGCGTTTATAGACCAGATGGCTACACTTTTAAACGTAAGTTTAGATGAAATGAATGAGTTAGCAAAGAATTCTAACAAGATTTATACTATAGCCTCACGATGTGGAGTATTTGCAAAATCAGATGTGCAGCCTCTACTAAATCAAGGAGCAAATAAAAATGATATATCTGCTAGCATATTAGCAGCAGTTGTAAATCAAACAATTGCAGGATTAGCTCAAGGTAGAGAAATAGCAGGACAAGTAGTATATCTTGGGGGACCTCTTACATTTTTATCAGAGTTAAGAAAAAGCTTCAATAATATATTGGGTGTCAAGGGCATCTGTCCCGAAAACTCATTATACTATGTAGCACTGGGTGCAGCTTACACTGATTTGAGAGAGCCAATGAATATAAGTGAATTGATAGAAAAAATAGAAAATTACAAATCAGAGGCTGGATATGCAAGTTCCATGACATTGTTTGAGAATGAGCCAAACTATAATGATTTTTTTGATAGACATTCTAGAGAAAAAGTAGAATATAGTAAACCTGAAAATTATATAGGTGACGCATATTTAGGGATAGATGCAGGTTCAACAACGGTTAAGGCAACTGTAATAGATGAAAATGAAGACATACTATACTCTAAATATTTATCTAATAGTGGAAATCCAGTGCCAATAATAAAAGATTTTTTGATAGAATTTTATGATAATTATCCAAATATAAATATTAAATCATCTTCAGTAACCGGCTATGGCGAAGATATAATTAAGAACGCATTTAGAGAAGGAAGGACTTCGCTAAGAATATTCATAGGATATTAGATGAGAACTTTGAAAATATTTCATTATCAGAGGTGAAAGTCGCCGTAGAAAAAGCTTTTGATGAATATGACTCATATATGAAGAAGGTTAGAGCTATGGGTAAAAACTATATGGACATAGCAGAATCAAATAATATGAAGGTTATTGTTTTAGCTGGCAGACCATATCATATAGACCCTGAAATAAATCATGGTATAGCTGGTGGTTAATCTTGCATAATAATATTGTTGAATTTACAAAAGATATGAAAGATGAGTATACCATCTTAGTTCCTAATATGTTGCCTATACATTTTTCCATGCTAAAAAGTGTCTTTCACGCTCATGGTTATAATATGGTAGTTTTACAAAGTGAAGGACCTAATGTAGTCAATGAAGGATTAAAACTTGTGCATAATGACACATGCTATCCTGCTCTTTTAGTAATAGGACAGTTAATAGATGCACTAAAGAGTGAAAATTATGATGTCAATAAAACAGCCCTTATGATAACTCAAACTGGTGGTGGATGTCGAGCTTCAAACTATATTTATTTATTAAGAAAGGCATTAGTAAAGGCAGGATATGAAAATGTACCTGTAATTTCTTTAAATGCATCAAATGCATCGGGATTAGAAAAGAATAGTGGATTTAAATATACTATTCCAATGCTAAGACAGTCCTTAGCAGTAGTAGCATATGGTGATTTGCTTATGCTTTTAGATAATCAAACCAAACCTTATGAAGTCAATAGAGGGGAAAGTAAAGCCCTTGTTGCTAGTTGGACAGAAAAAATATCGGAGGAATTGAAGTACAATAAAGGATATAAATTTAATGAGTTGCAAGAAAATTTTAATAGAATATCAAAATCCTTTGCGGATATAAAAAAGGTAAATACACTAAAGGTTAAGGTTGGAATAGTTGGGGAAATCTATGTAAAATACTCTAGTCTAGGTAATAATAAACTAGAAGAATTTCTATATAATGAAAATTGCGAAATAATGGTGCCAGGATTATTAGGATTTATTATGTATTGTGTTGAAAATGATATTATAGATACAGCGCTTTATGGTGGAGGATATATAAAAAGTAAAGTAAGAGCTAAATTGAATGAATATCTTGGTAAATTAGAAAGTGCTTTAATTAAATCCATGAGTCAATATGAAGGCTTTGTAGCACCAACTGGCTTCAAGCATATAAAAACGCTTGGTGAGAAAGTAATTGGATTAGGGACTAAAATGGGTGAGGGCTGGCTATTACCAGCTGAAATAATGGAACTGATACAAATAGGGTATGAAAATATAATATGTACACAGCCATTTGGATGTTTGCCTAATCATATTATAGGAAAAGGGATAATTAGCAAGGTCAAGAGAATACATGAAAATGCAAATATTGTTTCTATTGATTATGACCCGGGAGCGACAAAAGTAAACCAAGAAAATAGAATAAAATTGATGTTGTCCATAGCAAGAGAAAAACTTCAAACAAAAATAATGTAATAATTCTATCTCGAATTTTATATATAAAGTTATTATTGGGTGGTACAAGCATAATATTCTTAACTGCTTCTCCATAAGTTCTTCAAATTGATTTGGTATTATGATAATAAGACATGGACTTAAGCTTGTACGCTCTCTAATGAGACATAAGGTAGGTGATTTAATGAGTTATAGGAAAATGAACGGATTTACAAGGTTGATTATTGTTGTAGCAGTTCTAGTATTTATATTGACTTTAATCATGAGTTTTACATCTTTTCTTTCAGACAGCAATGAGAAAAAAGTATCCAATGAAAAAGTAGCCGAGGAAAATATATCTGTACAGCAAAATGAGGAAGAACCTGTTGAACAGTCCCAGTCAGATGGTTCTAATAATACAGTAAAATATATGACTATCAGCCAAAATGGGAATATCGATATTATCGTAAATTATTTATCCTCTTCGATAGGGGATAAAGATGTGCTAACATTTGAGGTTTCACTGGGAACACATTCTGTTAGCTTATCAAAGTACAAAGATATAAGGGAATATGTAGAGCTTGTAACAGATACCGGAATTGTAGTAAGTGAGGGATTTGAGTGGGAATTGCAAAATGGAGAAGACCACCATACTAGCGGTATATTGAAAATAAAAAATGAAATTGATGGGAAACCAATTGTCGGAGAAGATACAAAATCATTTAAACTGGTATTTAGGAATATTCCGGATAAAAGTGAAAGAGAGCACATATACGAAGGAGAAAAGCTTAAATAATGAGCGAGAAAGATAAGGGGTGGGTTACATGTTTACATCCATTTATATTGTAGCATTTATTGCAGGATTAGTTTCTTTCCTGTCACCTTGTATAATACCGATGATTACCGTGTATTTCAGTCTAATCACAGGCATGTCCGCAAAGGAACTTAAAGAGACCGGTAAAAGTAAAGCTATAAGGTTGAAGATAATAATAAATACGCTTTTATTTATCTTGGCATTTACTATTGTTTTTACACTTGCTGGTGCTGCATCAGGAAAGGCTGCAAGTTTTATTAAAGAGAATATTGGTGTATTCAATGTTATTGGCGGTATTTTTGTTATTTTTCTCTCATTAAAACTTTTGGGCTTTTTTAAAACTGTTTCTTTCAGTATAAAAGCCCTGGATAATCTGTTTGACAGGTTTAAAGAGAGAGCTTCTACCAGATACCTTACCACTTTTTTAGTTGGAATATTCTTTGCCGTTGCTTGTTCACATTGTATTGGACCCTTATTATATTCAATGTTGATTTTTGCAGGAAGCATGGGTTCCTCCTATACTGGTATGGCAGTAATGTTCATGTTTTCAATAGGGCTAGGAGTGCCATATCTGTTGGTAGGGATAGCCTTTGGAAAGTCAATGGGTATATTGAAGAGAATTCAGAAATATCATACAGTGATATCATATGTGACAGGTGTAATTCTTCTTATTTTTGGGATATTGTTGTTATTTAACAAATTCACATTAATGGTTGAACTACTATATAAATTCATTCCTTTCAGTTTACCTATAGGAATGTAGGAAATTATTGCTGACGCCAATGCAGTTAGGCTCTGCGGATATTCTGAAGGAATAGCTGATGCATTAGAAAAAAAATTAGTTTCAACAAATTTGTAGATGAGAAAAAAACCAGTGTTCAACAATTAATCGAATGCTGGTTTATTTTTTTAAATTTTTTATTATTGTAATTTTTCCAAAGGTTGAAGCAATATTAATTAAAAAGTTTAAGAAGAATGATTTAAAATTTATAAAATAGTTAATAATATTTTTAAATCTTCACAATTTCTACATAATCTTTTGTTAACATACATATATAAAAGAAACACCCCCCGGGGGTATGGTTAATGGAGTGGATTCTGATGAACAAAGAGAAAGAAAATGCTGTTACTTCTTTAAAGACAGCAAAAGGGCAAATTGAAGGAATTATTAAAATGTTAGAGGATGATAGATATTGTGTTGATATATCAAATCAAATAATTGCAGCACAATCACTGTTAAAAAAGGCTAATATTTTAATTTTAAGGCAACACATTCATCATTGTGTAAAAGAAGCAATAAAAGAAGAAACCGGTGATGAAAAGATAGACGAAATAATAAATATTTTAGAAAAAATAATACAAAAATAAAAAGGAGTGGTTTTAATGTTTAAATTTATTAAAAATTGGCTAGACAGATTAGCTAAAGAGAATCAAAAAACTTTTGGAACAGGTAGAATGGATTGCTGTGATTTAAATAAACCAAAAAACACAAATACACAAGCTGCTACCAGTAATACAAATAAGAAATGAGGTGTAATGATTGGAAAAGAGTCTTAAAATAGAAGGAATGACCTGTGCATCCTGCGCTAAGACAGTTGAAAAAGCTACTAAGAAAGTACAGGGTGTAACAGATGCAAATGTAAACTTTGCAACTGAAAAGTTAAATGTAACCTTTGATGATTCAAAGGTTACTGTAAAGGATATACAAGCTGCTGTAGAAAAAGCAGGATACAAAGCTTTATCTGAAGCTGTAACAAAAACAATGAAAATACAGGGAATGACATGTGCATCCTGTGCTGCAAATATAGAAAAAGCTACAAGAAAGCTTAATGGGGTAACTGAATCAAATGTAAATTTTGCTACAGAAAAGTTAACCATAAGTTATGAACCAACATTAGTGAAAGTTTCAGAAATAAAGAATGCAATTGAAAAAGCAGGGTATAAAGCAGTCGAAGAGGAAACTTCAGTAGATGCTGACAAGGAAAGAAAAGAAAAAGAGATAAAATCTTTATGGGGAAGATTTGTAATATCAGCAATTTTTACGACACCTCTGTTATACATGGCAATGGGTCATATGTTTGGAGAAATGCTTGGAATAAAATTACCTGAAGTTATAGATCCAATGATGAATCCATGGAACTTTGCAATAGTACAGTTGATTTTAGTTACACCACCTATGATTGTAGGTTACAAATATTTTACCGTAGGTTTTAAATCGTTGTTTAGAGGAAGTCCAAATATGGATTCACTTATAGCAATAGGTACAGCTGCAGCTTTCTTATACGGAATTTATGCAATTGTACAGATTTATAACGGCAATGGTGATTATGCTAATGAATTGTATTTTGAAGCAGGAGGAGTAATATTAACCCTTATTACATTAGGGAAATATTTAGAATCAGTTACAAAAGGAAAAACATCTGAGGCAATAAAGAAATTAATGGGGCTTGCACCTAAGACAGCAATAATTATAAGAGATGGCAAGGAAGTTGAAATTTCAATTGAAGATGTTGAAGTTGGAGATGTTATAGTAGTTAAACCTGGAGAAAAAATGCCGGTAGACGGAGAGGTTATAGAAGGAACAACTTCAGTAGATGAATCAATGCTTACAGGTGAAAGTATTCCAGTAGAAAAAAATATTGGTGACGGCATTATAGGTGCAAGTATAAATAAAAACGGAACAATAAAATATAAGGCTACAAAAGTCGGTAAGGATACAGCACTGGCACAAATTATAAAATTGGTTGAAGATGCTCAGGGTTCTAAAGCACCTATAGCAAAATTAGCCGATGTTATTTCAGGATATTTTGTTCCTGTGGTAATAGCTCTTTCAATAATATCAGCATTGGCATGGTACTTCTTAGGAGGGCAATCAACAGTATTTGCTTTAACAATATTTATATCAGTTCTTGTTATAGCCTGCCCATGCGCATTAGGATTGGCAACTCCGACAGCTATAATGGTTGGAACAGGAAAGGGAGCTGAAAACGGAGTATTGATTAAAAGCGGTGTTGCGTTAGAAACAACACATAAAATTAAAACAATCGTATTTGATAAAACCGGTACAATAACAGAAGGAAAACCAAAGGTAACAGATATAATAACTGCAAATGGAATACAAGAAAATGATTTGCTGCAATTAACAGCATCTGCTGAAAAGGGTTCAGAACATCCACTTGGTGAAGCAATAGTAAAAGGTGCTGAAGAAAAGGGACTAGAATTTAAAAACCTTGATGCATTCAATGCAATACCTGGTCATGGAATTGAAGTTAAAATTGACGGCAAAAATATATTGGCAGGCAACAGAAAGCTTATGGTTGAACGCAACATTTCATTGGAAAACTTGGAATCAACATCTAACAAGCTTGCAGAAGAAGGTAAAACACCTATGTATGTTGCTATAGATAATAAGATAGCAGGTATAATAGCAGTAGCAGATACAGTTAAGGAAAACAGCAAAAGAGCTATTGAAAAATTGCATCAAATGGGTATAGAAGTAGCAATGATTACAGGTGACAACAGAAGAACAGCAGAAGCTATAGCAAGACAAGTGGGAATAGACAGAACACTCGCAGAAGTATTGCCGCAGGATAAAGCTAATGAAGTTAAGAAGCTTCAATCTGAAGGGAAAAAGGTTGCAATGGTTGGTGACGGTATAAATGATGCTCCTGCCTTGGCTCAAGCTGATATAGGTATAGCCATAGGTTCAGGAACAGACGTAGCAATGGAATCAGCTGATATAGTATTGATGAGAAGTGATTTGATGGATGTACCGACAGCCATACAGCTAAGTAAAAGCACAATAAGAAATATAAAACAAAATCTGTTTTGGGCTTTTGGTTATAACACATTAGGTATACCTGTAGCTATGGGAATCCTGTACCTCTTTGGAGGGCCACTGTTAAATCCAATGTTTGCAGCAGCAGCAATGAGTTTAAGTTCAGTATCAGTATTAGCAAATGCATTAAGATTAAAGAGATTTAAGCCGGTTAGATAATTAATAAAATAATTATTTAATATATAAAATACAAAATAATGGAGGATATGAAATGAAAAAGAAAATATTAATTGAAGGAATGAGCTGTCAACATTGTGTAAATCACGTAACAGAAGCTTTAGGAGAAATTTGCGGAGTAAAATCTGTAAATGTAGATTTAGATAATAAGAACGCTGTAGTTGAACTGGCACATCCGGTAGACGATGCAAAGTTTAAGGAAGCTGTTGATGAAGCAGGTTATGAAGTTGTTGGAATAGAAGCATTATAATTTATATGTAATTATAAAATGGCTTTGATAGTTAACTGTTGAAGCCATTTTTTATGGAATTTTTTACTATAGTTTTAAAGATAATAACACAAATGTGGTTATTAAATTTGTTAAAAGGGTATATTAAATTATAATTATTTTTCTGAATAATAAGAAATTAAAGTTGTTAAGTTTTAATGATTTTACAGCTAACAGAAGTATAGGAGGAAACTTATGAAATTAATTGACAATATATTTAGAAAAAAAGATGATACTATTATGTATACTTCAGATACTTGAGATGATTGTAAGGAAGCAAAAAGTTTTTTTGCAGAAAATCAAATAGAAGTTATATATAAAAATGTAGCAGATAAACAGAATAGGAATGAGCTTATGAAAAAATATGATCGTATGGTTGTCCCAACAATTATAATAGGAAATAAGATTCTTTTAGGATTTGCAGATAATAGAGATGAAATTATAAAACTTTTAAAACTAAGTTAACTTAATATCAAACTGTACTTCACAAGTTCTTCATAGTTATATAGTAAAATCTATATACATAAAGCTTTTAATTAAAAAGCATGATGGAGGAACTAATATGAATTGTCATGGAAATAACGATGGAAATAATAAAGAAAATTATAACGAAAATAAAGGGATGCACAATCATAGTCCGATAAAGCATATGCTTCATATGATTCTTTGCTGCGGATTGCCAATATTAATTTTTGCTGCACTACCGTTTATATCAAAGGTTAGTCCGGGAGCCAGCAGGATATTATTAGTGATTGCTCCATTTATATGTCCGTTAATGATGATAGGAATGATACCAATGATGTTAGGCGGTGGAAAGAATAATAAAAAATCAAGCTACTGTGAAAACAAAGAAAGTATCTCCAAAGCACAACTTGAGTTAAATGAACCAACAGAATAAGTTGAATTTTGCAAAAAATGATAGCAATTTTATTATTGTTGCGACTATGGCGTGATGAGTAAAAAATTAACTAACATTTAATAAAAGATTAATGCCAAACGGCATTAATTTTTGTTATTTAAAAAGAAAAAGGTGTTTTAATAATGAAAAAATTTTTTAATAACAGATATAATGTTTTGTTTTTAATATTCGCTTTGCTTTTGATAATTTTAGGATATAGAATGGCTGTATTGACAATCGTTGAAGGGGCTAGCTACAGAGAAATTGCAGATGTTAAGAAAATTAAAGATATACCTGTCAAGGCTCCAAGAGGAAAAATATATGACAGAAACGGAGTTGTCTTAGCAGACAATGTACCAAGCTTCACGGTACAAATGTTTACTGACCAAATAAATGAAGAAGATTTTAATCAAATATCATATACTTTGTCTAAAATATTAGATATAAATGCGGAAAATTCTATAGATGAATTTCCTATACTTTTAGATTTATTAGAATTTAAACAAAATATAAAGTTGGACAAGACAGCCAATGAAGAAGTTATTGATTCTGTAAAAGACAATATAAATGATTGGTTCAATTATGAAACGATAATTTACGGTGAAAGGTTCAGTCCTAAAGAACTGGTATTAAAAACGATAAAAAAGGATATAAAAGATTTAAATATTGAACTTAAAGACGGACAATTTGTTTTTGCTGATGAGGATGAAGAACAGGAGGTATCAGGATTAACAGATGAAAGAAATAAGTTAAAAAATCAAAATCCTAAAGATATTATTATCGAGAAGCTATTGAACGAAAACAAATTCATACTGGAGCTTTTTTCTAATTCAAAAATCAGAAAATTTTCTTTTGAATTTTTAAAATCCATAGACCTTGCAGGCAATATCGAATTAGTTGAGTATTCATTCTCATATGATAATGAATTTAAAAACATAAAGAGGAATTTATCTCTGGCAAATGAAGAAATTACTGATGCAACAAATGCAAAGGATGATTTTGTTGTCCTTACATTAAAAAATTCAATTGATAATTTATTGCTTGCTAATTATGAATCTAAAAATGAGAAAATAATACCTGGTAAAATACTTATTGAAAGATTAAAAGAAATTTATCCTGATTTTCCTGTTGAATATTATGAAAATGGACAAACAGTCTTATTTGAATTTACAGATGAAAAAACAAAGATGAAATATCTGAATCAATATAATTTTGACATTGAAATAAATGCATTAGATTTTATAAAAGAAATGGCAGCAAAAAATTATAATATTTTATATGACTTTATTACAAACGACGAAATAAAATATTATGCCCAAGCAGAACTTTTAAAATATATAAATCCGCATATTTCAATAGATAATTGGGAATACACACCCATCAAAAACAAAAAAATATGGATAAGCAAAAATATTGATTCAGAAGAAAATAACACTATCTATGCTGCAGAAGAATCATTTAATGCGTTAAGAGAGAAGTTGAAAGTAGATTTTAATATTAACGACTATGACTTCCGAAACATGTTAGTTATTAGAGAAAGGTATAACAAAACAAGTTATCTTTCATATCATCCCGTAGATATAGCCTATGGAATTTCTGAAAAATCTGTCGCTATGATTTCAGAAAGATCACATGAATTAAATGGAATAAATGTTGAAATCGAACCGCTCCGAAGTTATCCTGAAAAAGAATCCGCAGCGCACATTTTAGGATATCTAGGCAAGATTTCACAGGAGAATGAAATAAAAGAATACATTGATGAGAATGGTTACAGCCCTGAAGACATCATAGGAAAAACAGGAGTTGAAGAAAAGTTTGAACACTATTTAAGAGGAGAAAAAGGAAAGAAAACTGTTGAAGTTAATAATTTTGGAGAAACAATAAAGTCAGTTTCAAGTCAGGCGCCGGTACCAGGCGATGATTTGTATCTTACAATAGATATTAACTTACAAAAGAAGGCTGAGGAATCACTAAAAAAAGGTTTGGAACAGATACAAAATGGCGGAGTCTTTGAAAGTGAATGGGGTAATTTCAATTTTGGAGACAGCTATGAAGATGCAACATCAGGCTCATTGGTTGCATTGGATGTAAAAACAGGAGAAGTTTTAGCAATGGCAAATTATCCATCATATGATTTAAACATGTTTTCAACGGGTATTTCTGCCGAAGATTGGAACAACCTCCAAAATGAATCAAGAAATCCTCTTGCTCCAAAATCTTTGTACAATATTGCAATGCTTACTTCTATTCAACCAGGCTCTACTTTTAAAATGGTAACAGCATTAGCAGCGCTTGAGAAAGGTGTTGACCCGCTTACTGAAATATATTGTCCAGGAACTATTAAAGTAGGAGATAGAAACTTTAACTGCTGGTCATATACTCTCTTTGGCTATGGACATGGGTGGCAAAATATGTATGAAGCTATACAAAATTCATGCAATATATATTTTTTTGTAACTGTATTAGGAGTAAATCCGGCTACTGACCAAAAACACACAGTTCAAGTTGATGTAGATGATATAATTGAAACAGCTAAGATGTTAGGCTTAGATAGCAAAACAGGAATTGAAATAGATATTCCACAGGAATCTTCAGGAGGAGTTCCAAGTATAGATGGTAAAAAATCAAGTATAAGAGTGTATTTAAGAATATTTTTGGAAGGTAATTTGGAAAAATATTTATATAATGGTTCTAATTTAGGTGAAGACATGAAAAATGAAATAATAGAAGAAATAGTAAGCTGGATTGACAGAGAAGAACCATTGACCAGGGGAGAAGTATACGAAAACTTAAAATTGCTGGGAGTAAATCCGGATATAACAAATAACAATAATGTACCTTTGGTTGATATTATTAAATATTCTTTCATAAACCAGGCACACTGGACGGCTGGGGACAATTTAAATATTGCTATCGGTCAGGGTTCTAATTCCTACACAGCTCTTCAAATGTCTAATTATGCTTCTATAATTGCTAATGGTGGCTACAAAAGAAATGTTAGTGTTATAAAAGAAATTAAAACATTTGATGGACAAAAAACGGATTATATTCCATTACGAGAATCTGAAAGAATTGAGCTTTCTGATTACAATCATTTGGAAATATTAAAGGAAGGCATGAGAAGAGTTTCATCGGAAGACAGTGGAAGACCATATGCTAATTTTCCGGTTGAAGTTGGAAGCAAGACAGGTACAGCACAAAAGGAAGGGATAAATCCTGAAACAGGTGAACCTTATGATGAATTTGCCTGGTATGTTGCATTTGCTCCTTATGATGATCCTCAAATAGCAGTAGCAATAGTTTTATTTCAAGGTGGTTCAGGAAGATATCCTACCCCTATTGCCAGAGAGGTAATTGGCGAATATTTGAAGATAAAAGGCATTGTTCAAACGAATAATTAATTTTATATAAAAACGCCTATGTAATTTTTAAAATCACATAGGCGTTTTTTATTGTATTGTTATTGTACTGCTTATCATACCCATCCAGCATGTGTAAGTTATAGTTCCGGCTTGTGTTGGAGTAAATTCAATTGTATTTTCTCCAAGTTCAAGTTTTTGCTGAATTCCATATTGGGGTATTATAATTTCATTGTTGCAACCGTTCAATGTGCCTTTATCAGCTATTATTGTCCATTTCAAAGGGGCTCCGGCATATACGGTAATTGGCTGGTATTTGCCTGGCTCAAGTTTTGTTGTTACTGTCTGGTTGCCGTCATTAATAACAGCATTTACAGACTTTCCACTTTGGTTTAAATCTATTCCCAGAGGAGATAAAATGGCATTTGCTATATTAATTCCTGCCAATGAAAAACCTCTGTTTCCCATGATAATACCTAATATGATAACTAACATAGCACTTATTTTCATCATTTGTTTAGTAAACTTAGAACTCAGTATTGAACTGAAAGCGCCAAAAGCAAACATCATAGGCACAGTTCCTATGCTAAAAATTAACATTGATAATGCGCCTGTAAAAAAGCTTCCTGTTCCAAGAGCATAAAGCTGCATTGCCTGTAATGGACCACAAGGCATAAATCCATTAAGCAAACCTACAATAAATGGTCCATTATTATTTTTCTTATTGTCAATTTTATTAGTTAAACTTTTAGGAAGACGTGGCATTATTTTTCTCAATTTAGCGGATAAGCCTAACATGTTAATACCCATGATGATCATGAATAACCCTGCTATAAATGAAATCAATGCTTTACCTTTCAGTGAAATACTAAAAATTGAACCAAGAGCACCAACCAATCCTCCTAAAATTGTGTAAGATGTCACTCTCCCAAGGTTATATAAAAAACTTGGTTTAAGCTTACTGTATATATTGTTTTCACATCCGTTGCATCCCGAACATTGAGATAAATTTATTCCGCCGCACATAGCTATACAGTGAACTGATGTAAAAAGTCCTGCTACGAAAAGCATGCCATAACCCATACTCTGTGTTATTTGCGGGAAAAAGTTAAAACCAACAGTATTATTAATGATTACATACAGACCGACGATAATGAGACCAATTAACAAAGTAGTGGTGATAGATGATTCTTCTTCTATATTATCATCATCGAGTATAACATCATAACCTTTTTTCTTGATAGTTTCGTAAATAATGTTTATATCAATTTCTTCTGGTATATATGTTATTTCTGCTGTAGATGAAGCATAGCTTACATTTATCTTTAAAACTCCATCCAATTTGTTTATTGCTTTCTCAATCTTATTTTCACAAGCTGTGCAGGTAACCCCATCTAATTTAATAATTTTTTGTTCAGTTAACTTCTGCATTTTTACCAACTAGTTTTTCCAATTTGCAAATATACCTTCAGCTTCAACAAGTAAATCCTTAGGAATTGTAATTGTTGAGTCAGTTTCTGTTTTCATTTCTTTAAATATTGGAACAGGGTTACATCCGCCTCTTGCTACTTCAACTTCATCCATTTTAAATCTGTTCCCACAGTTTTGACATACCAACACATCACCTTCCTGTACGTAATATCCTCTTCCTGAAGAATAACATACTTGACAAGTATTAAATGCTGTTCTTACTGTTCCATCTGATGCCTTGACAGCTAAAATTTCCATGTATGTGTCAAGTTCATCATAAGCATAGAATGTGGCAGTATCGGTTACATCAGCCTTAGGAATAACCATATCTCCTTTTTCGTCAGTTACTGATGTTGCTGTTGGCTTTGGTTGCTCTGTTAAGTTTTCATCTTCATTTTTAGAATTTAAAAAAGTAAATGCTGCTATGCCTATTACTATAACTGCTACAACTCCAAGAATTACATTAGAGTTTTTCTTTGATGATTTACCTTTGCCTTTTTTACTATTCTTCATATTATTATCCTTTCAATAAATTAAACTTAGAAATTATCATAATAAAACTTTATGAAGATTTAATGGAGATTTAATAAAAATATCGAATTTCAAAGCATTGAATATTCAAGATTGTAGAAAATTGTAGAAAAATAGTGATAGCATTTTGTCATTGTGACCATAAGATATACCATAAATTAATTATCAGGAGGACTTACAATGCAATATAGAAACAATTTTGTTCAACAATCATTAGAGTTGCATCTATTTTTTTCAAGAATTATGAAGGAACACTCTTTTTTTCTACAAATAGCATTTACGCCCAGAGATTTGAATTATTCTCAAAAAGCTGATGAATTCAGAAGGGAATATGATAAGGTTTTGGATGAAGTTATTTTTCTTTCCAATGGCAATGTAGGGCAAAGCGTGCTTCAATCTGGTGAAGTTTTTACTCCTTACACGATACCAGCTGAAATGGCATCTTCTTATTTTACAGGGGTTAGGATTCCAAGTGAACTGACACAAAGAGAAGCACAATTGATGGGGAGCAATAATATTACTGTCAATTCACAATTAGAAGAAAGAGTTTATCAGATAAATCAGAGGGTTATAGAATTAACTCAAGCATTAATACAATTTAAAACTAATATTTTGAATAATGTATTATCTTGCAACATGTTTACAGTTAATTATCCATTATTAATAGATCACATAATGCGAGAAGCAAAGCTTTACGTACAAACAATACAAAGAATCCAAAGCAGAGAATATATTGATGTTGAAAGAGAAGCTTTAGAGCAAGAAATGTTTTGGAACAGAATAATGGCAGAGCATTCAAAATTTATACGTGGTTTCCTTGACCCATCCGAGGTTGAATTATTTGATGCAGCTAATAATTTTGGTAAAGAGTTTGATCAATTAACTTTAGATGCAAAAGCTGCAATGGATATGACAATACCTGTGGCTAAGGTTACAAATGATAGCCTGAAAGCTACTCAAGCAATAAGAGATTTTAAAACCCAAGGAACCCAAGGAATACTTGAATGCAAAATAAAATCAATTATTATACCTTTATTGGGTGATCATACAATTCGTGAAGCAAGTCACTACTTAAGACTTTTAAATATTTTTAAAAATTATAATTAAAGACGATTTTTAGCTTTATTTTACAAAAGCATATGTTAATAGATGTCTTAAATAATAAACCTCTTGGAGTTTTATGAACCTAAGAGGTTATATTTAAGATTAAATGGTAGATATAATTAAGGATTAAATTTCAAATACAATAAACAAAAATAAACACCGAAAAAACTCGGTGCTTTATAACAACTAATCATCAACTCTAAATACATGCTCATCTCTAAGTCGTTTTATTACTTCCTTTGAAAGCTGTAACATTTCCATTTGTTCTTCCTCAGCCAGCTCTCTTTTTGACAAAATTACCTTGTAGCTCGATGGTCTTAAGGAAACACCTTCTAGTCCGCTTATAAGTCCTGATAAAGCCGTTGTTTTTTTCATTGGAACAAAGAAATTCATCAACACAAACTCTGAGTCATACAAGCAGTTTTTAAGATTAAAGTTAAGTATGTTTTCATGATGGTTCATATTACCTTGATAGACGCAATCACAATTTTTTAAATCGTTGAAGTTTTCAATCTTGTAATACAATGTGGCAATTATTTTTTTATTGGCATCGTCTATTCTAAGCTGTATGTAAGAGCTGTATATTTTTTTTCCACTTTGGTGGTACAAGTATAAATGATCAGCTTGCCAAAAAGATTGTGGTTCAATTTCAACCTTATTGCTGTCTTCATAATCAATTAAATTAATAATGTTTATGTTTAATGCATTTGCAATATCATACAAGGTCTGTACATCAATTGCTATTTCTCCGGATTCATACTTTGAAACTGTTGATTTGCTTTTGCTTATGAGCTTTGCAAGGTCATCAATAGTTAACTTCTTTATTTTACGAAACATTTTTATTTGACTTCCAACATGCTTTAATAATTCATTAGCCATTTCAGTCTCCTTATCTTACTATACATTTATATAGTTTGTATAAAATTATACAATTTATAATTAAGTATATAATAAAAGAAAATAATTGTCAATTAATAGCAAATTAGCAATCAAAACTATATAAGGGAGCGGAATAGAAAAGCCGGTTCATCTGGCTATAAATTAAAGTATTCTAATATACCTGAGGTAATTTCATCTGCACATTCCTGTCTAATCATTCATGCATTTTGCAACATTTGACTGTATTTGAAAATCGAAGACAATTGATGAAAAAAACAGCAAAATGGAAATTATAGCAGCAATGAATATAATTCTGCGAATAAATAATTTATTTTTTAAGAAAATAACTATTGAAATTCTATAAAACAATAGTTATAATAAGTTAAAGGTCAAAGAAAGTCAAAGTTAAAGTCAAACAAAGGAAGTGAGAAATTGTCTAACAACTTAAGTGATATAATTGAAGGTTTTATTAAAGAATTGCTTGAAGCAAATAACTTCAAGGCTGTGGAAATACAAAGAAATATTCTTGCTCAGCAATTTGACTGCTCTCCATCTCAAATAAATTATGTGCTTACAACCCGATTTAACAATGACAGAGGCTACATAGTTGAAAGCAGACGCGGAGGTGGCGGTTATATAAGAATTTTCAAAGTACATTCAGCCACTGAGGGTGAGCTTGAGAGAATACTGAATGATAGCATAGGAGATAGCATAACTTTAAATAGGGCATTTGATTTGTTGCATGCTCTGTCTGAAAGAGGTGTAATTTCCTTAAGGGATTTAAAGATTATGCAAAGTGTTTTAAGTGACAGAGCCTTAAATAATGTTTCTTATGAAGACAGAAACAAACTGCGGGCGGATTTGTTAAAGGAAATGATTTTATCATCTATAGAAGATGATTAATATAGTACTAGGAGGGTATAAAAATGTTATGTAATGAATGCGGTAAAAATGAAGCTAAGGTCCATGTAACACAAATAATAAACGGTAAAAAAACAGAGTCGCATTTATGTGAAGAATGTGCTAAAAAGAATCAATCATTTTTCAATTCCAATTTTTCAATGGAAAATTTGTTTTCTTCAATGTTAAATAATGCGTTTAATTCAACTGCTTATGCGCCAATCAAGGGTTGTTCAAAGTGCGGTATGACATATGAGGAATTTAGAACTGCAGGTAAGTTTGGCTGCAGCGACTGTATAGACACATTCAAGCCAAGGTTGATGCCGGTTGTTAAAAATATTCAAGGCTATGATGCACATGCAGGGAAAATTCCTAAAAGAGCAGGCGGTAGCTACAAAATTCAAAAAGATATTGAAAAGTTAAAAGCACAGTTAAAGCTTGCAATTGAAAATGAGGAATATGAAAAAGCTGCACAGTATAGAGACCAAATCAGAGAAATGGAAAACAATATTTAGGCAGGTGATATCATGGATAATAAAGATATTGTAATAACAAGCCGAATAAGGCTTGCAAGAAATTTAAAAGATTACAGGTTTCCTATAAAAATGAATCAAGAAGAAGCAGAAAAGGTAATAATAGAAGTAAACAATGCCATAAATAGAATCAATTTAAATTATAAACTTGAATATTTACGGGACTTATCAGACAATCAAAAAAATTCGTTGATAGAAAACCATTTAATAAGCCCTGCATTGGCTGAAAAAAAGGATACGGCTGCATTTTTGCTTAGCCCTGACAAAAAAGTTTCTATCATGCTTAATGAAGAGGACCACATTAGAATTCAAACATTGGATAAAGGAATGTCCTTGAAGGAATGCTGGGATTTAAGCACAAAAATAGATGATGTAATAGAGGAATCAGTTGACTATGCATTTGATCGTGAATTAGGATATGTAACAGCGTGTCCTACAAATATAGGAACAGGCATGAGAGCATCAGTTATGATTCATCTGCCAGCACTTTCAATAACAAATCAAATTGAAAAGCTTATGTATGGTGTATCACAGCTTGGAGTTGCTGTTAGGGGAGTTTACGGTGAAGGCACAAAATCATTAGGACATCTGTATCAAATATCAAATCAAGGAACATTGGGGGCTTCTGAGGAAACATTAATTGACAAAATAACACAGATTGTTAGACAGATAGTTGAAAAGGAAGTAAAAACAAGAGAGCACATCAAAAAGAACAACTTTGACCAGCTGGAAGATGAATTTTACAGAGCATACGGTTTGCTTACAAATGCAAGGAAGATGACAACTGAGGAAGCAATGAAGCTTTTATCACTATTAAAGCTTGGCAGAGACATGGAAATGATAAATTTTGCAAAGGACAAGGATTTATATGAATTAATTACAAAAATCCAACCCAGCAATTTGTCATCAACTTTAGAAAAAGAGTTGCTTCCAAATGAAAGAGATAACAAAAGAGCTGAAATTATCAGGAATGAATTATTAGGTTAAATAAGTTTATAATATTAAAAAGGAGATGAACTACATGATTAGCGGATTCAATAATTCTGCAAAAAAGACTATAGAATTGGCGCAGGAAGAAGTTAAAAATTTTAAACAAAATGTTCTTGGAACAGAGCATATTCTTATAGGACTCATGCTTGAAGAGGAAGGCATTGCAGGAAAAATACTTAGAAATAAATTGAATGTTGACTCAATAAGAGAAATAATAAAAAACACTATGGGCATAGGAGATTCCAAACCTGAATATATAGCAATAAGCCCAAGAAGCAAATATATAATCGAGCTGGCACGACAGTATTCAGCACAAATGGGAGTTCCTTATGTGGGGACAGAGCACATACTTCTTGGTTTAATAGATGAAGGAGAAGGCATAGGAGCTCAAATCATAAAATCTGTTGTCAGCTTGAGGGATATAAAGTCTGAAGTTATTGAAGCAATCGGACAGGGAAGCGGCGGAGGTGCAGAAAGTACTCCAAACTTTGAAACAGGAGGTTCTCAAGCACAAGCAGCAGGCACAAAGACAATTGACAAGTACGGTACAGATTTAAACCAAAGAGCTCGTGAAGGAAAGCTTGATCCTGTTATAGGAAGAGAGGATGTTATTGAAAGAGTTATTCAAATATTGTCAAGAAGAACTAAAAACAACCCATGCTTAATAGGAGAGCCTGGAGTTGGAAAGACAGCTATCGCTGAAGGTCTTGCTCAAGAAATAGTAAATGGTAATGTTCCTGAGACTTTGAAGGATAAAAGAGTTGTGACTCTTGATATGGCAGGCATGGTTGCAGGAGCTAAGTACAGAGGAGAATTTGAAGAAAGGCTTAAAGGAGCAGTTGAAGAAATTAAATCTGCAGGAAATATAATATTGTTCATTGACGAGCTTCATACAATAATAGGTGCAGGTGCTGCAGAGGGAGCAATAGATGCTTCCAATATTTTAAAGCCTACCTTGGCTAGAGGTGAGCTGCAGGTTGTGGGAGCAACAACCTTGGATGAATACAAGAAGCATATCGAAAAGGATGCAGCTCTTGAAAGAAGATTCCAGCCTGTAACAGTTGATGAACCAAGCGTTGAAGACACAATTAAAATACTTAAGGGCTTAAGAGATAAGTATGAAGCTCACCACAAGGTTGCAATTACTGATGAGGCAATTGATGCAGCTGCTAAATTGTCACATAGATATATCTCAGACAGATTTTTGCCTGACAAGGCAATCGACCTGATTGATGAAGCTGCATCAAGAACAAGACTTAAATCCTCAACAACTCCAAAGGGATTAAAGGAAATTGAAGAAAAATTAAAGGAAATAAAAACTGAAAAGAAGGCTGCAATCAATAATCAGGATTTTGAAAAAGCAGCGTCCTTCAGAGATGAAGAAAAGAACTTATCTGAGGAACTTGACAAGAAAAAGAAGCTATGGGCTGCTAAAAATTCAAAAGATTCAAAAATTGCTTATGAAGATATAGCAGATATTGTAGCTCAATGGACAGGAATACCTGTTAAAAAAATGCAGGGTGATGAATCGGAAAGACTTCTGCACATGGAAGATGTTCTTCACAAGAGAGTAATAGGCCAAGAAATTGCAGTGGAAGCATTGGCTAAAGCCATAAGAAGATCGAGAGTAGGACTAAAGGATCCGAAAAAACCAATAGGTTCATTCATTTTCTTAGGACCTACGGGAGTAGGAAAGACAGAGCTTTCAAAGGCATTGGCAGAGGCAATGTTCGGCGATGAAGATGCCATGATAAGAGTTGATATGTCCGAGTACATGGAAAAGCACTCAGTGTCTAAAATAGTAGGTTCACCTCCGGGATATGTGGGCTTTGATGAAGGAGGACAATTAACTGAAAAAATAAGAAGAAAACCATATTCGGTCATATTGTTCGATGAAATTGAAAAGGCACATCCGGACGTATTTAACATACTTTTACAAATTTTAGATGACGGAAGACTTACGGATGCCAAGGGAAGAACTGTTGACTTTAAAAATACTGTTATAATTATGACATCTAATGTTGGCGCAAGTACTATCAAGAAACAAAGAACGCTAGGCTTTACTTCAAATGCTACAAATGAAGAAAAGAATGAATACGACAAAATGAAAGAAAATGTATTGGAAGAGCTGAAGAAAACCTTCAGGCCGGAGTTTTTAAACCGTATAGATGAAATAATTGTATTCCATTCACTTAGCAAGGAACATATCAAGAACATTGTATTCTTGATGATTGACAACTTGTCAAAACGCCTTGAACAAATGAGCATCAAAATAGAGCTGGATGAAAAGGCAAAGGATTTGTTGGCAGAAGAAGGCTTCGACCCACTATATGGAGCAAGACCTCTTCAAAGAGAAATCAGAAGAAAAATTGAAGACAAATTGTCCGAAGAGCTATTAAAAGGAACAATCAAAAAATCCGATACAATAAAAATAAGCGCCGACGACAAAGAATTGGTATTCAGCAACGATAGATAATTTAGGTAGATAATTTAGGGACGGTTATTTTGGCTGATTTCAATCAAAATAATCGTCTTTTTTAATTGTCACCGTAGTGATTGTAAAAAATTACCATTTGATTTTTGATAATAATTGTATATAATAATAAAAATTAATATACAGCGATGATGGGAAGAGTAATTTGAAACTTAAGTCACAGAGAGATAGCGTTGGTGAGAGTCTATTATAACAGTTTTAAATGAAGAACATCCCTGAGCTTTTGACCCAAATTGCAATTTACAAATGCAAAAGTAGGCTCAAACGCATCCGAGCGTTACAGCGGCAAAGACATGATAGTGTCTTTCGAGTGAGCCTGTACGTAAGTGCATGTTAATTAGGGTGGTACCGCGAATGAATATAACTCCTTCGTCCCTTTCCAGGGATGGAGGAGTTTTTGTATGCCCTAACCCCATTTTTCAGAGTGTTTTTTCTGAAAAATGGCGGTAGGTCAACCGCAACGAATTCCCAATTTTTGCGACGGTAGGAGCAGAAATTAAAAAAATTATTGGAAGGAAAGAAGATTATGCAAAGAGTAAATGAGTACCGAACCCACACATGTGGGGAAATAAGAGAAAGTGATATCGGCAAGACAGTGAGAGTTGCTGGATGGTTTGAAAATGTGAGAGACCATGGAGGAGTTAAATTTATTAACTTAAGAGACCACTATGGCGTTGTGCAGGTGGTAGTTGAGGATGAATCGCAAGTAGCAGGAATAACCAAGGAAAGCACTGTTTCAGTGTTAGGTAAAGTCATCATGAGAGATGAAGATACAATCAACGAAAAATTAGAAACAGGAACTGTTGAGGTAGAAGCTGAAACCATAATAGTTCTTGGAAAAACAAAAGCTCCTCTTCCTTTTGAAATAACAACATCAAAGGAAACCAAGGAGGATTTAAGATTAAAATACAGATACTTGGATTTAAGAAACAAGGAAGTTCACAAAAACATTGTTTTTCGCTCACAGGTTATTTCGCATTTAAGAAACAAGATGACAGAGCTTGGGTTTTTGGAAATTCAAACTCCAATATTGACTGCATCATCACCGGAGGGTGCAAGAGATTACATCATACCCAGCAGGAAGTATCACGGTAAATTTTATGCATTACCTCAAGCTCCGCAGATGTTTAAGCAGCTATTGATGGTTTCCGGCTTTGATAAGTATTTTCAAGTTGCCCCTTGCTTCAGAGATGAAGATGCAAGAGCAGATCGTTCTCCCGGAGAATTTTATCAGCTTGATTTTGAAATGGCTTTTGCAACTCAGGAGGATGTGTTGAATGTTGCAGAGGAAGTACTGTATGATGTATTTACTAAGTTTTCGGAAAAGCAAGTTTCAAAGCCTCCATTTGTCAGAATTCCATACAGTGAAGCTATGCTTAAGTATGGAACTGACAAGCCGGATTTAAGAAACCCTCTTGAAATAATTGACATAAGCCATATGTTTATTGAAACAGATTTTATCCCATTCAGGAAAAAGACGGTAAGAGCCATCAATGTTCCTGACTGTGCAGCACAGTCAAAGAGCTTTTTTGAAAAAATGCTTGAATTTGCTATGAAAATAGGTATGAAGGGCTTAGGATATCTGAAGGTTGATGATAAAATGAAATACCAGGGACCTATTGACAAGTTTCTTTCTGACAAAGATAAAGAAGAACTTAAAGAAGTAGCAGGTTTAAAACCAGGGTGTGTATTATTCTTCATAGCAGATGACAAGGAATATGCACCTAAGCTTGCAGGCCAAATTAGAACAGAGCTGGCCAAAAGATTAGGTCTTATTGATGAAAACAAATTTGAAATGTGCTTCATAGTGGATTTTCCTATGTATGAAATAGATGAAAACACAGGAAACATAATCTTTACCCACAACCCCTTTTCAATGCCTCAGGGAGGACTGGAAGCATTAATAAACAAGGACCCTCTTGACATTTTAGCTTTTCAGTACGATATTGTATGTAACGGAGTTGAGCTTTCCTCAGGTGCTGTAAGAAACCACGATACGGACATAATGCTTAAGGCCTTTGAAATAGCAGGTTATACAGAAAAAGATTTACAAACTAAATTTACTGCATTGTACAATGCATTTAAATACGGTGCTCCTCCTCATGCAGGTATGGCACCGGGAATAGACAGAATTGTAATGCTGTTGACAGGTGAAGAAAATATACGAGAAGTAATTGCTTTTCCAATGAACAGCAACGCTCAGGATTTAATGACAAATGCTCCCTGTGAGGTTACAGAAGAGCAAATAAGAGAAGTTCATATTAAAATCAGATAGTTGAAGTTAGGGTGGAGGTTAAGATGGTTAATGCAGAAAATATTTTAAAGATTGCAAGGCTTGCTAAATTGTCAGTAGAAGAAGCTGAAATAGAGGAGCTTACAAAAGATATGTCGCGAATAATTCTTTTTGCAGATACAATTAATTTAGCTGTGGAAGGCGAAGATGATGAATTTGATGATATCAACAACGTAGTTAATGCATTCCATGAGGATGTGGTAATTGAATCCTTTGATAGAGAGGAAATATTAAAAAACAGAGATGGCGGAGAAAACGGATATTTCTTAGTAAAAGGTTGTTCCGGCAAGTAGAAAACAATATCCTAATAATAAGGAAATCTCAATGCAGTTCCTAAAAAGAGGTGAAATATGAGTAAAATTAAATACATTCATAAGCTATTAGAAACAAAACAATTATCTTGTACAGAATTAACATATAAATATTTACAGAGCATTGAAACAGAAAATAAAAAGCTGAATGCCTATGTTAATGTAACCCACGAGGTGGCCTTAAAGACTGCAAAAGAAGTGGATGAGAGAATTGCACGAAAAGAAAAGCTAAGTCCTTTAGAAGGCATTCCAATGTCTTTAAAGGACAATATATCAACAAAAAATATTGAAACAACATGCTGTTCAAACATATTGAAGGATTATGTTCCTATTTATGATGCAACTGTATGGGAATTATTAAAAAATCAAAATGCAGTGCTGCTTGGAAAAACCAATATGGATGAATTTGCAATGGGCTCATCTTGTGAAACATCATGCTTTGGTGGTGCTAAAAATCCTCATGACACAAGTCGCGTGGCTGGAGGAAGTTCAGGAGGAGCTGCTTCATCTGTTGCAGGAAATATTGCTGTTTTTGGATTGGGTTCAGATACAGGCGGCTCTGTAAGGCAACCTGCAAGCTTTTGCGACCTTGTGGGACTAAAGCCTACCTACGGCACAGTTTCAAGATACGGGCTCATAGCATATGCTTCAAGTCTTGATCAAATTGGTCCAATTGCATCCTGTGTTGAAGATGCTGCAATCATATATGATTCCATATCGCTTTATGACAGCAAGGATGCCACTTCTAGAGAGAGCAAAAGCACAGCCGACAAGCTTGATAAAAGCATCAAAGGAATGAAAATAGGCATAGCTGAAGAATTTTTTGATGGAATAAGAGAAGATATAAAACAATGTATAGATGAAGCTCTTAAGGTTTATGAAGATTTAGGCTGTGAGGTAGTTCATTTAAGCTTTCCTCAAATTAAGCATGCACTTCCTGTTTACTATATAATTGCATGTGCTGAAGCATCTTCAAATTTAGGAAGATATGACGGAATACGATATGGATATAAAGCCTCAAATTACAGTGATATAAATGATATGATATGCAAAACAAGAAGCCATGGTTTCGGCAAGGAAGTGCAGAGAAGAATTTTGCTTGGAACATATGTGTTAAGTGCAGGATATTTTGATGCGTATTATAAGAAAGCACAGAGTCTTCGAGGATCAATTATCAAAGCCTTCAATGAAGCATTTACGCTCTGCGATGTGATGCTTACTCCTACAGTTCCTACAACTGCCTTTAAACTTGGTTTTACACAGCATGAACCCATAGAAACCTATTTAACCGACATATGCACAGTTCCTGTAAATATTGCAGGCTTGCCTGCAGTTTCAATTCCATGCGGATTTGATGATAAAGGTCTTTCCATAGGAATGCAGCTAATAGGAAACACTTTTGATGATGCAGTTATACTGAATGCTGCTTATCAATATGAACAACAAACAAAGGATAAAATATATAAACATGTAGAATCGGGGGTGATGCTATGATATGGGAAATGGTAGCAGGATTTGAAACTCACATAGAGCTTTCAACAAAGACGAAAATATTCTGCCAATGTACAACAGAGTTTGGAGGAGAGCCAAACACACATTGCTGCCCTATCTGCATAGGACTTCCAGGCACTCTTCCCAAATTGAACGAGAAAGTTATAGAATATGCCGTAAAAGCAGGGCTTGCCACAAACTGCAAAATACGTAATATATCTAAGATGGATCGCAAGAATTACGTGTATCCTGACCTTCCAAAGGCATATCAAATATCACAATACGATAAGCCCCTTTGCGAGCATGGATTTATAACATTGTCTTCGGGTAAGAAAATAAATATTACCCGTATTCACATAGAGGAAGATGCAGGAAAGCTCATTCATGAAAGAAAAGACACCTACATTGACTATAACAGAGGCGGAGTGCCGCTGATAGAAATAGTTTCAGAGCCTGATATAAGAAGCATTGATGAAGCAGTGGAGTATGTTGAAAAGCTAAGGCTTATAATGAAATATATAGGTGTATCAGATGTTAAAATGCAGGAAGGCTCATTGAGGTGCGATGTTAACATTTCATTGAGGAAAAAGGGAGAGGAAACTTTCGGTACCAGGACTGAAATAAAAAATATGAACTCTTTAAACTTTATTGCAAAGGCAATGGAATATGAATTTAACAGGCAGATTGATATACTTGAAAGCGGAGGAGAAATAGAACAGGAAACAAGAAGGTACAACTCAGATTTGAATATTACCGAAAGCATGAGGGGAAAGGAAGATGCTGATGATTATAGATATTTCAGAGAACCGGATTTGGTGACTATTGCTATTTCTGATGAAGAAATAAAAAAATACAAGGACGCCCTTCCCGAGCTTTCTGGAGAAAAGTTTAATCGTTTTGTCAATGAATATGGATTGTCTGAATATGATGCAAGACAATTAATAAAATATAAAAAAATAGCCGAGTATTTTGAGGAAGCTTCTAAAAATACAGAAAATAAAAAGATAACAGCAAACTATATATTGGGAAGCATTTTTCGAAGAATTTCAACAGATACAGAAAAGGAAGAATGCAATATTCCAATTCCACCTCAATATTTAAATGAACTAGTGAAATTGACAGAAAATAAAAAAATAAATTCTCAAATGGCAAGAAATGCACTTGAACAAATGCTTGACACAGGAAAATCAGTCAATGAATTTATAACTGAAAATGATATGGAAAAAATTGATGATGTAATATTAAGAAAAATTTGTGAAAATGCAGTAAGTGCAAATGAAAATGCAGCATCTCAATATAAGGCAGGTAAAGAAAAGGCCTTAGGAGCAATTATTGGCTATATAATGAAGGAAACAAAGGGCAAAGCAGATGCAGCTTTAGCAACAGAGATAGTAAAAGAATTGATAGAAATAGATTAATTAAATAGTAAAGACAGAGGGAGCAGATATATTCGTTCCCTCTGTCTTTTATATTTAACAAATATTTTGTGAATGCATATACTAATGAAAGAATAGAAAGGAGAGAAATTATGATAATTCATGTAGTTCAACCAGGTGAAACCATATATACAATAGCCGCACAATACAATACAACACCTCAAAAAATAATTGCTGATAATGAACTTCAAAATCCTAATGTCCTGGTCCCTGGGCAGACTCTTGTTATACTTGTTCCAGACCAGGTTCATACAGTCCAGCCGGGAGATACCCTTGAAAACATTGCTCAAAGATATAATACAACAGTTGTTGAGTTGCTGCAGATTAATCCTCAAATTACTCATGCTGATGCTATTTTTCCTGGAGATAAAATAACAATATCGCTTGCTCAAGAAAAAAGGGGACCAATTCATGTTATTGGCTATGCATATCCAAATATAGATAGGACAGTATTAATGAAAACACTGCCATATTTAACTTATTTAACACTTTTCACATACGGGATTACTCCTGAAGGCAATCTCATTGAAATAGAAGATGAGCAATTAATCAGAATAGCAAGAGATTACGGAGTTGCACCGCTCATGCTCATTTCAACTTTGACAGAGGAAGGAACGTTCAGCAATGAACTTGCCAGTCAAATTTTAAATAATCCTACTGTCCAAAACAATTTGATTGAAAATGTTGTAAGAACAATGGGAGAAAAAGGGTACTATGGTCTTGATATTGACTTTGAATATGTGCTTCCAGAGGATAGAGAAGAATTCGTGAACTTCGTAAGAAACATGACTAACAGATTAAATGAGGAGGGCTATACTGTACTTACAGCATTGGCGCCTAAAATTTCAGCAAATCAACCGGGACTTTTATATGAAGCACATGACTATCCTACACTTGGTGCTGTCTCAAACAGAGTTCTACTCATGACCTATGAATGGGGTTATACTTATGGTCCTCCAATGGCTGTGGCTCCTGTTAACAGAGTCAGAGAGGTTCTGGATTATGCTGTAACTGAAATACCAAGAGAAAAAATTTATATGGGCATACCAAACTATGGTTATGATTTTACATTGCCCTTTGTTCAAGGTGTTTCAAAAGCTGATTCGGTATCTAACGTAGAAGCTGTACAGCTTGCATCTGAGGTTGGAGCCCAAATTCAGTATGATGAAGAAGCACAATCACCATTTTTTATTTATTATGACAATCAAGGAAGACAGCATCAGGTATGGTTTGAAGATGCCAGAAGCATAAAAGCTAAATTGGATTTATTTACAGAATATGGTTTTGAGGGAGTGGGATATTGGAATGTAATGAGATACTTCCCACAAAATTGGCTTGTGGCAAGCTCATTATATGACATTGCAAAAGTAATATGATGCAAGCATGTCATAAAACTGTAATTTTACAAAAATAATGGCATATATTTTTGTAACAGGTATTTTGTAGGAGGGAATTCATGAATAATAAAAACTATAGAGTGATGAAATTTTTTGAACCGGTTAATAAACAGGTTAAATCCAGAGGATATGTGCGCCTTGATATCAGAGGAATTAAAGGAAATATAATAGTTTCTGTAGAGAATCTGGGAGATGTTAAAACAACCAGTGAGGTGTTTCTGTACAAGGATAGAGTAAACAAAATTAAATTAGGCGATATAAACAATAAGAAAGGCATGATTAAAAAACTCTTAACATTCGGAAGCAACAATGCAATAGAAGATTACAACATTTGTGCTGTTGTTAAGGATAAGAAAATAGTCATGTTTTCAAACTTGTTTAACACCTCAAGCTTAGAACAAATTAAAAAACTCGAGTTTGATGAAGAAACTAAGACAGATGAAGTTGCAAGGCTTGAAGAAAAAGTCGAAGAAGCCCCAGTGAAAGAAGCCCCAGTGTCTAAAAAGTTCTCAAAGGAAGCTGAAAAACCAATGCGGGAAGAGCTTGAAGCAATCAATGAAAAAAAAGATGGTAAAATTGCTGAGAAGATTGAGAAGATTGAGAAGATTGAGAAGATTGAGAAGATTGAGGAGATTGAGGAGATTGGGGAGATTGAGAAGGTTGAGAAGGAAGTAGTTACGGAAGAAAAGAAAGTTGAAGTAGAAACATTCAAGAATGAACCAAAAGACATAATCTCTCATGAAAACTTAAATATGAAAAGAACATCTGTAGATTCTGCTGTAGATATCCATGGAGAGGCAAAAGAGCAAGAAGTTGAGGCAGAAGAAGCGCAAGCTCAATCACATAAATTCAGAAATAGATTTGATGAAAATCTTTACCATGTTTTGAAGGATTATAAACAGGTCGAACCATTGTCAGTAAAAATCAAAAATTTTGACTGGTGGTACATTCCATATGATGAAACAGGAATAAAAAACGGATTCTTGCCATATTACAGCCAAATAATAAGCTCGTACTACCCTTACCCAATGTCTAACCGTGTTACAACCTGTGCAAGTCTCATGAAAAAATACAGACATTATATTTTTGGTGTTTATAAAGAAAAAGGAGATATTGTTAAATTTGTGTATGGTGTTCCTGGAGAATTTACCAAGGAAGAACAGCCATACAAGGGAGTTACAGGATTTAAAAACTGGTCCTACAGCAACAAGGAAAAAGGTGACGAACACGGATATTGGCTGGCATTTGTAAATCCTAAAACCGGCGAAACCACAGAACCACCGCAAATAGTATTATCATAAATAATTCTGTACAAAAATTTAAAAATTTGTTATAATGTACAAGAACATTTTATAAAGGAGTTAAGAAAACAAATGCCGCCTATAAGTACCAACATGCACTTTGGTAAATTATTTATAGAAAATTCGAAAAGAAAAATCCACATACCAAGCTTTATTTTAGGGATAATATCACCTGAAACAATAAACGAAGAAGATTTTGAGGATTTTCACACTCAGGATGAAGATGGTAACATTGATGTTCGTGATTTTTATGAGCAATTTGATTTTAATAATCTTAATTTAATTCAACAATCATTTATATTGGGTTATTACAGTCATTTGTGGTTTGATGAATACTATAAGTTTAATGCTAGCAAGCTTACGATACATAACAATGTAGATTTGACAGACGAAGAGCTTGGAACTGCGGTTAAATCATTATTGAAGCATTATGATAACAAGGCTATAAATAACTTCTTTGAAAAATATATTAAAGATATTGAACAATTCAATACAGAACTTAATTTGAAGGAAATCGAGGGTATTTGCATCAACAAATCTAAAGACAAAATACGAGAGTTTTTGAAGGAGACTGTTCCGAATGTCACTTATCCTCAGCTTATAGAAGAACAAGAATATATGGGTTTTATAAAAAACGGCTGTAGCAAAATAATGAAATCATTATAAAACAAAAACTCCTTTTAAAGGAGTTTTTTTAAAAGTTAAAATTGACTGTACATTTAAAATATAATATAGTTGTAACATATAAGCAGTATGCTATTATTGATAAATAGTAAGGATGGATTATGGTGAAATATAAATATGTCTTTTTTGATTTTGATGGAACATTGGCAGACACTGAAGAAGTGAATTTTGTTATATATCAAAAGTTAGCTGAAAAATATAATTTAAGAAACATAACCATTGATGAATTAGGACATCTCAAGAAAATGAGTGCAAGAGAATTAATGGCGTATGTTGAACTTAAAAAAAGGTATTTGCCGTTTATCCTTAAAAGGGGCAAAAATCTTTTAAAGCACGATATAAAAAATATTAAACCTTGCAAATCAGATATGTTCAGCACAGTTCAGCAGCTTAAATGTATGGGAATACAAACTGCAATTATTACAACAAATTCAAAAATAAACGTTCAAATATTTTTAGAAGAAAATAATGCTGACATTTTTGATTTTGTTGCAAGTTCTTCCATGTTTGGCAAGGAAACAAAAATGAAAAAGATCATAAGAAAAGAAAAACTTGCATTAGATGAAGTGCTTTATGTGGGCGATGAAATACGCGATATTCATGCTGCCAAGAATACAGGTATCCACATTGCATCAGTTGCATGGGGATATAATACTGTTGAAAGCCTAAAAAAACACAAGCCGGAATATATCATATATGAACCGCCCGAGTTAATAGATATATGCAAATAGAAAAGACGAACAATTATATAAAATATTTTAGAATAATTTGCTTATAATGCATACATTTTTATTGCATTTTAATTCTTCGTGTGCTAAAATACGATATAAAAATTAATGCGGAGGAAACTGAGGTTATGATTTACACAATTAAGCCCGAATATCATGGGATTACAGAATTGACAAGAATACTTGAGGAACATCCTGAAATTCAATTTGTATCATTCATGGGTGTTGATATAGGCGGTAACGGAACTGATGAAAAGATACCTGTAAAGTTATTTTTAAAAGATATGAAAGACATGCTTCAGTTTGGCATACAAACAGACGGATCAAGCGTTGAGCTTCAGGGAATTGCAGACTTAAACAATGCCAGAGTTGATATATTGCCAGACATGGACTGCACTTGGTTTGTGGATTACAATTACGAATATTACAACGATGAAAACGGGCTTCCTGTTGGGACACTAAAAATTCCTTCTTTTATTATTCACAGTAACAAGCAGGTTTGCTCTAGATCAATTCTTAAAAGAGCTACAACTAATTTTAAAACTCAAATTTTAGAAATTCTGAAGAATTATCCTAACATACCTGAAAGTTATGGATTTAAATTTGAAGATGTGGAAGAAGTTATATTAACATCAGCTACTGAGCTTGAAATGTGGGTTAAAACTCCTGAACAAAGCGCTGACTTTGAAGAGCTTCACACATCTCAGGTTTTAAAGGAACAATATTGGAAGCGAACAATGGGAACTGTCAGAACTGTTCTTGAAAAAATAATGGATCAACTCGAATGCTATGATTTAAAGCCTGAGATGGCACATAAGGAAGTTGGCGGAATTGCTAACAAAATAGATGATAAGGGCAGAATCACTCATGTAATGGAACAGCTTGAAATAGATTGGAGATTTTCTGAATCTCTTCAAACAGCAGACAACGAAATGTTTGTAAGAGAATTAATTGAAGATCAATTTAGACATCATGGACTTGAAGTTTTGTTCAAAGCAAAACCTATAGAGGGGGTAGCCGGAAACGGAGAACATACCCACTTAGGAGTTGCTTTAAAGCTAAAAAACAGCAAGAGAGTTAACCTTTTTTCTCCAAAGGATATAAAAAAGGATTATTTAAGCGTAATAGGTTACGGAGCTCTCATGGGCTTATTGAAGAATTACGAGGTTATCAATCCCATAGTTACTGCTACAAATGATGCCTTCAACAGATTGAAACCTGGATTTGAAGCTCCTGTATGTATTGTTACCTCATTGGGAGGCACCAAGGAAGCACCTTCAAGAAACCGTTCAGTGCTTGTTGGAGTAATCAGAGATATAAATAATCCAAATGCCATAAGATTTGAATTGAGATCACCAAATCCATATTCAAACACATACTTGGTAATTGCATCTTCATATCAGGCAATGCTTGACGGAATAAAAAATGTTACTGAAGCAGGTTTAAACTGTGAAGAACTGGAAAAGGAAATATCTAAAAAATATGGTGATGACGCTATATATCTTGAAAAATACAGAGAATACAGAAGTGAAGAAGATGTATTTGAAAAATACAGCGAAGAAGAAAGAAGCAAGCTGTATGGAACCGCTCCTGCTACAGTCTGGGAAAATTTAAGCAGCTTTACATCCAATAGAATGAAGCAACAAGTTTTGAAATTAGGTGATGTTTTTACAGATGAACTTGTGAATTCCTTTATGGAATCAACATTGCAGAAATGGAAAAATGAGCTAAAGGGTAGAATTATTCATGACAACATAATGCTATTAAAAACTTTTGTAAAACTTCACGACGAAAAGGATCATGCAACGGATTTGGATGTTGTAAACTGGGAAAGAATAGTGTACTTGAAAACAAAACTCATGAAGGATAGCATGACTAAAAAATGTATATTTACAAAAATTAAGACTGCATTAAACGAAAAGGATTATGATACAGCATCTGATCTGCAAAGGCAAATGAATGAAAAGATGACTGAAATCAGAGGTTTGTATATAGAGTATAAAAACAACATATTTTAGCAAACTTCAATATATTGAATAAAGTTCAAAATCAGAGCGAAGCTCTGATTTTATTTTGTAATAATTTGTAATATTAAATTGCAAGGTTATAAATTAAATGAATTTTAATTAATTTGTTAACAAATTGCTATTTACAAATACAACTTAATATGCTAAAATTATTACGTAAAAACGTATTCATGGACTTTGGGCGAGCATGTGAAACGCTTATGTAAAAAGCGTGTTGATAGCAATGTAAGGACTATTAATGGGTTTAATATGGGTTAAAAGAATTATATGGGTTATTATTTATTTAATCCTTATAATCATATTGGCACGCATACAAATTTTATGGAGGATAATTATGAGTAAAGTTCCAAAACAAAAAAAGGAAGCAACCTTAGGAATTTCGATCATCCCTGTAGCAGTAACAGTTGCAATGTTAGCTCTTGCTATATTGGTTTATGGCGGTGATGTTCATATTCCAATTTTAATTGGTGCTATTGTTGGCGCAGCAATTGCAATATTTGTATTAGGTTACACTTGGCAGGAAATAGAAGAAGGAATAGTAGATTCTATCGGTAGCACTATGCAGGCTATTTTAATACTTGCAATCATTGGTATTTTAATAGGTGTTTGGATTTCAGGCGGTATTGTACCAACATTAATTTATTATGGTTTGCAGATTATGTCGCCAACATTTTTCTTGGCCGCATCCTTAATTCTTTGCAGTATAGTTTCTTTAGCAACAGGAAGTTCTTGGACAACAGCAGGAACAGTTGGTATAGCACTTATAGGAATTGCTCAGGGTTTAGGAGTATCTATGCCTTTAGCAGCTGGTGCAATAATTTCCGGTGCATACTTTGGAGATAAAATTTCACCGTTATCTGACACTACAAACTTAGCACCGGCTATGGCTGGAGCATCATTGTTTGATCATATTAAGCACATGCTTTATACAACTTCTGTATCATACGGTATAACACTTGTTCTATTTTTAATATTAGGATTACAATACAGAGGAATGGAACTTGATACTTCTGAAATCAATGCTATTCTTGAAGCAATATCAAGTATATACATTATTAATCCATTGTTCTTATTAGTTCCTGTTATAGTAATTGTAATGGTTGCTATGAAAATTCCTGCAATACCTGGCTTAATAGTTGGTTGCTTGTTAGGAGCACTTTGTACAATATTCCAAGGCGGAGATTTTGGCTACATCATAGATGTTGCTAACTATGGAACAGTTGCTGAAACTGGCCATGTTGTTGTTGATGAATTGTTAACAAGAGGCGGATTACAAAGTATGATGTGGACAATTTCTTTGATTATGAGTGCATTAACATTTGGTGGAGTTCTTGAAAAAACAGGAATGATGGCAGCTATAGCAAATAGATTGTTAGTATTTGCAAAGAATACTGGTTCATTAATACTTGTAACTGCACTAACTTGTCTTTTCGTAAACATTCTATGCGGAGACCAATACCTTGCATTAGCACTTCCTGGTAAAATGTACAAAAATACATTTGCTGAAAGAGGCTTGGCACCTAGAAACTTATCTCGTATTCTTGAAGACTCAGGTACAGTTACTTCTGCATTGGTACCATGGAATACTTGTGGTGCAACAATGTCAACATTCCTTGGAGTTCCAACATTAACATATATACCATATGCATTTTTTAACTTATTAAGTCCAATTGTTTCAGTTACATTTGCCTATTTGGGAATCTCTATAATGACACTGGAAGAAGATCCTGCATCTGAACAATATGTGAAACCTATGAAATTGAAGAAATCACCAAAGGAATTGGAAGAATTTATAGTTAATTATCAAAAAAAACACGTTAACGCATAAATATTTTTTAATATAAAATAACCTTGTAGTGAAACTACGAGGTTATTTTTCTCATATGGATATTTTTTATATTGGTTCTATTTGACAATATGTTTATTTCATTATATTATATTAGTAATAAAAATTCATGCAAAGTGGTAAGCAGGGGTGGGTATGGATTTTCAAATTAGGTATGCAGATGAATTAAATAAACTTAAAGAAAATGAAAATAACATAGAATTTTTCCGTGGGTTAGCTTTTAATAAAAATAATCCGGAAATTAGGAAAGAAATAATAGAGACTCTTTTAAATTTTTCAAAAGAAAATAATCTAAATAATGTAAAAGCATGGGCTTATTATTATTTAGGATGGTTGAATTTTGACAAATCACATTATGACAAGGCAGCTGAAAGTTTTTTAATTTCAAATGACATTTTTGATTTAACGAAAAATAGTACAGGATTAATATATGCATGCAACGGGTTAACAAATGTTTATTGTCAAATAGGACAATTTCAGCTTGCTAATGAATGGGGGCTTAAAGGAATTTCCTTGTGCGAAGAAACAAACAATGAGGAAGCCCTTGTTATTCTTCTTATAAACACCGGCATAAATTATATTCAAATGAAATATTTCAGCAAGGGAAGGGAAATATTCCACAGCCTTGAAATATTGGATTGTGAGCTCACTAAGTCGCAACAGATTTCTTGCTTCTTAGCTTTGGCGGAAATTGAAATAAATATTGGAGAGCCTAATTTAGCGTTATCATATGTTGACAATGCCTTGAAAATAGAAGAAGAGCTTGAAATTACTGCAGACATATGCGAAATATACAAATTAAGAGGTATGGCATATGTAAAAATGAGATTATATGATCTTGCAGAACAAGCTTTAAAAAATTCATATAATTTTTCTGTTAAGTATGACTTTATATATGAAAAATGCTGCTCAATGGTAGAATGGGCTAAGTTACATATTTTAATTGGAAGGAAACAAGAAGCAATTAATATGCTTAATGAAGTAATAGAAATTTGCTCCTCCAAAGAATTAAATATTTTACTGCGAGAATCATATCATATTCTTTATGCTATATACAAGGGTATGAACATGCCGGACAACGCTCTGAAATTTTTAGAAAAATATATTTTAATTGATGATGAAATGTATGATTATGAACAAAATCAACTAATGGCTAAAATGAACTTCAAGCATACAAAGAGAGAGGCAGACCAATACAAATCCCTTTATGATAAAACTGAGTTGTTATCTACAATAGGTCAAAAAATCATATCAAACCTAAATATTACCTCAATCATATCCATAATAGATGAAGAAATAAATAAGCTTATTGAAGCTGATTATTTTGGAATAGCAGTATATGAACATGAAAAAGACCAAGCTACGTATTATTTTAAGGGAGAGAATCTTGAGTTGAAGGAGGTTGTTAAATTTAATGAAAATGATAATAACACCTTTGGAGCTTACTGCATAAAAAATAAAAAAGATATTATAATAGGAAACTCAGATAAGGAATACAAAAAATATATAGACCATGAACCTATTGAATTTGATGCAGCACAGGGAAAGGGCAAGTCATATATGAATTCATTAATATATACACCAATGATAATTAATGATAAGGTAGTAGGGTTAATGACAGTACAGAGTAATGAAGAAGATGCCTATAATCAAAATGATCTTCACACACTTAAAATATTGGCAAATTATTCTGCAATAGCTATTGAGAATGCTATTTCATATCAGAAGATAGAGAATCTTGCAACATACGACAATTTGACAAGATTTTTAAATAAATTTGAAATTTTAAGGCTTGGAGAATTTATATGTGATAAATATAAAGCAAATAACTCATGCTTTAGTGTCACAATGATAGATATTGACAATTTTAAGGAGGTCAATGATACCTATGGACACATTTTGGGAGATAAAGCCCTGAGTATGATAGCTGAAACTATTTCAAGATGCATAAGAAACACAGATTATATAGGAAGGTACGGAGGAGATGAATTTCTTCTTATCTGTCCTGGATTAAGCTGGTCTGAAGCTGTTGATGTTGCAGAAAGAATAAGATCAACTGTTGAAAAGAAAATATATGAGTTAGGTGATGGAAAAAGGGTATCTGTTACTATCAGTCTTGGGGTTCATGAATACAGTTCTAAAGACATGTCTTTTATTGATGCAGTTAAGGCAGCTGACAAGAATTTATATAGCGCTAAGGGAAAAAATAGAAATATAGTAATTTGTGGTTAGTTTAATAAATTTAATAAGTTTAATAAATTTAAAAAATATGTAAAATATAATTAAAATACTTTACATATTTTTTACATTTTACCGATAAATTTTTTACATACGGGGTATATATTTAGGACAAAGATTAAAATTGAAATTAAAGGAGAAAAACTCGAATGAAAAATAGGAAATTTCTATCCTTAATTGCATTAGCTATGGTGATTACTTTAGCTTTTACGGGTTGTGCTAACGGGAAAACATCAGAATTTGATTCTGAAAATGATATTACAGTAGTAGCCAGAGATGCAGCTTCAGGAACAAGAGGAGCTTTTCATGAGATAATGGGAATTATTCAAAAGCAAGGTGATACACAGGTTGATAATCTTGTGGAGGGCGCTCTTGAGTTTGACGGCACAGATAAGGTTATAACAACTGTTGAAGGAGACAAATATGGTATTGGATACATTTCATTAGGTTCAGTGAGCGACAGGACCAAATTGGCTAAAGTTGATGGTGTTGAGGCAACTATTGATAATGTAAAGAGCGGAAAATATACTGTAGCAAGACCTTTCCTTTTAGTGACTAAAGGAGAAGAAAGCGAATTGGTAAAAGATTTCTTAAGCTTTGCAGAATCTAAACAAGGACAGGAAATAACTGCAAGAATGAAATATATTGGAGCAGCAGAAGAACCAAAGGATTACACTGCTAAAGGAATTTCCGGAACTATTAAGGTAGCAGGCTCTACATCTGTAACACCTTTGATGGAAAAAATACAAGAAGCATATAAAGAGCTAAACCCTGAAGTTACATTTGAAATGCAGTCAAATGGTTCATCTCAAGGAATTAAGGCAGCTATTGACGGTTCATATGACATAGGGATGTCTTCAAGAGAATTAAAGGAAGAAGAAGCTGGAGAATTAAACAGATATATACTTGCAATAGATGGCATTGCAGTAATTATAAACAATGAAAATCCAACAGACAGCTTAACATCACAACAGATTACAAGCATTTACACTGGTGAAATCACTCAGTGGTCTGAAATTAAATAATGGAAAATACAAGGATATCTCACTTTAATGAGAAGCTAATGCAGGCAATATTCTTTCTTTCTGCATTAGTTTCAGTTATAGCTGTTATTGCCATTTGCCTCTTCCTTCTTTTAAGAGGTTTACCAGCTATAAGCGAAATAGGGTTTATGGAATTTATTTTTAATGAAAAATGGAAGCCAACAAATACTCCGCCATCCTATGGAATTTTGTCCATGATAGTAGGAAGCTTTTATGTTACAGGAGGAGCTATTGTGATAGGAGTTCCAATAGGTCTAATGTGCGCAATTTTCCTTGCTGAATTTTGCCCTCCGGCAATTTATAAAATTGTTAAACCTGCAGTTAATCTGCTTGCTGGAATTCCATCAATTATTTATGGCTTTTTCGGTATGGAAATAGTTGTTCCATATGTCAGAGAATATTTAGGAGGTAACGGATTCAGCATAATGTCAGCTTCCATAATATTAGGAATAATGATATTGCCCACAATAATATCTATAAGCGAATCATCAATACGTGCAGTTCCTAATAGCTACAAGGAAGGCTCATATGGAATTGGAGCCACAAAGGAAGAGACAGTTTTCAAGGTAGTAGTTCCTGCTGCTAAATCAGGCGTCTTAACCTCCATAATTCTGGGAATAGGAAGAGCTGTGGGAGAAACAATGGCTGTTGTAATGGTTGCAGGTAATTCAGTAATGCCTTTGGATAAAATAAAATTATTGAAGCCTATTAGGACTCTTACCACAAACATAGTAACAGAAATGAGCTATGCTTCAGGACTTCATGAAGCTTCACTCATTTCAACAGGAGTCGTGCTCTTTGTATTCATAATAATATTAAATGCTGCTTTAAGCTTGATTAAGGCAAATTCAGTAAGAAACTAGGAGGCAGAAATGGAATTGGTTAATGCCGAAAAAGTATTAAGTAAAAGAAAAATAATATCTTTGGTTTTGAAAGCAGCAGTTTGGCTCTGTGGAATTTTAACTGTTGGAATATTAATATATATACTTTTATTTATTCTGATTCGTGGAATTCCTAACATCAACATGGAATTCTTGTTTGGAGAATATAACTCAGAATCGCTTTCTGCTTTTTCATCTATTGTAACAACCATCGAAATGATTTTTATTTCACTTCTTTTTGCAGTTCCCATTGGAGTGTTTTGTGCAATATATCTCACAGAATATGCAAAAAGAGGAAACAAGGCAGTAAAGGTCATAAGACTTGCTGTTGATACGCTTGCGGGTATACCTTCAATAGTTTATGGCTTATTTGGTATGATTTTGTTTGTTAACCTCCTGGGCTTCAGAGCATCAGTATTGTCAGGCATATGCACAGTTTCAATCATGATTTTGCCTGTAATAATAAGTTCTTCTGAAGAAGCAATTAAATCAGTGCCTGATATGTATAGAGAAGGAAGTCTTGGATTAGGTGCTACAAGACTTAGAACTGTGTTTAAAATAGTTTTGCCAACTGCTATGCCTGGAATATTGGCAGGAGTAATTCTAGCTATAGGTAGAATTGTAGGAGAAACTGCAGCATTGATATTTACAAGCGGCACTAACGTGTTGGAAAATCCTACATTGGATTTGCTTGCTTCACAAAGAACGCTGGCAATACACATGTACATGTTGGCCAGTGAAGGTCTGCCTCATTCAAAGGATATGGCTTTTGCAACAGGAGCAATTTTGATATTGGTTGTTTTTTTAGTAAATCTTACAACTACTAAGCTTGCAGGAAAACTGGGGAGGCTTGAAAATGATAAATAATGATAAAATCAAAATAGAAAATGTAAATTTATATTATGGAGAATTCCAAGCTCTGAAAAATATTAACATGGATGTAAAGGAAAATGAAATAACAGCATTTATTGGACCATCAGGCTGCGGAAAATCAACTCTTTTAAAATCATTGAACAGAATGAATGATTTGGTTGAAGGAGTAAAGATAAATGGCAAGATGCTTTTGGATAATGTTGACATTTACAAGGATATGGATCCGACAATACTGAGGAAAAGAGTTGGAATGGTGTTTCAAAAACCAAATCCATTTCCAATGAGCATATATGAAAATGTTGCATATGGACCAAAGACTCACGGTGTTAAATCCAAATCAAAACTGAATGAAATAGTTGAACAAAGCCTTAGATCAGCCGCAATGTGGGACGAAGTAAAGGATAGATTGAAAAAAAGTGCACTGGGACTGTCAGGCGGACAGCAACAAAGACTTTGTATCGCAAGAGCATTTTCGGTTAATCCTGAAGTTATTTTGCTTGATGAGCCAACTTCAGCGTTAGACCCTATCTCTACCATGAAAATAGAGGATTTATTAGTTGAAATTAAGAAAAATTATACTATAATAATAGTAACTCACAATATGCAGCAAGCAACTAGAATTTCAGATAAAACCGGTTTTTTCCTCCATGGAGAAGTGGTTGAATTTGATGAAACAGAAAAATTATTTTCTATGCCAAAAAATAAGAAAACCGAAGATTATATAACCGGAAGATTCGGCTAAAATTAAAAAGGTGGAGGCAGATATGAGAAACAGATTTGATACAGAACTGGAAAATTTAAATCTTGAGCTAATTAAAATGGGTAGCATGATTGAAGTGGCGATTGAAACTAGTGCTAAGGCTCTGATAAACCAGGATATAGAACTTGTAAAAAAAGTAAATGAATATGAAGTTGAAATTGATGAAATGGAAAAGACAATTGAAGGTCACTGCTTAAAGCTTCTGCTTCAACAGCAGCCTGTTGCATCAGATTTAAGATTAATAAGCACTGCTCTTAAGATGATCACAGATATGGAAAGAATCGGTGACAATGCAGAGGATATAGCTGAAATTTCTAGATATCTTGTTGATCAAAAATTCATTAAGGATTTAGTCCACATACCTCAGATGGCAGAAGCAACCATAAGTATGGTTAAAAGAGCTGTTGATGCTTTCGTATCCAAGGACAAGGAGCTTGCAATGGAAGTTTGCAAGGATGATGATATTGTAGATGATTTGTTCCAGGTAATAAAAAAAGAATTAATTGAAAAAATCCAGGAAAGTACTGAAAACGGCGAGCAGGCAATCGACCTTTTAATGGTGGCTAAATATTTGGAGAGAATTGGAGATCATGCTGAAAATATAGCGGAATGGGTTATATTTTCAATTACTGGTGAACATAAAATAAGATAGGAGAGAATAATGAAGCTTGTATACTGTGTAGAAGATGATGCAGGAATCAGAGAGCTGATAACCTTGGCTTTGAGCACTGCTGATTTTGAAGTTATAGGATTTGAGGATTCACAGGAGTTTTATGTTGAATTAAAGAAAAGAGTTCCCGATTTAATCCTCCTTGATTTAATGCTGCCCAAAATTGATGGCATGTCTATTTTGAAGGGTCTGAAAAAGGATGCAAATTACAGCGATATTCCCGTAATAATTCTTACTGCAAAATCTTTGGAATTAGACAAAGTAAAAGGATTGGAATCAGGAGCGGATGATTTTATCACTAAACCATTTGGAGTATTAGAGCTTCTAGCAAGAGTAAAAGCAGTTTTAAGACGTTCATTCAAGAAAGGTACTGATGATGAAGTTATTGAGTATAATGATATTGTGCTTGATTACAATAAACGCACAATACAATTCAATAACAATCAGGTTGCCTTAACATACAAGGAATTTGAGCTTTTACATTATTTGATGCTGAACAAGGGAATTGTTTTGTCCAGAGAAAAGATACTTCAGGAAATATGGGGTTACGACTATGAGGGCGAAACAAGGACTGTTGACATGCATATAAAGACAATAAGACAGAAGTTAGAAGCTGCAGGCTGCCCCAATTATATCGTAACAGTAAGAAGTGCAGGATACAAGCTAGAGGAGCCTGTTGATGAATGAAAAAAAGATTATTTTTAATATTAATGCTTATTTCAGCAATAGCATCTGCCATATCATCCATTCTGACCACATATATTTATTATAATTTTTATGTAACAGAAACCGAAAATCATTTAAAAACAATTGTTGAGCTGCAGGCTGACGCTGAAAATTGGGAAAGTGAAAGCAAAATTAATTCCTCTGTTAGTAAAATATTAGGTGCTTCTGATTACAGCATGCGATTTACTATTATAAATAAAAGCGGAGAAGTTGTTTATGATAGCTGGGCAAAGGTTGATGCATTGGAAAATCATAAGGATAGACCTGAAATTGCACAGGCATTTGAGAAGGGTTCCGGAGACTTTACAAGATATTCTAATACCATAGATTCAAATATGTACTATTACGCTATCAAAATAAATGATGACGAGGTGTTGAGAGTTTCAAGAGAAATAAGTAGCATTAATTCAGTATTTATGAGCATAGTACCAATACTATTTGTTTTATTTATAGGATTGCTGATTGTAGTATATGCAGCGGTCAGTGTATTTATAAAGAAAATACTTAAGCCTTTAAATCAAATGACTAAAGTCCTTGATGAAATGCTGGTGGGCGAGGAGAGAACAAACCTTAGAATTTATGAAGAATTCGAACCTCTTTCACATAAAATCTTAGAACAAAAAATAAAAATCAACCAATATGTTGAAGAGCTGAAATATGAAAGAGACACTATCAGCATAATTACTGAAAACATGAAAGAAGGATTTATTCTTATAAACAGAGATAAAAACATTCTTTCCATAAATACCAGCGGCAGACGCATGATTGGAAATGAAAAATTTGATTTAAACCATAAAAGAAATATATTGGAACTCACAAGAAACACTGAATTATTGGAAAGAATTGATATATCTATACAGGAAAACAAGCATCTGGTTTATGATGTAAACAATAACAAAAAATATTACAGATATTATTTCAGCCCTGTTTTAGAACAACACGGTACTAATGTTGCAGGTCTTTTAATTTTAATCGAAGATGTTACAATACAGAAAAATGCTGAAATAATGAGAAGTGAGTTTTCTGCCAATGTTTCTCATGAATTAAAAACACCTCTTACTACCATCAATGGCTTTGCCGAAATGATTAAGGAAGGTTTTATTACGGATTTACCCAGCATACAAAAATATAGCGGAATGATAAACAAGGAAGGCTTGAGACTCATTTCCTTAATTGAAGATATTATGAGGCTTTCAAAAATAGAAGAAAAACATAATATTGAAGAAAATTCTTTAGTTAACTTAAAGGAAAATGCTGAATATATTGTTTCAATTTTAAAAACCAAAGCAGATGGCATGAATGTAAGCATAAATCTGAATGCTCAAGAAGTGTTCATTAAAGCCAATAAAAATTATATTCATGAACTTATGTACAATCTTACTGACAACGCAATAAAGTACAATAAAAATGGCGGATCTGTGGAAATTGATATAAGCAAATCAAATAATATAATAAGCATAACAGTGAAGGATACAGGCGTGGGTATTGCAAGCGAGCATATGGATAGAATATTTGAACGCTTCTACAGAGTTGACAAAAGCCGATCTAACAAAACAGGAGGAACAGGGCTGGGCTTATCAATTGTAAAGCATATAGTTGAGCTTTATGACGGTATGATAGACATTGAAAGCAAAGAAAACATAGGAACAGAAATTACAATTAAGTTTCCGTCAAACAATTAGAGCATTGAACTTTATATGAAAAAATGATAGTATTATGAACATAGGTAAAACTACAGATAATGTATGAATAGTAAATAATGTGAAACCTGGTTAATAATACTTTTTTATTGAGGTGAATATGGATAAAATATTGAGAATAAACACGAGAAGTAAAGAAATAACTTATGAAAAAGCATCTGATGAATATTTAAAAACTGGAGGCAGAGGTTTAATTGCAAAAATATTGTTAAATGAAGTAAATCCCCAGTGCGAGCCTCTTGGAAGTGATAATAAGCTTATAATCGCCAACGGTCTATTGACAGGAACTCTTGCTTCAAGCGCAAACAGAATAAGTATTGGAGCTAAAAGCCCCCTAACAGGCGGCATCAAGGAAAGCAATGGAGGAGGAATAACCGCTATGTGGCTTGCACAGCTTGGAATTAAGGCAGTAGTTGTTGAAGGCATTCCAGATGATGATAATTGGTATTACATAAAAATATCCAAGAGCAGCTGCAGCTTGGAGCTTGCTGATGAATATACTGGTATGGGAACATTTGAATTTTGTGAAGAAATGCTTAAATTGTATCCTGATTGCGCTGTAACATGCATAGGTCCTGCCGGAGAAAGACAATACAATATTGCAGGCATAGCAACAATGGATAAGGAAAAAAAGCCCAACAGATACTCAGGCAGAGGCGGACTGGGAGCAGTAATGGGTTCTAAAAAAATAAAGGCAATTGTAGTGACCGAAAAGGGCTCTGTAAATATTGCCGACAAAAATAAATTTACTGCTGCTTTAAAGGAATACACAACCATTGTCAATGAAGCACCAAGCTCCTTGAGTTACAGGACGTTGGGAACATCAGCAACAGTAAGGGTGACCAATGATTTGACAGGACTTCCAACAAGAAATTTCAGAGGAGAAAAATTTGAACATGCAGATGAAATTTCCGGAGAAAGCCTTTATTCCTTTATTAAGGAAAGAGGTGGAGAAGGCAGAAACACGCATGCCTGCATGCCTGGCTGCGTAATACAATGCTCAAATGTAGTTCCTGACAAGGAAGGGCACACCATAGTTTCTCCGTTAGAATATGAAACCATAGGTCTTTTGGGTTCTAACTTAGGTCTTGGAAATTTGGAAACAATAGCAAGATTAAATGCCTTTTGCAATGATTTCGGAATTGACACCATTGAAACAGGAGCAGCCATAGGTGTTGCCATGGAATCTGGTTTAGCTGATTTTGGTGATGATAAGGCTGCATTTAAATTTATGGATGAAATAAAAAATGATACAATTATGGGGAAATTACTTGGAGCAGGGGCTTTAATAACAGGTAAAGTTCTTGGAGTTAAACACATTCCTGCTGTCAACGGTCAGGCAATGCCTGCTTATGACCCAAGAGCCATAAAGGGTATGGGTGTTACATTTGCAACCACACCAATGGGAGCAGACCATACATACGGACCAGTTGTTAAAACAGACAAGGGCTGGGCAGAGGCTTCCTTTGAATCTCAGCAGCTTATGGCTGTATTGGACAGTATGGGAATATGCATGTTCACAAGAGCTGCCATAGGGAATCACAAACAGGTGCTGGTTGATTTGGTCAACGGATTAAATGGATATGATTTGGATATGAACTGGCTTAACAAAATGGCAGAAGAAACCATACGTGATGAATACAAATTTAATGAGCTGGCTGGATTTACAAAATACAATTACCGTATGCCAGATACCTTTGTAAACACTAAAATAAAAAGTCTGGACACTTATTTTGATGTAAATCAACAAGAGTTAGATAAATTTAGAGAATATTATGATTAAAATTACCAATGCAACAGAAGATATAAAGGTTACAATAAATTTAGAATATAAGGATATCACGTTAAATGAACTTATCGCTGAGCTTAAGGTTGACAATATAAATATTGGAGCTATCCTTGTTAACGGCGTTCCTAAAAAGTTAACTGAAAGATTTGAAGATAATTCAGAAATTTATTTACTCCCCATATTGGGGGGAGGATAAACATAATTAAACACGGAGGAGGATAATAATACCCTCTTCTTTTTTTTCAAAATATATTGACTATTGAATTAATCCATAAATTAAAATATAATTAATCAATTATTTAGATAATTTTAATGTACGAGGTATAAAATAATGTATGTTATAAACAATGATGAATTAATAAACATAAGGCGTGAGTTGCACAGAAACCCGGAGCTAGGGGGCAGTGAATATAAAACAATGGATTTTATTTGTTCATACCTTGATTCCTGGAACATCGAATATGAAAAGGGAGTTGCTGAAACAGGAGTTATGGCTATTGTCAGAGGAAAAAACAAAACATACAATTCCATTTGCATAGGTATAAGGGCAGACATTGATGCGCTTCCAATCAAGGAAGAAACTAACATTGATTTTAAATCATTAAATGAAGGAAAAATGCATGCCTGTGGTCATGATGCTCACACTGCTGTGGCACTTTATTGTGCTAAGATAATTAAGACTATGGAATCAGAGCTTAAGGGTGATGTTAAGTTTTTCTTTCAACCTGCTGAAGAAACAACAGGAGGTGCAGAAAGAATGATAAACGAAGGCTGCTTAAAAAACCCAGATGTTGATTATGTCTTTGGTCTCCATGTGGATCCAAATCTTAGAACAGGCAAAATAAGCATTAAATACGGAAAAATGATGGCCTCATCAGATGAATTAAGAATCAAGGTCTACGGTAAATCAACACACGGAGCACACCCCCACAATGGCATAGACCCTGTTGTCATAGCATGCAATATAGTTATGTCATTGCAGTCACTAGTGAGCAGAAACATATCACCATTAAATTCAGCAGTTCTCACAATGGGAAGCATCCACGGTGGAACGGGTGGCAACATTATACCAGATGAAGTTGAAATGGTGGGAATTTTAAGAACATTAGACCCTGAAACCCGAGAATTTATGAAAAGAAGAATTGCTGAAATTGTTGAAAGTGTTCCAAAGGCAATGGGAGGCGAAGGAAATCTTCTTATAAGAGAAAGCTATGGTGCATTGATTAATAATGATGAAGCTGTTGATTCAATTAAGGAAACTGCCGTAAAAATTCTTGGCAAGGACAATGTGGTAATTTTGGAATATCCCAATATGGGAACAGAGGATTTTTCATATTTTTGTCAAAATACAAAGGCTTGCTTTTTTAACCTTGGCTGCAGAAATGAACAGATGGATGCTGTATATCCTATTCATTCCAGCAAATTTATGCTGGACGAAGCCTGCCTTGAAACAGGTGTAAGGCTCCAAGTTGAAAACATACTAAGGATATTTAATTGAAATTTATATTGATAAATTAAAATAATGTTGATACAATTATACAGTGTATTTAATATAGAAATGAGTGCAATATGTTCGGATACGTAAAAATCAATAAAATGGAATTAAAATTTAAGGAATACTACAGCTACAAGGGATATTATTGCGGGCTCTGTAAGTGCCTTAAACACAAGTACAGCAACAAATCAAGAATGACATTGAATTATGACATGACATTTCTTATATTGCTTTTAAGCTCTCTCTATGAACCTGAAAACGAGGTATTTCACGAAAGATGCATAGTGCACCCTGAAAAGAAGCAGCTCGTTATACAAAACGAAATAACCGAATATGCAGCTTCCTTGAACATAATACTTTCGTACTACAACATGCTTGACAACTGGCAGGATGACAGGGACTATAAATCTTTTGCTGTTATGAAATTATTGGCAGTGGAATTTAAAAAGGCAAGCAATGAGCTTCCTGAAAAGTCCGAAATAATAAAAGAAAGATTAAATAATATTACAAAACTCGAGAAAGAAAGAACAAAGGATATAGATGCTGTATCAAATGAATTCGGACATTTGATGGAAGAAATAATTTTGTTTAAAAAGGATAATTGGGAAAAAAGCTTGAGAAAGATTGGTTTTTATCTAGGCAAATTCATTTATTATATTGATGCATTTGAGGATATAAAAAAGGATGAGGAAAGTGGTTCCTATAATCCATTCAACAATCTGGAAGATGCTGACAAAGAGAAGTATGCAATGGACTTAATTATGCTTAATTTATCTTTTCTAAGCGATGAAATTGAAAAGCTTCCGTTGGTACAGGATAAGGGAACTATTGATAATATAATTTATTCTGGTATATTAAATAATTTAGATAAAAGGAGAAATACAAATGAAAGACCCGTATGAAGTGCTTGGCCTGCAAAGAGGCGCATCTAAGGATGAAGTAAAGAGCGCATACCGAAAGCTGGCTAAAAAATACCACCCTGATATGAATGAAAATAATCCTCTTAAAGATTTAGCGGAGGAAAAATTTAAGGAAATTCAATCAGCATACGATGAAATAATGAACGGAAACGCAAGCTCTTACCAAGGCTATAACGGAAGCGGCAGTTCTTATGAAAGCGGTTCAGGAAATTTAAACAACATAAGGCAAATGATTCAAACAGGAAGGTTCCAGGAGGCTATAAGAGCATTGAACCTGATTCCTACAAGAAATGCAGAGTGGAATTATTTAATGGGTGTTTGTTATGTCAATATGGGCTCAATTGCTCAGGGCATGCAATTCGTTCAAAATGCAGCCAGGATGGAACCAAGCAACTTTGAATACAAAAATTTTCTAAATCAAATATACAACATGCAAAATTCTTATCAGCACAGAGCATATAATTATGGTGGAGGCAATTCAAGCGCCGACTGCTGCACACAGCTTATTTGTGCAGACTGCTTGTGTGAGTGCTTGGGAGGAGACCTGATTTCATGCTGTTAAAAAGCAAAGACATAGCATATTTAGGGGTACTTTTAGGATTAAATCAACTTTTTATAATTTTGTCATCTGTAATAGAAACAAATACAATAATATTTTTTGCTGCGGCAGCATTATTAGTTGGTGTAGTAATAGTTGAGTTCGGGGGAAAAAGCGGAATAGTATTTTATGTTGCATCCTGCATTCTTGGATTCTTTTTAACATTCAATAAAATTGAAATAATAACATACATAATTTTTTTTGGATTATACAGTATAGTAAAGCATATATTAGAAATAAAAATTAACAATAAAACAATATTGTATGCTTCAAAGATTTTATATTTTAACATATCATTAATTGTAATGTATTTTACAGTGAAATTATTTATATCATTTGAGCTAATGTGGTGGATGATACTAGCAGCTCAAGCGTTGTTCTTAATATATGATTACGCATTTGCAATTTTTATAACCAGCTATATAAATAATATTCAACCAAAGCTAAAACGCAAATAAAAACCCACCCATCAATGCAATTAAGGATTGCTAATGTATTTCGGGAACATTGTTGTATATGCAATAAAAATAAGGATTTGTGCTGGCACAAATCCTTTCATTAACTGTTCAATGTTCAATATTAATTGTTCACTGAATTCATTATTAGATAGTCTTCTCTTTCAGCTCCCACTGATACATATTTTATAGGGCAGTCTACCATTTGCTCTAGATACTTGATATATTCATATGCAGCTTTTGGAAGATCTGATTCTTTTCTGCATTTGTTGATGTCGCATTTCCAGCCGTCCATGTATTCAATTACAGGTTTTGCTTTTTCTAAATCAACTCCCATAGGGAATTCCTGTAGGATTTTGCCATCAACATCATATGCTGTGACAACAGGTATTTTATCCAAGTAAGACAATACGTCAAGCTTAGTCAAGGCAAGTATATCGGCTCCCTGCATCCTTACTCCGTATTTTGAAGCAACTACATCAAAAGGTCCCACTCTTCTTGGACGACCTGTGGCGGCACCGTATTCTCCACCAGCTTCTCTTAGAGCCTTTGCTTCATCTCCGAACATTTCTGCTGTGAAAGGTCCTTCACCTACACACGAAGAATATGCTTTCATAATACCTATTGTATTATCTAGCTTTTGTCCAGGCACACCGGCACCTATTGGTGCATAAGCAGCAATCGTAGATGATGAGGAAGTATACGGATAAATTCCAAAATCTATATCTCTTAATGCACCTAATTGAGCTTCAAACATAATTTGTTTGCCTTCTTTTACAGCTTCATTAAGATATAAACCTACATCACAGATGTACTCCTCAAGCTCAGCACCATATTTCATCAACCAATCATACATGTCTTCAGCATAAAATTCTATTGATTTATATCCGCCTGCAATCATCAGGTTTTTCCATTCAACAACTTGTTCTAAGCGACTCTTAAGAGTTTCCTTGTTCAGCAAGTCTCCCATGCGTATGCCCTTTTTAAGGTACTTGTCGCCATAAACCGGTGCAATGCCTCTTCTTGTAGAACCGAACTTCATATCCTTCAACCGTTCTTCTTCAAGCACATCCTGTTTCACATGATATGGAAGACAAATGATTGCTCTGTCACTGATTTTTAAATTTCCAGGTGTAATTTTTACTCCTGAATTTCTTAAATTATTTAATTCTTTATGGAGGTGTTCTAAGTCTATAACCATTCCATTGCCCATTACATTTACTACTTCAGGTCTTAGAATACCTGATGGGAGAAGGTTAAGCACAAATTTGCCTGATTCATTCACCACTGTATGACCTGCATTGTTTCCGCCTTGGTAACGGGATACAATATCATAATCCTTAGCTAATAAATCAACCATTCTGCCTTTGCCTTCATCACCCCAATTTATTCCTACTATTGCAGTTAGCATAAAAACCTCCTTATGTTTTGCTAAAAGAATTATATATTTTACGAAAATTAATGTCAAGGAATTATTTTTCGTTTGTATTTTATATTTGCACATTTTGTTAAATATTACATGTGTCGAAATATATTGCATATTGTATGAAAAATTTATTTATGTTAGAATTATTATAGATTAATCATATTTTTATTCAAAATAAATAATATGTAATGGGTATGGCTTACATATCTAAAATACTAAGGAGGACTTATGTTTAATAAGGCAAAAAAAGCAATACTCATATTATTACTGGCAACAACATTAACAGCATGCACCGAGCAGGTGAGTGCAAATCCCCCCATACCCCAGGAAGAACCAAATCAATCTGAAGTTGAAGTTGTGCCATCTGAACCGGAGCTTACGGAAGAAGAAAAAGCCCAGCTTGAATTAGAAAAAAAACTAGCTGAAAGAGAAGAATTGGAAATTAAGCGAAAAAATGAGCTCGGTGAATTTTATGTTCCTTTAGTACCCATAGGACAAGAAAGAGAAAAGAAATCGGTTGATGTCAAAGCATTGTATGCTACAGGCCACACAGCCGGAAATTCTCTGAGCAAAGAAAATATAGATGCCTATGGAGCATATGTAAAAGCTCTATCTGAAAATGATACTTTAAAAGCAAAGGAACTTTTGCCTCAAGCCGAAAAAGCCAATAAGTTTGAAAGGATTATCGGCATTGCGGCAGGAACCGAAATAAACGGACTTGTAATCAATGTAAAAGATGACAATGGATTTATAACATACGAAAGCAATGTTGAAGTGATCCAGAAAATGAATGAAAAAACACCGATTCCAATAGATGATGTAAAAAATATGCTTCAAGTTTTGTCTGACTATGATGTTTATACAATCGGAAGAATTGTTGCATTTAAAGATAAGAACTTTGCAGTTCAAAACCCTGAACATTCTATTCAGTTAAAGTCAGGAGGAACATGGCTTGATCCAAACAGCGGAAACATACCATGGATAAATCCATTTGACCAGTACGTATGGGATTACAATGTGGCAATCGCAAAGGAAGCTGCATTATTGGGTTTTGATGAAATACAATTTGATTATGTAAGATTCCCTGATGGAGCTAAAAAATACAACTCCATTACAGAATTTCCTGGCAGAAATGGAAGAGACAAAGATGAAGCAATAGCAGAATTTCTGCAGTATGCTAAAAAAGAGTTGGAACCCTACAATGTTAATTTAGGTGCAGATGTTTTCGGCATAATTACAAGAACATGGGATGATTATCCTGAAGATATAGGACAGACATGGATTTTAATGGGAGAACATGTTGACAATTTGGCGCCAATGGTTTATCCAAGCCACTATTCTACAGGCTGGTACAATCTAGAAAACCCAAATGCTCATCCATACCTTGTTGTAAAGGGAGCAATGGAAGAAGCTGTTGAAAAAAACGCAGCAATGGAAAACCCACCTGTTATAAGACCTTGGATTCAAGACTTTGACTGGGCAGGTATAGAATATGGCCCTGCAAAGGTAAGAGATCAGATAATAGCAGCAAAGGAGCTTGGTATAACAGAATATATGATTTGGAATCCAAGCAATGCATATGACCCATACGCATTCATGTTGTCTGATAAAGAAGAAACTACAACGTATCCTTTTGACAAGGGAGAATTGGATTACAGAGAAAAATCACCTGCAGATTCAGCAGACAAATATTTGTCTGGAATGCTTCAAGATAGATACAGCTATATGTATTTAATGGAACCTGTTAAGGATAGAGTGAAGGATTTTGATGAATACGCAAATCTCAAGGCAACAAGCAACATCAAGTTGTTAAACTACAAGGTTAAAAGCTATCAAATGGATCCAAGCAGCATGGACAAGGCAACAGTTCAATTATATTATAAAATTGAAGTTACTGACGGTGACGTAAAACAAGTGATTGAAAAGGATAAGGAGTGGATTGCAGCGAAAGAAAATAACATATGGAAAATAAAGGCTGAATTTGACACTTCTTTAGATCAATAAAATATTAGTTAAAATAATAATTATATGGAACGATATTTTGTCGTTCCATATTTTTGTGCGTAAGTTTAATACTTGTGTAATAAATAACAAAACAAAATACTTGACAACAATGAATTTATTGTTATAATAAATTTTATATATTTAAAAACATATTGTTATAATTACAAATTTATATATGGAAGAAGGTATTATTATGAAAAAGTACAATGTAGCAATTTTAGGAGCAACAGGTGCGGTTGGCCAAGAAATGCTTAAGGTATTGGGAGAAAGAGATTTTCCCTACGGAGAGCTTAAGTTGTTGGCAAGTAAGAGAAGCGCCGGTGATGAGGTTGATTTTTTAGGAAAAAAATATGTCATTGAAGAAGCTACAGAAAATTCATTTGAAAATGTTCAAGTGGTTTTGTGTGCCGCAGAAAACTATATAAGTGAAGCTCTTTCACCTGCTGCTGTAAAAGCAGGGGCAGTTGTTATTGACAACTCTTCTGCATTTAGATTGAATGATGACGTACCATTGGTGGTTCCTGAGGTAAATGCTGAAGACGTTAAAAAACATAATGGAATAATAGCAAATCCTAACTGTTCAACAATTATAGCACTTACAGCATTAAATGAACTGAATAAATATGCTAAGGTTAACCGTATGATAGTATCTACATTCCAAGCAGTTTCCGGTGCTGGAGTCAACGGAATAAAGGAATTAGACCAACAGATAAAAAATATAAGCGAAGGTAATCCTATAGAGATAAAAACATTCCAGCATCAGATAGCGTACAATGTAATACCGCAAATAGGTAATTTTGATGAAATGGGATATTCACAAGAAGAAATGAAGCTACAAAATGAAGGAAGAAAAATCCTCCACAATCCTGAATTAAAGGTTAACTGCACATGTGTTAGAGTTCCTGTGTACAGAAGTCACTCTGAATCAATAACTATTGAAACTGAAAAAGAACTATCTCCTGAAAAAGCAAAAGAACTGCTGGCTAAGGCAGATGGAGTTAAATTAGTAGATGATTTGGCAAACAAACAATATCCAATGCCTCTTGATACATCAAATCAAGATTTAATTTATGTAGGGAGAATAAGAAAAGATATTAGTAACGACAATTCCTTAGTACTCTGGTGCTGCGGCGACCAGGTAAGAAAAGGTGCAGCGACAAATGCAGTTCAAATAGCAGAAGTGCTGGTAAAGGAAAATTTAATATAACTATTTAAGGGCGATTATGTCGCTCTTTTATTTTGTAAAATTTCTGTACAAATGTTCGATTTTATGGTATATTTTATAGGGACAGGGAGGTGACAACATTGGAAATTATAATAATTGGTTTGCTCGCAATAACAATAATATTCAACATAATATTGTTGATTAAGCTTAATAAAAACCAAGATGATCACATGATATCAGAAATAAAATTAAATTTAAGTCAAAACAATCTTCATTTAATTGACCAGGTATCAAAAAAAATATCAGATTCAGAGCAAAAGCAGCTGAGAGAAATACTTACCAACAAGCTTGAAACTGTTGAGAGACTTCAAAAAAGCACTAATAAAATGACTGAAGCATTCATGAATTTCAGCGGGGAAACATCAAAGACATTAAATGAAAATTTCGCTTCTTTAAACGACAAAGTTAGCTATAGCTTAGATAAAATCAATATTCGCGTTGAAGAAAGACTCAATGAAGGCTTTGAAAAAACTAACAAGACATTTGTAAATATTTTAGAGAGGCTTTCAAAAATTGATGAAGCTCAGAAAAAAATAGACAGCCTTTCAACTAACATAGTATCCCTGCAAGATGTATTGACAGATAAAAAAAGCAGAGGCACATTTGGGGAAGTGCAGCTTAATCACATATTGACTAGTGTGTTTGGGGAAAATAACAATAAAGTATATGAAATTCAAAAAAAATTAACCAACAGCATGATTGCAGATGCTGTGCTTTATATTCCCGAGCCTGTTGGTATGCTTTGTGTGGATTCAAAATTCCCTTTGGAAAATTATCAGCGAATGATAGACAAAAGCATTTCTGATTCTGAAAGAAAGAACTATGAAAGAGATTTTAAAATAAATGTAAAAAAACATATTAACGATATTTCATCTAAATACATAATAAATGGAGTAACATCAGAACAAGCAATAATGTTTCTTCCAGCTGAAGCCATATTTGCAGAAATAAATGCCTATCATCAGGATTTAATTGATTATGCAGGCTCTAAGAAGGTTTGGATTGCATCTCCAACAACGCTAATGTCAGTTTTGTCAACAGTGCAGGTTGTATTAAGAAACCTTGAAAGAGAAAAGTATGCGTCCATAATTCATGAGGAGCTTAACAATTTAGGAAGAGAATTTAAACTGTATAAAGACAGATGGGATTCACTGGCTAAGGACATTAAGAGGGTGTCAGATGATGTGGATAAAATCCATATTACATCAAATAAAATAGAAAAGAAATTTGACAAAATATCAAAGGTAGAAATGAACGATTTTGATGAACAAGACAATGTAAAAGGTGCATTAGCTGAAAATTAAGTTACATAAAATCTATGTAATTAAATTATATAAAAATTGTAAAAATTACCACCTTAAAATATATAAAATGTTAAAAATATCTCTTGATTTTTACATTTCAATGTGTTAATATCTTAAAGTGGTTAAGCCGTAGTGATGGAATGGCAGACGTGACGGACTCAAAATCCGTTGGTGGCAACACCGTGGGGGTTCAAGTCCCTTCTACGGCACCAAATATGCGACAAGGGTCGCAATGAACATGGAACAGTGAGCACTTAACAATGAACAATAGATATGCAATTATAAAATTTTGCATATTTGTACTATTCATTGTTCAGTGTTCATTTTTCATTGTTCAATTATTTATTTATCTTAACGTACTGTTCTCATCCAATATCCTATTAATTTGCATAGCGAATGTTATGGATGTAACTGATGCTGCAATGAAATCTGAAACAGGTTCTGCAAGGAATACTGCAAATACTTTGTTTTGAAAGAAGTTAGGCAATATAAATATTAATGGAATAAGCAGTACTATTTTTCTAAGTAATGCTAAAAACATTGATACCTTTGCTTGCCCTAAAGCAACAAATGTCTGCTGGCATGAATTCTGGGCTGCCATAACAAATGCAGTTGCCATATAAATACGTGCTGCCCACACAGCGTAGGTCTTTAAATCAGGGTCATTGGTAAATACTGAAACAAAAGCATCTGTAAATATCATCATTAAAAGCCACATTATTATTGTGTAGGTAAAGGCGCTTTTTATGAGAAGCTTAAACGTGTTTTTAACTCTTTCATTATTTTTTGCTCCATAATTATAGCTTGTTATAGGCTGGGCTCCCTGTGTTAGTCCAACTAATGGAAGATGTAAAATTTGCATTAAGCTAGACAATATGGTCATGGAGCCTACGGCTACATCACCGCCGTACTTTTGAAGAGAAAAATTAAATGCAATATTTAACAAACCTTCTGTGCTTAACATAATAAATGGTGACATGCCTAGTGCTAAGATAGGTAAAATAACAACTCTTTCAATTTTTAAGTTTTCTCTTTTAATTTTTAATTTTGTTTTATTGCCTGTTAAAAATTTTAAAACCCATACAGCTGACAGTGCTTGAGATAATACAGTAGCAATTGCGGCGCCCCTCACTCCCATGTTAAACCCAAATATTAATATGGGGTCAAGGATTATATTTGTAACAGCTCCTATAATAACTGTCAACATGCTGAATTTAGCATATCCCTGTGTGGAAATAAAGCTGTTTAATCCTAATGTTAGCTGTACAAAAATGGTTCCACAAACATATATGTTTAAATATTCTAATCCATATTGAATTGTATCAGAAGAGGCACCGAAAATCCATAAAAGCTCCTCGCCCAAAATTAAAAATATAATGCTCAAGGATACTGATATTATCAGTAAGGAAGAAAAGCAGTTGCCTAATATTTTTTCTGCCTCCCTATCATTTTGCTCACCCATTTTAATTGCTGCTCTTGGCGCTCCACCCATTCCTATAAGACTGCTGAAGGCTGAAATTACTATTATTATTGGCATAGTTATACCCACACCCGTCAATGCATCTGAGCCTATATCCGCCATATGACCTATATATATTCTGTCAACAATATTGTAAAGCATATTCACCAGCTGTGCGGTTATAGAGGGTATTGCAAGACTAAAAAGAAGTTTTCCTATATTTTCTGTCCCTAATTTATTATTTCTGTCAGTATTCATATATTCTCCAGTCAAATTATTAGTTATAATATTCCGAATTTATATTATATAACCAATCAATTTTTCTTACAACATAATTATGAATAAAATTTCATTGTTATTTGTATAACTTTTAATGAAATTTACATGAATACATGCTATAATTTATTATTGCAAAGCAACAAGGTTGATTTCTGTGCTGGGGTTATAATTGCGTAGCAACAAGGTGCTGAGGTTCTTATTATAAAATTGGGGTAGTGCAATGAAAACAGCTGTTGAATTATTAAAAAAATATTATGGGTACGATTCATTCAGGAAAGGACAAAATGAAATAATTGAAAACATTTTGTCTCATAAGGATGTGCTGGCAATTATGCCTACCGGTGGTGGTAAGTCGCTTTGCTATCAAATACCTGCCATGATAATGGAAGGAACTACTATAGTCATTTCACCACTTATTTCACTTATGAAGGATCAGGTGGATACCTTGAAGCAAATTGGTATACCATCGGCTTTTATTAACAGTTCTTTGTCTTTACGTGAATTAAGACAAATTGTATATGAGGCTGAAGACAATAAATATAAGCTGTTATACGTGGCTCCTGAGAGGCTTGAATCTGAAAGCTTTATTGAAATGCTTAAAAATATTAAAATTTCTATGATAGCTGTTGATGAAGCTCATTGTGTTTCTCAGTGGGGTCATGATTTCAGACCTAGCTATTTGAAAATTAAAAATTTAAGAGATTTAACCTTTAATAATCCGGTAGTATCTGCGTTTACAGCAACTGCAACACCTGAAGTAAAAGAAGATATCATTAATTTAATAGGATTAAATGAACATTATGAAGTAATTACTGGTTTTGACAGAGAAAATTTAAAGTTTAATGTTGAAAGAACTAATAAAAAGCTTCCTTACATATTAAAATATATTGAAGAATATAAGGGCAAATCAGGCATTATTTACTGCCTTACTAGAAAATTAACGGATGATGTATGCGCTAGGCTAGTTAAAGAAGGTTATAAGGCTGTTAAATATCACGCAGGCTTAAGTGATGTAGAAAGAAGTAAGAATCAGGATGATTTTTTATATGACAATGCTGATATAATGGTTGCAACAAATGCTTTTGGTATGGGTATAGATAAGCTTGATATAAGGTATGTTATTCATTATAACATGCCTAAAAATATTGAGTCATATTACCAGGAAGCAGGAAGGGCAGGCAGAGATGGAGAGCCTTCAGATTGCATTTTATTGTTCAGTCCCCAGGACATAGTTATGAACAATTTTCTAATAGAAAACAGCATCAGTGATTTTAATTCAAAATCAAATGAATACTCAAAGCTTAGGGATATGATTAATTACTGCAATACTGATAAATGTTTGAGAAGATATCTCATAAGCTATTTTGATTCAAGTTATGATAATGAAGAATGCAATAATTGCAGCAACTGTCTCAGCGAAATAGAAAGAAGTGACATAACAATTGAAACACAGAAAATTTTGTCCTGCATTTACAGAATGGGTGAAAGATTCGGCAGTAATGTTGTTATAGATGTTTTGAAAGGAAGCTCAAATCAGCGAATAAAGTCCTTAAATTTCCATAAATTAAGCACATACGGAATTATGAAGGAATATGACAAAGACACATTAAAGGAAATAATTTCGTATTTAATATCTGACGGTTATATAAATGTTGTAGGAGACAAATATCCTGTGCTTAATATATCTCAGGTCGGTCATTATGTTTTGAAGGGAAAAGAAAATGTAATGATCAAAAAAGTTTTTGCCAAACAAGTTGACAACATTGTGTCTGTTCAATACAACAAGGATTTGTTTAATGTTTTAAAGATTTTAAGAAAGGAATTAGCGGACAGCTTAAAGGTACCTCCCTTTATTGTTTTCTCAGATGCAGCATTAAAGGATATGTGTGTAAAATATCCATTAAATAAAAAAGAATTCCTTAAAGTGTCAGGGGTTGGTGAAGTCAAAGCCGAAAAATATGGCAGCAAATTCATTGATGCAATAAATGATTATGTGCAAAAAAACAACATAAATGTTGATGATCTTAAAAAAAGCACAGACTCTGGTAATGATACTAAAAAAATTAATGAAATTATAAAAAATGATACTGAATTAAAATCTAAAAAAGAAGATACCAGAACAATCAGCTACAACCTATATAAAGAAGGGAAAGGTTTAGAGGAAATTGCAAAAGAAAGAAATTTATCATTAACTACAATTGAAGGACATTTGACAGATTGCGCTAAGCTTGGATTCGAAATTAATTACAGAGAATTTGTATCAGAGGAAACTGAAAAGCTAATAATCAAAGTATATAAGGAAATTGGCGGAGATAGACTAAAACCAATAAAGGAAGCGTTGCCGCCTGAAATAACATATACGGAAATTAAATTTGCACTGGCAAGCTTAACAGGAGAAAAAAATGAGTAAATTATACGTGGTTCCTACGCCCATAGGAAACTTAAGCGATATGACAGAAAGGGCAATAGAAACTTTAAGAGAAAGTGATTTAATTTTAGCTGAGGATACAAGGCATACGCAAAAGCTTTTAAATTTTTTTGATATTAAATCACGGTTGGTTTCATACCATAAATTCAATGAAAAAAGCAGAAGTCAAGAGATTATAAGTGAAATTATTGAAGACAACAAAACGGTTTCGCTGGTAACTGATGCAGGAACACCTTGCATTTCTGACCCTGGCTACGAGCTTGTTAAAAGTGCCAGGGAAGCCGGAATAGAAGTAATCGGGCTGGCAGGAGCTTCAGCTGTTACAATTGCTCTCTCTATTGCAGGAATAGATACAAATCAATTTGCCTTCTATGGATTTTTACCAAGAAAGAAAAGCGAATTAGATGATGCTTTGAAAAATGTGAAGGAAAATTCAATTAAGACCTTTGTACTTTATGAATCGCCAAAGCGAGTAATCAATTTAGTGGAAAGTATTAAAGAACACATGCCTAATGCTACATTGTGCGTTTGCAAGGAACTTACCAAGCTTCATGAAAACACGTTTTATGGCAGTGTTGACTCCGTTATTGAACAGTTAAATAACCATGAGGATGTTGAAAGAGGAGAATATGTAATCGTAGGCTTCAACAATGATTACCAGGAAAGGGATGAGATAGGCACTAAAACAAGCATACATGGAATATTGTTTGACAAATTATATCATAACAATTATTCTTTAAAAGAAGCAGTCAATGAAGTGGTAGAAGAAGGGCTGGCTGCAAAAAACGAAGTTTATAAGGCTTCATTAGATATAAAAAATTTCATAGAAAAGTATTGAGAGGACAAACATGTTAGGGACAATTGTAAATTCATTGGCTGTATTAGTAGGCGGTATGATTGGAATTTTATTTAAAAGCGTTATTCCTGAAAAAATAACGGAAGCTCTTCTTAAAGCTGCCGGCTTGGCAGTAATCACAGTGGGCATTAAATTGAGTTTGGTTGGTGAAAACCTTACACTTTTAATAATGTCCATCATTATTGGTACAGCCATAGGTGAGATGATTAATATTGAAGGAAGATTGGACAATCTTGGAGCATTTGTTGAAAGCAAAATGAAAAATAAACAAAGCAATGTGACATTGGGATTTGTAACATGTACACTTATTTATTGTGTTGGTTCTATGTCTATAATGGGAGCAATTCAAAGCGGTTTGACAGGCAATCACGAAATATTGTTTTCAAAAGCGCTGCTTGACGGAATATTAGCCATTACTATGGCAGTTTCAATGGGAGTTGGTGTTGTTTTATCAAGTATAAGCATATTGTTATATCAGGGAACCATAACATTGCTTGCTCAGTTAATGCAGTCACTGTTAAGTGATGTAGTTGTAACAGAGATGACTGCCATAGGCGGAGTGTTGATTATGGCAATAGGTCTTAATTTTCTTGAAATTAAACGTATCAAGGCGGGGAACATGCTACCTGCAATATTTTTACCAATTATTTATTTCTTGATTTTTTAAAAGAGGTGTAAAGTGGAAGGTAAAAAATTAGTACTGAATCCTATAGCAATAATGTTTACTAGTCTTGGATTTATTATTGGTTCAATCCTGCTGTCAATACCGTTGTACATTGGATTTCTTATGGGCATAGTTTTCACCTCTGCTGTAATGGTCAAAAGCGGATATAGACTATCAGAGTTATTGAAGGTTATAATAAATTCAGTGACTGAAATAAAAAACTTAATAGTTGTAATTTTATTTATAGGTGCCACAACTTCTATATGGCTGTCATCTGGAGTTGTTCCAACAATAATGTACTATGGATTTACATACATGGAGGGTGTTAATTTCTTGTTTGCTGCTTTCTTGATAATGTCTGCAGTATCCTTGTTTATGGGAACTGCCGTGGGAACAATGAGCACTGTTGGTATTTCATTGAGCGGTGTAGGAATGGGACTTGGCATTCCTCAAGGCTTGGTCGTCGGTATGCTGGTTTCAGGGGCGTTCATTGCCGATAAAATTTCACCATTATCTGGTTTGATCAATTTGTTAATGGCTACAACAAATAAAAGCTACAAGGAAATTTTCAAGTGCATGATAGTGACATTGGTGCCAACAATTATAATAACATCAATTATTTATTATATTATCGGAATGAAGTACACATCAGGAGATTACGCAAGTCTTCTCTTGTACAAGGAGGCAATTGCCGCAGGTTTTAATACTTCGCCATTTTTGCTGATATTGCCTGTGATTATTTTAGGGTTGTCAATTGCTGGATTAAATGCAATAAAAACTTTTTCAATAGGAATAGGTGTCGGGTCTGTTCTAAGCATAGTTTTTCAAGAAGCCACAATTGAAGGCATAATAAAATCTATATTATTTGGTTATCATGGAAACACACCTTCAGCGGAATTGAACAAGCTTTTGATCAGCGGCGGAATGGTATCCATGATTGAAGCCATCATTATTGTTATCAGCGCTTATTCACTGGTTCAACTGTTTGAAAAAGGAAATATATTGATGCCCTTGATGGAAAAGCTTGTTAAGGGAATTAATACAAAGATGTCATTAGTAGCACGCACAGGGTTCATTAGCACGCTGCTTACAGTTGCAACCTGTGATCAAACAGCTGGAATAATACTTCCTATCAAGGTTCTTAAAAGTAAGTACAAGGAATTAGATTTGGATATCAATGTTATATCGAGAACTATTTCTGATACAGGAATAATTGTGGCACCACTCATGCCTTGGAACATAAATTCATTTTTAATTAAACCCATAATGGGTATAACGGCAGCACAATATGCACCCTATGCAGTGCTTTGTTATATTTGCCCATTTATAAGCATGTTAATTTCTTATATTTTATATAAAAAACCCGTTTCTTATTATCCTGATCGATCTTCTAATATTGAAAACAGAGATTCTTCGGGCAAGCCCTCAGAATGACAATAAAAAAATAGATTATGTAATCCAATTTAGCCACAGATTTCTGTGGCTGTTTTAGTTAATATTATTTTTTATAAGAATACAATTGCTTTTGCTTTATATCCCATAAAAATACAAAATAAAATAAATGCTGACAAATAAGAAGTATAACATTTAAACATTTTGAATACTTATTAGCTGTATTTATTGTGTTATATATGAGATTTATGCCTTAGTTTTACTATTTTAAGTTTTTTGTATATGTTCTTAAAATAATTAAGAAATAAATGCAAATAGCTTAAAAATAACGAAATAAATATTCAATATTGAAAGTATTATAAGGACGGGGTATAATAACTTAGATGAATAAATATTATAACACATATTTTAAATTTGACGATATAATATAACATATATAATAATAAGTATAGGAGTGTACCTAATGCTAAGTTTAACATCAAACGCAAATGTATTAAAATGGATAGAGGAAGTAGTTTCATTAACAAATCCGGAAAAAGTTATGTGGATAGATGGCAGTGAAGAACAATTAAATCAGCTTCGCGAAGAAGCATGCAGATCAGGTGAATTAAAACCTCTTAATCAAGAAAAATTACCAGGCTGCTACTATCACCGTTCACAAAAAGATGACGTTGCTCGCATGGAGGACAAAACATACATTTGCTCAAGAAACAAAATTGATGCAGGCTCTACAAACAATTGGAAAAGCCCAGAAGATGCATACAAGCTGGGAAGAGAAATATTTGAAAATTCTATGAACGGAAGAACAATGTATATAATTCCTTACTCAATGGGACCTGTGGGCTCGCCTTTTTCTAAGATTGGCTTTGAAGTGACAGATTCCATTTATGTTGTATTGAACATGAATATTATGACTCGAATAGGGCAAAAGGTATTGGATGCACTTGGAGATTCTAATGATTTTGTAAGAGGCTTACATGGAAAATGCACATTGGACATCAATCAGCGATATATATTCCACTTTCCTGAAGACAACACCATTTGGTCATGTAATTCAGCATATGGCGGAAATGTATTGTTAGGAAAGAAATGTTTTGCACTGCGCATAGCTTCTTACCAAGGCTGGAAGGAAGGCTGGATGGCAGAACACATGCTTATTTTAGGAATAGAAAATCCTAAAGGTGAAGTGAAATATGTTGCAGCTGCATTCCCATCTGCATGCGGAAAAACAAATTTGGCGATGCTTATACCACCAGAAATATATAAGAAAAAAGGTTACAAGGTTTGGACTGTTGGCGATGATATTGCATGGCTGAGAATTAAAGAAGACGGAAGACTATGGGCAATCAATCCCGAAGCAGGATTCTTTGGAGTTGCACCAGGAACGAGTGAAAAATCAAATTATAATGCTCTTATGGCTACAAGAAAAAATGCTATTTTTACTAACGTTGTTTACAATTTAGATGATGACACAGTATGGTGGGAAAAGCTAGACAATAACCCGCCTGAAAATGCTCTTGATTGGCAGGGCAACCCTTGGAATGGAAAAACATCAAAGGAAAAAGGTGCTCATCCAAATTCCAGATTTACTGCTCCTGCTAAAAATTGCCCATGCATATCAAAAGAATGGGAATCTCCAGAAGGAGTACCGCTTTCTGCAATAATATTTGGCGGCAGACGTGCTAAGACTGCTCCTTTAGTATATCAGTCAAGAAGCTGGCAGCACGGTGTATTTGTTGGTTCAACTCTTGCCTCTGAAACCACTGCAGCAGCTGCAGGAAAGGTTGGAGTAGTAAGAAGAGATCCAATGGCAATGCTACCGTTCTGTGGATATAATATGGGAGATTATTTCGGGCATTGGCTTGAAATGGGCGAGAAAATGAGCAATGCTCCAAAAATATTCCATGTAAACTGGTTCAGAACCAATAGTGAGGGTGAGTTCTTATGGCCAGGATATGGCGAAAACTTCAGAGTTCTTGAATGGATTATCGACAGATGCGAAAATAAGGTTGAAGCATATAAATCCCCAATCGGATTTATTCCCCATGCTGAGGATATAAATACTGAAAGCTTAAATGTTTCAAGTGAAGTTTTGAAAAGCTTACTTAGCATAGACATAGATTCATGGCTTGATGATTTAAAGAGCATCGAAGAATTTTATTATAAAATAGGAAATACACTTCCACAAGAATTGAAATTAGAGTTTAACACTTTAAAATCCAACTTAAGTGATTCTTTAGAACCATCAATTGCATAAAAAATAAGTGTAAGGGAATAGCGAAAGTTGTTCCTTTTTGCATTTATATTGCAAACAGGTGAAAAATTTATAAAAAATAATAGTTGACAAACAAATTTCTTTCGATTATTATGAATATTAATAAAGTTAAAGCGTTGAAGCAGAGAAAAATATTTCAGACGTTTACAGAGAATTGGTGGGTGCTGAGAGCCAATGACAGAGAAATATAATATACACTGCTGAGCTTGTTTGTTGAAAGATATCGAGTAGGCAAACACGGGTACTTCCGTTACAAGGTTAGAGGTTGTTAGACCTCGATGAGTGATGATATAACTATATCATAATTAGGGTGGTACCGCGGAATCTTTCGTCCCTATAAGCACATTTGCAATCAAATGTGTTTATAGGAATGAAAGATTTTTTTTATGACCTAACCCCATTAAAGATATATAAACTTTGGCCAAAGTTAAATATATAAAATCAAAAAATTAAATACTTTGGAGGATACTATGAAACTTAATTTAATCAAAAAAATAACATCAATAGCATTAATAGTTGCAATGCTGTTAACCGGTTGTGCCCAAGGAGCAGCACAAACTGAACAACCAAAAACAGAAGAGCCAAAAGCAGAAGAACCAAAAGAACAACCAAAAGAAGAAAAAGCCCAGGAAGCTTTTACAATAGGCATATCTCAGTTGGTAGAGCATCCAGCATTGGATGCATCCAAGCAAGGATTTATTGATGAAATGAAAAATCAAGGAATAAATGTGGAATTTGTAGAGCAAAACGCTCAAGGTGACATTGCCAATGCACAAATGATTGCAGAAAAATTTGTTAAGGACGAAGTTGATTTAATATTTACAATTGCAACCTTATCCGCACAAGCAGCTAAGCAGGCTATTGAAGGAACTGACATACCTATGGTGTTTACTGCTGTAACAGACCCGGTATTTTCACAGCTAGTGCCAGACTTAAACGTTACTGAAAACAATATAACAGGCGTTGTAGATGCTGCACCAATTAAGGAAAATCTGGAGCTGTTCAAGGCGCTTAAGGAAGATATTAAAACTGTAGGCATAATTTTCAACATTGGAGAATCAAATTCAGAGGTACAGGTTGAACAAACAAAGGAAATAGCTAAGACGCTAGGCCTTGAAATAGAAACAGTGGGAATAACATCTGTTAATGACATACCTCAAGCTGTAGATACAATTTCAAAAAAGGTTGAAGGTCTGTATATAATTACCGACAACATGGTTGCATCAGCAATTGCACTAGTTGCAAAGCTTGCTGAAGAAAATGAACTTTTGACAGTATCAGCAGATGGCTCACATGTTGCTGAAGGAATTTTAGTTTCAAAGGGAATTAGCTACTTTGAAATAGGGAAACAATCAGCTGTCATTGCGAAACAAATATTGGTTGACAAAGTTGATGTTGCAGACATATCAGTTCAAGCATCACAGAATTTGGAAAAAATAGTTAATGTTAAAACTGCTGAAGCATTAGGGCTTACAAAGGACAACAAAGCATTTGAAGGAGCAGAGTTTTTGGAACAATAGAAAGGAAAAACTATGAACACATTAATATTGACATCAATAGAGCAAGGGCTGATATTTTCAGTCCTTGCAATAGGAGTAACCATAACCTTTAAAATTCTGGACTTTGCAGATATGTCCGTAGAAGGAACATTCCCCATGGGAGCATTTATATTTGCAAAGCTCATAACTTCAGGACTAAGCCCAGCTACAAGCACAATATTGGCGTTTTTTTTAGGAACATTGGCAGGACTCATAACCTATACTTTAAACATTAAATTGAAAATTAAAGCACTTTTATCAGGAATACTTACCATGACAATTTTGTATTCTGTCAATTTAAGATTAAACGGTAAATCAAATGTGGGACTTTTCAACTACAGCTCCATATTTGACGGCATCGAAGTAATAATTATTTTAATAATCATTGCAGCAGCAGTAAAAATAGCAATGGATATATTCTTGAAAACAGAGATAGGATACCTACTAATAGCAACAGGAGACAATGAAACATTGGTTAAATCCTTGGGGGAGGATTCCAACAAATATAAGCTCATAGGCCTGATGCTTTCAAACGGACTGGTTGCACTTAGCGGAGCAA
>JBFXKO010000021.1:0-67075 GCA_050173715.1 Sedimentibacter sp.
GTCCCCATATTGAAATATAGCGGCCTGGTAGTTCAGTTGGTTAGAATGCCAGCCTGTCACGCTGGAGGTCAGGGGTTCGAGCCCCCTTCAGGTCGCCATTAAACTCGCTGGTGTAGCTCAATCGGTAGAGCAACTGACTTGTAATCAGTAGGTTGAGGGTTCAAGTCCTTTCACCAGCTCCATTATAAATTAAATAAGGAAGAGTTCCCGAGTGGCTAAAGGGGACGGACTGTAAATCCGTTGGCACCGCCTTCATTGGTTCGAATCCAATCTCTTCCACCACATATGCGGAAGTGGCTCAGTGGTAGAGCATCGCCTTGCCAAGGCGAGGGTCGCGAGTTCGAATCTCGTCTTCCGCTCCAAAATAAGTTTTATGAATATAAACGTAAAATTTAATCAATAATAGTAACATGCGGGTTATAAAATGTATAATATGCGGGTGTAGCTCAATGGTAGAGCCCCAGCCTTCCAAGCTGGTCGCGAGGGTCCGATTCCCTTCACCCGCTCCATTAAAAATTGTGGACTCATAGCTCAGTTGGATAGAGCAACGGACTTCTAATCCGTGTGCCGGGGGTTCGAATCCCTCTGGGTTCATCTAAATTGGGGTATCGCCAAGCGGTAAGGCACCAGACTCTGACTCTGGTATTCGTGGGTTCAAATCCTACTACCCCAGCCAGCAATAAAATTAATATTGGGATGTCGCCAAGCGGCAAGGCACTAGACTTTGACTCTAGTATTCGTAGGTTCGAATCCTGCCATCCCAGCCATTTTATTTTAATTTAATAAGATCCATTAGCTCAGCAGGCAGAGCACTTGACTTTTAATCAAGGTGTCCGGCGTTCGAATCGCCGATGGATCACCAAACAAAATATGGAGAGGTATCGAAGTGGTCATAACGAGGCGGTCTTGAAAACCGTTTGGGTGAAAGCCCGCGTGGGTTCGAATCCCACCCTCTCCGTCAAGATGTCCTAACCCCATTTTTTCTGAAAAATGGATGGTAGGTCATACGCAACGAATTCCCAAATTTTGCGACGAAAGGAGCAGAAAATTTGGGAATGAGACTGCGAAATTAGGAGAAGTACTCAAGTGGCCGAAGAGGCTCCCCTGCTAAGGGAGTAGTTCTGATAAGGAAGCGAGGGTTCAAATCCCTCCTTCTCCGCCATATACATACTACATAGGAGTGTAGTTCAGTTGGTAGAATGTCACTTTCTAAAACTGTAATATGCATGAAATATAGGGGATTGGTCAAGTGGCATGACAGTGGTCTCCAAAACCATTAGTGGGGGTTCGATTCCCTCATCCCCTGCCATAAAAGGTAAGGAAATATCGGGGCGTAGCGCAGTTTGGTAGCGCATCTGGTTTGGGACCAGAGGGCCGCGGGTTCAAATCCTGCCGCCCCGATACGGGCTTATAGCTCAGGTGGTTAGAGCGCACGCCTGATAAGCGTGAGGTCGATGGTTCGAGTCCATCTAAGCCCACCAATATCCATAATATTTAAAATATTATGGGCCTTTAGCTCAGTTGGTTAGAGCGCCCGGCTCATAACCGGTAGGTCCAAGGTTCGAGTCCTTGAAGGCCCACCATGCCCAGATAGCTCAGTCGGTAGAGCAGGAGACTGAAAATCTCCGTGTCCGTGGTTCGATTCCGCGTTTGGGCACCAAAGAAAAAAGACTTATACAACGTATAGGTCTTTTTTATACAATAGGAAAGTTCTCCTTTCCTATTGTATAAAAACAAGGGGTTATAGGGGAAGAATTCCCCTATCGTATTAAAGGGGGGTGCTCAGTAAAAATGCGTTAGCAACTCTTTTTATATATCACAGAATGATGCCAGACTAAAACACAGATTCTAAAATGCTTTTTACTAAATTATTTATATTGTTGTAAAATATTTTATCATTGAATTTTACCGGCATAAGGTTTCTTTTAATTCCATCAATTGCTGTGTAGGTCTTAATATTATATTCATTGCTGTCTATAAAATAAAATTCTTTTATATTATCATTCTTATAAAATCCTACGGGTATATCTAATTTCATTGTCTGTGCTAGAGAATTAACCTTTAAATTAAAATTTATGGCCGGATGTACATAATCAGTTGAATAATTAGAAAGTATGTTAAATTTGCATATGAGAGAATTTTTTTTAATTTTAAAATCTTCATTATTTATTTTAACTATCAGCCCTTTATAAGACAAGACATTATCATACATATTAATTATATTATTAAATAATATAGGAAGATTAAATACATCCTCATAATTATGCTGCATTATTAAATAAGAGAATTCTTTTCTTGGCTCTATTCTGTATGCTTCATAAAGGGTTATTATATCTTTTCCGCAGAGCGTATCTTCTCTTTTAATATTAAAGTGCTTTTCAACCGTTTTTAATTTAAAGTTTTCAATTTCAAATTTATTTTTTAATTGTCTTATCCAGTTATATAAATCAATTTTAATAAATAACTCCAAATCAAAGTTTATATTATGCTTTTGAAATTTGCTTTCTAAAAAAGGAATGTCAAAGGTGTTTCCATTGTAGGTTATTATATATTTCTTAGTCTTAATTAAATCCTTTAAATATTTTAAGGCTTCCGGCTCATCAATTTTATATTCGCAAAATATTTGATGAATATAGGAGCGACCTTTTTCACTTAAAAGCACAGTTATTGATATAATATTTGAATATTCACGGGATAAACCTGTTGTTTCTATATCTATAAAAAAAGCTTCCTCTATCAAGCTGTTAAAGCTATCATTGCTTGCTATGTCAGCTATTTCTTTAATTTCTGTAATCATTTTTTCTCCTGTAGCTTGTCTATATTTATTTTGATTAATCACCCAATATTTGGTAGAATATATAGAGGTGTAATATGTATATATTGATTTCTATTTTTGCAGCCTATGCATTGGGAATAATATCATATGAACATGATTTTTTTAGCTATATTTTTACAGCTTTATTTGCTTTGCTAATTTACAATTCATTAACAACCAGAAAGTTTATTTACAACACTGTCATTATTGCATTTCTGATTTTATCATTTGTCAATTGTAATTATAATTCAATTTCCATTATAAAACAACATATTAATGAAGAAGTGGAAATTGTTGCAGAAATAAAAAAACAAAACAAGGTTAACCCTGATTCTGATTTTTTAAGCTATGATGCTGTAGTTATGAGCATAAATAATAATTTATTAAAGGTTCATGAGAACACTATTATTTATGTGAATAAAAACAATGATGTTAAGGAAAACAGCATTGTGCGTCTTTATGGCAACGTAGGGGACAGCAATTTGAGCAAAAATAAAATGCTGTTTAATTATAATGATTATTTAAGGTCTAAGAAAATCGGTGCTGTTATATTTGCTGAAGGCAATATAGATATAATCAAGGAGAATTATTCCTTTTTAAATTCTGTATCTATTAAATTCAGAAATTACACTGAACAAACATTTTACAATTCATTAAATAAGGAAAATGCAGATATTATTTTGTCTGTAATTTTGGGAGATGTGGGTTATCTTGAAGAGGGCTTGTATGACAATATTAAGCTAATGGGATTAGCTCACATCTTTGCTGTTTCTGGTTCTCATATAGTGCTTTTATATGGATTTATGCTATCTGTGCTTAAATTTTGCTTTTTAAGCCGCAGAACAAGCTGGGTAATATCTTGGGTCTTGATTTGGTTTTACGGCTTTTTAATCGGTTTTCCATTGACTGTGATGAGATCCCTTGTAATGTTTACTTTGTTGTTTGGTTCCGAGGTGTTTTACAGAAAATACAGCTCTTTAAATTCAATTGGACTGGCTGCATTAATACTAACAATTTATAATCCTTATTGGCTGTTTGATGCAGGATTTTTGTTGTCATTTTCAGCTGCTTTAAGCTTGATTGTTTATAGCAAATATATTGCAAAACATGTGAAGACAGAGGATTTGATTTTAAAAACCACTTACATGTATTTGTTTATTCAGCTGTTTACATTGCCTGTTTTGGCATATTATTTCAATTATATACCTGTGATGGGCATTTTATATAATCTGCTGCTTTTGCCCATATTTACTGTAATTTTAATATATGGCTTCCTGCTGCTATTACTAAATGCATTATTTTCAACCGCACTAACCATTCCATTTATGATTTTTGATTATATATTGAACAGCTTGAGATATATCATTAATTTTACAGAGGAATTTGCATTTAATGGTATAACCATGCCTTCTATGTCAGCAGATAAGATTATATTCTTTTACATTATGCTGATTACTGCAGTATATTTATATAACAATAAAAATTATATTATAGTCAAATATGCATTCACGGCATTGTTAAGCTTTTATTGCTTGAATTATATGATTGCTCCTATTGCTGATAATAGCTTATATTTTAATGTTGTTGATGCTGGACAGGGCTTATACACAACAATAAAATACAAGAATACATATTTAATAATTGATTGCGGCAGCACAAGCAGTAGAAATTTTGGACAATATACAGCCTTACCCTACTTAATCAAAAGAGGAATAACAAATATTGATGGAGTTTTTATCAGCCACTGGGATGACGACCATTATTCAGGACTACAAAACCTTTTAAACAGCAACATAAGGGTTAAAAAGATATTTTCATCTTATAATAATGAAGAAATGGATGAAAAAATCACGCTCATAAAAAAAGATTTCAGCTTAAAACTTGATAACTGCTTCAAAATAAATATTTTATGGCCTCATGAAAATTATATTGAGGACAGCATTAACAATACATCCTTGGTTATTTTGTTTGAATTTAAAAAGCAAAAAATACTTCTTACAGGAGATATTGAGGAAGATGTGGAGAAAATGCTGTTAAACGATATAGGGCATGCAGATATAATGATTGTTCCTCATCATGGAAGCAAGACATCATCAAATGCCAATTTTGTTGAAAAGGCTAGTCCTACAGTTGCTGTAATAAGCTATGGAAGAAATAATTACGGAATGCCTTCAGAAGAGGTTATTGCGAGATACGAAAATGAAAAAAGTATTATATTGTCCACATTTAATCATGGCGAAATAAATTTTATTTTAAAAGGCGATAAAATGTATTATAATACTTATGAAGGTGAAAAATCAGACAACTATTATACTCTATATTTTACAGGATTAATTCCAAATTTAATAAATTTTAGTCTGTTGTACGTATGGATAGTCAATAAAAAAGGGGAGAAAAATGAGCTACAAAACAATTAAAGATTTAGCTGATAAAATGAAGGTTCCAAATTGCATTGTACTTTATGGAACCGAAGAATATTACATAGATGACGCTGTCAATCTTATTAAAGAAAAATATGTTGACAGTGATTATGATACCATGAATTACATGGAATTTGAAAAAATTGAAAATAACTTTAATGATTTTTATGAATTCGTTACAACATTTCCGTTTATGTCAGAAAAAAAGGTATGTGTCGTAAAGGAATCCGCATTTTTAACCTCTGCAGGAAGTTTAAATAAAAAGGAAGAGGATAAGGTTTCAGATGTTATTGATAACATAGATTCTTGCATAACAATATATCTGATTAAAGGCGGAAAAATAGATTCCAGAAAGAAATTAGTTAAAAAATTGAAGGATAAAAATGCTGTTTTTGAACTCAATAAATTAAGTGAAGGCGAACTGTCAAAATACATAGTCAATAAATTTAAAAGCCAAGGTCTTAACATAAATTTTCAGGATGCTGATTATATTGCAAATAATTCCGGATATTTAGAATATGAAAGCACCGTGAGTTTGTATCACGTTAACAATGAAGTGGAAAAAATTGCAGCCTATAAAGTAAATTCAAACAACGTAACATTTGAAGACATTGATCTTTTGCTAATAAAATCTGTTGAAAGCAATATATTTAAGCTGGTAGATCACATATGTGAGGGAAACAAAGCAAAGGCATTTGAAATATTAGATGAAATGCTTTTAAACAACACTCCTGAGCAGTTTATTATTCACATGATATCAAGGCAGTACAGATTGCTTTTTCAATATGTAGTGCTGCAAAAGAAGGGGTATAGCTTCAATGATATTATGAATAAAATGAAGATTAAAAATTTTGTGGCTACAAAGCTTTCAAAACAAGCAAAGACTTTAAGCCAAGAAAAAATTCAATATTATATGGGAAAAATTCTTGAGATAGATAAGAAAATCAAGACTGGGGAAATAGACAACAGAATTGGGCTTGAACTTATTACAAATGGGATTATAAAATAAAAAAAACCGATATAATCGGTTTTTTTATTTCCAGAGATTCATCAACTAACACCACATTCATGACTATGAGGTTAGTTGATGAATCTTACGGATCTTAGTTTTAAATTTATGCAACTTTGTTTAATCTTTGAGCTAATCTGCTAACTTTTCTAGAAGCTGCGTTTTTATGAATAGTATTCTTTGCAGCTGCTTGATATAATTTCTTTTCACATACTTTTAATAATTCTTTAGCTTTCTCATAGTTTCCTTCTGTTAAAGCTGCTTCAAATTTCTTTATATATGTTTTGATTTCAGACTTTCTGCTCTTATTAACTTCAGTTTTCTTATTTATAACTAAAATTCTTTTCTTTGCAGATTTAATATTTGCCAAAATCTTCACCTCCTTCAAGTGATCTTATTTTAATGCTTTAATATTTTAGCACATAATTTGCATATTTGCAATATTTTTGACAGCAAATCAATTATACAGTCAATCTACCTAAAAATCAAGCAAAAAGAATAAAAAAATGAAAAAATTCAATAATAAGTTTGATTGTATAAATTTTATTTAAATATAAATATTGATTTAATAATTGTTTTTATAGTTTTAATTAAAAAGGAGGATTTATGTATTATAGAACAGATTTAGCTTATGAAGCAAATGAATCATTATCAACAAAGGTTGAAGGAGTAAAATTAAGAACAAAGGATTACAAGCACGGTGAGGTTGTGGAGCTTGAAATTTTAGATGAGGAAGCTGAAAAAAAGGTTGGCAAGAAAAAAGGAAAATATATAACATATGAAACTAAAAGCTTGAAAAGTTTAAACAAGGATTCAATGCAGGAAGTAATAAACATACTTGCTCAGGCTATCAAGGATGTATCCGATTTAAAAAGAGAAAGAGTATTGGTTGTGGGTCTTGGAAACAGAAATATTACAGCCGATGCTCTGGGACCTAAAACATTGGATAAAATTAAGGTAACAAGGCAGTTTTTTAAAGCCTATAACAAGGATTATGATGAGGATTACAACGAGGTTTCAATACTTGAGCCGGGTGTGCTTGGAACAACAGGTATTGAAACCATAAATACCATCATTGGTGTTGTTGAAAAAATTAAACCAACTTTGCTTATCATAATAGATGCTTTAGCTTCACGAAAAATGAGAAGACTTTGTTCAGTTGTGCAAATAACAGATGCAGGAATAGAACCGGGCTCGGGAATTGGTAATATGCAGGGCTCATTGAATGAGGAAACACTTGGAGTTAAGGTTGTGGCAATTGGAATACCTACAGTCGTTGATACTGCTACCATTGTCAATGATACCATTGAATTGATGGAGGAAGCATTAAAGGATAAGACTGATGATGTAGGTCAGATTATGGGTATATTAAGCGATTTGGAATATAATGAAAAACACATGTTCATTAAGGAAATTTTAAGTCCTATGTACGGAGAATCCATTGTAACACCCAGCGGAGTAGATGAGCTAATACAAACATTATCCGATATGTTAGCTGAGAGCATTAATAAAGCAGTGCACCCGGGATATGAATTAATTTCGTAATCTAATTGTAAAAAATAGTAGTGTTATTCAGGAAACAATACACATATATATTAATATATTACTAAATTTTTTAATATATTACATTTGAAAAAATATATGGAGTTGGATCATGAAGAGACGAAGAAGAAATAAAGGCGGAACAAAATTTTACATGGGAATGTCAATATTATGCTTGACGGTACTTTTTGTAGGCTACAGCTATGTCTATAATTTGTCTGAGAAAAGAAAGTCAGGGCAGGATATAACCACAATCTCTATTAATTATAATGTAGATGAAAAGGATGAAGAAAATTTAGATCCTATTGATAAAATAATGTCTTACTTCAATATTTTTCTGGAAAAAACATTCAAAGAAGAACAGGATTCAAAAAAATTAATTGAAAGTGATTTCAAAGAAGCAAAGGATGTTTTCAAAAACATTGACAGCAAGGAAGATATAAAGGAAGAACCAATCAAATATGAAAAAGAACAAGAAGATTTAGATATTTTCCAAGAAGACAGTGAACCCTTGATAACAGAAAAAACAGTCTATTTAGCCGATAACCGGCAAGAAGATTTTTTTAGAGTAGTAGAATCACCAACATACAGAAGCAGCGCTCCTCGTGATATGAACCTAGACGCTGCTTCTGTTAATGAAAAGTTAAATGTTGTGCTTTTTCACACTCATGGAACGGAAAGCTATCTGCCACATGAAGAAGGAAACTTTAGAACTCATGACGAAAGATACAACGTTATGGGTGTAGGAACAAAAATAGCAGCAAATTTGCAAGGCTACGGATTAGATGTGAAACATTTAAAAGACTACAATGATTATCCTGATTACAATTCATCATACGCCAATTCTAATTATGCAGTTAAACAAGTATTATCAGACAGTAAGAAAAACATAATAATAGATTTGCACCGTGATGGTGCAGAAGAAAATTCACTTTATGAACAAAAATTATCCCAGGTAAAGACATCAGAGATTAACGGCAAAACAGCTGCAACATGTACCTTGGTTATCGGAGATAAAAATGGTAACTACGAGGAGCTAAAGTTAAACGCTCAAAAACTGTACGAAATTGCTCAAGAAATGTATCCAGGTCTTTTCAGAGAAATTATCATACGACCGGGAGCTTATTTTAATCAGTTTAATTCTGATTATGCACTTCTTATTGAGATAGGAAGCACATTAAATCACATAGATGAAGTGAATTATTCAGCAGAGCTTTTAACTGAAATATTAGCTGAGTATATTGGAGAAATTAGTAAATAATACTTTTACAAAAGAATAAATTTTGGTATAATACCCTATATCCAATTAAATAGGGAGGTAACATATTTTTGGACAGAAAAAAATACATAAGAAACTTTTCGATAATCGCTCATATAGATCATGGCAAGTCAACATTGGCTGACAGATTAATAGAAAACACAGGACTTCTTTCCCATCGTGAAATGCAGGAACAGGTTTTAGATAACATGGATTTGGAAAGAGAAAGAGGAATTACAATTAAGCTTCAAACCATAAGTCTTTTGTACAAAGCACAAGATGGGCATGATTACACTTTAAATTTAATAGATACTCCAGGACATGTGGATTTTAACTACGAGGTTTCAAGAAGCTTGGCTGCATGTGAAGGAGCAGTGCTTGTTGTTGACGCTTCACAGGGTATTGAAGCTCAAACCTTGGCAAATGTGTACCTTGCCTTGGATCAGAATCTAGAGATAGTTTCTGTTATCAATAAAATAGATCTGCCCAGTGCAAGACCAGATGAAATCAAAAAGGAAATAGAAGATGTTATTGGACTTGATTGTGAAAATGCCCCGCTAATATCTGCAAAGGACAATATTAACATCGATCAGGTGCTTGAAGCAATAGTAAAGCAGGTTCCACCTCCAACAGGTGATGAAGAATCTCCTTTAAAGGCACTTGTTTTTGACTCGTATTATGACAGCTACAGAGGCGTTGTGGCTTACATAAGAGTTAAAGAAGGTCAGGTTAAAAAGGGCGACAGAATAAGAATGATGTCAACAAACAAAACCTTTGACGTAACAGAGGTTGGAATAGTATCACCTACACAAAAACCAGTAGCTGCATTGTATTCAGGCGATGTGGGTTATTTGTGTGCAAGTATGAAGGAAGTTAAAAGTTGCCGTGTTGGAGATACAATCACTAGCGATGACAATCCTGCAAAGGAACCACTACCAGGTTATAAAAAGGTTACATCAATGGTTTATTGCGGGGTTTATCCGGCTGAAGGAGAGGAATATAACTCTGTGAGAGATGCATTGGAAAAACTGCAAGTTAATGACGCATCCTTGACATTTGAGCCTGAAACATCCATAGCATTGGGCTTTGGCTTCAGATGCGGATTTTTAGGACTTTTGCATATGGAAATTATTCAGGAAAGACTGGAAAGAGAGTTTGATTTAAATATTATTGCAACAACTCCAAGCGTTATATACAAGGTATACAAAACAAGTGGAGAAATGATAATTTTGCAAAATCCTACAAACATGCCTCCTGTTCAGGAAATTGAATATATGGAAGAGCCAATAGTAAATGCTTCAATTATGACGCCTACAGAATATGTTGGACCAATTATGGATCTTTGCCAAAACCGCAGAGGTGTTTTTGAAAATATGGAATACATGGAAGCAACCAGAGTAATACTTCATTACAAGCTTCCTTTAAACGAAGTTATTTATGATTTCTTTGATGCATTAAAATCTAAAACAAGAGGGTATGCTTCACTGGATTATGAGCTTCATGGATATGTTCGTTCGGAATTGGTTAAAATGGATATTTTAATTAATGGAGAGCTGGTAGATGCATTTTCAATTATAGTTCATGATGAAAAGGCTTATGAAAGAGGAAGAATGATAGTTGAAAGACTTAAAGATGTAATACCGAGACATTTATTTGCTGTTCCCCTTCAAGCTGCCATAGGCGGTAAAATTATTGCCAGAGAAACAGTAAAGGCATTAAGAAAAGACGTATTAGCTAAATGCTATGGTGGAGATATAACAAGAAAGAAAAAGCTTCTTGAAAAGCAAAAGGAAGGCAAGAAGCGTATGAGGCAAATAGGAAGTGTGGAAGTTCCACAGGAAGCTTTCTTAGCAGTTTTAAAATTTGATGAAGATTAAGAGGTGAAAGATGAAAAAGGGCGCGATAGTTTTAATAGTAATATTAGTTTTATTAGGAATATTTGCAGTCAGCATTTTTGGAAGCTACAATTCATTGGTTGCATTAGATGAAGATGTTAATACACAGTGGGCAAATGTTGAAAGCAAGCTTCAAAGAAGGTATGATTTAATTCCGAACCTTGTTGAATCAGTAAAAGGAGCAATGGCTCAGGAAAAGGAAGTATTTACTGCCATAGCTGATGCAAGAGCAAAGTTAGCCGGAGCAGGTTCAACTTCCGAGAAGGTTGAAGCATCAAATGAATTAGAAGGTGCATTGTCAAGATTATTAGTTGTTGTTGAAAATTACCCTGAATTAAAATCAAACCAAAATGTAACTGGATTGATGGATGAACTTGCAGGTACTGAAAACAGAATTTCTACTGAAAGAGACAGATATAATGAAGTTGTAAGAAATTATAATGCTACAATCAGATCATTCCCTAAAAATATATTGGCAGGAATGTTTGGGTTTGAGCAAAGACCATATTTTGAAGCAACACCGGGAGCCGAGACTGCACCTGAAGTGAACTTTGATTAATGTTTGGAGAGTGATACATGTGAAGAAAAATCTATTATCCCTTATATTGGCTTTAATACTAATAATTACAGGACCACTTGCATATGGTCAAAATTTTGAGCTACCAGAGCCTACCAAAGAATTTTATGTGAACGACTTTGCTGATTTAATTGATGACGCTGCTGAAAGCAACATGATAAATATTAATTTAAATTATGAAAATACTGAAGAAAAACCTCAGATAGTTGTTGCCACAGTTGAAAATTTGCAGGGATTAGATGAAAGTAAATATGCTGTAGAACTCTTTGAAAAATGGAAAATTGGAAACAAAGAATATAATAACGGATTGTTAGTTTTATTATCTTTAGAGGAAAGAAGAATTAAAATTGAAGTGGGCTATGGATTAGAAGGAGCTATTACCGATTCCGAATCTGGAAGAATTTTAGATGACTCTTTGGATTATTTATCCGAAGGAGATTATTCAACAGGGTTGGAAAATATTTTTTACCAGCTTGCAGTAAGAGTTAATGAAGAATATGGCTATGATAATGATGTGATTTTCGGAAATGTTGAAGTAGATATTCCAGAGGAAAGAAACTCAGCTGATGTCAGCGCTCTTGGTAAGCTAATATTGATGATTATAATAATTATAATAATTAATGGCTTTGGTGGCGGTGGTAGAAGAAGACGAAGAGGCATTTTTATTCCACCGGTATTTTTCGGACCTGGAGGTCGTGGCGGAGGAGGCTTTGGCGGAGGCGGTTTTGGAGGCGGCGGAAGCTTCGGAGGCGGCGGACGTTCAGGCGGCGGCGGAGCCGGAAGAGGATTTTAAAAATCAGTGAATAATTAATGCAGACAAGTGCAGACAAGGGGACGTTTCAGACAAGGGGACGTTTCATCTGTCTTAAAAACACAAGACAGATGAAACGTCCCCTTGTCTGCACTTGTCTGTCCCCTTGTCTGCCTGCCAAATTTCAAAGCCTTTTTTAAAATTTAATGACAGTACAGTTACGATATTTTTCCTGAAAATATAATTTCATCTGTTTCGGCATTTATAATAGAAAGTCCTTTTTCTTCCCAGTTTGAAGAACCGAGATATCCCAATCTGTCATCCCATGCATCATCATATTCATCCTTAGTAACCTTTTCTCCATCAACAAAATATTCAATTATAGATTCCATTAATTTGAAGCCGTCCTGAGAAGCATATTCGTGGTCATCATCATAATCGTAGTCCTCATCATAATCATCCTCATCACTGTAGTCATAATCTTCATCATCATTATCGTAATCATCATCGTAATCAATATCCATATCAGTATCTGTATACAGGTAGCCGTAATTAATTAAATTATACAGGCATTCGTACATTTCATCCATATCCTCATCATTGCTGTATGCTTCAGATAATTGCACAAAAAAATCCAATATTTCCTGTTTTTTTACTTCATAGGTCACCTTATCCTTGGTGTAGAGCATTTCCTTAAAATCGCCGCTTTCATTTGTTATGGTAATTTTCATGTTCCATCCTCCTAGTACTAATATGTATTTGTAAAATATATTAAACTTAAAAAAATTTATCATATATTTTTTTAAAATTCTTTAGAATAAAATATTTTAATTAGCTGCCATCTAAAGTATCATAAAAAAAATGTCGTTATGTGTATGCGACATAATATATGACGGGCAAAGCCCTTATTGAAGAAAATTGAACGCGAGAATCTTATTACATTAAAGTTTCATTATTGTGTTTAATTTCTAATACCATAGTTGAGGAATCACATTGAGACTTTTTAAAATCAGAAGTTAATTTAAAGTTATCCCAAAAATGCATTGGTATAAAAATCTTTGGTTTTATATTTTCTATAAAGTATTGACCTCCGCTTAAATAATTATCTTCGAGTCTTCCATCAACAGGGGAAAATGCTGCATCAATTATAACGTCTTTGACTAAAATGTCTTTAATAATTCCTTTAAATGCATTTTCCATTTCTTTTTCTTCTTCAGGGGTGTCATCCATCCATTTCCACCAGTTTAAATCCCCTGCATGGAATATTATCAAGTCATCTAAATGAACCATGAAGCTTATGCCTTCGTCTGTAGAGCCAAATGTATAGATTTTTAAATTATTTATAAAAAATTCTTCGTTTTTTTTCGCTGTGTACACATTATCAGGTCTTGAATAAAGCTTTATGTCGCTGCTTATTATGTAATAGGTATTTTCTTTTTTCTTTTGCCAGGAAAATATTTTGCTGTTGAAATGATCGTTGTGACCGTGTGATGAAAATACATAGAGTGTCTTGATGCTGTTTGTTATGTTGTCAAGCAGTTCCATGAAGTCAAAGTCACCCTTTGAATCCTCTTTATTTTTAAAATAATCAAATATTAAAAATGAACTTTCAGTTTCAACCACAAAGCAGCTATGATAAATATAATATATTTTCAAAATAATTCATCTCCATTCATTAATTTAAAATAATAATAACACAAAAATAACAATTTAAAAAGAATAAAACAATGCATCCGGCTAAAAATATAGTTAATGCTAAATATAGTATAGATTTTACTAAAAAATAATAAATTTATTAAATTTTTACAAATAATATTTGTAATAGTTACAAATGTATAGTATAATGAGAAGTTAATAAATAAGAACGAGGTAGAAAAGATTAATGAAAATAGAAAATGTAATTTTGAATGACAACATTCAAAAAGCCTTAGATGAAATGGGCTTTGAAGAAGGAACCCAAATTCAGCAAGAGGCAATTCCTGTAATATTAGAAGGAAAAGATATTGTAGGACAATCAAATACAGGGACTGGAAAAACAGCTGCATTTGGTATTCCAATACTTGAAAAAATAGATAGAGATTTAAAATTGCCGCAGGCTATTGTTTTATTGCCAACAAGAGAGCTTGCAGTTCAAGTAGCAAATGAATTCAGAAAATACGGGAAATATATGGACGGCATCAAGACTGTTACAGTATATGGCGGTGCAGACATTCGTGATCAAATAAATAAACTTAAGGCAGGAGCTCAAATTATTGTTGGAACTCCCGGCAGAGTTATTGATTTAATAGACAGACATGTAATAAAACTCAGCGAATTAAGAATGGCAGTATTGGATGAAGCAGATGAAATGTTAAAAATGGGCTTCAGAGAAGATATCGAGCTTATACTAAGTAAAATTGATCATCCGGTTCAGACGTCGCTGTTTTCTGCAACTATTCCGGATGCCATGAAAAATATTATTAAAAAATTTCTTAATAATCCGGTATCAATCAAGGTTTTAAGAGAGGGTATAACAGCTAAGGAAGTAAAGCAAAGCTATTTCCTTGTTAAACATTCTGACAAGGTAGATGCTCTTGCAAGACTTATTGATACGTATACCCCAAGACTTGCATTGGTATTTTGCAATACCAAGAAATCGGTTGATGAATTGTATGATTTGCTCATTGAAAGAGGATACAATTGTGATAAAATGCACGGGGATATCAAACAGTCTCAAAGAATTGACACATTAAACAAGTTTAACAACGGTTTAATTGAGATTCTGATTGCCACAGACGTTGCTGCAAGAGGATTAGATATCAAAGAGGTCGATATAGTAATCAACTTTGAGGTTCCTTCGAAGGAAGATTATTACGTGCACCGCATAGGAAGAACAGGCAGAGCCGGCAAGGAAGGAGCATCCTTCACGCTTGTATCTGCAAAGGAAATGAAGAAAATAGAAAGTATTGAAAAATACACGAAGAAGGATATTCGCAAAAGATCAATTCCTACAGTTGACAAGGTAAATGAAGTAAAACAGGATAAATTCATCCGAAATATCGTTGAGGTTGTAGAAAAAGAAGAACTTGGTGATAACAGAGAGCTGGCAGGAAGACTTATGTCTCAAGGATATGATGCAGAAACATTGATTGCTGCCATGATTAAAAAGCTGGTTAAATTCGATTACTCTGAAGAAAGAGATTTGAATGAAATAATACCAGAGCGCAGAAAATCAACAAGAAGCACTTCAAGAAATCTTGAAGATACAGTTAGATTTCATGTTAATCTAGGTAAAAAGCAAGGCATACGACCTGGAGACATATTAGGAGCTGTTGCAGGAGAATGTGATATTCCAGGTTCAGATATCGGGGAAATTGAAGTACTTGAAAACTTTTCATTCTTTAACGCAGCTTCAGAGCATCAAAACCGCATTTTGAAAAAAATGGCAAGCGCTCAAATAAAAGGACAGAATGTGGCAATTGAATTGTCAAAGGAAAAGAAGTCTAAAAGTATGAGAGAAAAACCATATGACAACAATTGGAACAGAAAGAAAACAGAAAAAACTAGAAAAAAATATTGACAAGAATTAATTGTCGGTAATATAATAGGAAAAATGAACTGTGATGGATCGAGTAAAACAGATACAGCAACTTAAGAGAGGGAAGAAAAGGTGAGAGCTTCCTTTGCATGACTGTTTGAAAACTAATCCGGAGTTAAGACTGATAGCTTAGTCGTAAGGTCTTGGTATGGATGCCTTAAATCTATTGAGAAGCAACTAAGGTGGAACCACGAACATCTCGTCCTTAAACATTTGTTTAAGAGACGGGATTTTTATTTTACCAAGAATCTTACATCAAAAATATTGAAATCAAAGTGGAGGAGAAGTATGAAAAAATTAACATTACCTGACAACAGTGTCAGAGAATATGAAGAAGGCGTGCTTGCTTTTGACGTAGTTAAAAGCATAAGCGAGGGCTTGGCAAGAAGCGTTGTGGGAGCTGTTTACAATGGCAACACAATAGGTTTAATGGAAGAAATAAAGGAAGATGGAACTATTAAATTTTTGAAGTTTGAAGACAAGGAAGGTAAGCATATATTTTGGCATACTTCATCACACATTATGGCACAAGCCATAAAGAGATTGTGGCCGGAAGCAAAGCTTGCAATAGGACCAGCAATTGATAACGGATTTTACTATGACATTGATCTAGAATACAGATTGGTGCAGGATGACTTTGAAAAAATCGAAGAGGAAATGAAGAAAATAGTTAAAGAAGGTCTTTCGCTGGAAAGATTTGAGCTTCCAAGAAATGAAGCAATAAAATTCATGGAAGAAAAACAAGAACCTTACAAGGTTGAATTAATCAATGACTTGCCTGAGGATGCAATAATTTCTTTCTACAAGCAGGGTGATTTTGTTGATCTTTGTGCAGGTCCTCACCTTGAATCAACAAAAAAACCAAAGGCTGTAAAATTGATGAGCATTGCCGGTGCATACTGGAGAGGAAATGAAAACAACAAGATGCTTCAAAGAATTTACGGCATTACATTTGAAAAGTCTAAAGAGCTGGAAGACTATTTAAAATTGATGGAAGAAGCTAAAAAGCGTGACCACAGAAAGCTTGGCAAGGAGCTGGATTTGTTCTTCATGTCAGAAGAAGGTCCTGGATTCCCATTCTTCCTTCCTAAAGGTGTTGAAGTTAAAAATGAGCTCATGAAATTCTGGAGAGAAATGCATAAAAAAGCAGGCTATGTGGAAATAGAAACACCATTGATGTTAAATAAGCATTTATGGGAAATTTCAGGCCACTGGTACAACTACAGAGAAAACATGTATACAACTGTAATTGATGAACAAGATTTTGCAATTAAGCCAATGAACTGTCCTGGAGGAATTTTAGTATATAAAAATGCAATGCATTCCTACAAGGATTTTCCTATGAGAGTGGCTGAAGCAGGAAGAGTTCATAGACATGAATTGTCAGGTGCCTTGCATGGATTGATGCGTGTTAGGGCATTTACTCAGGATGATGCTCACTTATTCATATTGCCTGAACAAATAAAGGATGAAATTAAAGGTGTTATCAAATTAATTGATGAAATTTACAAGCAGTTTGGATTCTCCTATAAGCTAGAGCTTTCAACAAGACCGGAAAAATTCATGGGAGATATAAAAGACTGGGATTTAGCAGAAGCTTCATTAAAGGCTGCCTTGGATGAGCTTGAATTAAATTTTGTTATAAATGAAGGAGACGGTGCGTTCTACGGACCAAAGATAGATTTCCACTTAACTGACTGCATAGGAAGAACATGGCAGTGCGGTACAATTCAGCTAGATTACCAGATGCCGCAGCGTTTTGAAATGGAATATGTGGGAGCAGACGGGCAAAAGCATAGACCAATTATGATTCACAGAACTGCATTTGGAAGCATTGAAAGATTCTTTGGTATTTTGATAGAGCAATTTGCCGGTGCATTTCCTACATGGTTAGCACCTGTTCAGGTTAAGGTACTTCCTATTTCTGAAAAATTTAATGATTATGCAGTTAAGGTCAAAGAGCAGCTGCAATCATTAAACATCAAGGTAGAAATGGACGAAAGAGCTGAAAAAATAGGATACAAGATTAGAGAAGCTCAAATGCAGAAAATTCCTTTCATGTTTGTTGTTGGAGAAAAGGAAGCTGAAAGCAACACTGTATCAGTAAGAGAAAGACAAAAAGGTGATATGGGAAGCATGAGCGTTGAAGAAATCTCAAGCATTATTTTAAACAAAATCAAAAACAGAGAAAATGACTCACCACAATTAGTTTTATAACAATCAGAATTTGATGATATCCTGCCTTAGTGCAGGATATTTGTTTTGTTGAAATATTTATTATAATTTAGTATAATACAAACAGAGATATAAATTCTAGAAATTATTCTAATACAACATGAAAATTACAATAAGGAGCTAGGAGTTTACTTTAATTATTGAGGAGGAAATTATGAGCAAAGCATATTCAGGAGATGTTCAATATCATATCAATATGAAAGCAGGAGATGTGGGAAGGTACGTGATTTTGCCAGGAGACCCTAAGCGCTGCGAAAAAATTGCAAGACACTTTGACAATGCACAGTTAATTGCTGATCATAGAGAATATATTACATATACAGGATATTTGGATGGAGTAAAAGTAAGTGTTACTTCAACAGGCATAGGCGGTCCTTCGGCTTCAATTGCAATGGAGGAATTAGCTAATATAGGTGCAGATACTTTCATTCGCGTAGGAACAAGCGGTGGCATGGATGTAAATGTGATGGGTGGAGATTTGGTCATAGCCTCAGGAGCAATACGCATGGAGGGAACAAGTAGGGAATATGCCCCTATGGAATTCCCGGCTGTTGCTAATTATGAGGTGCTGAATGCATTGGTTAAGGCTTCTCAAAATTTAGGAAAAAAATATCACGTGGGAGTAGTTCAATGCAAGGATGCTTACTACGGACAACATGAGCCTGAAACCAAGCCGGTGAGTTATGAGCTTCAAAATAAGTGGGAGGCTTGGCTTAGAATGGGAACTCTCGCTTCAGAAATGGAATCAGCAGCATTGTTTATTGTGGGAGCATACAGAAAGGTACGTGCAGGAGCTGTATTAAGCGTTGTGGCAAACCAGGAAAGAAGAAGATTAGGACTTGACGACCCACAGGTTCACGACACAGAGGATGCAATCAAGGCAGCAGTAGAAGCAATAAGAATAATGATAAAAGAAGATAAATAAGATTCTGATAATAAAATAATTATAAAATAGCTAAAATATTGGTTCATGACAGATATTTTAGCTATTGTTGCTAGGGCTTAAATTTATTGTTCCTACATTGCCATACCTCTGGATTCTGTATATTTCAGTTAATTTATTCCATGTTTCTTCGTTGACTATACCTGTTGGTTCTAAATTAAATTGGTTTTGAAATGCAATAACAGAATTTTTGGTAGCATCATCAAATATTTCTGTAATTTCAACATATGGTATCTCAGGTATCACAAGTGAAATATATTGAAGCATTTCTTGTATGATAAATACACCTGGACCTTGGTCACCTGGACCGTAATCTCTGGCATACCTGAAATATGGCAGATAAATAGCTTGCGGCTGTAAAGACCTAAGGATTCCAACGCCATTATTGTATAAGCTTTTCCAGGTCTCTTGATCAACAATTCCTGTAGGCTCCAGATTCATTGTTTTTTGATATTCAATTACTGCAAGGCGTGTTTGGTCATCAAATATGCCTGTAATAGCTGTTTCAGGCACACTTGAATAGTATAATGACATGAGGTTTAGTAAGTATTGCAATAAAGAAACTCTTGGTCTAATATCACCCCTTAATAAAGCACCAGACAAAATTTCTTCATACTGTCTTAGCATTATTCCTTCTGAAATTCTTTCAGCAAGCTTGGTAACTGCTTGATAAATGTTAGAAATTTTATACCAGGTATCTTGATCAATTATTCCTGTAACAGGTAGGTTGAAAACTCTTTGGAATTCTATTACTGCAGCTTGTGTGCTTTCGTCAAAGTATCCGTCTATGGAATCAATTTTAGGAATTGCAGGAAAATTTACAGATATTCTATCAAGCTGTACCTGCTTTCTTAATACATCTATACCGGAATCTCCTAACGTAAGGGACCTTTGGAATCTGTATATAGGTGGTCCAGTAGGGGCAGTATCAAGAGATATATTTTCGCCATAATAATATTGCAAAATTTCCATGGGGGTATAGCCACTATTTGCTAAATCAACAGTGCCCCATTGATGCAATCCGCTGCATCTAGTTATTCTGCCATCGCAAAATTGAGCGAAAAGCGGTTCAATTCTGCCTTCCACAACAATATATTGATTGAATAATTCATCCACCAAACTGTTTATATTATCGTAAGTTCCTCGGTTTGGAACAAAGGCCTGATCAAATTGTGTGGAGCTTGTTATATCGAAATTATAGCCTCTTGATCTGTACCATTCTGTGAAATACCTGTTTAAGGCTATTGATACTATTGCATGTATGTTTGCACGCAAAGAAGCTTCAGGCCATGTGGGATATAATTCACTGGAAGCTACATTTTTAATGTAATCTATAAAGGGTATGTTGATGTTTTCAGCTATATCATCAGGAGTACCTAAATGAACTGTTATTTTGTCAGGAACAGTAACAGCTTTTTCTAAAATCTCTCCAGGTATGGGAGACTCTAAAGCTTTAACGGTATATATTTTTTTCCAGATTTTTATGATAAACTCCTCCAAACTCTTTAATTATATTTCTGCAGATTTATACTACATTAATATATTCATACCTAAATAATTTGATAATATGTATTAATATTTAATATGCGGGGACTAACCTTTATGTGGTTTGTTTTTACCACTAAGGGCAATCCACAGTTTCATTTTTATTTTGCATTTATGTTTATAAATTCTGCCTTTAATTTGGAATAAACTATTTTCTGGCTTGAGTAAAGACCGTAGTAGCCTGAGAGCATGTAGGAGACGCTGCATGCAATTGCAAACAAAAGAATACCCTGAGCTCCAAAGAGTTCAATGCTTAGAACAATTGAAGCTATTGGAGCATTTACATTTCCGCAGAAAAGCGCAACCAGGCCTATTGCAGCAGAAAAACCGGGATCAAATCCTAAAATGCTTCCTATAAAACATCCGAAAGTGGCTCCTATGAAAAACGTAGGGACAATTTCTCCCCCCTTGAAGCCTGCTCCTAGAGTAATGGCTGTTAAGATTATTTTTAAGAGAAAAGCTTCTGGTTTAACAACACCATTCAATGCGTTTGCTACTATATTCATGCCCGCACCGTTGTAATCTCTTGTATTGAGCATTAATGTCAAAATTAATATTATCAATCCTCCAACAAAGCCTCTCCAGTATTCATTTTGAATTTTGTGCTTCATAAAATGTTCGGTTTTATGAAGCGTTACACAAAACACAATGCTTAAAACAGCCACCAGTGCAGCCAGTAACACAGTTATCGCAATTGTCCTGAAGGAAAGCTCCGGTATGTAGCTCAATGTGTAACGAACAGGCTCAATTCCAAAATATATGGATACTCCATATGCAACCAATGATGAAACAAGACATGGCACAAGGCTTGAATAATAAATTACTCCTATGCTTATTACCTCCATGGCAAATAGTGTTGCTGTCAAAGGAGTTCCAAACAAAGCTGAAAATACACCGCTCATGCCGCAAAGAACAATCAAATGCATATCCTTATTGTCTAGTTTAAAAAACTTGCCCACAAAGGTGCCTATGCTTCCTCCAAGCTGCAATGCTGCTCCTTCTCTTCCAGCAGAGCCTCCTAATAAATGTGTTATAACTGTGCTTATAAATATCAATGGCGCCAATATTATAGGAACATGATCTTCAGTACGTATTGAATCAATAATTTGGTTAGTTCCTGTTGAATCATTCATCTTAAATAATTTATAAAAAACAGCAATAGCAATTCCACCTACAGGTAAAAAATATAAAATCCAGTTGTTCATCAATCTGAATTCAGTAGCCTTTTCAACGCTTATATGAAACACTGTTCCGGTTATTCCTCCAATAAAACCTGTAATGCTGGCAAAAATCACCCATTTAATAAATGTTCTTATATAATTCTTAGCTGAATTATATTTTCTGTTTAATAATTCCAATTTAACACTTCCTATTCTATTAATATACCGCAGACTATTGTATCACTTTTATAAAATTTGTCAAAATAATTAAATTTAATTATTTAAACTGTATAAGACTCATCCCCATCAGTTTTTTATTGTTTTCTAATCTTATTTTAATAAAGCACTAAATCACAATTAATTATTTGAAGGTATATTGGGAACATAAAGAAAAAATAAATTTTGGAGGAAAAAAATGAAGGTAACAATAGAACAAATCGATGAACTGAGAAGCAGAGTCAACGTAAGCTATGAAGAGGCAAAGAAGACTTTAGAAAAAAATGAAGGTGACTTAATTAAATCAATAATAGAGCTTGAACATAAAAAGGGTAGAAAAAATGAGCATCATGGAAATTTCACAAGTTTTACAAACAGGCTGCTAGCTTTAAGAATGTCTGTTAAAAATAAAGAAAATGATACATTGCTAGATTTGCCGTTGGTACTTGTTTTAATAGCTCTCTTGGTAGCATTTTGGATTGTAATACCTGGATTGATTTTAGCCGTTCTCGCTTCATGCAAAATTAAAATTTATAGAGACAAAAATTCTATAAATGTAGACAGCTTGAAAAAAAACATGAAGGAAACAGTTGATAAAATAAAAGAGAAGTCGGAAATTATTATCAAGGAAGAAACAAAACCAGAAGATAACGAAGAGTCCGACAATGAAATAATTATAGAGTAACTAAAATATCAGGTCTTTGGCCTGATATTTTAGTTACTACGGTAGGATATTATAATCATGCTATTAAAATAAGACATATAAATAACTTTAAAATTAACCTTTTGTCAAATGTTTATAATGTTTTTAAATTGATATTGATGGGAAATAATAGTATAATAATTTTAATTAACCACGAATTAAAGGATTAAAACTTAGATGGTACTTGGAGAACATTATTTCAAATAAAAATACGAGGGCTGTTATGGATAAAAAGAAAATATTAATAGTTGAGGATGAGCAAAAAATTGCTCGATTTTTAGAGCTGGAATTAAAATATGAAGGCTATGATGTTGATATTGCAAACAACGGACGTGACGGACTTGAAAAAGGCAAACAAGAAGATGTTGATTTGATAATTCTTGATTTAATGCTGCCAGGATTAAGCGGAATAGAGGTGTGCAGAAGATTGAGGCAGACGTCAGAGGTTCCTGTAATCATGCTTACTGCAAAGGATGATATTTCAGATAAGGTAACAGGACTTGACATAGGAGCTGATGACTATATGACAAAACCTTTTGCTGTTGAAGAGCTTCTGGCCAGAATAAGAGTATTGTTAAAAAGAGCTAAAAACAACAAGGATAAGTCAGAAGCAATGATTTTGGAAATAGGCAAATTAAAACTATGCAAAAACAATTACAAGGTTGAATACGACGGTGAAATAATTGAGTTGACTAAAAAAGAATTTGAGCTATTAGAATTTATGATGATAAATAAAAACATTGTTTTAACCAGAGAAAAAATACTTGATAAGGTATGGGACTACGATTATTTCGGAGATACTAACATAATTGATGTATATATCAGATATTTAAGAAGCAAAATTGATCAGAAATACAACATTAATCTTATAGAAACAGTAAGAGGCGTAGGTTATATAATACGTGAATAGGACATTATGATAAAATCAATATTAAAGGCATTGCTAAATATATTTTTATATCCATTTAGATTAATATTTAAATTTGTTATAGGTCTTTTAAAAAGGCTTAAATTTTCTATTGCTTTTAAAATCTCTGCATCATATTTATTGATTTACATTGTGATTATAATGATTGTTGCACTTACAACCTCTGCAGGATATTTGATATTTGAGTTTGAAAAATTTGAAGAAAGTGTAATAAATAAAGATGTTGATAAAATAATCAATGAATTTCCTGATTTAAACTTGGATAATGGACAAATAAAATCTATAGAAGTGTATGACTACAGCTTAAATTCGGTATTTCCTTTAAATAATCAAAACAGGTATTCTGACAACATCATTGTAATTATCGAAAAATTAATTTATAATAAAGAATATATATATGCAACAAGCTTTTATAAAGACACTGAATATTTTTTAAATGTCAGATATGATGCTTCAGCAATAATAAATGACGCATCAAGGATATCCTTCTTGGTAATGACATCAGGGATAATCGGACTTTTGATATTTGTTCCCATAGTATCAAAAACCAGTTTCAAGCTTATAGGTCCCATAAAAAACATGACTGAAATAACCAAGACAATTACAGTAAACAACATCAACACAAGATTGGATATAAAAGGAACTCAAGATGAATTAAAGGAGCTTTCAGAGACTTTTAACGAAATGATGGACAGAATTGAGGAAGGTTACAAGACTCAGCAGCAATTTGTATCGGATGCGTCTCATGAGCTCCGAACACCGGTGTCTGTTATAAAGGGATATGTGAACATGTTGGACAGATGGGGGAAAAATGACAGGGCTGTATTAGAGGAATCAATAACTGCTATTAAAAATGAAACAGAAAACATGCAGGATTTGATTGAAAAGCTTTTGTTTATTGCGAGAAGCGACAAAGGCACGCTAGTAAACTCAAAAGAAGATTTTAAAATCAGTTCAATTCTAAATGAAATAGAAAAAGAAACTAAAATGATTGACACAAAACACAAACTGTATTTTTACTTTTATGATGATGTCAATGTATATGCCGATAAAAACAGAATTAAGCAAGCAATAAGAATTCTTATAGATAATGCCATAAAGTTTACACCTGCTGACGGATATATTATGGTTTCAGGATTCATCCAGGATGATTACTATGTCATAAAGGTTGAAGATACGGGAATAGGAATTGAAAAGAAGGATTTAGAAAAAATATTTGAAAGGCTTTACAGGGCAGAACAGTCAAGAAGCAAGGAAATAGGAGGACATGGACTTGGCCTTTCTATCGCTAAAATTATCATATTGAGTCATAAGGGTAAAATTAAATTAAAGAGCACTGTTGGGAAAGGTTCAGAATTTTCAATAATGCTTCCTTATATAAAGCAATAAAATCTGAAAATAAATCTATAATCGACAAATAACAACAAAAGAAGTCAAGGAATAATCCTTTCATTAATTGTATAATAGCTTGTACATTATTATAAATCAGAAAGGATTTGAGAAGAGTGAACTTAGAATTTATTGAATCTGGACAAGTTTTAACAATCAGACTCAAAGGGGAATTAGACCATCACAGTGCAGACGAATCAAGAGTAGTGGTTGATGAAAAAGTAAGCAAAGGAAAATTTAACAAGATAGTAATAGATTTTAAAAATCTTGATTTTATTGACAGTTCAGGCATAGGTTTTGTAATCGGACGTTATAAGGCAATAAGAAAACAAAATGGAGTAATTGAAATTATTAATGCCAATAAGAAGGTAAGAAAAATTCTTGACATGAGCGGCATAGGCAAAATAATTGAAATTAAATAGGGGGATAAAATGCAAAATAATTATGTAATTTTTAAAATACCAAGCCTATCAATAAATGAATCCTTTGCGAGAGCAGCAGTTGCAGCCTTCTGTTCTATTTTAAATCCTACCATTGGTGAAATTAATGATATAAAAACTGCAGTGTCGGAGGCTGTTACAAATGCAGTTATCCATGGCTATGAAAATACAGTGGGAGAAATAGAAATCTCATGCAGAATCAAGGGGCAGGTGGTAGAAATCATTATTGAAGACTTCGGCTGCGGAATATTGGATGTAGAGAAAGCCAAAGAACCGCTATACACTACAAAGCCCGAATTGGAACGCTCCGGAATGGGATTTGCAGTTATGGAATCATATATGGATGAAGTTGTTGTTTTATCAGAAAAGGATGTTGGAACAAAAGTTATAATGAGAAAAAAAATCAGTGAAAAATAAATAAAAATAATATAAAGAATTATTAGGTTGAAATTTCAAATGTAAATTATGTTCATAATTAAATATCACTGATAAAAATTAACATTTAATATTAAAAAAGGCACATATAGTGCTTTTTTTTAGTATTCAATAATTTTTTTTGTAAATAATACTTGTGAGGTGAAATATATGAAAAAAAAGATTTTTTTATTAGTCATAATTTTATTTGTAAGCTTTACAGCCATATATTTTGGTAGCAGCATAGACAAATCATTGAAAAAAATACCTGAAAGTGCAGTTTTGTTGTAGGAGGAATGCATGAAGTATGATAAGAACAGCTATAAGCAAGTAGTCGACGAATATACTCCCAAAAACAAAATGTTAAAAAATTGTGTATGGGCATTTATATTTGGAGGGGCGATCTGCTTACTTGGTGAAATAATTAAGAATATTTTTATATCTGGTTTTAGTGTATCTGAGAAGGATGCAGGATCTATTAGTTCAGTGGTGTTGGTAGCTCTCAGTGCACTATTTACGGGGTTTGGATGGTATGATAAGTTGGGTAAAATAGGCGGAGCTGGAACAGTTGTCCCAATTACAGGTTTTGCGAACTCAGTTGTATCACCTGCTCTTGAATTTAAAAGAGAAGGTTTTATTTTAGGCACAGCAGCCAACATTTTTAAACTGGCAGGTCCAGTATTGGTTTATGGATATTTATCAGCATTTATCGTAGGGATACTTAGTCTACTGTTTAGTTGATAAAATTTTATTTCGAGGAGAGTTTAGGTTGAAAAAAATAGGCAAACAAACATTTAAAATAAAGGATAATGTATTTGTAAGAGATACATTTACAATTGTAGGTAAAAAAGAAGGAGAAGGACCTTTAGGCGATAAATTTGATATAATTGTTGATGATGACCTATGGGGAGAAGAAAGTTGGGAAAAAACCGAATTAAAATATCAAAAGGAAGCAGTCAAACATCTAATGGATAAAAACAACCTGAAGCAAAAGGACATTGATTTATTGATTTCGGGGGATTTATTAAACCAAATTACATCGTCTTCTTTTGCTGCAAGAGATTTGCAGCTTCCATATATTGGCGTATATGGAGCTTGCTCTACCATGACGCTGACTATGGGATTAGGCTCACTTTTAATTGACGGCGGGTTTGCAAACAATATTATATGTGTAACCTCAAGTAATTTTTGTAGCGCAGAAAGACAATACAGAATGCCTCTTGAAATGGGAGGGCAGAGACATATGTCAGCACAATGGACTGTGACAGGCTCTGCAGCAGTGTGGTTATCGAGCGGTGGAAGTGGTCCGAAAATCAAAAATGTTACATTTGGAAAAATTCAAGATTTAGGAGTTAAGGATGCTAACAACATGGGAGCAGCAATGGCACCTGCAGCATATGATTCCTTAAAACAGCATTTGGAGGACACTGGTGTTGACTACGATTTGATAGTAACCGGTGACTTAGGCACTGTTGGGAAATCTATCGTGAATAAAATGTTCCAAGAAGACAAAAAAAGCATAAAAAAGAAATATGATGATTGCGGTACAATAATTTTTGATATAGAAAAGCAGGATGTTCATGCAGGAGGCAGCGGCTGTGGTTGTTCTGCCACTGTGTTTGGAGCATTTTTATATAAAAAACTTTTAAATAAGGAAATAAATAAACTTTTATTTACTTCAACTGGTGCACTTCATTCTCCGACTGCTACACTGCAGGGAGAAAGTATACCTGGCATTGCCCATTGTATTGGAATTGAAATGTAAGGAGAGAATATGAATTACGTAATGAGTTTTATTGTGGGTGGCATTATATGTGTAATAGGTCAAATAATAATTGACACCTTTAAAAAGAATAATGCTTACTTGTTGGTTTTATTGGTTGTAACCGGAACATTTCTTGGATATTTCGGTATATATGACAAAATAGTTGAAATAGGATATTCAGGTGCTACAGTGCCTCTTTTAGGCTTTGGGCACACTCTTGCAGAGGGTGCAGTTGAAGAAGCAGCTTCTAAAGGTTTTATGGGTGCATTGAGCGGAGGAGTTATAAAAACAGCTCCTGGAGTTGCTGCAGCATTATTGTTTGGTTACATAGTGGCAGTATTATTTAATCCAAAGGGAAATAAATAATTATCGAAGGGTATAGTAATATACCCTTATTGTATAAAAAAGAGTTTAGATTTATGGTTCTAAACTCTTTTTACTTGATTAATTTTCTATTGATTCGATAATCTCATCCAAGGATGAATTGCTGTTATTGTTGTTGCCTTGTCTTCCGTTTCCGTTGCCGTTATTGTTTCCCATATCTTCAATAATGTCATCTATGATATCATCCAATGAACCATCGTCGTCCGGATTTTCATCATCTTTATTATTTTGATCAGGATTTTGTTCATTATTTAGCCATTGGTCATAATGCCATTTAGTATGGTATGTGCATATTTTAGTTGGCACCTGATACTGATAATCCGCTGTCAATAAACCACTGAATGCTAAATTTTCAACTGGAACGCCAAGAACTGTTTTTACCTGACCATTTTCATCAAATTCAACCTGACCAACATAAATTTGCTTTAATTCTTCTAAAGAAAAAGTTATTCTGTCTTCCAAAACCTGTTGATAAAGCTTTCTGGCATCATAATTGTCGGCTTTAGCTTCAGGATCATAAAGAGGATCTCTCTTTATAAATACTCTTTCTTCAACTAAATTGCCGGGACAGTATAGTGACTTAAGCAAATTAGAAGCAGTACATACCTCTACTTTAACATGGACATCACATATTTCGGTTGGCTGCGTACCGGGAACAAAGTATTCTGTTATAACTTGGCTTCCTCTTTGGTCAAGAGCACAAAGTTCTGTAGGTATTTTTCCTGACTGGCTGCATACCTGTACAGGAATCAAATTAGGATTACGTTCAATTTTAGCAGGAGGCAGACCCTGATGAATAGGAGTCATGATAGCGCTCCACAATCTGGCGTTGGCACCGCTGTCTCCTGAAAGCTTCATTTGAACATTATCGTTTCCAACCCAAATACCGCCAACATAATAAGGAGAAAAACCTACAAACCAAAAGTCTCCATTTGCTTGTGTTGTTCCAGTCTTACCTGCAACTTCAATTCCCATTTCAGCAGGAAGCTTTGCTCTATAAGAAAGTCCCGGATTAACTGTTGTTCTTAATATGTCCTTCATAAGTGATGCAACTTCAGGACGGACAACAACATGAGTTTCAGGCACTTTTTCCAATATTGTTTCGCCTTTGCTGTTTGTTACCTTTGTATAAGCAATGGGTTCAATGTAAACACCGTCATTTGCTATTGCACCATATGCAGCTGTCATATCTAAAGGGGTGAATCCTTTAGTCAGGCCACCTAATGCTAAAGATGCCAGATTCACATCATTGTATGCAGCATTTTCTGTCGGTGAAACAAATGTATCATTTTCAGGATTGTTTAAATCTATTAAACCAAGTTTAGCAAGGGAGCTCATTGCCGCATCTGTTCCTATGGTTTCAAGCATTGTTACTGCATTTGTATTAATAGACTGCTCTATAGATTTACGAAGAGTCTGTATGCCCCAATATTTAATATCTCTGTATTCATACCAGTTTTTAGGCCATCTATCATTGCTACCTTCCTTGTATCTTGGAAGATCATCTATCGGATATGCTGCTGAATATCCTAAATCAAGCGCTGCCAGGTACACTGACAAAGGTTTGATTGTGGAACCAGGCTGCCTTGTAGCATCAGTAGCACGATTGAATGTCTTGCTTCCTTCAACATTCCTTCCGCCAATCATAGCTTTGATTTTGCCTGTTTTATAATCCAAAATAACTGTAGCTGACTGCGGTTGGACAGTTCCTTTTTCCTGATAGAAGAAATATCCTTCAGGAATTCTTAAGTAATTGTCGCTTCCGACCTGGAACATTTCTTTGTTGTTGTCTATATAATTTTTAGGAATTCTAAAGGTTCCTTTAGTTCCTTTTTGTGTAAGCACTTCATAATTGTTTCCTATGTTTAATGCACCTATTTGATGAGAGACAAAGTTTAATTTATCATCTACGGTGTAAGCATCTACTATATCAATGGATGAACCGTATATATCAAATTTCTTTGAGTTTATTATCAGGTTTCCATTTCCATCAAAGCTATATTCATCAGCGGTTAAATAAACGCTGTTTTCCGCATTCATTATATTGTCTTTTGCATAATAAATTAGCTGACCGTTTTCATTCAAAATATTTAAACCTGAATCAAGGGTTCCTGTTCCTTCACCGGCTGACCATTTGAAATATCTCCAGTCTTGAGCTATTGGTTTATCGCCGGTTGGTTCAGCTCCTAAGAACAATGCAGAGAAATTAGCATATGAATCTTCAAGTGATTTCTGCATATTGACATCTAAGGTTGTTGTGATAGTCAAACCACCCTTGTAAATGTAATTTTCTGCTTCTTCATAAGATAAATCTTGAGCTTTCATTAAATCTTCAACAACTTTTTCCTTAACATAATCCATTGGAGTTGACGAAATTCCTTCAACCTTTGTTTGACCAGGGTTTAATGCTATGCGCATATCTTCATTAATGGCAGCATCAAATTGTTCCTGTGTTATGAATTCAAGCTCCAACATTTTATTCAATACTGATTGTTGACGATCTATAGCTGTCTGGTTGTATACGCATGCATATTGAACTGAGCCTATGTAGACATAACCCAAAATATCTTCTTGGGGAATAGTTTCTATATCTGCTAAATTGTACCTGTTATAAAGTGCGTAAGATGGACCCTTTGCAGCTCCTGCCAATAAGGAACTTTCTGCTAGGGTTAATTCGCTTACATCCTTTGAAAAATATGTATAAGCAGCAGTCTGAACACCATATGCACTTTGACCTAAAGGAATGGTATTTAAATAATTTTCAAGGATTTGATCTTTTGAAAGTTTTCTTTCAACCTGAATAGCAAGGTACATTTCTTTTATTTTTCTTTCCCAGGATCTTTCATTAGTTAAGTACAAGTTCTTAACAAGCTGCTGAGTTATTGTACTGGCTCCCTGAGCTGTAGGATCTCCAACCTTTACATTATGTAATAGTGAACCCATTATACGTCTAATATCTATGCCAGGATGCTTTTCAAAACGCTGGTCTTCAATAGCTATGAATGCGTTTTGCAAATTCTCCGGGATATCATTTAATTTCACTATTTCTCTGTTTTCATTAGGATCATGTATCTGCTCTATAATATTTCCTGCTTCATCAACAATTACTGAACTTTCTGAAAGTTGACCAAGTACATCTGTGGTATCTATTTCAGGTGCGCTTTTTACAATTCCAATAACCATGCCAGCCAAAGAGCCGCCAACAATTATTATAGCTACAAACAACAAAAGAAGAATAATCTTTAAAGCAACAATGCTTTTTCTTTTTTTCTTTTTCTTAGTCTTCTTTGGGGTTTCATTTTGATTTTCTACTATTTCAATATTTTTCTTATTTTCTTTTGACATATTAACCTCCGTAAGAAAATGAACTTCACTGAATCAATACAAAACAACAATGACCGCCACCTATTGAGAGGGATGATTTAACGTTTTGTAATATTGTCAAAGATTTAAAGTTCATACATATTATATAATAGAAAGGGTGTGAAATCAATAGTTGAAAAAATATAAAGGAAGTTTAATAAAACTTATTCTGGTAATAATATTATCATTTGCAATAATCACATATTACTACATCGAAGTAAACATAAGACCAACATTATCAACAATTTGCGAGGTTCAGGCAAAGGTAATCGCCACAAGGATTATAAACGAAACTGTAAGAAAAGAATTAAACAAGGATTCTATAAAGGGTCAAATCTTAGAACCAAGCTATGACAGAGAAGGAAAAATAAATATGATAAGAACAGATGCCATGGTTATGAACTATATATCAAACAACATTGCTCAAAATGTTCAGCAGAAAATAGCTGAATTAGAGAATCAAAAGTTTACTATTCCATTATTCACAGCATTAGACAGCCAGCTTATGGCAGGTAAAGGACCAAATTTAAACTTTGCAATACTACCTCAGGGAAGTGTATTGGTAGACTTCATAACTGAATTTGAAGAATCAGGAATCAATCAGACAAGATATAAAATATACATAACCGTGGAAGTAGACATTAGAGTAATCAGCCCAGTTACCACATCAAACACAACAGTCAAAAACAATATATTGATTGCTGAAATTGTTATTGTAGGTGAAGTTCCGGAATCATATATGAAATTTCCATCAATAAATGATTATCAAAATTTAAACTAGACAGACAACTCAATGAGTATAGTAAAAAGCTTGATAATATTAAATTATGTAGGAACATTGTCCTTATTAATTGCATATATTGTAAGCGAAGGCTTGGTTAACGCCTCAAAAAAATCAGGAAGTGAAAATAATGAAACTTTATGAATGTAACTATAGAATAACCAGTCCTTTTGGATCGAGAAAGTTGGATAATGGTGATACCAGGGCACACCATGGAATTGACTGTGTTGGCATTGAAAGTAAAAATATAATTGCTCCTACAAATGGGAGAATAGTTTCGTCTCAGATGATCACTAATAAAGCTAATCCAACTTGGGAGTGGGGCAATTATGTCAGGATGGATGATTTGAATGGTTATTGGTTGTTTTTCTGCCATCTATCAAAGCGTTTAGTTAAAATTGGACAAATGGTAGATAAAGGACAAATAATTGGTGTAGAAGGACAAACAGGATATTCCTTTGGCAGCCACTTGCACTTTGAAGTTAGAAGAAAATCAGATAATGTGTCAATAGATCCTCAAGAATACTTCAAGATATTAGCAGAATGGGAAAAAAAGAACAAAGAATTAATTGTAACTAAGGCTACTAAATTAGTACAAGAAAAAACAAAATTGGATGATAGCACCATTAGTTATATGCTTAAATATCAGTATGGTGATGATTTAATGATTAAATTAGCAGATGCGATGGAGTAACCGGGTTAAATACCCGGTTTTTCACATTGAAATTTCTCTAATTTATTTTATAAAAAGTGTATACAAAAAACTTTTATTGTACATATTGACAATAAATATGATAAAATATAAAAGATAAATATTTTAATTAACTCGGAGGATACATGGAGGACAAAGAAAGATGCCTCTTGGTAGCTGTACAGCTATCAAGTGAAGAAGAAGATAACGACATGGAGGAGCTTGAACAGCTAGTTGAAGCAGCAGATGGCGTTGTGATTTCAAGTATCGTCCAAAACAGACAAGGAATAGACAACAGATTTTATGTAGGACAGGGTAAAATCGAAGAAATTGCTGCTTATGTTAAGGAACTTGAAATAGATACAATAGTTTTTAATGATGAATTATCCGGCTCCCAAATAAGAAATATTGAGGAAGCTGTAGATGCAAAGGTAATAGACAGAACAAACCTTATTTTGGACATTTTTGCAAAAAGAGCTCTTACAAAGGAAGGCCAGCTTCAAGTTGAACTAGCCCAGCTAAAATACACTCTCCCTAGACTAATAGGTTTAAACAAAAATCTTTCAAGGCTTGGAGGAGGTATTGGCACAAGAGGTCCTGGAGAGCAAAAGCTTGAGCTGGACAGAAGAAGAATAAAAGAAAAAATAAGCGATATTCAAAATGAATTAAACGAACTAGGAAAGGTTAGAGAAACAAAAAGAAAGAAAAGAATGAAGGATCAAGTACCCATAATATCTATAGTGGGGTATACTAATGCGGGAAAGTCAACCTTATTAAATTCATTAGTAGAAAGCGAGTACAGTGAGGAAAAGGCCGAAGACAAAAAGGTGTTTGCAGAAGATATGCTTTTTGCAACTCTTGATACAGAGCTTAGAAGAGTGAGACTTCCTGGTGGAAGAAGAGCTGTATTTTCAGATACAGTTGGATTTATTAAAAAACTTCCTACTCAAATAGTTGAAGCATTTAAGGGAACGCTGGAAGAAATCAAGTTTGCTGATTTAATAATCCATTTAATAGATATTAATGATGAAAATCTTCTTATGCATAAGGAAACAACAAATAAGCTGGTAGAAAAAATAATCGACAAAGATATTCCTATACTTACAGTCTACAATAAGGTTGATAAAATAGTAAATGATAAAATAAGCACTGTTTCAACCAATGATATTATTTATATTTCAGCTAAAAATAAATTTAACTTACATTTATTATTAGAAACTGTAGATAGTAAAATTAACGGTGAAAAACATAAATATTCTCTTAAAATTCCAAACAAGTACTTAAAGGATTACTATTGGCTTTATGAGAACAGATATACTGAAAATGTGGAATTTGATGGTGAAGGTGTTAATTTTAATGCCATATTATATGACAATGAAAAGGAACAGTACAAAAATTACATAACGGGTGAAAAGAATGAGTAATTATAAATCCATCCATAAATATGGAAGAGATGAAATAATTATCAACAAATCAAAATTTATAGGCAGTGCGACCTTTGTTGAAAATGAGGAAGAAGCTTTGCGTTTTATTGAAGGCATAAGAAAAGAATTCAAGGATGCAACGCATAACTGCTATGCCTATGTAATCGGTGAAAACAAAAACATACAAAGATATTCAGATGATGGTGAGCCCTCTGGCACCGCAGGTATGCCCATCTTAAACGTCATAAGCCAAGAAAACTTGGTTAATGTGGCAGTGGTTGTAACAAGGTATTTCGGAGGAGTGCTCTTAGGTGCAGGAGGACTTGTCAGGGCATATACCAAGGGATGCAAAATTGGGCTTGAAAGCGGAATTATTGTTGAAAAAAACCTGTATTATGATGTAAGCTTCAATTTGGATTACACTCTTTTAGGCAAAATGGAAAATGAGCTTTCTAAAAATAATTTTATTGTTAAGGATAAAATTTATTCTGACCATGTTATGTTTAAATTGATTGTAAAAGATAATGAGACAGAGAAAATTAGAGGTCTTGTAAATGAAATTACTGCTGGTCGTGTCAATATTAATATTGGACATGCGTCATATTATTCCATTAAAGATGGAAGAATAATAGAATAATAGAATGATTGAATAAAATATTTGTATTCTAATAAATAATATGATAAAATATCACGTTGAAATAATTGGTATTACGTAAGGAGGAAATATGTCAGGTCATTCAAAATGGAAAACTATAAAGAATAAAAAAGGCAAGGCAGATGCACAAAGAGGTAAAATTTTTACTAAGTTAGCGAGATATATTACTGTTGCTGTTAGAGAGGGCGGACCGGATCCTAACTATAATTCATCATTGGCAACTGCAATAGAAAAAGCTAAAGCACAAAATATGCCTAATGACAATATAGACAGAGCTATAAAAACCGGCTTAGCAGCAGCATCAGGAGAAAATTTTGATACAATTACTTACGAAGGCTACGGACCAAGTGGAACTGCATTTATGGTTCAGTGCTTAACAGACAATAAAAACAGAACAGCTGCAGATGTGAGACACTATTTTTCAAAAAATAACGGAAATTTAGGAACAACAGGCTGTGTGGGATACTTGTTCAACAGAAAAGGCGTTATATCTATTGAACTGAGTGATTCAATAGATGAAGAAACTTTAATGATGCAAGCATTGGAAGCAGGAGCTGAAGACTTCGAAACAGAGGACGACAGCTATGAAATAACAACAAACCCTGAAGACTTCATCAAGGTATTAAATGGATTAAAGGAAGCCGGCTATGAAAACATCAAAGGTGATGTAATGTACATCCCACAGACTTATATTAAGGTAGAAGACGAAGAAAGCGTAAAATATCTTGAAAGATTAATTGAAGCATTAGAAGATTGTGACGACGTCCAAGAAGTGTACCACAACTGGGATATGCCAGAAGAAGAGGACGAAGAGTAGTCGTAAGCAAGTAAATTATATAAGGTTAGGTTATTGATATATTTAATGATAGTGAAGTTAAAAAATTACTACTGACTTATGAGTATTCAAATTAACTTAATGCAAGAAATGTAAGAAAAGAAATAAGATAACAAGTCCATTAAATGTTTAATGATATAAAATTAAGGGTATCATTTAATTAACAAATTATTATGATTGTCATAATATAATAATAGAAATCATAATAATTAATATAATATTGGTTATGATAATTCTAATAATTTACTAATTTTTATTGACAAACATGTCCAAAATGTTTTAAAATGTAGTAAATTAATAATTAGTGCAAGTCGGGATGAAGACCTAAAACTCATACCCATTGGTCGGGATGAAGACCTAAAACTCATACCCATTGGTCGGGATGAAGACCTAAAACTCATACCCATTGCAGAGATAACTGTTAAAAATCATTAAAGGATGATATTTTATCATCCTTTTAATTTTGAGGAAATTACAAATGGAAGAGATTACATTTAAAGAACGAGTTAAAAATGTATTAATTATTGAAGCGCAAAAATACAAACAAGTTTATATTGATTATGAATATTTAATATGTTCAGATGCATTTGAAATAAATGATTATTATATTATAAGTGCTAACAAGGATAATTATCAACATTTAACTGGAATTCACTCTTTAATTAATCCTAAAGAATTTTTTGACAAATGTTTTGAGGGAACACTATCTGAGAGTGATTTTGACTTTATTAAAAAGGGGCAAGATGAAAGGTCGGTAAAAGGTTCTGTTAGAAGAAAAATTTTAGTTCTACCTGATATGATGAATTTATTTGAAAACAATATTAAGGTGGAAGAAAGTTTCGTAAAAAATAAAGTGAAGTGTTCATTTGTTGCTGCAAATAAGAGTTATACTTTAGGATTTATAAATGCAACCAAGTCATATCCAATGACTTTGATAAAAGGCGATGAAATTGATATGAATAAAGCAAAAAATGTAAAACTCTTATTGCGGAAAGAAGTTAATAAAGAAAAGTTTGATGAAATTATAATTGGTGATGAGAAAATTTTGACTGATTATTATGAAAAGATTAAAGATATTATTAATATAAGTTTAGTCCCTGATAGTTTAATCGAGTTGCAAAATGTAGTATCTGAAACTACTTAGTAATTAAAATAAAAATAAATACTGAAAAGAAATAGAGTCAATGAATTTCGTTGGCTCTTTTTTTGTTTATATTTTTCAGTCATTGGGACGTTTTGTTTGCCAGAATTTTATAAAAATGAGAATATTATAAAAGGTATAGTAGCCTGAAACACTTATTGAATATTGGATAAGGTTGGTATAAAATAAAGAATAATAGATTACTTTTTATCTCTCAATTAGTAGTTTTATAGGAGGTGTAAATGTGCCGCGAGCTGCAAGAATTAATGTGGAACAGGAATATATCATGTGATGCTTAGAGGAATTGATAAAAGAGATATATTTTTAAATCCTAATGATTATGAGAAATTTATTGAAAGTATGGTCAAAGCAAAAGAGAAAGAAAAATATTTTTTATATGCATATTGCTTAATGACAAATCATGTTCATCTTTTAATAAAGTGTGAAACTAAGGATGTGGGGGATACTGTTAGAATTTCTCAAATGAATTATTTGATAAGTCTGTTGTTAATTGGAAAAGACACACATTTGATTTAACTAATCAAGTACGAAATTGGTATGCACATCCTTCAATTAATTATGGTATGATTCTTTTGGGTTCTGAGGGGCTTTGTTATAATAGAATTCAAATTTATTATTCCACCAGGATTGAAAAGTTTATTAGTACCTATTAACTTTAGCAAGTATATTAGGTTATCAATAACCGTACCACCAAGCGGTACCACTTCAACTATTAATATATGGCTTCAATTACAAAAATAACATTATGGAGTAAAAACACTCTAAAGAGACTGGATGTTCTGTCCAAATAACTAATTTAGAATAAGATGGTATTAAAAAATCAGATAAAAGATATAAAATCTATTTATCTGATTTTTTACATAAGATTGTTATTCTTTATCCCAAAGAAGACATATCCATGGTTGAAAAATTTCCAAATGGAAACTTTATAACTTCCCCTGTAAGACTTGATTTGTAAGCTGCAAGTATTATAGAAAGTGCTTTTTTACCTTCTTCTCCGTTTATAATTGGCAGGTCATCTTTTCGCAATGCATCTATCATGTCTTTAAATAAGAATATATGACCATCGCCGTATACAGAGTTTAAATTTGCTTTAACCTCTCTCATAATTGTCTCTTCGTTTTCATTGTTGTCTGCAAATTTCCAAGTTTCAATATTATTAACAGCTAATCCGCCAATGCAAACAGTACCTTTTTCTCCAAAAATATCCAATGTTTCTTTAAGGTTCTCCCGAAAAACGCAGGCACTACCTTCAACAATTCCTATAGCATTATTTTTAAATTTAATAATAATGGTACCAAAATCCTCAACTTCTATATCTCTCAAAAAAGTATAACACTGTGAATATACTGAATCAACTTCTCCACCTAACATCCATTGAAGAAGATCTACGTTGTGTATGCATTGATTCATTAGTGTTCCTCCATCAAACTGCCAAGTTCCTCTCCAGTTAGCTTGTTTATAATAATCCATATTTCTATTCCACAAAATTCGTGCAGTTCCGTTTATTATTTTTCCAAATCTGCCTTTTTCTACAGCATCTCTAAGTCTCTGTATAGATGGATTAAATCTGTTTTGAAGACATACACATAGCTTAACATTGTTCTCTTTCCCGCATTCTATCATATTGTCAGCATCTATGATAGAAAGTGCCATAGGTTTTTCAACTATTACATGCTTACCATTGCTCATACAATATATTGCTATTTCAGCGTGATATCCACTCTCAGCAGCTATTGTTACTATGTCTATTTCTGATTCAGCAAGCATTTTCTTATAGTCTACATACACTTTTGGCCCCACTAAAATGTTCATCAATTTTTTATATTCTTTTGACTTTTCTAAGGCCTTTTCTTCTACAATATCACATACAGCAATAAGTTCAGCATCTTTTCTATTGTTCACTATTGCTTCTATATGCTTAAATGATATTCGTCCACAGCCAATTATGGCAAATTTAAATTTCTTCATTTTTAATCACCTGAATATTGCCATCGTTTTTCTTTACATATTTTTTTCCACAGGTATTACAGCAGGTTGCGTTATCTTCTTCATTAAAATATAGTCTTTCACCACACTGGCATACATGCCCGATAATTCTTGCTGGATTCCCTACTGTTAACGAATAGTCTGGCACGTTTTTTGTAACCACTGCTCCAGCTCCAATGAAGGCATATTTTCCGATGTTATTACCACAAACTATTGTGGCATTGGCACCTATACTTGCACCTTTACCTACAACAGTTTTTTTATATTCATTTTTTCTTTCTATAAAGCTTCTTGGATTTATAACATTAGTGAATACGCAGGAAGGTCCTAAAAATACATCATCTTCACAAATTACACCAGTGTACACAGATACATTATTCTGTATTTTAACCCCATTTCCTATGATAACATCAGGGGATATAACAACATTTTGTCCTATTGTGCAATTTTCACCTATTTGACAGTTAATCATAATATGAGAAAAGTGCCAAATTTTCGTTCCTTTTCCTATTGTACAGTGTTTATCTACATAACTTGATTCATGTACATAATAGTCCATTTAATGCGCCTCCTTACTTAAAATTATTTATACAATCCACAATATAGCTTTTCTGATTCTCAGTGAGTTCCGCATATATTGGAATAGCAAAAGTCCGCTGTGATAAATATTCTGCATTAGGCATATGACCTTCACTATATCCTAATTCTTTGTAAGCCTTCTGAAGATGGAGAGGTATTGGATAATATATACCAGTAGAGATTCCTTTTTGATTTAGATAATTAACTATTCTGTTTCTTTCTTCTGACTGAAGGATATACATGTGATAAACATGTTTTCTGCTGTCTTTCTCAAATGGTTTCACTATATTTTCATTTATTATATTTTCGTTATAGAACTTTGCTGTATATCTTCTATTATCATTCCAAGTGTCAATATATTTCAGTTTTACATTTAATATCGCAGCCTGTATAGTATCAAGTCGGGAATTAAATCCTATCAAATAGTTATAATATTTTGAAGGATTAGAAATATATTCCTGTTTGCCTTTGTCTACAGGCATTTCCATGGAAATATTAGTTAATAAATCATAAGCTTTTTGTCCATTTTCTCCACTTCCATGATTTCTTAGAGCTTTTGCCATAACAGCAACTTCCTCACTGTTGGTAACTATCATTCCCCCGTCTCCGGCACAGCCAAGGTTCTTCGTAGGATAAAAAGAAAAACAAGCTGCATGACCAAGAGTTCCAATTTTTTTATCTTTGTATTCTGAACCTATAGCCTGACAGGCATCTTCGATAACATACAGATTATACTTCTTGGCTAAAGATAGAATCTCATCCATGTCTGCGGGCTGCCCGAAAATATGTACGGGCATTATAGCTTTTGTATAAGAAGTTATTTTTTCTTCAATTTTAGTTGCATCTATGTTGAAGGTATCCTTTTCCACATCCGCAAATACAGGCTTAGCACCTGCAGCAGATATGCTTTCAGCAGTGGCAAAGAAAGTAAAGGGCGAAGTTATTACCTCATCACCCGGTCCAATGCCTAGAGCCTTTAATGTTATAACCAAAGCATCAGTACCATTTGCTACTGAAATTGAATGATTTACCTTAATGTATTCTGAAAATCTTTTCTCAAATTCTATTAAAGTATTCCCCATAATGTAGTCGGCGGTAGAAAGAACATGAAGAACCGCATTATTCAGTTCTTCATCCAATGTACTATATTGAACTTTTAAATCAAATAATGGTATATTCATAAAAATTCCTCTTTTCTAAAATTATAGTGTTAGATTAACACTCCTATTCATATCTCAAGCATAACGTATTTAGAAAATAACACATAATGAAATCATCTGTAATTTAGTGTATTCTCGATAATATAAAAACGTTACATGTTACAACACAGAAATTTATGTTTTAAATTATCACTAATATAGATGTGGTTGAATATAATGGCTTAATTAAAATACTTCATATAAAGTCTTCTTTATTTGTTTAAAGTCAATGACTTAAATTGTTTCGAAAAATTGGTATTTTATAATGGAGATGATATAAATGAAAAATAAAAAAATTTTATTAACTGGAGGAGCAGGTTTTATAGGTTCTAGCATTTGTAAATTGTTAAGTATTAATAATGAAATATTAATTTACGACAATTTATCAAGAAACTCTATAAAAGACACTTCACTATTAAATAAAAAAAATATAAATTTAATTCAAGGAGATATTCTAAATTATCCTTCTTTTAAAAATGCTGTAGATGATTTCAGACCCAATGTTGTAATTCACCTTGCTGCTATAGCAGGAATAGATACAGTTATTAAAAATCCAGTAAATACAATGAAAGTAAATATGATAGGTACGTATAATGTACTAGAAGCTATAAAGGATTATTCTCATAGTATAGATAGGTTTATTGATTTTTCTACCAGTGAAGTTTTTGGTTCTTATGCCTACAAGGTAGATGAAAATTGTACAACAAATCTTGCCCCGGTAGGTGATGCAAGATGGACTTATTCAGTAAGCAAACTTGCAGGAGAACATTTGGCACACAGCTATTATAAGGAGTATGGAATTAAGATAATTACGGTAAGACCTTTTAATATATATGGTCCTGGTCAAGTTGGTGAAGGAGCTGTTCACCAATTTATTGTACGAGCAATAAAAAATGAAAAAATACAAATTCATGGAGATGGGGATCAAATAAGATCCTGGTGTTATATAGATGATTTTATCAACGGAATAATACTATGTATAGAAAAAGAAGAGGCAATAGGGAATTCCTTTAATATAGGAGATCCAAAAGGAACTATAACTATAGGAATGCTTGCACAGTTGATAAAACAAATTGCTAATTCCCAATCAGAGATTATTTATGTACCCAAAAATTATGTAGATATAGAACTGAGAGTTCCAAGCATAAATAAAGCTATAAATTTATTAGAATTTAAGCCTAAAATTGATTTGTTTGAGGGTTTAAAAAGAACTATTGATTGGTATAGGAGAATAGAGAATGATTAGATTATCAATGCCTGAAATAAGTAGTGAAGAGTCAGAAGAAATAAAAAAAGTTTTAGAGTCAAAAAATCTTATACAAGGCGAGAAAGTTGAACAATTTGAAAATTTGGTTTCTGAATTTCTCAATGTTAAGCATTGTATAGCAGTTAGCAGTGGAACAGCAGCACTGCACTTAGCTCTTCTTGCATTAGAAATTAAAAAAGGAGATGAGATTATTGTTCCAGATTTTACATTCCCTGCAACAGCTAATGTAGTGGAACTTTTAGGGGCAACAACTAAACTCGTGGATATAAAATTAGATGACTTTTGTATTGATACAGATAAAATAGAAAAAGTTATTACCGATAAAACTAAAGTAATTATACCTGTACATGAGTTTGGTCAATGTGCGGATATGGAGAAAATAAATATTCTTGCAAATAAATATAATCTAAAAATTATTGAAGATGCTGCATGTGCCTTGGGCGCTGTTTATAATAGCAAAAAAGCTGGCACATTAGGACATATAGGCTGCTTTAGCTTTCACCCACGAAAGGCAATAACTACAGGTGAAGGCGGGATGATAGTAACTGATGATGAAGAATTGGTTCAAAGCTTTAAGGCTTTAAGAAACCATGGCATAAAATATATAAATAATAAAATTGAGTTTACTACAGCAGGTTTTAATTACAGAATGACTGATATTCAAGCTGCTATAGGAATCGTACAAATGAAGAAGTTAAAAAAAATTATTGATACTAGAAGAAATTTAGTAAAAGAATATGAAAAATTATTAAAAGATGAAGCTAAATTAATATTACCAAAAGAAAAAAAATATGGAAGTCATATCTACCAAACTTATCATATTTTATTGAAGGAAGAATTTAATAGAGATTACATTAAAAATAAATTAAAAGAGAAAAATGTTGAGTGCAATATTGGAGCATATGCATTGCATGAACAATTGTATTATAAAGAAAAATATAAATTTAACATGGAATTTTTCATAAACTCTTCGTATGCATATACACATGGGTTAGCTCTGCCTTTACATTGTCAGCTTAGTTACGAAGACATAAGGTTAATAACTGATAATATTAAATTCTTATTAAGCGAACAATAAATTTTAATTTTCACTTTATAAATATATGATTAATAGGAGTTGAAACAATGATGTTTGAAGAAGAAATTGAAAATTATATTAACAAAAAGAGGGATTATATATATAAAACCTGGAATAGGGTGCTACCAACTAATGAATTGTTTTTTGATCGATGGGATAAAGCAAAGTATATCAAATGTGGAGAAGGCACTAGCATTTATGACAGCAGTATTATCATGGGTGAAGTAAATATTGGAAAAAATGTTTGGATTGGTCCTTTTACATTGTTAGAAGGTATAAATGGCAAGATAACTATTGGTGATAATTGCAACATTTCAGCTGGTGTACAAATATACACTCATGATTCTTCAATGTATGTAATAAGTGGAGGAAAAATTCCTTTTAAAAAAGGGGATATTAGCATAGGAAACAATACCTATATTGGAAGTATGTCCGTAATTAAAGAAAACATAAAAATAGGAAATTATTGTATTATAGGAGCAGGCAGCTTTGTAAATAAAGATATTCCAGATAATAGTGTTGCATTTGGTACTCCAGCTAAAATTGTTGGTAAAATTATTATTAAAAATGAAGAGATAAGAGTTGATTACTTTAAATAAGTATATTAAAAAGAAATTAGAAAACTGGGACATTGGAAAGAACTTATTTTTTAAAAAAACATATTATAAAAAGAAAACAAAAAATTTTATAATCAAATTAAAAAGAGGGTGTCACGTTGTCTAATAAAGAAGATTTAATATACAAAATTATAAATAAAACAGCTGTAGTCGGAATAATTGGATTAGGATATGTAGGATTACCTTTAGCTATGGAAAGTTGCAAAAAAGGATATAAAGTTATAGGTTTTGACATACAAGAAAAGAAGGTTTCTATGATAAATAACGGATGCAACTATATTAGCGATATAGAAGATTCAGAATTTAAGGAAGCTGTAAGTACAGGAATGCTAAAAGCCACTACAAATTTTGAGTTTATAAAACATGTAGATATAGTTTTAATATGTGTTCCCACTCCTTTAGATAAATATCAGCAGCCAGACATAAGTTACGTTAAGTTATCTACAGAGGCTGTTGGTAAATATCTTCACAACGAGATGTTAGTAATTCTAGAAAGTACAACTTATCCAGGTACAACAGAAGAATTACTATTGCCTATACTTCAAGAGATATCAGGATTAAAGTGTGAAACAGATTTTTACTTGGCTTTTTCACCAGAAAGGGTGGACCCTGGTAATTTACAATATAAAACAAAAAATATTCCAAAGGTAGTAGGGGGAATAGGAGAAAAAAGTACAGAAATTGCATCAGCTTATTATAAAGGTGTGCTTGATAGTGAAGTATATAAAGTGTCCAGCCCAAAGGTAGCAGAAATGGAAAAAATTCTTGAGAACACATATAGAAATATAAATATTGGATTAATTAATGAAATGGCTATTATTTGTAATAAAATGAATATAAATATTTGGGAAGTTATAGAGGCTGCATCAACAAAGCCTTATGGATTTCAAGCTTTCTATCCTGGTCCTGGATTAGGAGGTCATTGTATACCGTTAGATCCATATTATTTAACCTGGAAAGCTAAAGAATATAATTATCATACCCGGCTTATAGAAACCTCAGGAGAAATTAATAGTTATATGTCTCAATATATTTTGGAAAGATCAACAAAAATATTAAACAGATTTAGAAAAGCATTAAAAGCATCAAATATTATTGTATTAGGAGTTGCATATAAAAATGATATTGATGATTATAGGGAAAGTCCAGCACTAAGAGTTATAGAAAATTTTCAAAACGAAGGAGCATATGTCAAATTTAATGACCCATATATTCCATCTTATAAATATAAAGAAAAAACATATTATGGTACAGAATTGACAAAAGAACTACTAAATAATGCTGATTTAGTAGTTATAACCGCTGCTCATACCAAATATGATTATAATTTTATACAAAAAAATTCTCAGTTCATATTTGACACAAGAAATGCTACAAAGGATGTTATTAATAGGGAAAATATAGAATTATTATAATAGCTTTAATAGGGATAAAAGATAATTGTTAAGATTAACTAAATGAGGCCAAGAAAATAATTGATAATTTTATATAATAATAAATAAACATAGAGCTGTGGTTAGAGCCTTAAATGTAACAGTCGGTTGCTTAGCTGTTGTAGGAGTAAAAACTAATCCACAGCGTCTATTAAAGATTATACAGAAAATAATTAAGAAAGGAAAATTAATAATGGTAAATTTGAATACGCATATAGAAAGCAATAAAGGGTTAAAAGTTGTTCATGGAACTATGGAAATTGCTAATCAAATGTATACATTAACAGAAGGGTTAAAAAGATACAATGTAGATGCAAAATCTGTAAATTACTACCCTAGTTATTTAAATTATAAATCTGATTTTATTTTTAATTTATCAGCTTTTAATATTAGTGAAGCTGATAAATTAACTAAAGAACTTGCTACTCTATTAATAAGAGAAAATGATGTTTTTCACTTTCATTTTGGAACAAGCCTTACGATAGATTATTCTGATTTGAAAGTATTAAAAAATTTAAATAAGAAAGTTTTTATGCATCATTGGGGATCTGATGTCAGGCTTTTTTCAAAAGCAGTAATTAAAAATCCTTATGTAAAAGTAAAAAATTCAGACGAAAAAGGAATTATTCAACGACTTACATTTTTAGGAAATTATATCGAAAATTGTATTGTTTCGGATTTTGAATTATATGAATATGTTAAAGATTTTTACAAAAATATATATTTAATAAAACAGGCAATAGATATTGAACAATACCAAGCAAATTTTAAACCCAAAAATGATAAATTATGTATTGTACATGCTCCGACTTCAGCAGGAATAAAAGGCACATCTTATGTTATAAAAGTAATAGAAGAATTAAAGGATAAATATGATTTTGACTTTAAATTAGTACAGGGGAAATCCCATTTAGAGGCTAAAAAAATATATGAAATGGCGGACATTATTATCGATCAACTCTTAACAGGAACCTATGGACTATTAGCAATAGAGGCTATGGCAATGGGAAAGGTTGTAATTTGCTGGATAAGTGAAGATATGAAAGATAATTACTCAAATGAATTACCAATAATATCAGCAAACCCTGATACGTTAAAAGAAAAGCTAGAACATATAATTAAGAACAAGGACATGTTAGAAGAAGTTGGTAAGAGAAGTAGACGATTTGTTGAGAAATATCATAATTCAGAAATGATAGTAAAGGAGCTTCTGAAATTATATAGTACAGAAATTTAAACACAATTCGAGTTATTTTGCATATAATGTGGTGAACAAAATATTATACAATATTTTGTAAAAAATAAGGAGTGATTTTGCTATGGCAAATAGTATAGTATTTCAAAATTCTGCGGAGCAATTAAAAACCGCAATATTTGGTTATGATGGCACTAACTATAGGGCTCTTAAAGTTAATAGTAGTGGAGAGCTAGATATAAACGTAGGAACGTTATCATCAGTTGGAACAATCAATACAGTATCTTCAATTACAAATGGTACTATTGACGTAACTACAGTATCTTCAATTACAAATGGTACTATTGATGTAACTACTTTATCTTCAATTACAAGCGGTACTATAGCTACAGTATCTTCAATTACAAATGGTACTATTGATGTAACTACTTTATCTTCAATTACAAGCGGTACTATAGCTACAGTATCTTCAATTACAAATGGTACTATTGACGTAACTACTTTATCTTCAATTACAAGCGGTACTATAGCTACAGTATCTTCAATTACAAATGGTACTATTGATGTAACTACTTTATCTTCAATTACAAATGGTACTATTGATGTAACTACTTTATCTTCAATTACAAGCGGTACTATAGCTACAGTATCTTCAATTACAAATGGTACTATTGACGTAACTACTTTATCTTCAATTACAAACGGTACTATTGATGTAACTACAGTATCTTCAATTACAAACGGTACTATTAAGGTTAATTTAACAGATAGAACATTTACTTCTACTACCTTTACTATTACAGTAGATACTACTAACCCAACTTACACTGAGCTATTAGATATTTCCAAATATGAGGATACTTCTTGGTATCTTAGAAATATAACAGCTGACGCAGGCGATAGAGCACAAGTGTCAGTACAATTAGCTGTTACTCCAAGTAATGCTTTAGGAACTTATCCTTTAGTATTGGTTCAGGAAACAGCTACAATAAATGATAATCCAAAGGTTATAACAAATGATTACTATATGAAATATATTAGTGCTTATATTAATACTGCTTCGGCTACTACTCAAACAGTTGTTATAGTTTTTAATGGCAGATATTAATTAAAAACTTAGGAGTTCCCCTAAAGAACTCCTAATGTATTTAAAAAAAATGGAGGGCTGTGCTTTTATGAATAATGGAATAAGTTTATGCATGATAGTAAAAAATGAAGAAAATAACATAATACGATGCCTTAATAGTATTAAAGATTTAGTTGATGAAATTATTGTTGTAGATACAGGCTCCAGCGATAAAACTGTAGCTATAGCTGAAAGTTTTGGAGCTAAAGTATATGATTTTCAGTGGACAAATAGCTTTAGTGAAGCGAGAAATGAATCCTTAAAATATGCCACTAAAGATTGGATATTAATAATGGATGCTGATGATGAATTTTGTACCGAAGATAAAGAAAAGTTCAAAGAACTAATTAATAATTCCTTAGATGAAAAATGCCTATATTTTTTTGAAACATTAAACTACTGTGGCAATATTGCTGACAGCAATAATATTAGTGTTAATTTAAATCCAAGATTGTATAAAAACAATTATGGTTATTATTATGTAGGCGATGTGCATAATCAACTTATAAATAACAAAAATAATATTAAAGATGTAACTATTCCTATAAGAATATATCATTATGGATATTTGGAGAGTAATATCAAATCAAAGGATAAAAGGAAAAGGAATATTTCTCTTTTAGAAGAGCAATTAAGAAAAAATCCAAGTAATAAATATGCTTGCTTTAATCTTGGCAATGAATATTTTGCTTTAGGCGATATGGTAAAAGCCTTAGAGTATTATTATAAATCTTACGAAGATTTCAACAGAAATGTTGGTTATGGTTTTATTCTTTTAATTAGGATAGTTATGGCTAATTATAGTATCGGTAAACATGATAAAGCCATAGAATTTGCAGATACAGGCTTGAAATATTATCCAATATTTACTGATTTATATTTTTTTAAAGCTTTGGTGTATAAGGCTATGAATAGACCTACACTTGCTATAAAAGCTTTGGAGAAGTGTGTAGAAATAGGAGAACCACCTTCTGAACTGAAATTTTTGTATGGGACGGGAAGTTTTAAAGCGTTATATGAATTAGGTAATATTTATATGGAGCTGAAGGATTATGAAACAGCTTACAAATATTTTGTTGATACCATAAGAACAAATTCGAGTTTTGTTGTACCAGTATATCATATTGCACATATTTTAAAAGAAAAAAAGATACCTATTGATGATTTCAGAAAAGTAATAGAGGGATTTTTCAATGATTACCCCAAGGCTTATCCAGTTATTGCAGATATATTTTACACTGAAGGATATTATAAAATAACATTGGAGTATATAAAAAAAGCTGAAGAAGGTTTAATTACTTCAGAAAGCATGAATATCCTTAAGGCTAAAGCCCTTATAAGAACCGGTGCTTTTGAACAGTGCATTGAAATGAATTGTTTTACAGAAGAGAGTTCATTTTTTCTCTATTTTTTTATGTATAAGGTGTTAAGTTTGCTACTTACAAATGAAAAGGAACAGTACTTAGCAATAATAAATAAATTTAGCAGCAGTTCTTTATCCGATTACAATAAAAAAATGTTGCAGGTATATATTCAATTTATAAAACTCTTTATAAAGGAACCAATTGAAGTACTATCTGATGATGAAAACGAAAAGGAATATACAGCTATAATTTTAGAAATCTGTGAAATACTTCTTATAAATAAAAAATTTGATGAATTTGAAACAGCTCTAAATTTATTTAATTTAATTAGCGATAAATCAGTATTGCTTCATCTTGGAAAACTTTATCACAAGTATGGATTTGTTGATATGGCTAAGAAGGAAATAATTAGGTCAATAAAAGAATTTGAATTATATGATAATGCTGCACTGAATATTTTGAGGTGAGAGATAAAAACCAACCATAATTTCAAGGTGGGTTTATTATTCTAAAACTTCATAAATTTTGCACGATGGAAAAAATACTAAGGATAGATGCTAAATGGCACCATCCATTTTTTAGGGTATGTATATAAGTTATATCGGCTACCCATTTTTCATTAATTATTTTGGTGGAAAAATCCCTTTTTAATAGGTTTTCACCACCAGCGTAAACTGTTTTTGTTGAATGAGGTTTGTATTTCTTTATTACAATAGACCTAATTCTAAGTTTCTTCATATGTCTTTGGACTCTTTTAACACTTATATTTTTATATCCTTGTTTTTTCAGGCATTCTCGTATTTTTGGAGCCCCGTATACTTTGCCGCTATCATTATATATTTTCATTATGGCTTCTTGAAGATTTTTGGTTTCTATTTGTCTATTATTTTCAGGTTTTTGAAGTTGCTTCTCATAGTAGGTACTTCTAGGGTATTTCAAGACTTTACACATGGTTTTTATATTATACTTGTTGGCATTAGATTTAATGACTTCATATATTATTTCAGGATTTATTTTCTCGCGAATATAGCCATAGCTTTTTTTAAGATTTCTACCTCCTCCTTGAGTTTGGTATTTTCTTTCTTTATTATGCTAATATCCTCAGGGGTAATAGATTCATCTTCTATTGTTATTGGTGTTTTGTTCTTCACCCAGGTTCGAACTGCTGTTTCGCTTAGGCTATATTCGCTGCAAATTTCTTTTATTGATTTTCCTGTTAATGCTAATTCAACTATCATTTCTTTAAAGTCATTAGTAAAGGTTCTTCTTTTTGACATTTACGGACACTTCCTTCCTTAGTTTTTATTATATTAAAAACCATATTTCGTGTCCATACTTATATACTAACATCATATTTAGTGAAATAAAAATTTAGTATTTGTTTGATGTACAATAAAATGTTAATCACCAGATGTACTTAAAATACACTTAAGAGAATAACATTTGTTTCTACGTTATTTGTCGAGTGCATAACTACTACATCGCTATAAACGGTATATTCAGGTCTTATTTTGGTGCGCATGGCCACGATTGCGCCGTCAGTGCGCCTCGTATAATGGCCTGCTGAAGTACCACTGCGGCGGCTGTGCCTACCTGCGTAACAAGTTCGTCGCTTGTCAGGTTACTGGTGTATGAACCCAGAGATAGGCAAAAAATAGTATCACCGTCCCACTGAGTGTGATCGGGGGAGATGGCTCGACCCATTCCATCTTCGGCGAGTACTGCCACCCGGTTAGCTTCGGTCTTGGTCAACCGCGCTGTGGTAGCCACTACAGCGATTGTGGTGTTCATGGTCTGGCTGTATGGTGATGGGACACCATCCAGCATCGCCTGAGTCTGATTGACAAATGTCCCATTAGGACGCAGTGCTCCTACGACGATACGTCCATCACACCATACGTCTCCGACGGGATTGACCACTGCCAGGGCCGCCACCACGGGGCCGCCTGAGATAGTCCATGAGGCAGTGCCCAGTCCGGACTTCATTGGTGTCCCGTAGATTTTTCCAGCCGTTGCTCCAGCACCGGCACCCACATTTCCTTCTGGCACGGGACCTGCATTTGCAGCTTGGCAGGCAGCGTAAGCTAGGGCTTCATCAGGCGGGGGTGAGCCCTTGGCGTAGGGGAGATCGTAGATAACCGCTGCAGGTACTAGAGGAACCTTGGCGGTTCCACGCTCAACGAGCCAGCGCATCACCCCGCCTACCGCCGGCAACCCGAAGAAACTACCGCCTGTAAGAAGGAGCCCATATGCAGGATTATCCTGGGTGCCGGGGCGGATGATATCGGTATTCTGTGTACCGGGACCACCTCCACTTACAGATACACCGGGAACTGCCCCATCCGGGCAGAGAATTACCGTACATCCAGTACGGCCGCTTCTATCCACAGCGTTTCCCACTAGGATGCCAGGAACATCGGTAAGTCCTCCCATAGTTTCTGATTTCATTTTTAAGTAATTTTCTTTGAACAATTATTTCACCCTTTCATAAAATTTAGGATAAGAAGGGTTTTTCCTATGTTACCAGGAATTTTACTAATTCCATATAGGTCTTGATTAACCCTTCAACGTTGTAATGCTTGCTATTCAGTGTTTTAATGATCTCAATTAGCTTCAAATTGCCATATTAATATAACATAATATTCAAACCTAAAAATTATGTGTATAAAATACAGAAACTGAAATTTTTCTATAATAATTATATGTTCTTACCACAAACAGCAATTACATATAAAGAAATCTTTACTATTCCACATGATTGTAAGATTTATCTTTTAATAACACTTTTTCATATTAAAGCTGCAAGTGCATTCTCTTCTGTAGCAACTGAACCTACTATATTAAAAGCACCAATTACATTTAAGCCTGGGGTCTGTTGTACAACCGCATCATTTTCTACATTTTCGGTTTTAAGATTTTCATTATTAATGTTAAATATATTTGCCACGATAACTCACGTTCCTTTTTTAAAATTTAAAAATGTAATAAAGTATTATTATGGTCATAAATTAATCATGACCACCGGCTGAGCCAGTGGTCATGATTTTAATTAATGTTGAGCTTGGAAGCAGGAAATAACTGTTGTTGCAGCAGCTCCGCCTGTAATAACAAAGCGAACATACTGTAAGAAGTTTGTTACAGTTATCATTTTTGCTGTGTTAAATGGTACGCTAATTGTGCTTCCTGTGTCTTCTAGCCAGTTTGCTCCATCAGGGCTTAATTCTACATTTAAAGTAATATTTTGGTCTGCAGAATCAGTGCCTGTGTTTTTAATAAACCAGTTGTAAGATGATTCTTGAGAAACATCTTGTGAATCTGCAGTTACAGTTGCACCAATACCAACAGCTTTTGATGTCAGAGGTGTTCCGGCTCCAAACGAGTCAACATTTGTAAATACAAGTTGATTTTCAACTTTACCAATAACGTTGCTACCTGTTGACAGCCCTACATTTAAAGCGGTTGTACCATTTACGATTTTAACGTCATTAGTAATAGTGTCTAAAGTTGAAACCGTATCAATATCAGTACCAGCAGCTAAAGTTACTTCAGCACCAGATGCTAAATCTACAGTTCCGTTAACTGCAAGATTTCCGGTATTATCAACCTACAATGGTACAATGCTTTGCGTAGTACTGTTAAGAACATAAATTTGTCTCTTTAATTGGGACGGTGAATCTTGGAATATTGGCATTCCTGGCATTGCTATCACTCCAGAATTATTTTAGGGCTTATCCCTCTTATAACATATGTCCTATTAATAAAAGTGACACTATTATTTTAGTGTTTTTTTCCCTGAAACCAAGCTGTAATTAAGTTAGTTCCGGCAGAATTCAAATTTCTGTATGAGAAACGGATGTAGCGGCTTTCCCTCAGTGGCTGGAAATAAGATACTTGTGAACTTTTAATAATAATTTTTTGATCAGAATCTCTGTACACTAAATTTTGATCAGGACTTATTTCAATATATGCTTCAACATCGCTGTTTCCCAGGTTTTTGACAAAATAATAATAATAGTTGTTTATTGAAGCGCAATCTATCCAATCAGAGTAATTTAATAAACTGTTTGAGTAATAATTTTTAACAATATTTACGATACATTGAGGAGTTACAGGATGATATAATCTGCAGCCGTCCATATTTGTTTTATTCCAATCATTTACTATGCATATTTGTTTGTTAAGATTCTTTTTTTGAACCATGTTTACACATCCTTGCCATTTTATATAATATTATAATCAATTAGCGTAAATATGTTACAAAAAAGGGGTTGCCATTTAAGGAACCCCTTTATAAGATTTAAATATAATTTTGGTTAATTATCCGTTGTTGCATGGACCGCCTGGGCATGGGCCTATTTGGTGACCTTGTAGGAATTCTTGTTTAACTGTAATGTTATCTTCACCATAAGGTTTGATAGCTGATACTAACAGATTTTCTTCTTTCCATAGTTTGTCGATTACTTTGTAATCAATTTGCAGTTCACAGTTACCATTAACTTGAACAACTTCAACTCTTTCAAAAATGATTACCTTGCAAGAACCATCTATCAAAGCTAATTCTGCCTGGAAATCTGCAAGTCCTGCAGCGTCGTTTGTATAGAATACTCCGCTTGGGAATCTTGCAAATTCAAACCATAAGCAATCAAATGTATCGCTGAATGTCATTATTGCTTTTGTACCATTATAATCTAATATAACTTGGAATTCAACTTCATTAGTTATACGGTCGCATGTTGGTGGATTTAAGCACTCTTCTGCACAGTCTACTCTGAAACTGTCTACAGTAGGTACACCATTAGGTGAAAATCCTCCGCGGCATCCTGAGCCACCATTAATATTGCAAGGTACCGTTTGACGAAACTCTCTTAATTCAACACAAATGTCTCTAACATCCTGAACACAGATATCATGACATTGGCAAACAGCTTCTTCAATTTGATATCCAAAAGCTGTTCTTAAATCTGGATCAATAAATATTTGACAGCATTCTGTACAATTTAGATTATCATTATCACATGTTGCCATATTAAAATCTACACCTCTCATATTATTATTTTTAGGCGGGGAGACACTGCTTTCATAGGACATTGCACTAACTGTTTTACATATATCATTTATAGACTCTTGAGCCATATTATTTAAAACAACATCCTCCATTTCCGGTTCGATGTTTTCTGCATACATATTGCCAGAACTTTCAATATTACTCAAATGGTCAGTGTCTCCAATTTTGTTTAATATTTCATCGGTTTCTTCAGCCACATATGCTGAAAGACTATCTGCTTCCGGGTTAACAGTGTCCGTTCCTTTTGGAACTAAATCCTCCAAATTGTCAATATGGCTAATATCTTTTGTTTCTATTGAATCATCAGCAGCTTCCTGAACCACAACATTTGATGAAAGATCCTTCATTACTGATTCTACAATATTTAATGAAGAAACTGAGTCTTCTGAATTTTCTAAATTCACAATTTCTTTTGGGTCAACTTCAATTTCTTTTATTTCAATTGTATTAACTTCAGTTGCTTTTTTTATTGCTATTGCTGAATGATCCTCCATTTCTAATTTTATGGTATATGATGAAGAAATTGAATCTTTTAATTTCTTTGCAGGTTCAATATTTTTTACTTTTTTTGATTTTTCAATAGATTCTTGCATGATATATGCTAAAATGTCATCTGTTTCGTGTTTAGCAATATCTTTATTTGAAGAAACTGAAGTGTTAATATTGTTGATACCTCTAATACTATTTACCGTTTTTGTTCTATCGGTATTTATTTTATTATCAGGTACACTTCTATTAACCTTAGTATATTTCGGTTTCAATTGCATCCCTCCTCCTTTGCTATATATTATGAGATATAAAAGATATTGCTACAAAAATTCGAAATTTGTTATAAAATAAAATTTTTTTATATAATAAAATTATTTAAGCACAATATAATTTTATTAAAACGGTTTTTGATTTAGCTGCAATTTATATAAATAATGAATATCAGAGAGGTATAAAATGAATGAGAAAGATAACAAAAATCAAGAAAATAATACTTCCTTTAAACCTTCTAAAAATATAATAGAAGAAGTGAAATTGTTAGAACAGCAGATGAGAGACCCAAATATCAAAACTTTTAAGAAAAACATTAATTGGAATCAGAAAGGTATTAACATAAATCAAAACCAAGAGCCATTACTTAAAGATATATATGAATGCTTATTAAGAATTGAAGCAAAGCTTGAAGATTTAATAAAATAATAAAAAACACCTTCTTGGTAATTTGTCATTACTAAGAAGGTGTTTTAAAATCAAAGCGATATTACTGATTATTAATAGTAATAGTGTATAATCCGTCTTCTAAATTTGGCTCTGAATAAGTTAATGTAACTACTGTAGTTCCTGATGGATTTAAAGGAACGTCAATTTTATATGCTGCACCGCCATTATAATTTTCAAAATTAATTTGTGCGCATTTTACTCCATCAACATATGCAGTTATAGTTGATTCTCTATATGTTATTGCTTTTAAAGTAATTGAATCAGCAGATGATGCAACTGCGCTGTAAGTTGTTGTTTCAGGATTGAAAGCTTGTTCTAATGATGCTCCTTCTAACAATATATCATCTAATTTGGCAAAATTTATAAATTCATCTTCAGTAGACTCTTCTTCATCAGTGATATTTTCTTCATTGCTATTAGAATTATCAACGACGGAATCATCTTTATCATTAGTGTCCTGAACAGGGTTGTCTACATTGTTGTTATCCTGAGCAGGGTTTTCTTCGTTGTTATTGTCCTGAGCAGGATTTTCTACATTGTTGTTATCCTGAGCAGGATTTTCTTCATTTATGTTGTCTTCAGCAGGTATATCCTCATTTGGCAAATCTTCTTCGGTTTTGTCATTTGCTGCTCTATCAATTGTAACTAAAGATTCAGCTCTAGTAATTTTATTTGAAGGACAAAATTCTCCTTTGTCATTGCCAATCATGAAACCTGCATTTGCTGCCGCACCTACATAGCCTATAGCCCAATTTGAGATTTTGTCCTTATCAGCAAATGTTTTAGCGTTATCTGCATCTTGGCTTAGTCCGTTTAATCTGGAAACAATAACGGCAACTTCTTCTCTTGAAATTTCATCTTCAGGTCTGATAGTATTGTTTCCATCACCGATAATATAACCTGCTTGTACAGCTTTTTGAACTTCAGCATAATACCATTCGCTTTCAGCTACATCATCAAAGTTTATTTCATCTTTCGCGGTAAATTCATATGATTTGTTTATCATAGTCATAAATTCAGCTCTGCTGATTGAATTTTCAGGTTTAAATGAGCCGTCATCATAGCCTTTTATTAAACCATTATCGTACCATTCCATTATGGTATCTTTTGCCCAATGATTTAAATAATCCTTTTCAGCGCCAAATGCAAATGAAGGCATTGATGCCGTTAGCATAGCAACTGCCATTATTATTGATAGTCTTCTCTTAAACATTTTTAAATCCTCTCTTTGTCTTTTTATCTAATAAATATAAATTGAATATATACTTATTAGATAAGAATTAAATATTTATTTATTTAGTTTCTTTAATAATATGTAATATAAATATTTATTGTTTATTTTTACATATCCCAATCAATTTGTCAAAGAACTAAATATGTCAGATAAAAATGTGATTTCCATCAACTGAAAATTATACTATTATACAAAATCTCTGGAAGTTATGGTAAAAAAGCCATAAAAATAGATCGCATATGCGATCTTATTGTAAAATTATAATTATAATGTGTGCTCTAAGAAAATTTTAAGGCCAATTAAAACTAAAATTGCTCCTCCTAGAATTTCTGCCTTTTGTTTAAAGAGCTCACCAAATTTTTTTCCTAAGTTAGAGCCTATTACCGAATTGATAAATGTAATTATTCCGATTGATAAAGCGGCACTGAATATATCTACCTTTATGACAGCAAATCCTATACCCACTGCCAATGCATCTATGCTGGTTGCTATTGCCTGTAATACTAATGTTTTTAATGTAAGATTTTTTTCTACATTTAAGCATGCTTCAGGATATTTAAGCTCTTTCAATGCTTCAATTATCATTTTGCAGCCTATAAATCCAAGCAGTATAAGTGCAATCCAATGGTCTAAAAATGATATTGTGTCACTGAAAGTTGAACCTACTATGTAACCTAACAAAGGCATTAATGCCTGAAAAATACCAAAAGCGATAGCAGTTGACAATATCTGTTTTTTCTTAATGTTATTAAAACACATCCCATTGGATATAGATACTGCACATGCATCCATTGATAATCCAATTGATGTAAAAAAAAGTGTTAATGCACCCATAAATTATAATACTCTCTTTCTTAAATATTGTCCATTATAGCAAAAATTGTATTTAACATCAAGTATATTACCCTATTAAATTTAATTTATTAATATTCAATTTTATTATAATTAAAATTTTCACAAAAAAGAGAATATTTATATTGCATTTACAATATTAATTATTGTATAATGATTGGGCAAGCCCTAGTTTGACACTTAACGAACAAAGGCGCAATCTATATAACATTGGTATATTTCAGGAAGGGAGAGATTTTATTGTCTAACAACGAAACAAAAAAAGGGTTTCTTGATAAAGAAACCACAAGACGTGAGTTTTTAAAAATTTCCGGTAAGGGAATAGGTGGAACGTTTATATCATTATCACTATTAAATCTATTAGGTTGTTCAAATCCTAATGTTGAAGAAGTTGCAGCATTTCCATTGGCTCAGGGAGTACTTATTGCTGATAGAGCAAAGTGTACAGGCTGTTTAAGATGTGAAACAAACTGTACATTAGCAAATGACGGCAAAGCAATGCCATATATTTCAAGAATTAAAGTAAGCAGAAACTACAATTTTGGTACAGATGGACCAAAGCTGGCATATGCCTATGCAGATGGTGCATTTGGTAACAAACTGATGTCTCCAGAAACATGCAGACAATGTGCAGAACCATATTGCAAAAAAGCCTGTCCAGTTGATGCTATTGAGGCTAATGAAATAGGTGCAAGAGTTGTTAATACTGAAAAATGTGTAGGATGCGGAACTTGTACAAAAGCATGTCCATGGCATATTCCTACTGTTGATCCAGAAACGCAAAAATCAACTAAATGCGTTAACTGTGGAACTTGTGCAGCAAACTGCCCAACAGGAGCTTTAAGAATAGTAGCTTGGGATGAAGTTAAATACGCTATGCGCAAATTAGGATATACAGCAGTTTAAATAATAATACATAATTAGGATTATAAAATAAATTTAAGATTTGGAGGAAAGAATATGGCTACAGGAGGCTGGGCTGGTAAAATATTAAGAGTAAATCTAACAAACGGAAAAATAAGTATAGAAGAAACTAGCAAATATCAAGATTTTATAGGTGGTATGGGAATTGGTTACAAGGTTCTTTTCGATGAAGTACCTGCTGGAACAAAACCATATGATCCAGAAAACAAAATAGTTGTTGGAACAGGTCCGCTTTGCGGAAGCGGTGTTCCAATGAGCTCAAGAACAAACATTACATCATTATATCCTGGAACGGACATGAACCTGGTAACAGACAGCCATATGGGTGGAAATTTTGCAGCGTTCTTAAAATATGCAGGTTGGGATGCTATAATCGTAGAAGGAGCATCAAGCAGACCGGTTTGGCTTAGAATAGAAGACGATAAGGTAACTTTAGAAGATGCTTCATCACTTTGGAGAACAGGTATTTACAACACAACTGCAGTTATTGGATCTGTAATGGGCAAGGAGTCTTGTGTTGCTGCAATTGGACAGGCTGGAGAAAATCTTGTTAATCTGGCAGTAATAATGAACGGTTCATCACACTCTGCAGGTGGTCACGGAGCAGTCTTTGGTTCTAAGAAACTTAAAGCTATCGGTGTTAAGGGAACAGGTTCAGTAAAAATAGGCAAAGACAAAAAAGAATTGATGGATTTGGATGCCTATGTAATGAAAGAAATAGTAGGCGCTAACAACCAGCACGTTGTTCCAAGCACTCCACAGCCTTGGTCAGAATTTGTATATGAAAACAGCCGTTGGACTGCAAGAGAAGGACTTCACTGGGGAGCTTCCGAAGGCAATATTGATACAGGAATTGCAGCACCTGGGGATGTGAACAAAGTTGGATACAGAACAATGAAATCAATAAAGGATTTAGGTCCTGTTGCAGCAAAATATACAGTAAGAATGGGCGGATGCCAGTCATGTCCAATCAGATGTCATGCTCAAATGAACATACCTCAGCTTGAACAATATGGAGTATCTCCTTATGCAGCAAATACTTGCATGGGATGGTTCTCACCTGCTGGTGTAATGTTTAAGGGCACTAAAGACCAGAAAGAAGAAGGCGATGGCAACATGATTACCAGAGCACTTGGTTCACAATTGGCTGATGACTATGGCGTATGGTGCAATTACGGTAGTATTGGAAGAGACTTCCAATATGCTTATGAATCAGGAATACTGAAAAATGTACTTCCTGAAGAAGAATACAACAGCATACCTTGGAATTTATTAGAAGCAGGAGACCCTGCATTCCTTAAAGAATTCTACAGAAGAATTACATTTAAGGAAGGCGAATTCAGCCATTTAGGAGACGGAACATACAATATTGCAAAGAGATGGAACTTTGGAGCTGATTACTGGGATACTAAGAAATATAGCATGTGGTCACCTTTAGGATTCCCAAAACACCATGCAAGTGATGAATCTTACCAGGTAGGAGCTATAATCAACTGTATGTTCAACAGAGATGCTCAGAGCCATTCTCATCAAAATTTCATAAGTTCAGGACTTCCTGTTGATATATTAAAGAAAATAGCAGAAAAATTATGGGGTTCAGGGGATGCTATTGATCCACCAGCAAATTATACTCCAATGAACCAGTATAAAGCTAAGTTTGCAAAATATGGTGTTATTAGAAATTGCCTCCATGACTCATTGACATTGTGCAACTGGATGTGGCCATTGACAGCTTCTCCATTAAAAGAAAGAGAGTACATGGGAGATACTTCATTGGAATCTAAATATTTCTCAGTTGTAACAGGAATAGATACAACAGAAGAAGAATTGGATTTAATGGGAGAAAGAGTATTTACACTGCACAGAGCATTGACTGTAAAAGAAATGGGCACAACTGACATGAGAGGCAAGCATGATTTAATGGTTAACTGGGTATTTGACATTGATCCTGATAAAAAACCATTTACTGAAGGAACAATAAAAATGGATCGTGATGACATGCAGTTAGCATTAACAATGTTCTACAAAGAAATGGGTTGGGACGAAAAAACTGGAGCTCCAACAAGAGCAACATTAGAAAGATTAAACATGAAGGACGTTGCTGACGAACTTGACAGATTAGGTTTGTTGCCAGCATAATCCTTTAACAAGGAGGAATTATATTGTCAACAGAAAATATAAATGACGAAATTCTTCAAGAAAATTTGGAGTTTACGGCAAAGTATATAAGAGAAAACTCATCAAAAGGCAAGTTCATAAAATATGATGATTTTTTTACAGAGCCCATTAGTTTAAAAGAAGAAGACAAAGAAATTTTCTTTGAAAAATTGTTCAGCAATGAAGAATTCAATGACATTGCGGAAATGAAAGGCAAAGAAAGCAGATATTTTTATTCGAAAAAGGAAATGAATGATAATTATGCTAAATTGCTGTATCGCATTGAAGAAAAAGATATACTGAATATGGTTGCTGACAGAATAAGGACTGATTCAAAAAGATATCCAAAAACAACAAATTCAAATGTCTTCCTCAATGAACCATATAATTTGAGTAAGACTGAATTAGCTGAAATATACAAGCAGCTTAACAGCTTGGATGACTACAAGGATATAAAGGAATCAAAAGCTTCAAACGGAGTAATATGCGTGTATTCAGATAAATATTTATCACAGTCTTACGCTGATGCTTTGACAGAGCTGCAAGAGGTTACTCGTGTGGAAAGTCAATAAGGAGAGAATTATGAAAGAAACTATTGCTTTACAAAAAGTAAATATATGTGAAGAAGAACCTGTAGAATTTTTGCTGAACGGCAAAAATCTAGTAACTTTCATGTGTACTCTTAATGAACTTAAGGAGTTGGCTATAGGTCACCTTTACAGCCGTGGCATAATAAAAAGTTTAAATGAACTATCTTCCCTGGGAGCATGCAAAGACATGAAAATGATATTTGCATCTACCTCTCAGGAGGTGGATTTTAAAGGCATTGAATTGAACACTGTACTATCCAGCGGTTGCGGAAGCGGCATAAAATTTAATGAATCAATAGTAAATCTACCGAAAATTGAGTCTGATTTTCATATTTCAATGGAAGAAATAAAAGAACTTGCCATAAAGATGTTCAGCAAAGCGTACATGTATAAAAAATACGGCGGCATGCACTGTGCTGCTGTATCAGACGGCAATGAACTGTTGGCTTTGTGTGAAGATGTGGGAAGACATAATGCAGTTGACAAAGTTATAGGAAAAGCTATAATGAAAAATGTAGATTTCAAAAATTCCATGATAATAACAACTGGAAGAATTTCCACGGATATGGTACTAAAGGCGGCAAATGTTTCATGCCCTTTCATAGCATCAAGGAGTATACCAACTACTTCAGCTTTGGAACTGGCAGAAAGCTTGGGTATTACAGTGATAGGAAGAGTAGTATCCTCAAGTCCGATTGTGTACATGTATGAAGAAAGAATAGCGATGTAAGAAAGGAGAAAAATATGTTTGGCAGATTAGGAGCAGGAGAATTAATCCTTATACTGGCAATTGCATTGGTTATTTTTGGACCATCAAAATTGCCGGAAGTAGGAAAATCATTAGGAGAAGCTATAAATAATTTCAAAGGATATTCAAATAAAATTTCTAAGGAATTAGAAGTTGATATGAATGATTCTGATAAAAAAGCAAGCTAATAATTTTTTCATAGATTGGGCGGACATATTGTCCGTCTTATTTTTATAATGGTTGGGTACAATATTAAGAAAAAAACCAGTAGAATAATAACAATAGAAACCTGAAGTAATCAGATTCCTATTGTCATCGGTTGAATATGTAGGCCGAAAACACGGATGTAATGGGTATTGCAAGCAATATTCCCATGCTTCCAATAATAGCCTGCAATATTTCATATACAATCATTTCAAGATTTATGAGCTGCAAGAAATCACTGTTGTATACCATCATCAATAGCACTATGGATAATGAACTTCCTATATATGCAAGCACCAATGTGTTAGTCATTGTTCCTATTGAATCCTGCCCAATGTTTAAGCCTGATCTCAAGAAAACCTTAAAGTTTTTATTTTCTATATTTTCTGCAAGTTCATTTGTTGCAGAGGCTATTGACATAGAAATGTCCATGACTGCTCCAAGTGAACCTATTACTATACTGCTCCATAAAATTGCTTTCAAATCAATTGGATTGTCAGAATTTATCATCAATAAAAATATGGAATCCTGATCTATTAATCCTGTAAGATTAAGATAATTGCTTATAACATATGAAAGTATGCCTGCAGCAGCTAGGCCGCCTAAATTCCCAACTATGGTGCACAAGGTTTTCTTATGTGCTCCGTGAATTATAAATAGGCTTGTAAATATAATGAAAATACAAATTATTACTGAAGATATATAAATGTTTTTACCATTCAAAATTGAAGGAATGAAAACCATAAATATTGCAAGGCATGTAATAACTAATGATATGATGGTATTAATTCCTTTTTTTCTGCAGAATAAAACCAGCAATACAAAAAATAATGCTGCAATAATTATAAGGGAATCAGTTCTGTAGTACTCCATGAAAGTCCATTGGTTTTCTTCAATATTTGTTCTTGAACTAAGCTCTGAAATCAAGATGTCATCCCCGATTTCAATTTGTTTTGGATTTATTTCAACAGCTTCATCAATAAACTGAAATGCTTCAACTTTTTTGTTTTTTAAATCGGAGTTTTTGATTTCTGCTGTAAAACGAACAGCAATTGCAGACATTTTCTCATAACCGTAATCTATTTCCTCTTCCGTGACCTCTTCAATGGATATAACCTCTGCCCGATAAAATTTAGCAGTTCCTTCATGTTTTAATTCAACTTTGTTTATTTTGTATCCTACAATTATAAATATTACTGAAAATAAAAGCGTTAAAATATAAATAATGATATTTTTTTGCAATTTTAAATTTCTCATATTGTACCTCATCTTTAATGACATTTAGGAAATTTTATCATATAATGCACTTATAATCAATTTTTAATTGATAATTGAAAATTGTTATTGCATTAAAAAATGCGTTCTGTTATAATCGGAAGAAAGTGAATAAATTACTGTGATTGGAAGCAGTAGGTTTGTACATATTTTAAGAGAGCTGTTTATTTGGTGAAAGGCAGTAATATGAGGACTGAACTCGTCCATGAGTATTTGAAGCGAATAAAGTAGTTTCAAACGGATAAAACCGTTACATAATAGAGTGAGGCATAATGCCTAATTTGGGTGGTACCGCGGATAGTCTTCGTCCCAGCATGGGAGGGATTATTTTTTTTGTTAAAATACCGCAGCCCTTAAATCAAAAAAATGGAGGATCAATATGAAATCATACAATCCTAGTTCTATTGAAAAGAAATGGCAGGATATATGGGAAAAGAATGAAACATTTAAAGCTTTAGACAATTCTGACAAAAAGAAATTTTACGGTTTGGTGGAATTTCCATACCCATCAGGAGTAGGTCTGCATGTTGGACACATACGTGCGTACACATCTCTTGAGGTTATATCAAGAAAAAGAAGGTTAGAAGGGTACAATGTATTATTCCCTATTGGATGGGATGCCTTCGGACTTCCTACAGAAAACTATGCAATTCAGACAGGAATTCATCCAAGAGTAGTAACAGACAGAAATATAAAGGTGTTTACTCAGCAGTTAAAGGCAGCAGGCTATTCCTTTGATTGGTCTAGAACTGTTGATACTACAGACCCTGAATATTTCAAATGGACACAGTGGATATTCTTACAGTTATTTAAGCACGGGCTTGCATTCAAGGACAAATCATACGTAAACTTCTGTAACCATTGCAAGGTTGTACTTGCAAACGAGGATTCACAAAACGGTGTATGTGACCGTTGCGGAAATGAAGTTGTGCAGATGGAAAAAGATGTATGGTTTTTGAAAATAAGAGAATATGCTGATAAATTGTTGGATGGATTAAATGAAGTCAATTATCTACCTAGAATAAGATTGGAACAGGAAAACTGGATTGGTCGTTCATATGGTGCAGAGGTTGACTTCAAATTAAAGGACACTCAAGATACATTGAGAGTATTTACTACAAGACCTGATACATTGTTTGGAGTAACATACATGGTTATGGCTCCTGAACATCCATATCTGGAAAAATATGCAGACAAGATTACTAACCTTGATGAAATTCATGACTACCAGGAACAATCAAAAAAGAAAACTGAATTTGAAAGAGTTCAGCTTGCAAAGGATAAAACAGGTGTTGAAATTAAAGGTCTATCTGCAATAAGTCCTGTATCTGGAAATGAAATTCCTATCTGGGTGGCAGATTATGTAATGATGGGTTATGGAACAGGAGCCATCATGGGGGTTCCTGCGCATGATTCAAGAGACTGGGAATTTGCAAAGAAATTTAATATTCCAATAATTGAGGTTATTGAAGGCGGAAATGTGCAAGAAGAAGTTTATACAAACGTTGATGATGGCATAATGGTAAATTCAGGATTCTTAAATGGCTTGAGAGTTAAAGAAGCAATTGATAAAATGATTGAGTACTTAAAAACAAACAATCTCGGAGAACCTAGGACCAATTATAAAATGAAGGACTGGGCATTCAACAGACAAAGATATTGGGGAGAGCCTATTCCAATAATTCATTGTCCTCATTGCGGAATGGTGCCTGTTCCTGAAGAGGAGCTGCCTTTGAAGCTCCCTGATGTAGAAAAATATCAACCTACTGATACTGGAGAATCACCTCTTGCTAATATTCCTGAATGGGTAAATGTAAAATGCCCTGTTTGCGGCGGTGATGCAAAAAGAGAAACTGACACAATGCCTCAATGGGCAGGTTCGTCATGGTATTTCTTAAGATATATTGACCCTAGAAACCATGATGCCATAGCTTCAAAGGAGAAATTTGATTATTGGGGACCTGTTGATTGGTACAATGGTGGAATGGAGCATGTTACAAGACACTTGATCTATTCAAGATTCTGGCACAGATTCCTATATGACATCGGTGCAGTTCCATTTAAAGAACCATATGCTAAGCGTACAGCTCAAGGCTTGATTCTTGGCTCAGATGGAGAAAAAATGTCCAAATCCAGAGGAAATGTAGTAAATCCTAATGATATAATCGAAGAATTTGGTGCAGACACCTTAAGAACATACATCATGTTCATAGGCGATTATGAAAAATATGCTATATGGAATGATTCAAGCGTTAAGGGCTGCAAGAGATTCCTTGATAGAACATGGAAGCTTCAGGAGATGGTTACTGATGAGGAAGGTTATTCTGAAAAACATATGTCATTGATGCACAAAACAATTAAAAAAGTAACGGAAGATTATGAAGCTATGAAGTATAATACGGCTATTGCTGCCATGATGAGCTTTGTAAATGAAGTAACAAGCGACAACTATATTACAAAAGACGAGCTGAAAGTATTTATAACGCTGTTAAATCCGGTGGCTCCACACATTACAGAAGAAATTTGGGAAGAAATGAATTTTGGTGGAATGCTTAACCAATCAAGTTGGCCTGAATGGGATGAAGAAAAAACAGTAGATGACGTTATTGAGCTTCCTGTACAGGTAAGCGGCAAGGTTAGAGGAAAAATCATGGTGTCAAAGGATGCTGATGTCGAATCTGCAAGAAAATTAGCAGTAGAAGATGAAAATATCAATAAATATCTTGAAGGAAAGACAGTAGTAAAAGAAATATATGTTGCAGGAAAAATATACAACATAGTGGTTAAATAACAATAGATAGACAGTGGAAAAGCAATTGATTTGCCACAAAGCAGCAATTGCTTTTTCTTAATATATTGTATTTCCATTGTAGATTATATTAGCTAAATGTTTAATATATAAAAATTAACCATAAATTGGTAGTTGACAAAATTTGATTAATGACATATTATACAAATAATTAAAAAATAGTTAATGCGTTGAAGCAGAGAAAGATATTTTTATCATTCACAGAGAGTTGGGCAAGGTGAAAGCCAACATTGAATAAAATATGTAATATTCACTGCGGAGCATATCCGTTCAAAGGAAATCCAAGTAGGCGGATACGTGAACTCACGTTACAGAGTTAGAAGTTGACAGACTTTGAAGTGATGATATTTATATATCATAATTAGGGTGGTACCGCGGAATCTTTCGTCCCTATAAGCACAGTTGCAGACAAATGTGTTTATAGGAATGAAAGATTTTTTTTTATGACCTAACCCCATTTTTCAGAGTTTTTTTTCTGAAAAATGGATGGTAGGTCAAACGCAGCGCAATCCAATTTTATGCGACCGGCAGGGAGCAAATAAAATTGCGATGGAGCCTGCGACTACGCTTCACGATAATGTATTATCTAAACTTTGGCCAAAGTTTATTTATAAATAAAAATTAAAATTTCTATGGAAGCATTAGAATTAACAAAGGATAACAAAGCATTCGTAGGAGCAAAGTATATAGAACAATAGATATTAGAAAGGAAGTTATTTATGAACACATTAATATTGACATCAATAGAGCAAGGGCTGATATTTTCAGTCCTTGCAATAGGAGTAACCATAACCTTTAAAATTCTGGACTTTGCAGATATGTCTGTAGAAGGAACATTCCCCATGGGAGCATTTATATTTGCAAAGCTTATAACCTCAGGACTAAGCCCAGCTACAAGCACAATATTGGCGTTTTTTTTAGGAACATTGGCAGGACTCATAACCTATACTTTAAACATTAAATTGAAAATTAAAGCGCTTTTATCAGGAATACTTACCATGACAATTTTGTATTCTGTCAATTTAAGATTAAACGGTAAATCAAATGTGGGACTATTCAACTACAGCTCCATATTTGACAACACCGAAGTAATAATTATTTTAATAATCATTGCAGCAGCAGTAAAAATAGCAATGGATATATTCTTGAAAACAGAAATAGGATACCTACTAATAGCAACAGGAGACAATGAAACATTGGTTAAATCCTTGGGGGAGGATTCCAACAAATATAAGCTCATAGGCCTGATGCTTTCAAACGGACTGGTTGCACTTAGCGGAGCAA